>CAYJJV010000012.1:0-58440 GCA_964370585.1 uncultured Alistipes sp. | reverse complement strand
TCCCGCTCCGAGTACTTAAAATTGTAAAGTCCTCAACTTCGCAAGGAGTTGGGGACTTAACGGTTTTATAGGAGATTGCCAAAGCTCCGAGTACCGAAAAAGAATGATAGAGAATTGCTTTAGCGGTTCTCTTTTATTCTTTAACGGTGCAATAGGAGCATTTTGCACCGAGCACCAAAATCCCTCTTAATCACTTGATTTTGAGGGATTATATTTTTATTGCGGTGTACTAAAAGTATACTATTTAACAAAAGATTAGAAAACAACAAAAATCTCAATATTTCATACAACAATATTGGATATTTTTCTTATCTTTGCAGAAATAGGCAGCGAGAAAATTGCCGAAAATAGCGTTTTGTTATTGTTTTGTGCTGAAAAAACGACCAATTTAAAGAGCCACAAAAAAACAATTTGTTAAACGCCTGCGCTTTGCGTGGGCTTTACTTATTGTGGCGTGGTGCTTGGTCGTACCTTTCAGCAGTTGAGTATTGACCACGCATTTTTTATAATAAACTATTAAAACTAAAAATTATGAACCCAAAAGTAGAAGAGTTATTGCAAAGCGCAAAGAAGAAAGAACAAGTCAAAAGAGGTGAATATCTAATTTCATTGGGACTTATTGATGAAACACGAAAAGTGAAAGTTTACTACAAAAGTAAACCTAAATCACATACAGATAATTTTATTTACGACGATGAGAAAAAAGCATATTATAAAATTACTGACGCTCCTATTGATATAACAGACGAAGAGTATGCAGAATTATGCAAATACTATTCAAATACGAGAGATGAACGAGCAAATCCTACACAAATAAATCCAATGCAGGCAGACATTAAAACAATCAAAAACATAATGGTGTTTTTCACGTGCTTATGGGCTGTTGGAGTGATTATTTGGCTAATAATTTTATTGAAAAATTTATAACCTCGTTTATTTTACAAACAGTAGTGATGCATTAAGTTTTATTTTATTTACATAATATGATGATTAATAACAACTTGTGTAGTTATTTATAGTAAACGATTTGATTGTAAAATTCAGTTTTCGTCATTGCGGATCAAGTCCGCAATGACGAGGTAGGAGCTTTTAACGCATCACTAATATTTTACAAACAAAAATTCCTCAAAAAATTTGGAGATATTGATTTTATTTAATATATTTGCATTTAGAAAATCAAAATATGATGCACAGTTTTAACATACAGTCGTGGTGGTGGCGCTCAATTTCCCTTCGTAGGCAAGTGAGTGGTAAAGACGTGTGTGTATAGTTCAGACTATTATATTGACAGATACCAAGACCCATTGTTTACGAAGAGTAGACAGTGGGTCTTTTTTTGCATACAACTATTAATATTATATTCAAGATGAAATCAAAGAAATTTATCCTTCCCGAAGAGATGATGCCATGTGCGTGGTATAACATTGTGGCAGATATGCCCACTGCAGCTGCGCCAATGCTGCATCCGGGTACAAAAGAGCCAGTTACAGAAGAGATGCTCAGCGCAATTTTTGCCCGTGAGTTGGCTCGCCAAGAGCTCTCCAAAGAGCGCTACATCGAGATTCCCGACCCAGTGCGTGATATATATAAGATATGGCGACCTGCTCCGCTGGTGCGAGCTTATGGGTTGGAGCGTGCGCTGGACACCCCTGCCAAGATATATTTCAAGAACGAGAGCGTATCGCCTGCAGGCTCACACAAGCCAAACACTGCCGTTGCACAGGCTTTCTACAATGCCGAGCAGGGGGTAAAGCGCCTCACGACCGAGACGGGTGCAGGGCAGTGGGGTGTAGCTATGTCGTTCGCCGCCAAGCACTTTGGCATTGATTTGCAGGTCTTTATGGTGCGTGTGAGCTACGACCAAAAGCCATATCGCCGTCTGATGATGCAGACCTATGGCGCTGCCTGCACACCATCGCCCAGCGAGATGACCGCTGCAGGGCGTGCCGCACTCGCCAAAGACCCCGCCTGCAACGGCACACTGGGCTTGGCAATCTCGGAGGCTGTCGAGCTGGCGATGCAGAGCCCCGCAGAGACTCGCTATTGCTTGGGCAGCGTGCTGAACCACGTGGTGCTGCACCAGACAATCATTGGCGAGGAGGCGATTCTACAGATGCAGATGGCCGATGCCGAGCCCGACGTTGTGATCGGATGTTTTGGTGGCGGTAGCAACTTTGCAGGGTTGGGGTTTCCGTTCCTGCGCCAAAACCTCACAGAGGGCAAAAATATCCGCATCGTGGCGGTCGAGCCTGAGAGCTGCCCCAAGCTCACACGTGGCGAGTTATGTTACGATTTTGGCGACACCGCTGGCTTCACACCCTTAATTCCGATGTACACTTTAGGGCACGATTTCCAACCCTCAGCCATCCACGCAGGGGGACTACGCTATCACGGAGCAGGGGCAGTTGTTAGTCAGCTGCTGAAGGATGGGCTAATTGAGGCGACATCCGTAGCTCAAAACGAAACGCTTGCTGCAGGTGTGCTTTTTGCACGTAGCGAGGGTATCATCCCCGCCCCAGAATCGACACACGCAATCGCCGCAACCATCCGTGAGGCGTTGCAAGCAAAAGAGAGTGGCGAAGAGAAGACCATACTCTTCAACCTCTCGGGGCACGGCATAGTAGACCTACACGCATACGAAAACCACTTGGCAGGCGCCCTGAAGGAGTACACGCCAAGCGATAGTGAAATCAAAAAATCTTTGGAGGGGTTGGAGCGGTTATAACCGTTCACCCCTACAAAAAGAAGGGTTTACTTTACAATAATTTTCATATCTTTGTCCCTGCAAAATTGCAAACTTAGAGATTGGGAAATATGGAGAAAGATGATAATTTAACACAAAATAGAGTTGCGTTCATCGACACAACACGAGCTGCAGCAATCTTTATGGTCTTGATTGTGCACGCTTGCGAATTTTTCTATATTGGCACACGTCAATTCACTGACAGTGAGATATTTTGGGCGGGGTTCATTGATAGTGCTTTGAGGGTTTCTGTACCAATATTCGTGATGATTTCAGCATATCTATTGGTGCCCACAAAGGAGCGGATGGAGCTCTTCTACAAAAATAGACTCCCAAAGATTTTGACTCCATTTCTCTTTTGGTCTATCATTTACGCCACTTTGCCTGCTCTATGGGGCGCTTTTGCAACTGAGGAGATTGCCACACGACTACTTCGCATTCCATATATGTTCAACGACGGGCACCTTTGGTATATCTATATGTTTGTGGGTGTCGTGCTCTTTATCCCCATCATCTCGGCTTGGTTAAAATCGGCAACTAAACGTGAAGTTCAGATATTCATTGCCATTTGGTTCGTCGCATCGTTTCACCACTACCTAAAGTACTTTGCCGACACAAATGAGTGGATCAGCATCTTTGGGGAGTGCAAATGGAACGAATTTTCTACCTTTTGGAACTTCTCAGGATACATCGGCTATGTAGTTTTGGCATACTATATTAGGCAATTCATCGACTGGAGTAGAGCTAAGAGCCTGACAATAGGCTCTATATGCTTTGTTGCAGGGTGGATTGTTGGCTATCTTTGGTTCAACAATTTCTACTCTTCAGGGGATCTATATCTCTATGAAATTGCTTGGCGATTTTGTGCGCCCAACGTGATATTGGCATCATTTGGACTCTTTGTGATTATGAAGAGTGTAGGTGGTCATTTCAATAATATCATTATCAGAGAGGTAGCTAAGGCATCATACGGCATCTATCTATCTCATATTTTGGTGTTGAACTTCATCAATGCACACCTTAGCTTTATCGAAAGTACACCCCTAAAAATTGGAGTGTACTCAATTTTATGCCTTATCGGCTCCTACTGCATTGTTAAGGTTTTATCCCTTTTACCAAAAGGCAAATACCTACGTATAGTTTAATCACTGTGTACTTTGCAATAGATAACAATACCCTCTAAAGCTCCTTGCCAAAACAATAATCCAAATAAAAAAACGTTTAAAAGCATATTTGCTTGATTTTAAACCTAAATTTAGATAGATTATGTGTAAAAAGAGTGTTATTTTGTCGTTGTTGATGGTGTTATGTGCAAACTTTATTTTGGCGGCTCAAACAAATGAAGATGTTAAAGGAGGGTACTTTATTGAAAAACCTATTGTTGAGCTTGCTAATCGACCTGTCACCTGCTACGATGTTAAGGTGACGCTCGTTGATTCGTGTGAGAATATGGCCAATGGTGCATTCAAAGTGCACCCACTGTTAGGCGACCTATACAAGGGTAAACTAAAGGATAGCCTAAGAGTTGAAGTACAGAGGCGTATTGCACAATTTGACACCGACACATACTCTCGTCGTGACATTATCTATATCTTGCAACCGATTTTTGGGTGGGCTCACTCGATAGATCCACACTTTAGGATTAATCAAGTAATTGATGCACCGTCAGATAAGGAGTCGATGGCGATATACAAATATATCATAAAAAAACAGAGGCAACTGCCCTTAACGCTATGCAACATTAACGACTCTCTGATAATATACAAATCGCTTGACCCTCAATTTCAATCGGGCGACATCGTAACATCGATAAATGGCGTATCGTCAAGGGATTACCTAAAATACAACTACTACGAAGATAGGTTCACTACACCATTTAATTTGATGTTGAACCACGATTGGTGGATGGTCGTTACCGCCAATTTTGATGTGGAGATTATCCGTAATGGCAAACCAATCACAATATCAACTGAGGGTTTTAAACCCTCCAAAATGTTTGTTAAGGATAGCTACAATGTGCAGGCATATAGCGACTACAACTGCGGATATATATGCATCAAGGAGTTTTTCTACAACAACTCGCACCTAATTAAACGCCTTCGTGGTGCGATAGAGCAGTTTAAAGAGCAGGGTATCGAGAATATCATAATAGATGTTAGAGAGAATCCGGGAGGGTATGGCAGCAATTTCGACGAGCTACTCTCTATCTTCACAGACAAGCAAAGTATTCAAATTGGCAAGGGACAAAAATTGCGTGTATCGGAATTTACACTCGATTACGACTTTGCTTCGGAGGATATGATAGGTATGAATGTGGAGTTCCCTAATGACCAATTCCATAAAGAGATTCCACTCAACCCCGAGCTGTATATCGATGGAATGAACTACTACATTCTTGCCAGCAAGGACACATCCTCGACAGCGGCTATGTTTGTCAATCTATTGGATTACAATGATATGGCTACTATCTGTGGTGAGCCTCTGCGTAGAGGTGCTCTAAGTTTTGGCGAGACACTCAATATAAATGGCAAATTTGCTGGCACCAATATATCTCCATCGGGCATCTGCACCGTTAAATATGATGAGTACTCAAATGCTATCGATGATACACTCCACCCCGATATTTTCATCCCATACGTGGCAGAGGAGTATACCAACGGCACAGATGCAGTGTTATTGCAACTTTTGCAGATTATCAAGGGTGGCACTCTCTAAAGCTCCTCTCCCCTTAAAAATACCCGCTTGATAAGGGGGGTTTGGTAGGCGTAGGTGAAGAATTCAAAGGATGGTACTGGCTTGGTTATGACAAAGTTGGCTATTTTGCCTTGCGTGATTGAGCCATAATCCTCCTCGCTGCCTAAGGCGTAGGCGCCATTGAGCGTTGCGGCATTTAGGGTCTCGGTGGGGGATAGTTTCATCCGAAACGATGCCAGCGACATCACCATTCGCATATTGCCCGATGGCGACGAACCGGGATTATAGTCCGATGCCAGTGCCACGCCTAACCCCGCATCAATCATCGCTCGTGCGGGAGCGTAGTTGATGCCCAAAAATAGCGATACGCCCGGCAGGACTGTCGGCATCGTTGCGCTACCTCTGAGCGCCTCAATCTCCTCACTGCCCATCGCCTCGAGGTGGTCTACCGATAGGGCATTATGCTTGACACCCACCTGTACGCCACCCGAAATTGCCAACTCATTAGCGTGGATTTTGGGGCGCAGACCCCATTTGGCGGCCGCATCGAGAATGCGTTCAGTTTCAGCTACAGTAAAGAACCCATCGTCACAAAAGACATCAACATAGTCGGCAAGCGCCTCACGCCCAACCTCAGGTATCATCTCACGACAAACCAAATCGACATAGTCGCTCTGCCGCCCTCTATAGTCACGTGCCACAGCGTGCGCCCCCAAAAAGGTCGATTTTATATGCACTCGTGAACTCTCTTTAAGGCGCTTTATGACTCGCAACATCTTCAACTCCGACTCGGTCGATAGGCCATAGCCACTCTTTATCTCAATAGCTCCAGTTCCCATTGCCGCCACCTCCATAAGTCGCTCATTAGCTTGGTGGTAGAGCTCCTCTTCTGAAGTGATGCTTAACCTATCAGCTGAGGCCAAAATACCACCACCTCGTGCGGCAATTTGTTCATACGTAAGCCCATTTATCTTATCCAAGAACTCCCCCTCACGGCTACCAGCATAGACGATATGGGTGTGCGAATCGCAAAACGAGGGCATCAAAACCCCACCTTCGGCATCGATAGCCTTATCGGCTCTCGGCACTGCATCTTCAGCCAAATCTTCCATTCGACCAAAGGTGACAATACGCTCATTTTCAACCAACAACCATCCATTTTCGATAGCGTTCATCCTCCCCATCTCAGCGCCACACAGACGCTTTTTGTCGGGCGGTTGGATACCGACAATTTGACCAATATTATAGATTAACAGCCTCATAATTCATCCAAAAATTTAATTGAACTCTCGATATGTGGGTACAGTACCTCGTCACTCTCGATAAAGGGGACAACCTTGCGATAGCGCTCGACAATCGCCTCAATGGTGGGTGAAGAGCGTAATGGGCGACGAAAATCCAACGCCTGCACGCCATTCATCAGCTCGATTGCCAAGACTCGTTTGGTGTTCAAAACCACACGGCGGAGTTTCGTGGCGGCATTCGCCCCCATACTCACGTGATCCTCCTGCCCCTGCGAAGAGGGTATAGAATCGACCGATGCGGGCATACACAACCCTTTAGATTGGCTCACAATCGAGGCTGCAGTGTATTGAGGAATCATAAAACCGCTATTTAGCCCCATCTTCGCAACCAAAAATTTAGGCAAGTCACGAGCCCCTGAGATTAGCTTATAACAGCGCCTTTCGGAGATGTTACCCAACTCGGCAATGGCAATCGCTAAGAAATCCATTGGCAGGGCGATGGGTTGTCCGTGAAAATTACCTGCCGAGATAATCATATCCTCATCAACGAAGATGGTAGGGTTGTCGGTGGTGCTATTTATCTCAGTTTCAATTACATTGCGTACATACTCAATAGTATCCTTTGTCGCTCCGTGCACCTGCGGAACACACCTAAACGAGTAGGGGTCTTGAACGTGTTTTTTCGACTGCGCCAATATCTCGCTTCCACTCAATACGTCACGCACCACACGAGCCGTTTCAATCTGCCCTTTGTGGGGTCTAACTTGGTGTACATTGTCGCAAAATGGCTCAATGCGGCCATCAAAGGCATCCAACGAGATTGCCGCAATGGTGTCGGCACAATGGCTGAGGTGTAGCGAGTTAAGCAGTGCCCAAACTCCATAAGCGCTCATAAATTGGGTTCCATTTAGTAGCGCCAACCCCTCCTTTGACTGCAACGTGATAGGCTCCCAGTCCATCTTACGAAGCACCTCGCTTGAGGCAATACGCTCGCCTTTAAATTCAACCTCACCCAGCCCCAAAATGGGCAAAGTGAGGTGTGCTAAAGGGGATAAATCGCCCGAAGCACCCAACGAACCCTGCTCAAATAACACAGGCATAATATCGTTATTATACATATCAATCAATCGCTCAACGGTAGCAAGTTGCACACCCGAGTGGCCATACGACAACGACTGAATCTTTAGCAACAGCACCAAGCGCACAATCTCATTTGGCACTCTATCGCCCGTACCGCAGGCGTGCGACATTACGAGGTTTCGCTGCAACTCGCTCAGCTCATCCCGCCCAACAGATATATCGCACAGCGAGCCAAAGCCAGTCGTTATGCCATAAATTGGGGTGGTGCTTGAGGCGATTTTCTCGTCCAAGAATTGTCGGCACTCTACGATTTTTGCACGTGCCTCACAACTTAAGCGAAGGTGTAGTTTTTGGGTCGTAATTTTTAAGATGCGCTCTAAGGTTAGCTTTTCGGCGCTAATATCGTGATACTGCATAGTTTAATTTTGCTCTTTAAGTATATTTTCAATCAACTCATCATCAGCTATATATGGAATTGTCACACGTAGATTTTCGGTGCGCTGCATCTCACGTTCGATGGCCGATATAGCCCCTTTATTGCGTGCCCAGCTACGGCGTGCGATGCCGTTATTGACATCCCAGAGAAGCATCGACGAGATACGCTCAGCGCTCTCAGCCGAACCATCGATGACCATTCCAAAGCCACCATTTATCACCTCGCCCCAGCCGACACCACCGCCATTGTGTAGCGACACCCAAGTTGCGCCACGAAACGAGTCGCCAATTACGTTGTGTACAGCCATATCGGCAGTAAAAGCCGAGCCATCATATATGTTAGAGGTCTCACGATATGGCGAATCGGTGCCCGAAACATCGTGATGGTCACGCCCCAAGACTATGGGTGCTGTGATGCGCCCCTCTTTGATGGCTGTGTTGAACGCCTGCGCAATGGCAATGCGTGCACGGCTGTCGGCATACAAAATACGAGCCTTCGAGCCCACAACCAATCTATTGCGCCCAGCCTCACGAATCCAGTGTATATTGTCGTCAAACTGCGCCCGAATATCATCTTCAGCCCCATCTCGCAAACGAATTAAGACCTCTTCGGCTATCTTGTCTGTCAGTTCTAAATCTTCATCCTTGCCCGATGTGCAGACCCAGCGGAATGGCCCAAAACCATAGTCGAAGAACATCGGACCCATAATATCCTGCACGTAAGAGGGGTAGCGGAACTTGCCCTCACGCATTATATCGGCCCCTGCACGTGACGCCTCCAACAAAAAGGCGTTGCCATAGTCGAAGAAGTACATTCCTCGCTCCGAGAGGGTGTTGATAGCCTTGACTTGACGGCGCAACGAATCCTGCACACACTCCTTAAAGCGCTGAGGTTCATCGACAATCATACGATTTGCCGCCTCGAAAGAGAGCCCAGCAGGGTAGTATCCACCCGATGCGGGGTTGTGTAGCGAAGTTTGGTCAGAGCCCAAATCGACCTTAATATCTTCATCCGCCAAGCGCTCCCACAACTCAACAACATTACCAACATAGGCCAACGAGCGCACCTCGCCATCTTTTACCGCCCTACGCAGGCGTGGGATAAGCTCATCCAAGCTATCATATAGCTCATCAACCCACCCCTGCTCATAGCGCTTTTGTGCCGCTGCAGGGTTTATCTCAGCCACAACGCTCACAACGCCCGAGATATTACCCGCCTTAAGCTGTGCTCCCGACATACCGCCCAAGCCCGACGATACGAACAACATACCTCTTGTCGAAGTACGTGTGGCGTTAAGTAGCTTACGTGCAGCGTTCATTATCGTAATGGTTGTGCCGTGCACGATGCCCTGCGGACCTATATACATATATGAGCCAGCTGTCATCTGTCCATATTGCGATACACCCAGAGCATTCAGTCGCTCCTGCTCATCTGCCGACGAGTAGTTAGGGATGACCATACCATTTGTCACAACAACACGTGGAGCCGCCGCAGAAGATGGAAACAACCCCAAAGGGTGCCCCGAGTAGATGACCAGAGTCTGAGAGTCGGTCATTTGGGCCAGATACTGCATCACAAGCCTATATTGCGCCCAATTTTGGAATACGGCACCATTGCCACCATAGGTTATCAGTTCGTGGGGATGTTGCGCCACACGTGGATCTAAATTGTTGTCAATCATCAACATAATGGCTGCCGCTTGACGTGAACGGTGGGGGTAGTCATCGATGGAGCGTGCATAGATTGAGTAGGATGGGCGTAGGCGATACATATATATACGTCCATAGCGGTTTAGTTCATCCGAGAACTCCCGAGCCAACTGGGCGTGGTGCTCTTCGGGGAGGTATCTTAGGGCATTTTTAATCGCCAGCACACGCTCCTTGTCACTTAGGATTGCCTTGCGCTTTGGGGCGTGGCTCACACTCTTATCGTAGGGTTTTAGCGCTGGCAACTTCGATGGGATGCCTGCCAAAATCTCTTTTTGAAACTCCTCTCGTGTTATTGTATCCATACTCTTAGTCGATTTTTGTATCTACAACCTCCAAAATCTCACGCTCCGTTCGCTCCGCCTCGAATACCAACAAGCGCCCCTGCCCCAACAGCTCTTCAGCCACCGACCTATCTTTTAGCCCTGCGGCATTGATTTTAACGTTGAGCCAAGCACCCATCACGGCACTTCGCACCGCCAGAGCCCCCACACCTGCATCTGACACCGAATTGGGGTTACCCTCTTGGGCCATAGCACGTGCAATATCGAAGCACTGCATTGCACACTGCATCGTGCGCAAGGGCACTTCGGTGGCATATAGGGTTGCACTCTCCAACGCTTCACGGCGCAGAGCCTTCTCCTCATCTGTCGTCTTGGGCATTGAATATACTGCCATTATGCGGTTAAAGGCTGCCGTATCTTCATCCACCAAGTGTAACAATTCAGCAGTCAGTGTCTGTCCACGCTCTGCCCAATCCGAGAACTCACGCCATCTACTATCCCAACCCGCTTTATGTGATGAGAGGTTGGCAACCATCGTACACAACGACGCCCCCAGCGCCCCCATATATGCCGCCACCGAACCGCCACCCGGAGCTGGCGACTCGCTCGCTGTTTCAAGTGCAAAACCCTTGCAGGTCATATCTATAAGACGCTTTTTATCCTCCTCCTTTGTGAGCAGGTACTCGATAACCTTCTCTTCGGCAATGAATGGTTTTAGGTCATCCAACCCCATACTCTTAACTGCAATATGGATTATCTCTTCATCGCTAATGCCCAACGAACGTTGCTGTTTCTCTAAAAAATAGCGCCCTGCATCCAACAGTGCACTCTTGGGCACAAGCCCCACAATCTCGGTACCCGTAACACGCACGCCACGAGCGGCAGCGGCACGCACAACCTCGTCAAATGCTATGTGTAGTGGGGTAGTGGCAATATCGGTGATGTTCATCGACACCTGCGCTATGCCATACTCCTCGATGAACCACCCGATAGCCTTTGTAGCCTTCAGCGTCCCGGCTTGCATCACAGGCTCGCCCAGCGCATCACGCACGATTTTACCCGTAATGGGGTTGCCCTCACGCACCACACGCCCCTTCTCACGCACATCAAATGATATGGCGTTGGCACGGCGTGTGGAGGTGGTATTGAGGTTGAAATTGACAGCAATCAGAAAGTCCCGAGCTCCGACCGCCGTAACGCCCGTTTGAGCTATGCGCTCGTCCATCGCTCGAGCCCCATAATCGGGTGCCGACTCATCGACTATCAGTCTCTCCGCCAGCGCCTCATACTCTCCCTTGCGACAATAGGCCAAGTTTCGGCGTTCGGGTTTCAGGGCTGCCGCCTCATAACAAAACGTGGGTATTAAGAGCTCATCTGCAATGCGCTCAGCTAACGCTCGAGCCAACTCGGCACACTCCTCTAAAGTAACGCCCGAAATAGGGATTAAGGGTAGAACATCGGTAGCGCCAATGCGTGGGTGAGCACCCTTATGACGGCTCATATCGATTAGCTCAGCGGCACGTTTAACGCCACGAAATGCCGCCTCGACCACCGCTTCAGGCTCGCCCACAAAGGTCACAACCGTTCGGTTGGTCGCCTCGCCCGCATCGACATCCAAGAGCTTAACGCCCTCCACACTCTCGATTTTATCGGTAATCTCACGGATTATCCCCATATCACGCCCCTCGCTAAAGTTTGGAACGCACTCAATAACTCGTCTATTCATATTGGTCTTAGGTTGTTTTTAAGTATCAAATATAGGTATTATTTCTTTACAAAGCAATAGATATAGAGCAATATTAGTGATGCGCTAAAACTCCCACCTCGTCATTGCGGGCTTGACCCGCAATCTCAATACTCTAATTGTCAGCTCTTTTATGAGATTGCGGATCAAGTCCGCAATGACGGAAACTGAATTTTAAAATTGAATCATTTACTACAAATAACTACACAAGTCACTATTAATCAACATATTATATAAACAAAATAGAACTTAACGCATCACTACTGATAGAGCAAAAAAAGAGCCGTTCACAAAGAACAGCTCCTCAATTATCAATTTATAGTTGTCTACTCAAACATTGTTTCGACCTTCTCAATAACATCTTCGACATTCACGCTCAATGGGAATATGTGTGTAGGTTTTAGATACCACCTCTCGCCCTCACGGTTAAGTAGCTCTTCGCCACCGCCCGTGATGTTGAGCATCACAACAGCATCCTTAGCCACCGTACCATCTGCCACAGCCTTGATGAGTGTTGCCGTTGCCACAGCAGCCGCTGGGTGAATATCGATGCCCTCCGAGAGCTCGAATAGGCGTTGCGCCTTGCGTGCTTGAGCGTTGGTTGCCACCATCATATCGCCATCGGTCGCCTTCAAGGCGTCAAACAGACCGCCCGCCAAGCTAAATGGTGGACGACGATTCGAGAGAACCTTAGCATCGATAATACCAGCATCACGGCGAGCCTTATCATCCTCATAGGGTAGCAGTGCACGTGAACCGACACGCCACGCATCGTACATAGGTACAAACGGGGCGTTCTGAGCCACCATCAACTTCATATTGTTGTTGCCAAAACGGCCATCCTCCCTAAGGCGCATCGTAGCCTCCCACGCAGCTATCGCACCCGTACCGCTACCAACAGCTTGGAAATAGAAATCGGGAATACGGCCAATCGTAGTTACTGCCGAGAGGGTAGTTGTCGCCATACCATCACGGCGAGCGATATTCTTCGCACCACCTTCGGCATAGTATTTATCGCACTCTAACGCCATATCGCTCAGACGAATAGCATCAAAATAGTCGCCACCCTTGTCGCAAGCTATCAGTTTTACGCAATCATTCAACGGCTCACGAAACCACATCGCATCAAGGTTATCGGCTGGAACCGAGAGCAGAAGTTTGATGTTGTTATCTGAACATACCTTAGCAAAGGCACGTGCCGTGTTGCCAGCCGATGCCACAACCAAAACTCGCTCCTCGTCGGGCGAGATACGTCCGCAAACGCTATAAGCCTCAGTCTCTTTGAATGAGCAGGTGGTCATCTCGACACCCTTAGAAGGGAAGTAGCCACTAAATGTAATGTATAGGTTCTCCAACCCAAGCTCCTTAGCCAAACCCTCGCTCTTATATGTTACGGGGGCTGACGACCCCTTCAACACTCGCTTTATCGGCAACCAGTCGCAAAAACGATAGATGCCCCAATCCGAAGGTTTAACATCAATCTGTCGCTTCTCGTAATGGGCACGAATTAGAGATGGGGCGTCACACTCGCCATCGGCCAAAGTCCAACCTTTGTCCTCGAACTTGCGCCCAGAGGCGATACACTCGAGCATATATTTTGTTGGTGTAAATTCACTCATAAATCTAATAAATTTGGGAAATCTCTTCTAATTTTGTGACAAATATAGTAAAAAACTACGACATTCGGCTCTTAAAGTCCTCATAGCCGAACTCTCGCACCACCTCGACGCTGCCATCTTCACGTGCAATCGCAATCGAAGGGTGCGCCACGCCATTGAACATCGTGGTCTTGACCATCGTATAGTGTATCATATCTTCAAATATGACACGCTCGCCAACATTCAGTTCACTATCAAATGCCCAGTCACCTACATAATCACCCGCCAAACAGCTACTACCACCCATTCGCCAGCGCTTATCGCCCTTATCGGGCTCACGAGCCCCAACGATTGTAGGCTTATATGGCATCTCCAAGCAGTCGGGCATATGGCAGGCAAACGATACGTCCAACATTGCCGTTGTTGTGTCATCATTCTCAACCACATCCTCCACAGTCGATACTAAATAGCCAGTCTGCCACGTAAAGGCACTACCCGGCTCCAAGATAAGGCGCAAGTGGGGGTATCGAGCCTTGAACGCCTTTAAGATAGCTATTAGCTCATCGCAATCGTAATCCTTGTGGGTCATCAAGTGACCTCCACCCATATTGAGCCATTTAATCTTAGGCAACAACTCGCCGAAGTGCTCCTCAACAGCCTCCAACGCTTTTTTAAGGTGCTCGGGACGAGATTCGCACAACACGTGAAAGTGAAGCCCCTCGACACCTGAGGGTAAAGTCTTCAACTGCTCGGGCGGGATGCCCAAGCGTGAACCCGCAACGCAGGGGTTGTAGAGGTCTGTCTCGACGGGCGAGTAGCGAGGGTTCACACGCAAGCCACACGAGATACCACGTATCAAGGCACGTTGCGAGAAGCGCTCGAACTGCTTTAGGGAGTTGAACGTTATGTGGTCGCTATACTTTACAATCTCCTCGAAGCCTGCATCAGTATAGGTCGGGGCGTAGGTGTGCGCCTGCACTCCAAACTCCTCAGCAACCAACCTCGCCTCAGCCACCGACGAGGCGGTAGCCCCATCCGAATGGCGAGCCAGTTGCGGGAATATGCTCCACATAGCCGATGCTTTAAGGGCAACGATAATCTCTGCGCCCGATTCACGGCGCACACGATCGATTACTCCTAAGTTACGCTTCAGCAGCGCCTCATCCAAGACAAAGGCGGGGGAGGGTAAGCTCTTAAAATCTAACATTATAGCTCAATATCTGTATCGTGCAACTCGTGCCACACCAAGCCCCTATCGCCCAACTCGGCTAAGAATGGATCGGGGTTAAACTCCTCGACATTGTAGACACCAGCGCCCGACCATAGGCCTCTGGCCCACATCGATGCTCCCAAAGCCGCCGGTACACCCGTCGTGTAGCTCACAGCCTGCGTGCCGGTCTCTTTGAAGGCCTGCTCGTGGTCACAGTTGTTATATATATAGTATGTGCGCTCCTTACCATCCTTCACACCACGAATACGGCAACCAATCGAGGTCTTGCCGTGATAGTTCTCACCCAAAGCCTTTGGGTCGGGCAAGACAGCCTTCAGGAACTGAATAGGTACAATCTCAACACCATTATATATAATTGGGTCGATGCGAGCCATACCGATATTTTGAATTACACGCAAGTGGGTCAAATACTCCTGTCCGAAGGTCATCCAGAAGCGTGCACGCTTGATTGTTGGGAAGTTCTTAACCAACGACTCCAACTCCTCGTGGTAGATAACATACGACTCACGATCGCCAATCTCGGGGTAATTCAGTGGACGGTGAATCTCGTGTGGCTCGGTTACGACCCACTCGCCATTCTCGTAATAGCGCCCCTTTTGGGTCACCTCACGGATATTGATTTCGGGGTTAAAGTTGGTCGCAAACGCCATTCCGTGATTGCCTGCATTGCAATCAACAATGTCCAAATAGTGAATCTCATCGAAATGGTGCTTCGCCGCATAGGCGGTAAAGATAGCTGTCACACCCGGATCAAAACCACAACCCAAAATTGCCGTTAGACCTGCGCTACGGAATCTATCTTGGTATGCCCACTGCCACGAATACTCAAATTTAGCCTCATCTTTAGGCTCGTAGTTTGCCGTGTCGAGGTAGTTACAACCGCACTCCAAGCAGGCATCCATAATGGTCAAATCTTGGTAGGGTAGCGCCACATTGATAACAATATCTGGCTTAAAGGAGCGAAACAACTCGCACAGCTCGGGTACGCTATCGGCATCCACTCGTGCCGTCTTAACTCTATCGCCACCAATCGCTGCTGCGACTGCATCGCACTTTGATTTGGTGCGTGATGCCAACATAACATCCGAAAAAATGGGGTCTGCTGCGACCTTTTGAGCTACGACAGTACCCACACCGCCAGCTCCAATAATCAATGCTCTACACATAATAGTATCTAATTTATATTTGTTTTTCCACAATTATGGTCACAAAATTATCCAAATATTTTGGTATTACAAAAAATAGTTATACATTTGCACCACCAAAACAGAAGATTCCACCTCTGGGTCGCACTTTTAGGGTGTCTGGCTGATAAAGCACAAGGGAGTTTTAAGGATTGGTAAATAGGAGATTCCGTAGCTCAGCTGGTAGAGCACAACACTTTTAATGTTGGGGTCCTGGGTTCGAGCCCCAGCGGAATCACTGAAGCGGGGAGGTTTAACTACCTCCTCGCTTTTTTTGTGCGCATACATCACAACTCGAACCCAGCGAGCACAAGTTTATTTGCTCACTTTCTTTATGTACACCTCACTCATTATGAATACCCACCACCGTCATTCTGAGCACCACTCTCCCGTCATTGCGGGCTACGACCCGCAATCTCTTTTTAATGTTGCTATTGCTGAGATTGCGGCTCGGGGGCCGCAATGACGACACATCACCACCCGCAATGACGACACATCACCACCCGCAATGACGACACATCACCACCCGTAAAGACGAATGGATGGATTGCGCGCCAAGCGACACCAAAGCCCGCAATGAGAACATTAAAACCCATAATAACAACATCAAAACCTAAACGTTATAGAGGTATATGTTTTTCATTCAGAATTTTTTTGTACTTTTGTCATTGTGATTCTTTTGTAAAATCACTCAAAATATACAATATCAAAAAATATAAGTATGGATATAGCGGTTGTTGGTACGGGTTACGTGGGTTTAGTGTCGGGTGTATGTTTTGCCGAGATGGGCATAAATGTAACCTGCGTGGATATTGATACACAGAAGATTGAGGCGCTCGTAAATGGCGAAATACCAATCTATGAGCCCGGACTAAAGGAGATGGTGGCTCGCAACTATGCCGAAAAGCGTCTGCACTTCACCACCGACCTATTGTCAGTTTTGGATAGTGTCGAGGTGGTATTCTCGGCCGTAGGCACACCTCCCGATGAGGATGGAAGTGCCGATTTGAGCTATGTGTTGGAGGTGGCTCGCACATTTGGGCGCAACATCAACAAATACACCATTTTGGTGACCAAATCGACTGTCCCAGTGGGCACAGCACAGCGTGTCAAGGAGGCGATTCAAGAGGAGTTGGATGCACGTGGGGTCAATATCCCATTCGATGTTGTGTCTAACCCCGAATTCCTGAAAGAGGGTGCCGCAATCAAGGATTTTATGTCGCCCGACAGGGTGGTCGTAGGTGTCGAGTCGGAGCGTGCTAAGGCGCTGATGACCACGCTGTATCGCCCATTTTTAATCAACAACTTCCGAGTGATATTTACCGATATTCCATCTGCCGAGATGATTAAGTATGCTGCCAATTCGATGTTGGCAACACGCATCTCGTTTATGAACGATATTGCCAATCTGTGCGAGATTGTGGGTGCAGATGTCGATATGGTACGCAAGGGTATTGGCTCTGATAGCCGCATCGGGAGTAAATTCCTATATCCCGGCTGTGGATATGGCGGTTCGTGCTTCCCGAAGGATGTCAAGGCATTGATTAAGAGTGCCGAAGCTAAAGGCTACGAGATGCGTGTATTAAAATCGGTGGACGAGGTAAACGAAGAGCAAAAAAAGGTGGTTTTCAATAAGTTAAACGCATATTACGGTGGCAACCTTGCAGGCAAAAGGGTAGCTCTATGGGGTTTAGCCTTCAAGCCCGATACGGATGATATGCGTGAGGCGACCTCGCTCGTTGTTATCGATCTGCTCCTCAAGGCGGGCTGCACGGTCAAGGTCTACGACCCGGTGGCGATGGCTGAGTGTAAGCGCCGTGTGGGCAATACGGTGGAGTACGCTTTAGATATGTATGATGCTGTTTTGGATGCCGATGCGCTTATCCTGCTAACCGAGTGGAAGCAGTTTAGAGTCCCCGCTTGGGAGGTTGTTGCACGCTCGATGGCTGAAAATGCTATATTGATTGATGGGCGCAACCTATATGATCGTGGCGAGATAGAGGGCATAAACTACACAAGAATAGGTTAAAAAACGCAAACAGATGAGAGTCTTGGTTACTGGCGGGGCGGGTTTTATCGGTTCAAACCTCTGCGAAGCACTCTTAGAGAGGGGTGATAGAGTGGTATGTCTGGATAACTTCTCGACTGGCCACCGCCACAATATCGAGCCATTTCTTAGCAATCCAAACTTTAAGCTCATCGAGGGCGATATTCGCTCGATGGAGGATTGCCGAGTAGCTGTCGAGGGTGTAGATTATATCCTGCACGAGGCGGCTTTGGGTTCGGTACCACGCTCAATTAAAGACCCTGTAACTACCAACGAGGTTAATGTTGGCGGCTTTATAAATATGCTGGTTGCGGCACGTGATGCAGGCGTTAAGCGCTTTATCTATGCCGCAAGCTCATCAACATATGGCGATAGCGCATCACTGCCAAAAGTCGAAGATCAAATAGGCAGACCTATATCGCCCTATGCCGTGACAAAGTATGTAAATGAGCTATATGCCGATGTCTTTGCTCGCACATATAATATGGAGTGTATCGGGTTGCGATACTTCAATGTTTTCGGCAAACGACAAGATCCAAATGGCGCTTATGCAGCGGTCATTCCGCTCTTTGTTAAGAAATTTATGAATCACGAAGCTCCCAACATCAATGGCGATGGTGAGTATAGTCGTGACTTTACATATATCAAAAATGTGGTGCAGATGAACCTATTGGCTATCCAAACCACTCTACCCGAAGCTATCAACGAGGTATACAACACCGCATTTGGCGAGCGCACGACTCTAAACGAGCTGGTGGGGTATATCAAAGAGCATCTCAGTCAATATGATGCCGAGATAGTCAAAATCGAGCCCACCTATGGCGAAAATAGGGTGGGCGATATTGCACATTCATTAGCAAGTGTCGAAAAGGCACGAAAATTGTTAGGTTATTCTCCCGAGTACACACTGCGTGATGGGTTACGTGAGGCAGTTGAGTGGTACTGGAACAATTTGGGATAAACAGAATAATCACATACTAATGGGCAATATTAAGATTGCTGTAATAGGTCTGGGCTATGTGGGCTTACCTCTTGCACGTCTACTCTCAACAAGGTACAAAACCGTAGGTTTCGACATCAACAAAGAGCGTGTCGATGAGCTAATGGCAGGTGTTGATTCAACTTTAGAGGTTGATAGTGACACACTCAAAGAGGCTATCGACCAGCATAACTTTGTGTGTAGCAACGATTTGGAGTGCATCCGAGATTGTAATTTCTATATTATTACCGTGCCCACGCCAGTGGATAGGGATAACTCTCCCGACCTCACGCCATTAATCAAGGCGAGCGAGAGCGTTGGCAAGGTGGTCTCAAAAGGGGATATTGTGGTCTATGAATCGACCGTCTATCCAGGTGTAACGGAGGATGAGTGTATCCCAGTTGTGGAGCGTGTGTCGGGCTTAAAACTCAATGTCGATCTCTTTGCTGGCTACTCTCCCGAGCGCATCAATCCCGGTGACAGGCTACACACTGTCGATAAGATTAAAAAGGTAACATCGGGCTCAACACCCGAGATTGGGAGGGTAATAGATGGGGTGTATAGCTCAGTTATTGAGGCTGGAACACACCTCGCACCCACAATTAAGGTGGCTGAAGCTGCTAAGGTCATCGAGAACTCTCAACGTGATATAAATATAGCATTTGTAAATGAGCTCTCGAAGATATTTAACTTAATGGGCATCGACACGCAGGCTGTGTTGGAGGCTGCAGGCACAAAGTGGAACTTCCTGCCGTTTCGTCCCGGATTGGTTGGCGGGCACTGCATTGGCGTTGATCCATACTACTTGGCCCAGTGCGCACAGCGATATGGATACAACCCCGAGATAATCCTTGCAGGGCGTAGAATTAACGACTCGATGGGTAGATATATCGCCTCAGAGTTGATTAAGTTGATGATTAAAAGGGCGATAAATATCTTAGGGGCTAAGATTTTGGTGTGTGGCATTACCTTTAAAGAGAACTGCCCTGATGTTCGCAACACGAAGGTGGTCGATATAGTCAAAGCGCTCGATGAGTATGGGGTTGATATTACGATTTACGACCCTTACGCATCGATTTTAGAGGTCAAGCAGGAGTATGGACTCCAGATTACCAACCAATTACCGACACTAAGTTATGATGCGATTGTTGTGGCGGTTGCCCACGAGGAGTTCAAAAAAATTGATATTGAGGCACTAAAAGCTGAGAATGCACTCCTCTATGATGCTAAGTGGATTCTATCAAATGGGCTAATAGATGCAAAACTTTAGACATTCGCACACTATGAGATATATACCTCTTATCATTACAATGTTTGCGCTATGTTCGTGCGCCTCGAAGCGTGAGTTGATATATTTTCAGAACGCTCCACTCGGTGAGAGTGTGATTGAACAAAATTACGAACTTCGCATACAGAAGGATGACCTCCTCTCAATCTCGATTGCCAGCCACTCGCCCGAGCTCGTTGAGCCATTTATGCAGTATAGCTCCTCTTCGGCTACCACTACCGACGACTCAACCTCGCCCGACGCTGAGAGTGAACGCATAGCACAATATTTGGTCAATTCCGATGGTGAGATTACGATGCCAATTTTAGGGTCGATACAAGTCGAAAGAATGACTCACAAAGAGTTAGCAACACACATTGAGAAGCTAATCAAAGAGGGCGGATATATCAACGATGCAGTTGTTAGGGTGCGATTAGATAATTTTAAGGTGACGATGCTCGGCGAGATTGATGCCCAAGTTCTTGAGATAAAGAGCGATAGAGTTTCAATATTTGAGGCGTTGAGTATGGCGGGCGATATGTCGATAATGGGTCTTCGAGATGTCTCTGTGGTGCGTGAGAGCGATGGCGTGCGCACCATTGGCAAGGTCAATCTGCATACCGACGAGGTCTTTGCATCTGAGTTCTACTACCTGCAGCCTAACGATATTATCTATATTCAACCCAATAGGAAGGCTCAACGAGCAAGCACATCACGCCCCGAAACAACACGAAACAGTGCAACAATCCTATCTGTTATCCTGTCAGCTATAACACTCTTTACTCTACTATAAACACACCCTTGCAATGGATAATAGTAGTATAGTTAAAACTTCGCCTGCAACAGCACCTCTTGTCGAGATTCTGCACCAACTTATGCGATATTGGTATTGGTTCGCAATCTCAATGGCTTTAGCTATTGGCATCGGCTATCTATACACAAAGACAATAAGTTATGAGTATGGCATCAGCGCACTGATACTGCTCAGAGATAGTGCCACATCATCGAGCGGTATATCTGAAGAGGCGATATTTTCAGATATGGGTATCACCAGCTCCATTAGTTCGGTCGATAATGAGATTATGGCGCTCAAATCTTCATCTTTGATGCTTAAGACAGTAGAGCGTCTGGGACTCACTACGCAGTATAAGGTAAAGCCTCTACTTCGTGAGGCGGATATATACTCAAGAAGCCCAATTTTTGTCACTTGGCTCGATGAAAATAGCGTAAGCAATCAAACCATTTTCATCGAGATAGTATCGCCACAACACTATAGAGTTGCCACAACCGATAGCTTTGATGATGCAATGAGTGCCAATCTTGGGGATAGCGTTACACTGAATAGTAGTCGATTTATCGTAACACCAACCGCAAATTTTGGTAATGGTTTCACCGAAAACATCATTCAGGTGACTCGGCGAGATAAGCTCTCGGTTGCAAATGAGCTACTTGCCAAGCTCTTCGTTGGGCGTACAGATAGGGCGACAGGTGCTATCGTGCTATCCATCAGCGACAATAATATCACACGAGGCGAGCAGATTCTCAACACCCTAATTGAGGTGTATGATGAGGCTGTGATTGACCAGAGAAGCAAAGTAGCACAAAACACCGAAGAGTTTATTGCCGAACGAATTGCCCTAATATATAGTGAATTAGGAGAAGTTGATGAGCAGATTGCCGATTTCAAACAAGAGAATAGAATTGTTAGCACGGACAACATCTCATCTAATGCCTTACAACGGATTGCGGAGATTCAGCACTCAAAACGTGAGCTCAATATGCAGATGTTACTAATTGAGGGGGTTAGCAATCAAATTGGGGATGGGGATGAGAATCAAGATTTAATCCTCTCCAACTACCTCTTTGCCGAACTTGGAGTCGAGGAGCAGATTGATATATACAACTCACTGCTATTAAAACTGGGGGAGTTAGAGAGGGCATCGGGAGGAAAAAATCCCATCCTGATTCGATTAAAAGGCGATATTGAGACGGCACGCAGCAATATTCTAATTGCGATTAAAAGCGTTGTTCGGAGCCTCGAAGAGCAGATGAAAATTCTCGATGGCGAGCTCTCCAATCTCAATGCAAGGCTCACATCAGTGCCCGTAAAGGAGATGATTGTCAAAGATGTAATGCGTGAACAGTCAATTAAAGAACAACTTTATCTATATCTACTTAACAAGCGAGAAACCAACGCTTTACAACTTGCCGTCACCAAGTCAAACACCACCATTTTAGAGCCCGCACGTGCCCTTGTTGGAGAGATTGCCCCCAACACACCTATGATTATGCTTGTGGCAGCGTTGATTGGTTTTCTACTGCCAGCGCTCACTCTATTTATTAGGGCGAGCCTCGACAATAAAATTAGAACCAAAAGCGATATTGAAGCTCACAGCTCTCTGCCAATTTTGGGGACAATACCCAAGAAGAGCAAGGAGCAGGCAGATAGCGACATTATCGTCGCAGAGAGCGCTCGTGACCCCCTTTCGGAGTCATTTCGAGTGGTACGCAGCAACCTAAATTTCTTCGATATTAAGCCCAACAACACGAGGGCTGCTATCATTCAGTTCACCTCCTCGATATCGGGCGAGGGTAAGACCTTTTCGTCATTGAATTTGGCTTTGACGACTGCACAAACGGGTAGTAGGACATTGCTTATTGACCTCGATTTGAGGCGGCGAGGGCTAAGTAAGATTATCGAAACTGAAGGTATAAAGAGTAGGGGTTTGACCACCTATCTTAGTGGGAATGAGCAAGATTTGGATGCAATAATCACAACTGATGCTCTGGACTCTTCTCTCGATTTTATCAATGCTGGAACACTCGCTCCAAATGCTGTTGGACTGCTATCAAGCGCTCGATTCAGGAGTATGATTGCCACACTAAGAGAGCGTTACGACTACATAATCTTGGATACGGCACCATTCTTCGCCGTTGCTGATAGCCAAATCATAAACAGCATAGCAGATATTACGGTGTGGGTGTTGCGATTAGGGATGGCGCAAAAAAAACTGCTGCCTGAACTCGAAAAGCTCACAACCGAGAGTAGAGTCAAAAAAGCGACTCTTCTCATAACCGATGTCGATAATAGCGCTACGGGGTATGGCTATGGCTACGGATATGGTAACGACGAAGGGGAGGGTAAATAGGCATTTGAAACTAACACAATGCACGCACTATCTGATAGCTTCTCAATAGCTCTAATTTTTGCAGCCTCTCTACTCATATTTTGCTATATATATGGCAAAAGGGGGTTGGAGTTTCGCAATATACTCCTATTGGGATACACTCTACGGCTCATTATGCTCTTTGCCGACTACTACGACTGGTTTGATATTCCAAATTCGGGGGCAGACTCAGAGAGCTTCCACAGAGCTGCCATAAACAACGCAACATCATTGATACGGGTTGAAAGGGGTGCCTATGCAGATCTGCTCACGTTTGTATATCAACTAAATGGCAACTCCCGAATGTTGGCACAATATCTAAATGTGCTATTTGGGATGGGGGTTATTCTGCTTGTGCAGAGCACGATCAAGATATTGGGAGTGGGTAGGCGCAACGCATTGATTGCCATCTGTGTAGTTGCATTTCTGCCCAACCTAAATATCTTCTCGGCGATACTGCTTCGTGAGGCTTGGATTGAGTTTTTTGTTGCCCTCTCGTTATACCTATTCATAAAGTGGTTTCTTACGGGGCGAAGCGCCTACATATCTCTAACCATCGCCAGTGTATTGGGTGGAGCCTATATGCACGCTGGGGTGATTGGGCTTATTGCGGGTTATGCTGTGGCGTTTATCACCTACAACCCTAAGGCAATGCGAATAACAATCTCAAAACAGAGCATCACGGCACTCGCTCTTATGGTAATTATTGGGGTCGCTATTAGTTCATATATAGGTATATTTACAAGCAAATTTGCCGCATACAGCACAGTCGAAGATATTGTTAGCGCAACCAATGCAGCGGGTGGTGGCAATAGCGACTACTTGACTTGGATTCGTGTCGATAGCGTGGCTATGGGCCTGCTCATTGCTCCGCTAAAGATAATCTATCTGCTATTTTCGCCTCTGCCAACCGAGTGGCGACGATTGAGCGATGTTGCAGGTTTTTTAATCGATGGAGTTGTATATTTGGCTCTTTGCTCGGCAGCGTATAGATATAGGGCGACAACATCTGTGACAAAGAGTCTGAAAAAGTATCTGATAATTCTACTCCTAACTATTACATTTATATTTGGTTATGGCACTAAAAATGCGGGTACAGCCTTCAGACATCGTGCTAAACTAATTCCAGTAATCGTACTACTATTTGCTGTGAGTACAATTAACAAGAGAGAATATGAACAGAGTCGTACACATCTTTGGTAGCCTTGCAATGGGTGGTGCCGAGACGATGATAATGAACTATTATCGTCATATCGACCGTGATAGGCTACAATTTGATTTTATAACCCACTGCTCGACAGAGGATATATATCAACGGGAGATTGTGTCACTTGGAGGTCGAGTCTACAGACTCCCACGATTTAAGGGCTACAATATTTTTGGGTATCGACGAGCTTGGAGAGCGCTACTCAGAGAGCATCCTGAGTGGGGCACGGCACATATTCATCTCTACTCGATAGCTGGCATTTTTCTGCCCATAATCAAGCGAGAGGGGATTGCGAGGCGAATTCTTCACAGCCACAACACATCAAGTCCAGCATTTAACATCGTCACACGACTATTCGTTAGATATATGCGCCGCAAAGCGAATAGATATACAACCGACAGATTTGCTTGCAGTGTGGATGCGGGAGAGTACTTCTTTGGCAAGCGTGATTTTATTGTGGTAAACAACGCTATTGATGTTAAGCGCTTTACATTCAATAGTGAGCTACGCAGAGCAAAACGGCAGGAGCTTAACTTAGACGACAGCTTTACGATAGGCCACGTTGGGCGATTCAACGAACAGAAAAATCACACCTTCATCATCGATATTTTCAAAGAGGCACACAAACTCAATAGCAGCGTAAAGTTGATTCTTGTTGGTGTGGGCTCGCCAATTTTTGAGCAGGTAGAGATGACAGTTTCAGATGCCGAACTTGAAGATTGTGTTCAAATGGCAGGGGCAAGAGAGGATGTAAACGAGCTGATGCAGGCGTTCGACATCTTCATCCTACCTTCGCTTCACGAGGGGTTAGGCATAGTTGCTATTGAGGCTCAAGCCGCAGGTCTACACACATTTGTATCGGATAATGTGCCCGATGCGGCTTTGATTACTGAGTTGGCGCACAAGCTATCGCTCAGCGACACAGCTCAGGCGTGGGCCGAGCAGATTTTAAAGTACAACAACAACTACATACGTCGTAATATGTTTGATGCCGTGCGCCGTGCGGGATATGAGGTGGGCGATTGCGTTGTGTGGTTAGAGAATTTCTATCTAAATGGCGAGTAAAAGGATAAAGGTGCTACACTTCGTGCCCGGATTTTTGTTCGGGGGTATTGAGTCACGTCTATTGGATTGGTATGCCAACATCGATAGGGAGTGTGTGCAGTTCGATCTCTTAAAGCAGAGCAACAATAGCGACGACACGGCAAATATCGCCAAATTTAGAGCATTCGGGGGGAGTGTATATAACACCCCTCGATTCTCGCCCAAAAACTTTTTCAGCTATATAAAAGCGGTTAGGGGGCTATTTGAAAAGCATCGAGATTACGATGTTGTACACTCGCATTCGCTAACCACAGGGCTATTTGTACTCTACTACGCAAAAAAATATGGCGTCAAACAACGAATTCTGCACGCACGCACAAGCCGAAGCGATGGCGGTGCAATGAAGAGGTGGTTGAACAACATAATGAAGAGTTTAGCCCCACGATACGCAACACGACTTCTTGCAGTATCACAAGTGGCAGGGGAGTGGGGTTTTGGCACGAAACGAATGGCAAGAGGCGAGGTGCAGATATTATGGAGCGGTGTGCAGCTATCGCAATTTGAGTTCGATGCCTCGCAACGTGAGCAGCTGCGCTCAAAGTTGGGGCTCGGCGATAGGTTTGTTGTTGGCAATGTGTGTCGTTTGACCGAAGCGAAGAATACTCCATTTATCATCTCAATATTTCGTGAACTACTGAGGCGTGAAGCAGATGCCGTGCTACTTATCGTTGGTGATGGTCCATTGATGCCCTACATCGAAGCGCAAATCAAGGCGTTAGCCATCACCGAATCGGTGATAATGGTTGGGCGACAAGAGTGCGTAGCTCAATACCTCTTCGCAATGGATCTACTACTCTCGCCATCGCTGTGGGAGGGCTTTCCGGGCACAATTTTGGAGGCGCAAGCATCTGGGTTGCCGTGCCTTATATCGGATTGCATAACTCGTGAGATCGCTCTTTCGAGTGGTGTTAAGATGATGAGCCTTAACGCCCCTATCGAGATGTGGGTCGATGCAATTATAGGCTTTAAGAGGTGGCAGCGAGATTCAAAAGCCATTGACAAGATTCGTGCACAAGGGTTCGATTCGTCACAAGCGACAGTGCATCTAATGGAGATATATAGCGATAAATTGGGTTAAATGTATAGAAAAATTGCAGCTAAAATCATATCGCCCAGAGCACTTATGTTGTCTGTGTGGACGAGAGCATCAAGATATATAAAATCTGATGAGCTCTATCTTGTCGTGATATACTATCTGAAGATGGGTAGGAGGTTAAATTTATCCTCCCCGAAGAGTTTCACAGAGAAGATTCAATACCTCAAATTGAGAAACAACTCAGATATTTGCACTACGATGGTTGATAAATATGAGGTGCGCAAATTAATTCGAGAGAGGATTGGAGAGCGTTATCTAATCCCACTTTTAGGGGTGTGGAGTAGCTTTGATGAGATTAATTTCGAGCATCTCCCATCGCAATTTGTCCTAAAGACAACACACGATAGTGATAGCATCGTAATATGCAGAGATAAGAGCACATTCGATTTTGGTTATGCCAAACGAAGGCTTGGTAGGAGTCTAAGGCGAAACTACTTTTATGCGGGCAGGGAGTATCCATACAAGGGGGTAAAACCCAGAATAATCGCCGAGAAATATATGGTCGATACCACCTGCGGCGAGTTAAAAGATTATAAATTCTTCTGCTTTTCGGGCGAGCCAAAGATACTCTTCATCGCATCCAACAGATTTGTAAAGCCATACGCAGACTTTACATACTACGACACATCACTCAACCGACTACCATTCTCATCGCAGGGGCACGAGATCGACCTAAGAGCCCCAAAGATAGAAAATCTCGATAAGATGATAAATCTTGCTCGGGTACTCTCAACTGGGTTCGCACACCTCAGGGTTGATCTCTACAACATAGATGGGAGGATATATTTTGGCGAGTTTACATTCCATCACAATGGGGGCTTAGTTGCATTTGAGCCCGAAGAGTGGGATAGAGTGTTAGGCGATATGATTGCACTATAATTTACAGAATTGCTATGTCAAAGGTTATCATATCGATAGTTGTCCCAGTATACAACGTGGAGCTCTATATTCGCCCCTGTATTGATGCTATCTTAGCGCAAACATTTGTCCACTTTGAGCTAATATTAATCGACGATGGGGCGATAGATAGCTCTGGCTTTATTTGCGATGAGTATGCCCAGTTAGACCCACGCATAAGGGTTATTCACAAACCAAATAGCGGGGTGGCAGATAGCCGCAACATAGGCATTGATGCATCTGAAGGTGAGTGGGTTGTATTTATTGATTCTGATGATATTGTTGCCACTGACTTCTTGGAGCTACTCTATACAAACGCTATCGACAAGGGTGTCGATTTGGTAATCGCAAAGTTATATCGCTTTAGCGATAAGGGCACCAAGCGCTTCGCCTCGTTTCAAAGCAGAGAGGTCTACGGCAAAGAGTATGAAGAGTTGATACTTAACAGATTAGCCATCATCGACCCACAACTGACAAAAGATGATGTATATTGGTTTGGATTCTATAGCTGCATATACAGACCAGAGATAATCCATCGCTCGAACATTCGATTCCCAAAGTGTCGAATTGGCGAGGATGCTATCTTTTTAATCGAATATATGCTAAATTGCGATAGGGCGTATCTATTGAGTCGCAACATCTATGGGTATCGAACAAATCCCAACTCGGCAACAAATAGTTTTGTCAAGGATTACCTGAGCGATGCCCACGCTACGACTGCAGCTCTGAGAGCTCTATTTAAAAAATATGACTTGGATAGCTCTCCAATATTCTCCCAGCGTCTATGCCACCAAATAACAAATAAGCTATACCGAGCAGGTGTTATGGTCACAAAAAACCCCTCAATAAAGCGAGGCGAAGTGCCATTTCAGAGCTTCAAAAGACAGATTACGGAGTGTGTCGATGAGCTAAAACCATATTCAGAGAATTTGACTTGGAGGCAAAAAATACGAATTGCTGTGGTAAAACTAATTGCCCATAATAGAGTTACATACCTAATATACAGAGCAATAATCAAGTTATGAGTGGCGTATCACGTACAAGCAAGGGTATAAAAAACTCATATACCGCACTGTTTTATGGTGTGGTAACTATTCTATTGGGGCTACTATCTCGAAGGGTCTTTATCGATAGCTTGGGGGTCGAGATTGTGGGGTTAAATAGTACGGTTATAAATCTACTGCAGTTTCTGAATTTAGCCGAACTCGGAGTGGGTAGCGCTGTCGCCTTCTCGCTCTATGCTCCATTAGCTCGGGGCGACAAAGCGACAATCAACGAGATTGTCACTGTGCAGGGGTGGCTATATAGACGAATTGCCTACTTTATAATTGGGGCAAGTACTATTCTGTGCTGTTTTTTCCCGTTGATATTCAAAAAGATGGAGCTACCCTTATGGTATGCATACGCATCATTTGCGGTGGTGCTATTTAATGCAATTTTAGGGTACTTCGCCAACTATCGTCAGATTCTGCTCTCTGCCAGCCAGCAGCAGTATAAAATCGACCACAACTATCAAGGCATCAGAGCTATAAAGCTAACAGTTCAGATTATTGGTCTATCGTTGTTATCGCTAAACTATCAATTTTGGTTAATTGTCGAGGTTATGGCAACCATCCTCACATCTATATTGCTGAATCGTTCAATACGAAGGGAGTTTCCCCTCGTAAAGAGGAGCGAGGTGCAGGGCAGGGAGCTCATTACCAAGCACAAACCAATTCTGAAGAGGATAAAACAGCTGCTATTCCATAAAATTGGAGGTTTCGTCCTAACCCAAACAAGCCCCTTGATTATATATGCACTCATATCGCTGGCTGTGGTTGCAATATATGGCAACTATATGCTTCTAATTAGCGGAGTACTTATGCTCAGCACTGCATTAAATAGTGGTATAAGCGCTGGAGTTGGCAACTTAGTAGCCCAAAGCAGTAGAGATAGGGTACTGCTATTTTTTCGAGAGTATACCTCCTTTAGATACTGCTTAGCCACCATATTATCTCTATCGTTTATGTTGTTATCCAACTCATTTATGAGGATTTGGTTTGGCGAAGAGTACCTACTCGACAATCTATCTACCTATCTTTTGGTTGGGTATGCTTTTGTTTTATTGGTACGCACAAACGACTCATTTATCTCAGCTTATGCTCTTTTTGGGGATATTTACGCCCCATTGATTGAGGCGGCACTGAATTTGGGGTTATCCATTGTGCTGGGTTACTACTTCGGTCTGCCCGGCATTATATCGGGTGTGTTGATTAGTTTGATTGTGGTTATCTTTTGTTGGAAACCATACTATCTATTCACAAGAGGATTCAAAGAGCCATTTAGAGTGTACATTAAGCTAATATCGAAGAATCTGAGTTTGGTAGCTGCATCGGTCACAATTTGTCTTCTGCTTTTTCCATATATATTTAGCTATCAGAGCTATATTTATGGTTGGCTAATGCAGGCATCTAAACTCTTTTGTGTATGTTCGGTGGTGACTATATCTGTTTTTCAGATATTCAGTAGCGACTTCAGACTCTTCACAACTCGAATTGCGAACATCGTCAAATCAAAACTATAGAGATAACTATGAATCTAAAACAACAACTCGACGCACGACCAGATCTGCAGGATTACCTCTTTCGAAGGGGATTTCTTGTGAGTGAGAGGAGTATGAATATGGCTCTGTACCCCTTCTACGCAAATTGGAGTAGCATAAAACTGGGTAGATATAACTTCTTGACACACCGACTTGCGCACCTGCACTATATGGAGCACAATGGCGTGACGCACTTCTTGTTGGGGCACTCCTACAACCCATTTACGATGGAGCACGAAGAGGTGGCACAACTCAAAAAGATTGCCGAAGAGTTGGAGAGCGGAGAGGAGGCGTATTGGGAGGCAGTGAGCCAACTTACGGGTATATTTGTTATGGGCTATTTTGACGATGAGGGTATAACGCTTCTCACCGACCCATCGGGGATGCACTCTGCCTACTATGGTGTTGTGAATGGCAATTTTATGGTGACATCACACCCACAGCTAATTGGCGATTTGTATGGTTTACAGATGGATAGCTTTGTCAAGGAGTTGATCGACTATAAGTGGTATAGGCGTGTGATGGGGGCATATCTACCAGCCGATCTATCGCCATTCAAGGAGCTAAAGCGCATTATTCCAAATATTGCCTTTAGGTACGATGGTGACAAAATTAGCCACAAACGCTTCTATCCGTTAGTGGATATTGAGGAGTGCAAAAGCGAGCAGGAGTACAACGATGTCATCGTCAAGGCGGCAGATATTCTGAAGAATGGAGCCCACTTGGTATTGAAGAAGTGGCAATCGCCAGCCATATCGCTAACCGGTGGCATAGATAGCAATACGACCTATGCGGCGTGCAACCACCTATACAACAGCTATCAATCGTTTAGCTACCTCTCGGCACACAAAGAGAGTATCGATGTTGAGGCGGCGCAGAGAATTGCCAAACGTTTTCGCACAAAACACACCATCTACAACATCCCGGCTCAGAGCTCAGAGCTCCGAGATTTCGATATAAAAGTGGCAATTCTAAACCACAATAGCGGCTATATAGCACCTCGCAAAGAGAACGAGCTTCGCAAGCGAATATACCTTGAGCAGAGGTGCCCGAACGATGTGGAGGTCAAATCGTGGGTCTCGGAGACTATTCGTGGGTATTGGTACAAACACTATTGCCGCAAGTCGATGCCTAAATTATCGCCTAAATTGTATAGAAATCTATATAAAATATTTATAACAAATCGCTCTTTAGCCGCCAAAGTAGATAGGCTTTTTGCTGAGACAATCGATAAGTTTGAGTATAGGAGCATCCCATCACAATATCCACCTGCCGATATGCACTACAACGAGATAACGTGGGGCAGTTGGGGTGGCACTAACATCACCGAGATGCGGTACTGCTACGATATAACAATACTCTACAACAATCGCCAATTTTTGGATACACTCTTCAGAGTTCCACTCGCAAAGCGCATTGCCGATGAGCACCATTTAGATATGAAGAGGTATCTCAACGAGGAGCTCTACGATATGAATATTCGTGTTGTCAATATGATGGAGACAAATAGTCGAGCACGAATGTTGAATGTTATCTTCACTTTAAATATGATTTTACCACTCTAAATTATGCTGTATAGATATGCAAAACGCACATTCGACACTGTAGCATCAGTTGTTGGCTTGGTTGTTTTATCGCCACTGCTGGCTGTGACGTGGTTGGCCATTCGCTTCGAGAGTCGAGGTGGAGCGATATTCGTTCAGGAGCGTTTAGGGCGGGCGGGCAAGCCATTTAAAATGTATAAGTTTCGTTCAATGGTCGTTGGTGCCGAGAGCCAAGGCAGTGGGGTCTACACCTACAAGGGGGATGTACGAGTGACTCGCATCGGGCGCATAATTCGTGCTACGAGCATAGATGAACTTCCGCAATTCATCAACATAATCAAGGGGGATATCTCCTTAGTTGGGCCTCGACCAGTGCTAACTTACCACCCATACAGATGGGGCGAGTATCCGAAAAAGGGGTTAAAGCGCTTTGAGGTTCGACCGGGAGTTACGGGGTGGGCGCAAATTAATGGCCGCAAGGGTATCGAGTGGGATAAGCGATTTGAGTACGATGCGGAGTATGTGGATAAGATGTCATTTGGATTTGACCTTAAAATTATGCTTTTAACCCTGCTCAGAGTCACCTCCAATAGGGATAATGAGAATCTAAGTAACGACAATTAGTTATGCTGAAACTAATCTATATAACCCCCCATAGGGATGTAGCACGTGTGGCTCTGAGAAGCGGTGTGGATAGAATTTTTGTCGATTTAGAGCGGCTTGGCAAGCAGGAGCGACAAGAGGGGATGGATAGCGTACAGTCGATGCACACTTTTAATGATATATGCGCTGTGAAGAGTGTTATGACACCCGACACAGAGCTTTTAGTGCGGTCAAATCCAATACACAATGGGCTAAAAGATGAGATTGAGAGCATTATTGAGTGTGGGGCTGACATTGTTATGTTGCCCTATTTTCAGAGGGCAGACCAAGCTGAGGAGTTTGTTGAGATGGTTGGCGGTAGGGCGAAGTGTTGTCTGCTTATCGAGAGTCGTGAGGCGGTCAATAACATAGACGAAATCTTGAGGGTCAAAGGGGTGGATGAGTACTATGTTGGGCTCAACGACCTTCACTTAGATTATGGGTTGAAATTTATCTTTGAGCCACTTATTAATGGGCTCTTAGATAACATCGTCGAGAGGTTACGTACAACGAGCAAACCCTATGGATTTGGGGGTGTTGCACGTATCGGCGAGGGGGCACTGCGTGGCGAGGCAATCATTCGAGAGCACTATCGTCTGGGGTCGAGCGCTGTAATTCTATCACGAAGCTTTTGCAACTCAACTGAGGTTACAAGCATCGACCAATTGGAACAGATATTCTGTCGAGAGGTTGAATATATAAGAATCATCGAGGCAATTTTAAAATATTTCCCACCCGAGAGCCAGCTATATGCCGACAACAAAGTTATCGTTGCTGAGGCTATAAACAGAATAACGAATGGCTAAAATATTGATAACTGGAGCTTTAAAGCTCAGCGAAACTATGCGAGATGAGATTCAAAAGAGAGGTTTTGAGATTCTGTGGGTGCAAAACGAGTGTGAGCCACTATCGATAAATCACTCAGATATTGATGCCATTATATGCAATGCACTGCTGCAACACAACGATATTGATGAGTTCACATCGCTTAAATATATTCAAACCACAAGTGCAGGTTTAGATCGTATGCCCATTTGCAAGATTCACGAGCGGGGCATTGCTCTGCACTCGGCAGGTGGCGTTTATAGCATACCGATGGCTGAGTGGGTAGTAATGGGCATATTGTCGCTACTAAAGGAGAGCCGCAGTTTTTACGATAGCCAAAAGGCAGAGCTGTGGAGCAAGAGAAGAGAGCTCAGGGAGCTCTATGGCTCTCGTGCTTTGATTGTGGGTTATGGCAGCGTTGGGCGTGAGGTGGCACTACGCCTTCGAGCCTTTGGCGTGGAGATTACGGCTCTCGACTTGCGCCCTATTGAGGATGATTTAGTCACAAATAGCTACCTTGTCGATGAGCTCAACGACTGCGTTTCAAACCAAGATATAATTGTGCTTTGTCTACCTCTGACCAGCGCCACGCACCACCTCTTCGACGCCTCGATATTTGGTCTAATTAGGCGTGGTACAATCTTAGTAAATATCGCTCGTGGGGCTCTTGTGGATGAGAACGCAATGGTTGCAGCACTGGAAGAGGGCCTATTGGGTGGAGCTGTTTTGGATGTATTCCAACAAGAGCCCCTGCCAGCCCACTCGCCACTGTGGAGAGTGCCCAGAGTGATTATCACACCACACAACTCTTTTGTGTCGAGTGCCAATCAAGAGCGATTGGAGCGATTAATCCTGAAAAACTTAAATTCGTATGGGAAACAGTAGGGTATTTGTTCTTATATCGCCCAAAAATCGAACATCTTACAACTTTCGTGGCGAGCTGCTTCGTGAAATCATTGCTGCAGGTTATAAGGTCTATGTGACGGGCCCAAATAGGGTAGATGTGGATAGAATCGAGGCACTTGGAGCTGAGTTTGTCGAGATTCCAAACGATAAAAATGGAGTGAGCATCCAATCAGATTTAAAATATCTGCTGTCGCTCTACAGATTTTTTCGTGCAGTGCGACCATCTGTAACTTTGGGCTATACGATAAAGCCTGTTATATATGGGGCTATAGCTGCAAAACTATCGGGCGTTGAATCGATAAATTCGATGATTACGGGGGTTGGCTATCTATTTATATCGAAGAGTGGCAAGGCTAAAGCATTGAGAATATTGGCTTTAGTACTATATCGTATTGGATTTAGGTGTGCCGACAGAGTAATTTTTCAAAACCCAGATGATTGCTCTGAATTTATCGCAAAGGGGTTAGTAGCTGAGCGAAAGTGTCACATTGTCAATGGTTCGGGGGTTGATATGAATCGTTTTCGAAGGGCAAAATATCCCCATCAACTCACCTTTTTGATGATTTCACGTGCGATGCATAGCAAGGGAGTTATCGAGTATGCTGAGGCGGCAAAAATGGTCAAAGAGCGATACTGTAACGTGCGTTTTATCTTCTTAGGGGCTTTTGAAAATATACAAGATTCGGTAGATTACAAGGCGTTCAGCGCTAATTATATTGAAAGTGGAGTATTGGAGTATATACCTGAAACAGAAGACATTCCAGCATCTATTTCAACCTGTTCTGTATTTGTTCTGCCCTCATATCGTGAGGGGACGCCACGCACCGTATTGGAGGCTATGGCGATGGGGCGCTCGGTAATAGTGACAGATGTTGCGGGGTGTCGTGAAACGGTCATTGACAATCAGACGGGCTTTTTAGTAGCAGCACAAGATGCCAGTGCGGTAGCGCAAGCGATGGTTAAGTTTATCGAAAATCCAGCTTTGGTTGAGAAGATGGGTGAAAAATCGTATCGATATTGCCACTCGAAGTATCGTGTTGAGCAGGTGAATCGGGCTATGTTGAAGATAATCGAGATATAGATGCAGCTGTTTAGTCGTAAAATAGAGATTTGCCAAAGTGGGGCACTTGAGGGGATGTATGATGTACACACACACATTCTTCCCGGTGTGGATGATGGGGTGCGTAGCACAGATGAGACGCTTAAAATCCTTGCATTATACGAAGGTTTAGGGGTAAAAAACCTAACTATGACCCCACATATTATGGCAAACATTCCACAATCAATTAGCGACCTTAAGCTAAGGTTCGACACCTTAAAAAGTGACTATAAAGGTGCTATTGAACTACATTTGGGGGCAGAGTATATGTTAGATAGCGATTTTTTTGAGCTCATAGATAGTGGCAACACTCTACCACTGTTTAAGAACCATCTACTCGTTGAGTTCTCATTTGCGCAACCAACTATGAACCCCACAAATTGCATCGAGAGGGTTATGCAGAGTGGCTACTTTGCAATATTGGCACATCCTGAGAGGTATCTCTATCTTGAGCCGAACTTCTACTCACAATTAAAGTCGGCAGGTGCGCTGTTTCAGCTCAACATAACATCGCTCGCAGGGCAGTATGGCTCACGGGTGCGAGAGCGTGCCGAGTGGCTACTCAAAAGGGGTATGTATGACTTTGTGGGCACAGATATTCACAACTTAGAGAGCCACAAAAAGCACTTCGACACAAAAATTAATCGCAAATTAATAGTCAAAATTAGGGATTTATCTGCAAAAGCTGAAGAGTTAGTAAATCAATATTAAATGAGGGGTGCATATTGTTGCACAACTCATTTTTTTTTACTATTTTTGCGTTGATTATATCATCACAGATAATGAAAGGAATTGTTTTAGCTGGAGGGTCGGGCACACGCCTATATCCAATCACAAAGGGGGTTAGCAAGCAGCTGCTACCCGTATATGACAAACCGATGGTCTACTACCCAATTTCGGTCTTGATGCTCTCGGGCATTCGTGAGATTTTGATTATCTCCACACCCGAAGATATGCCCGCATTTAGGCGATTGTTGGGCGATGGTTCTGACTTTGGCGTTGAGTTCAGCTATGCTGAGCAACCCTCGCCCGATGGCTTGGCGCAGGCATTTTTGATTGGCGAGGAGTTTATCGGTAGCGACTCGGTGGCGCTGGTCTTGGGCGACAACATCTTCTATGGCTCGGGCTTCACGAAGATGCTCGCAGAGGCAGTAGCAAATGCCGAGCAAGAGGATAAAGCGACAGTTTTTGGGTATTGGGTGTCAGATCCGGAGCGCTATGGCGTTGCCGAGTTTGACCAAAATGGCAACTGCATATCGCTCGAAGAGAAGCCTGCTGTCCCAAAATCGAATTATGCCGTTGTGGGGCTCTACTTCTACCCAAATAGCGTTGTCGAGATTGCAAAAAACGTCAAACCTTCGGCACGTGGCGAATTGGAGATTACCAGCGTAAATCAAGCATATTTAAATAGTGACAATCTCAAGGTTCAAACCTTAGGGCGTGGTTTTGCGTGGTTGGATACCGGCACTCACGACTCCCTGAGCGAGGCATCTACCTTTATCGAGGTCATCGAGAAGCGACAGGGGTTGAAGGTCGCCTGCTTGGAGGGCATCGCCTATCGCAATGGGTGGATTGATGGCGATAAGATGCGCTCTTTAGCTGAGCCGATGATAAAAAACCAATATGGGCAGTACCTGCTCCGATTGCTTGACGAACTCAAAGATAGACTATAATGGAGGTTACACAGACAGCGATTGAGGGTGTCGTTATAATCCGCCCGAGAGTTTTTAGCGATGAGAGGGGCTACTTCTATGAGTCGTTCTCACAGCAAGAGTTTGACCAGAAGGTGTGCAAAACAACCTTTGTGCAGGATAATCAAAGCTACTCACGCTATGGTGTTCTGCGTGGACTGCATTTTCAGGCTCCCCCCTATGCGCAGAGCAAATTGGTGCGGGTCGTGAAGGGTCGAGTGTTGGATGTAGCGGTTGATATTCGTTGTGGCTCGCCAACGTATGGCAAGCACATTGCTGTTGAGCTGTCTGACGAAAACCACCTCCAACTATTTATCCCACGTGGCTTTGCACACGGTTTTGTGGTTTTGAGCGACGAGGCGATTTTTCAATATAAGTGCGATAACTACTACAACAAGCTAAGCGAAGGGGCTATAATGTTCAACGATACCGATTTAGGTATCGACTGGGGTGTTGCTAAGGGGGATATTCAGCTCTCAGCAAAAGATTTGGAGAGCCCACTTTTCAAGGATTTCCACTCGCCATTTTCATACGATACGAACTATTATGAGTAGACAAATATTGGTAACGGGCAGCGAGGGGCAACTTGGGCGTGAGTTGCAGCGTGCCGCAGCAGGGAGTGACGACAAATATATCTTCACAGATATTGATTGCTTGGATATAACCGACATTGAGGCGATTCGAAGGGTTGTCACAGAGAATAGGGTAGATGTAATCCTAAACTGTGCTGCCTACACCAATGTGGATGGTGCAGAGGATGACAAGCAACAATGTGACCTCATTAATAATTTGGCAGTCAAAAATTTAGCGACAGTCACCAAAGAGCATAACGCCACACTAATACACATCTCTACCGACTATGTTTTTGATGGCACATCGCACACCCCCTACACCGAAAATTGCGCAACAGCACCCATCGGGGTGTATGGCACAACTAAGCTTCAGGGGGAGAGGAGCATTATCGATATGAGGTGCAACCACATCATCATCCGCACCTCGTGGCTATACTCTGCGTGGGGCAATAACTTTGTCAAGACGATGCAACGCCTGACATCAGAGCGTGATACTCTAAATGTTATTTTTGACCAAGTTGGCACACCCACCTATGCGGGCGATTTGACAGATGCTATAGTGGGGATTTTGACAAGCGACAACTTAACAAAAGAGGGTATATACCACTACTCAAACGAGGGTGTCTGTTCGTGGTATGACTTCGCCATCGAGATAGCGCAACTAAGTGGCAGTGAGTGTAATATAACACCTATACACTCCGACGAATACCCCGCCCGAGTGAAGCGCCCACACTACTCAGTTTTGGATAAGACAAAGTTTAAAACTACATTTGGCGTTAAGATTCCGCACTGGAGGGAGTCACTAATGAAATGCATAAAAAGATAGAGATGAAAACCATATTGATTACGGGTGGCGCTGGCTTTATTGGTAGCCACGTCGTTAGATTATTTGTGAACAAATACCCCAACAACCGCATTATCAACTTAGATAAATTAACCTATGCGGGCAATCTCGCCAATATCCGAGATGTTGAGAGTGCACCCAACTACCGCTTTGTGAAGGGGGATATATGCGATTATGAGGCGATGCGTGAGTTGTTTGCCGAAGAGAACATCGACAGCGTTATACACCTCGCCGCTGAGAGCCACGTCGATAGGAGTATCAAAGATCCATTTTCGTTTGCCCGCACCAATGTAATGGGCACAATCACACTTTTGCAGGCGGCAAAAGAGCAGTGGGCAGGGGATTATGAGGGTAAACTATTCTACCATATCTCAACCGATGAGGTCTACGGCTCTTTGCAGATGGGTGGCGGCTTCTTTACTGAAGATACCCCATACGATCCACACTCGCCATACTCGGCATCGAAGGCGGCATCGGATCACTTCGTGCGTTCGTTTGCCGATACATATTCAATGCCTTGCATCGTCACCAACTGCTCGAATAACTATGGGCCATATCAATTCCCTGAAAAGCTCATCCCGCTATTTATAAACAATATACGCCACCAAAAACCTCTCCCCGTATATGGCAAAGGCGAGAACGTGCGTGACTGGTTATATGTGGTAGACCACGCACGAGCTATCGATACGATTTTCCACTCGGGTAAACTTGGCGAGAGCTACAACATTGGCGGTTTTAACGAGTGGCGCAATATCGACCTTATCAAGGTTATGATTTCGACAGTAGATAGGCTTTTGGGCAACCCTGAGGGTCACTCACTGCCACTAATAACATACGTCACAGATAGAGCAGGGCACGATTTACGCTACGCCATCGACTCGACAAAGCTCAAAGAGGAGTTGGGATGGGAGCCCTCACTACAGTTCGAGGAGGGCATCGAAAAGACGGTACAGTGGTATTTGGAGAATCAAGAGTGGATGAACAACATCACATCGGGCGACTACGCCTCATACTACGATGAGATGTATGGCAATAGGTAGCTAATCTACACATATACAATTTATTAGCACTTAACATTCGAGGTATTTGGGATGCTTAGAGCACTTGAGGGGATCTCAGGGTGGGACGACTAACAACTCTGCTGATTACCCTCTGTGGCAAGAGTGTGAATAATGAGTTAGTTTTGGTGCATCGTGAAGGCTCACAAACCGCAGCATACTATACGTATGTGAGGATTTGGGAGACAAAGGATGTGCCGAAAATGACTTATTAGTCACGCTCATCGTCAAAGATAGCATCATCATACTTAACATCACTCAAAAAAAGCCCTTGTGGCGGTGCACCACCACTTGAGCGTGAGAGCTCACGACTCTCGACAATATCGCCAAACTGCTCTGGTGTGTATCGCCCACGCCCCACATCTACGAGTGTGCCGACAATGGCACGCACCATATTACGCAGAAATCTGTCGGCACGAATGGTGAAACGCAACCTCCCATCCTCCAAAATATCCCAGCGTGCATAGCTAATGTGGCAAATATTGCTCTTATTGTTTGAGTTGAGCTTGGCAAACGAGGTAAAATCCTCATACTTCAACAACTTTTCAGCTGCTCGATTCATCTCTTCAACATCTAACTTATAGTGACACTGCCACGAAAAATATTGCGTAAATGGATTTTTTGTCGGGTCGATAAAGTATTGATATTCACGCATTTTAGCACCAAATCGTGCGTGTGCATCATCCGTCACTTGGCGAATGAGTGTAACTGCAATATCACGCCCCAAAATAGCGTTGAGCTTATAGACAGTCTGCTCTTCAGACATCGTCAGCGAGGGAGCATCAAAGTGCGCCACATAGTACGATGCATTAACCCCCGTATCGGTGCGTCCTGCCCCCACAACCTCAATTTCGGTGCGCAATAGAGTAGAGAGTGCCCTCTCCAAGCACTCCTGAATGGTGGGGGCATCAACTTGACGTTGCCACCCATTATATGGCGCACCATTATATTTAAGGTATACAAAATATCTCATATCACACTTTATAACTCTGCGAAGATACGAAAAAAACACTTTTCAACTATAATTTCTACCAAATTCAACTAATAAATTTGTATCTTTGCGTGAAAATAGTAAAATTTAAGGCAAGTATGAGAGTTGCAATTATTGGTTATGGCAAGATGGGGCGTGAGGTGGAGCGCATCCTTTTGGAGCGTGGACACGAGGTGGCACTCATAGTCGATGCGGGCGAGAGCGACAAGCTCTGCAAGGAGAGCCTGCAAGGCATTGATGTGGCGATTGAGTTCACAGCACCCTCAGCCGCCTATGAGAATATACATACACTCATCGAGTGTGGCATTGCAACTGTCAGTGGTACAACGGGTTGGGGCGATAGATTGGAGTATATCAAGCAATTTGCCGAAGAGAAGGGCGGAGCGCTATTCTACGCCTCGAACTATAGTTTGGGTGTAAACCTACTCTTTAGGCTCAACCGCCAATTAGCCGCTATGGTTGAGCGTGTTGGGGGGTATGAAGTCGCAATCGAGGAGGTGCACCACACCCAAAAAATCGACTCGCCAAGTGGCACAGCCATCACTCTTGCTGAAGGGGTGCTATCATCGCTCACAACAAAAAATGCGTGGGTAAACTATGCTCCAGAGCTCTCTGAAGCGCAAAATCGCATCTCTCAGATTGAGGATGCAGCAGCCAATAAACTCGTTATCGAGTCCAAACGTGAAGGCAATATCGTTGGCATACATACCGTTAAATACGAAGCGGTGGATGATTCGCTCACAATCAGCCACACCATCAAAAATCGTCGCACATTGGCGCTTGGAGCTGTAGTTGCGGCCGAATTTTTGTGTGGCAAAGTTGGCTTTTATACTATGGATGACCTATTGAACTAAAGATTTAAATAAACACACTTAATATGAATAAAATCAAAGCAATACTAAAAAACAAATGGTTCGGTTTCATCGCCGCATCGATACTATATATACTATGGTTTGTGGTCTGGACAGAGAGCCTATGGATGCTCTTAGGTCTGCCAATCATATATGATATATATATATCACGCTTGATGCACCGCTATATTATGAGTCACAATGAGCGTTGGTGCCAGCAGAGCAAGAGCTATAAGGCTCTTTATGAGTGGATTAATGCCATCGTATTCGCAACTGTCGTGGCATCAATCGTCCACCTCTATGTTTTTCAGATGTATGTCATCCCAACATCCTCGATGGAGGGGACACTGCTCGTTGGCGACTACCTCTATGTCAGTAAGTTATCTTATGGCCCCAAGATGCCCAACACCCCGATAGCCTTTCCGTTTGTGCACAATACGATGCCATTTTCAACGACAAGCAAATCCTTCAGCGAGGCTGTCGAGTGGGGTTACAAGCGCTTGGCGGGTCTTCGAGGTGTTGAGCGTGACGATATGGTGGTCTTTAACTTCCCGGCTGGCGACACCGTGATTTTGGAGAACCCCGCCGTGACCTACTACGATGTTTTGAGGGATTATCAAACGCAATACGGCGAAAAAGAGGGGCGCAAACGCCTTGAAAATGAGGCTACAATAGTTAGTCGCCCAGTCGATAAGCGTGACAACTATATCAAGCGTGCCGTAGCCATTGCAGGCGACTCACTGCTGATTAAAGATGGTGTTGTGATAGTCAATGGCGAGCCACAAAAGGCGATTGAGGGGATTCAATATCTATATTTGGTGCAGACCGTATCGCCAATAAGTCAATACACAATCGATAAATTGGGTATTAGTGAGATTAGCGGCAACGGCTCTAACTACTCGATGTTCATCTCTGGCCAAACAGCTGAAAAGCTACGTAAGATGGATAGCGTTGTCTCGGTGCGCCGTCACGTCAATGCCCCCAACACAGCTGTGTTTCCTCAATGGAGCGAAGCTAAGTGGAGCCAAGATAACTATGGGCCTATCTGGATACCTCAAAAGGGTGTAACAGTGACGCTTACAACTGAAAACCTACCGCTATATCGTCGCATTATTGAGGTCTACGAGGGGCATACGCTCGCAGTTGATGGCGAAACGATTTTAATCGACGGCAATCCAGCGCAGGAGTACACCTTTGCGATGGACTACTACTGGATGATGGGCGATAATCGTCACAACTCGGCAGATTCACGTTTTTGGGGCTTTGTACCTGAAGACCATATAGTTGGTACGCCACTATTTATCTGTCTATCGCTTGATGGCAACAAGAGTTTCCCATCAAACATCCGCTGGGATAGAATCTTCTCAAGCCCCAAATAGTGGCATCGGATAGCTTCTTTACCATTGCCAGCGCTGTCGAGATTTCGATGCGTGAGCGTAGCAGTAAATTCCTCTGCTATGCCTACCCTGTGCAGTGTGAAGAGGAGATTTCAGCGCACTTAGATGCCCTGCGCAGGCAATACTACGACGCTACACACCACTGCTATGCGTGGCGTTTGGGGTCGGCAGGGGAGCTATCACGCTCCAACGACGATGGCGAGCCTTCAGGCACGGCAGGCAAGCCGATTTTAGGGCAGATGCTATCTATCGAAGTGACAAACTGCCTGATTGTTGTAATACGCTACTTTGGGGGTACCAAGTTAGGGGTTTCGGGGCTTATTGCTGCATACCGTGAGGCGGCTGCCGAAGCGCTTAACGAGGCTAAAATCATTGAGCTAACTGTCGATAGGAGTGTCAATATACAGTTTTCCTACATCACAATGAATGATATAATGAAGGTGGTTAAGTTGATGCAACCAAACATCATAAACCAATGCTTTGACAACCTCTGCACGATGCAACTATCTATTCGTGAGAGCCTTGCCGATGAGCTGACCGAGAGGTTGGAGAAGGCGGGGGCGATAATCGAAAAAAATTAACGCTTAAGATGAAAAATTCGATATATATAAAGGGGGCAAGGGTACATAATCTACGTAATGTAGAGGTTGAGATACCGCACGATAAGTTGGTTGTAATCACTGGATTATCGGGTTCAGGAAAATCAACCCTCGCCTTCGACACCATCTTTGCCGAAGGGCAGCGCCGCTATGTGGAGTCGCTGTCGGCCTATGCACGCCAATTCTTGGGCAAAATCAACAAACCCGATGTCGATATTATAGAGGGTATAGCTCCAGCCATCGCCATCGAGCAGAGGGTCAATACACGCAATCCACGCTCGACAGTGGGCACCTCGACCGAGATTTATGACTATCTAAAACTCCTATTTGCACGCATTGGCGAGACCTTTTCGCCCGTTTCGGGTAATAAGGTACACTGTTACAGTGTCGATGATGTTGCCGAGCATATCACCCGCCACAAGGGCGAACGTACAATCATCACAGCGCCTCTAATTCTTGGTTCTGAGCAGGGCATAATCGAGAGATTGACCCTTCTACTTAGTGAGGGTATAATGCGCCTATATGTTGATTCTCAGAGCGTTCTAATCGAGGACTTTATACCAAAAATAGACGACAACACAACAGATGAGAGCATCCAAATCATCATCGACCGCTTTCGTGTATCGGATGATGAGGATGCTTTGACTCGTATTCGTGACTCCGTAGCACGTGCCTTTGGCTATGGCGATGGGGTCTGCAGAGTCATCACCGAGAGTGGCGAGCAATCTTTCTCGTCACGATTTGAGGCGGATGGCATAACATTCGAGCACCCTACAGAGCACCTATTTAGCTTCAACAATCCGTTGGGCGCCTGCCCTCGATGCGAGGGTTATGGCAAGGTTGTGGGCATTGACGAGGATCTGGTCATCCCCGACAAGCGACGTACCATCTATGAGGATGCTATCGCCTGCTGGCGTGGCGAGACGATGCGTGCGTGGAAACAGCGCCTTGTCGAGAGTGCCTACAAGTTTGATTTTCCGATACACACCCCATTTTACGCCCTAACAAAGGAGCAGAAACAACTCCTTTGGCGTGGCAATGAGTACTTTAAGGGGCTGGATGACTTCTTCAAATATATCGACACAGAGCGCCGCAAAATTCAGTTCCGTGTAATGAAGGCACGCTATACGGGCAAGACCACCTGCCCCGAGTGTGGAGGTAGTCGCCTAAGGCGTGAGGCGCTGTATGTTCGTGTTGGCGGGCGCACGATAGCCGATATTGTGGCGATGTCGGTGGATGATTTGATGCCATTCTTCAAGTCGTTAAAGTTAGATGAATACGCCTCAAAGAGCGGCCAGCGCATACTTTTAGAGATTGACAACCGCCTGCAGTATCTATCCGATGTGGGACTTGGATACCTCACTTTGGATAGACTCTCATCCACACTTTCGGGTGGCGAGTCGCAGCGCATCAACCTCTCAACATCGCTGGGCAGCAACCTCACGGGGTCGCTATATATATTGGATGAGCCCTCGATTGGTTTGCATCCACGTGACACAAACCGCCTTATCAAGGTTTTAAAGCAGTTGCGAGATTTGGGCAACACCGTCATAGTTGTCGAGCACGAGGAGGAGGTTATTCGTGCTGCCGACTGGATTATCGACATTGGCCCCAGAGCGGGGCAGAATGGTGGCGAGGTGGTCTTTAGTGGCACTTTCGATGAACTCCTAAAGAGTACTAAAAGCCTTACGGCCGACTACTTGACCCACCGCCGTGAGATTGCGACACCCACCTCACATAGGCATTGGCAACGCTCGATAACGATAAATGGGGCACGTGAGAATAATCTGCAAAACATCACAACCCAAATCCCCCTCAATGCTATGAGTTGCATAACGGGCGTTAGCGGCAGTGGTAAATCGACCCTCATACGTGGGATTCTATACCCAGCCGTGCGCCGAATGTTGTACGAAACGGGCATCAAGCCGGGTGACTTCGACTCCCTTTCGGGCGATGTCAGTGCGCTGGCATCTGTCGAGATGATTGACCAAAATCCAATCGGCAAGTCGTCACGTTCGAACCCAGTCACCTACATCAAGGCGTATGACGAAATTCGCAAATTATATGCCGACCAGCCGCAGGCGCAACACAACGGCTTGACCCCATCTTCATTCTCGTTCAACATCGCTGGAGGGCGCTGTGAGGAGTGTCAAGGCGAGGGAACAATCAAGGTTAGTATGCAGTTTATGGCCGATGTGGAGCTCGTCTGCGAGGTTTGCTCTGGCAAGCGATTCAAAGATGAGGTTTTGGATATAAAATACAACGGCAAGTCGATACACGATCTCTTGGAGATGACAATCGATGACGCCATCGATTTCTTCAGCACAGATACCAAAAACAGCACCGCACGTCGCATTGCAGAGCGCCTAAAACCCCTGCAGGATGTCGGTTTGGGCTATATTAAGTTGGGGCAATCATCCTCCACGCTCTCGGGTGGCGAGTCGCAACGTGTTAAATTGGCCTCATTTTTGGCAAAGGATAGGGAGCAGGGAGAGATTATGTTTATCTTCGATGAACCTACAACTGGGCTCCATTTTCACGACATTTCACGCCTGCTAAAGGCCTTCAACGCCCTTATCGAGAAGGGACACACGATAGTCATCATCGAGCACAATATGGATATTATCAAGTGTGCCGATTGGATTATCGACTTAGGTCCAGAGGCTGGCACAGATGGCGGTAGGGTGGTATTCGAGGGGCTACCAACCGATATTGTCCACTGCAAAGAGAGCCATACGGGCAGATATTTAGAGCTACGAACCAAGCTATAAGAGAGTATAATGGAGTTTTACACATACCAACTACCCAACGGAATTAGAGGCATACACCGCCAAGTGCGAAGCAATGTTGCCCACTGCGCCTTGTGCATTGGGGCAGGCAGTCGTGACGAGCAAAGCCCAGAATTTGGCTTGGCGCACTTCACCGAGCACGCACTCTTCAAGGGGACCACGCACCGCAAGGCGTGGCAGGTGAATTGTCGTTTAGAGCGGCACGGCGGCGAACTCAACGCCTTCACAACTAAGGAGGATACAACAATCCACGCCACAACACTGCGTAGCGACTACCGCAAGGCGGTGGAGTTGATTGCCGATGTTGTCTTCTCATCGACCTTCCCCGAGCACGAGCTGGAGCGTGAAAAGGAGATTATCTTCGACGAAATTAACACCTATAAGGACTCTCCAGCCGAACTTATATATGACAATTTTGAGGATATGCTTTTTGGCGGTTCAGAGTTGGGACACAATATTTTGGGCTACAAAAAGACGTTGGCAAAATTCAATGGCAACGCCATACGTAAATTCACTAATCGCACCTACACCACCGATCAGATGGTCTTTTCATCCATCGGCAACTTCTCGAATCGCACCGCCCAAACCATCGCAACACAATATTTTGCCGACATCGAACCCTCCGAGCGACAATTCAGTAGGGTAGCGCCTAAGGGCGTTGCGCCATTCTCTGTCACAGCATCAAAGGGCACACATCAGGCGCACTGTATCATCGGAATGCCCGCTTACGGCATCTTGGAGCATAAGCGACTGCCGCTGGCTTTGCTTATAAATATCTTGGGTGGTCCATCCTCAAACTCGATTCTAAACCGAGTTTTAAGGGAGAAATATGGGCTATCATACACCACCGAAGCCAACTACACGCCCTATATCGATAGTGGTGTGGCGGCCATATATTTTAGCTCTGACAAGAGTAATGCTGAGCGGTGTATCGAACTAATTAACAAAGAGTTACACAAGTTATCTAAAGCAGAGGTTACACCACGCCATTTGGCCACAGCCAAGAAGCAATTTATCGCACAATTAGCCATTTCGTCTGCTAACAACGAGAGCTATATGTTGGGTGCGGGCAAGAGCCTACTCATCCACTCCGAAGTCGATACAATGGAGCAGGTATTCGCAAAAATCTCTGCACTCAAAGCCACCGAGCTAACCGAAGTTGCAGAGGAGCTATTTGCACACAAATCACAACTACTATATAAATAGGTATGGAGGCATTAGATAGATATATCATCGAGAACTCATCACCCGAGTCGGATCTTCTGCGTGAGCTAACACGCACAACAAATCTCAGCGTCATTCAACCCCGAATGGTCTCAGGACATACTCAAGGGCGACTTTTATATATGTTGGTGCGTATGTTGCGCCCAAAAAGTGTGTTGGAAATTGGCACATTCACAGGCTACTCAGCGCTCTGCATAGCCGAAGGGTTGGAGGATGGAGCTGTGCTACATACAGTTGAAGTAGATGATGAATTGGAGGATATATCTACCTCATTTTTCGAACGTTGTGACTTTAGCGATAGGATAAAACTGCACATTGGTTCAGCACTTGATATTGCGCCAACGCTCAACACAACCTTTGATTTGGTCTTTATCGATGGCGACAAGCGTGAGTACACCGCCTACTACAAGATGTTGATGGGGGATAGTGGTGCAGAGTGCGAGAGCGCAAACAGCACAAACGGCACAAACGGCACAAAGCCCCTTGTTCATAGCGGCTCGATACTCATTGCCGACAATATCCTATGGTCGGGCAAGGTCGTAGAGCCAATCGCCCGCAACGATCGTCACACGCAAGATTTGGTCGATTTCAATTTTATGGTGGTCAATGACCCTCGTGTTGAGAACTTTATCCTGCCCCTGCGTGATGGATTGAGCGTTATACGAGTAAAATAGCGTGAATAACAAGTTTTAAATTTGCATTTTGCCAATGATGTGTCATTCTGAACTTGATTCAAAATATCATTAAAAATCAATAGATTGCGGGTCAAGCCCGCAATGACGTTCTATCGTTATATATTAAATTAGCACCTGTTAGGCACACTTTTTTTAATCTCGTAGATAATAATTAACCGTTGTCACGACACGTACCATCTTGATATGCGGCGCATTAGCATCGGGAGTGGAGATTGTAAACTGCCCTTGATTGGCATACTTAATCTTACCTAATTCGCTCTCTGAATCGGTGGCGAACTTCTCAGCCGCTGCTCGTGCGCTCTTTGTCGCCTCCTCAATCATCTCAGGTTTAATATCATTAAGTGAGCTGTATGAAAACTGCACCTGAGATTCACCATACATATCCGAACTAATCGCCAAACCCTTGCTCAGAAGCTCGGTAATCCCACCAATAGCCTTACGCACAGCCGCAACATTGCCACTCGACACGGTGATAGTTGCAGTGAGGTTGTAGCGTGCTGCAATCTTGCTCCTATCAGCATACCTATCTGTATAGGCATCAAAAATCGATGGCAAAGCAACCGAAATATCATCGGCAGGGATACTATATTTCGCCAAGTAACTTAAAATCTCCTTGTTGCGGCTCTCCATCTGCGCATTTAACGCTGCCAAATTACTCCCTGCAAGGCTATATCTTAAAGGCCAAATGACGTTATTAGCCTCCACACGGCGCTCCGACAACCCCTTAACTACAACCGTGCGCTCCGAATCACGAAAGTGCTCAATACCACCCTTGATAAAGAGCCCCAAAGCAGCGATGCCCACCGAGATGAGCAGCGCTGCTGTGACAATACTCCTATTATGTAGCATAACTATACCAAATTAAGTTCAACCTTAATCTTCTCAATCTGTGCATCCAACTCGGCAAGTGTAGCCTCAAAATCTGCCACAGAGCTTAGCTCAGCCTTGACGCCAAAATAGAACTTAATCTTAGGCTCGGTACCCGAAGGGCGCACCGACACACTGGTTCCGCTCTCGGTAAACCACTGCAAAACATTGCTCTTATCCTGCTCAATGGCAGTTTTTGTGCCATTCACAACATCCATCTCTTCGAGCGACAGAAAGTCATTAATCTTAACAACTGTCGAGCCCAAAATCGACTTTGGAGGGTTAGTGCGGAACTCAACCATCATCTTCTGAATCAGCTCTGCACCCTCTTTGCCCTTACGAACAACCGAAACCAACCCCTCACGATATAGGCCATACTTAACATATAACTCCTGCAGCCACTCATAAAGCGTTAGTCCCATCGTATCTTGCACCCACGCTGCAGCTTCAGCTGCCAAGGCACAAGCCGACACAGCATCCTTATCACGCACATAATCGCCCGCAAGGTAACCAAAGCTCTCCTCGCCACCGCCAATGTAGCGTGCCTTACCCTCATTTTCACGGATAATCTTAGCAATATACTTAAATCCCGTCAAGCAGTCGTAACACTTAACACCGAAGTTATCCGCTACGGCATTTGCCATCAGCGATGTAACAATGGTCTTAACAACATACTCATTGCCCTCCAAGCGTCCCAACTCCGCCCAGCGAGTTAGCTGATAGCTAAGAATTAGGACAAGTGTCTGATTACCATTCAACAAGACATATTCGCCCGCCTTATTGCGCAACGCAACACCGATACGATCGGCATCGGGGTCGGTCGCCAAGACAAGGTCGGCACCCTCACGTGCTGCCAAGTCGATAGCCATCGCCATCGTCTTGCGCTCTTCGGGGTTAGGCGACTCGACAGTGGGGAAGTTACCATCAACGACACTCTGCTCCGCAACTAATTTAACGTTGGTAAATCCAAACTTCTGCAGAGCCATCGGCACCAACTTAACACCCGCACCGTGCATTGGCGAGTAGACAATCTTCATATCGTGGAAGCGCTTGATGCTATCGCCCGAAAGAGATAGTTCGTACACCTTATTAAGATAGATTTGGTCAAAATCATCACCTAAAACCTCAATCTTATCACTATTTTTACCCCTAAGAATCATATCAACATCAGTAATCTTTGCAACCTCTGCGATGATATTCTTATCGTGTGGTTCGGTCACCTGAGAACCATCACACCAATAGGCCTTATAGCCGTTGTACTCTTTGGGGTTATGCGAGGCCGTGACCACCACTCCCGAGTGGCACTTTAGCTCTCTAATTGCAAAGCTCAATTCGGGCGTTGGACGCAGGGCATCGAAGAGGTATACTTTAAAGCCATTCGAGGCAAAAATATCTGAAATATGCTCAGCAAACATACGTGAATTGTTGCGGCTGTCGTGAGCCACTGCTACACGCACCTCTTCGCCTGCAAAATTTATCTTTAGGTAGTTCGACAAACCCTGCGTTGCAGTCCCCACAGTGTAGATATTCATACGATTTGAACCCACACCCATAATGCCTCGAAGGCCTCCTGTACCGAACTCTAAGTCTTTATAGAAGCTCTCAATGAGCTCTGCCATATCACTCTGAATCAAGCGATTAACCTCTGCTTTTGTCGCCTCGTCATAATTTCCATCAAGCCACTGTTGTGCCTTATCCAAAACTTGCTGTTGAATTTGTGTTGCCATAGTTTTATAATTTATATTTATACATTTATACTTATATAGTGTAAAAAATTGATTTGCAAATTTACTACTTTTTTTTGTTTTAATTCAATATCAACGAGTTAAATTTTCAACCAAAAAAATTCCCTTAACCTCTATAAACAAAAAAAGTTAAAAAACAACAATTTTTACTATTTTTTTTAAGAAAATTATTCACAACTTTGTACTCCCAAAGCAGACGTGTATTTCAGATATTTCAGAGTGCAATTTAATAACTATTTAGCAACTTTGCAAATATTGTTTTTTTGAGGAGACGGCGCTAATCAAACTTTTTTAAAGGTGTAATTCAAACTTTTTTTTGCAACACAATGTTGGAGAGTAGTGTACATAAATATAGTGATGTGTGGCAACATTGCTTGAGCTTTATCAAGGCTCAAACTTCTGCAGAGGAGTTTGAGAAGTGGTTTGAGCCCATTGTACCCATCGAGTTCGATGGTACTATCCTTCGTTTGCGTGTGCCCAACGAGAGCTACGTTCGTCAAATCGAGAAGAATTATATACCATTCCTACGACCTATCATATCGCAACACTACGGCGATAATACCAAACTTCACTATGCTGTGCCTCGTCCAACGCAGGCACCACAAAGCACAGGTGCAAATACACCATCTCCTACAGCAATAAATATGCAAAAGAGTGGTGCAAATATAGCAAATCCTTTTACAATTCCCGGACTAAAGAGGATTGTAATTGATCCACAGCTCAACCCAAAACTCACATTCGAGAACTTTATCGAGGGGGAGTGTAACCGCTTGGCTCGCTCGGCGGGTATGTCGGTGGCGATAAATCCCGGTAGCACACCATTCAACCCACTCTATATATATGGAAACTCTGGGCTTGGCAAGACGCATATCGCTCAAGCTATCGGCAACGAAGTTCGCCTTCGCCACCCCGAATTGCAGGTGTTGTATGTCTCGATGAACAAATTTCAGTCGCAATTCCAGACCGCATTCAAGAATGGCGAGATACCCGACTTCATACACTTCTATCAGATGATAGACGTCTTGATTGTCGATGATATTCAAGAACTTACGGGCAAGACAGGTACGCAAAATGCCTTCTTCAACATATTCAACCACCTGCAGTTAGCGGGCAAACAGCTCATCTTCACATCCGACAAGCCACCCGTTGAGCTCAAGGATATTGAGCAGCGCCTCCTAACACGCTTTAAGTGGGGTCTTTCGACCGAGCTAAACATCCCCGACCACGCCACAAAGGTGAAGATTATTCGTGCAAAGGCTCAAAAGCTCGGCACTCAGATTGGCGAGGATATAATCGCATACTTGGCGGAGAACATCTCAGCCAACGTGCGTGAGATTGAGGGTGCACTCTCGGCACTTAGCGCCAACGCCTCGTTCTTGGGTCGCAAGATTACAATCTCGCTGGCGAAGGAGATTTTGAAGGTATATGTTAAACTCACACAACGTGAGATTACCATCGAGCACATCATCGAGACGGTTTGCACCTACTTGGGCATCGAGCGCACGAAGTTAGACTCAACAGTCAGAACACGTGAGGTAGCCCAAGCACGCCAAGTGGCTATGTACCTCGCTAAATTGCACACTAAGGCGCCATTAGCAACTATCGGCTCAGCCGTTGGAGGTCGCAATCACGCCACTGTGCTACACTCCTGCAAGGCTGTCACAAACCTAATCGAGACTGACAAGCTATTTGCCTCTCAGGTCGAACAGATTGAGAAGGCTGTATTCTCGGCGTAGTTCGAGTAAACGAATAGTCTAAAAAGTAGGGGATAGTGTGCTAAAAAAGCATATTATCCCCTTTAATTTTCATTTTTTTAAGTCATCAAACAAAAAAAACCGCCCAACAAACGGCAATCACAAGATTTTTTACTATCTTTGGGGTTATTAACCTTACACTCTTTTTTCGATGGTAAAACTAAAGGTGGGGGATATAGCTCCCGATTTTACAGCCCCAACTCAAGATGGTGCGATGCTTTCACTAACATCGTTCAAGGGTCAGCGTGTTATCCTCTACTTCTACCCCAAAGATAACACCTCTGGTTGCACGCTTCAAGCACAGAGCCTGCGTGATGGCTATGAGGAGCTAAAGGCGATGGGCTTTACAATTTTGGGCGTTAGTCCCGATTCGGAGCGCTCGCACAAAAATTTTTGCGACAAACACTCACTAAACTTCACTTTAATCGCCGACACCGACAAGCAGATATGCGAAAAGTATGGCGTATGGGTCGAAAAGTCGATGTATGGACGCAAATATATGGGTGTTCAGCGCACAACATTTATCATTGACAATGAAGGTCGAATCGAAAAAATCATCGACAAGGTCAAGACTAAAGAGCATTCACAACAGATTTTAAACGAATACAAATAAAACTAAACGATATGGCTGATAAACAGACAGTAAACGCAGATAAACTAAAGGTACTATCTGCTGTGATGGATAAGATTGAGAAGGATTTTGGCAAGGGTTCGATTATGCGAATGAACTCCGACGAGGTTGCAGATGTGGCGGTTATACCCACTGGCTCGATAAATCTCGATATAGCTCTTGGCGTGGGTGGCTACCCCAAAGGGCGTGTGATTGAGATTTATGGCCCCGAATCGTCGGGTAAGACTACACTGGCAATACACGCCATTGCCGAAGCTCAAAAGGCTGGTGGTATTGCTGCATTTATCGATGCTGAGCACGCTTTCGACAGCTTTTATGCTCAAAAATTGGGTGTCGATGTTGATAATCTACTCATCTCGCAACCCGACCACGGAGAGCAGGCGTTGGAGATTGCTGACTCGCTAATCCGCTCATCGGCCATAGATATTATCGTCATCGACTCTGTTGCGGCACTAACACCAAAGGCCGAAATTGAGGGCGAGATGGGCGAGTCGAAGATGGGTCTGCAGGCTCGTTTGATGTCGCAGGCTTTGCGCAAGCTCACCTCGTCGATTGCCAAGACCAAGACTGTTTGTATCTTCATCAACCAGCTACGTGACAAAATTGGCGTTGTATATGGCAACCCCGAAACCACAACGGGCGGTAATGCTCTGAAATTCTACTCGAGCGTGCGTATCGACATACGTCGTGCATCGGTCATAAAGGATGGCGAGGAGCAGTTGGGTAACCGCACAAGGGTCAAGGTGGTCAAGAATAAGGTTTCGCCACCATTCAAACGTGCCGAGTTCGATATTATGTTTGGCGAGGGTATCTCGAAGATTGGCGAGATTATCGATCTTGGTGTAGATTTTGGTATAATCAAAAAGGCTGGCTCGTGGTTCTCGTATGGCGAGCGCAAGATAGGGCAAGGGCGAGACTCTGTCAAGGAGCTACTGCGCACTGAAGTGGAGTTGGCACAAGAGATTGAGCAGAAGGTGCGTGAGGCAATGAAGTCACAAAAAGCATAACAATGAGCTATAGCACTGAGGATGAAAAGATTATAGATGCTAAATGGGAGGAGTTACTTGAAAAATGTAAGCCAATTTGCAAAAGTCAAGATGACCTAACTCTCATTAAGCGTGCCTACTTCCTATCGAAGGAGGCACACGAGGGTATGCGCCGCCGCTCGGGCGAACCATACCTACTGCATCCTCTTGAGGTGGCACTAATTGTGATTGACGAGATTGGTCTGGGCGTTAAGTCGGTCGTGGCGTCACTCCTGCACGATGTTGTGGAGGATACTGAGTACACGGTCGAGGATATGGAGCGCATCTTCGGACACAAAATCGCCAAGATGGTCGATGGATTGACCAAGATGTCGGGTGTCTTCAACGCCAACACCTCCGAGCAGGCTGAGTACTTTCGCAAGGTGCTTTTAACCCTTTCGGACGATGTTCGTGTGATCCTGATCAAGATTGCCGACCGCCTGCACAATATGCGTACTCTCGGCTCAATGCCTGAAAATAAGCAGATTAAGATAACGGGCGAGACAATCTATCTCTTCGCACCGCTGGCGCACCGTTTAGGACTATACGCCATCAAGAGCGAATTGGAGGATTTGTGTATGAAGTACCGCCTACCACAGCAATATGCCGAGATAACCCAGAAATTGCAGGCGAGTGAGGCTTCACGTAGCGAATATATCAAGCGTTTTTGCGCCCCGATAATCGCCTCATTAGACCAAGATGACATCAACTACACCATCGCAGGGCGCACCAAAGGGGTCTACTCAATTTGGAGTAAGATGCAACGTAAACAGATACCATTCGAGGAGATTTACGACCTTTTCGCTATCAGAATTATCTTTCAGTCGCTGCCATTCCCGTCAGAGAAGACGCAGTGCTGGCAGATATACTCAACCGTTACAGATATGTACACCCCCAAGCCTGATCGACTGCGAGATTGGATCTCAATGCCCAAGGCAAACGGCTATGAGGCTCTGCACTCGACAGTTATGGGTCCCGATGGGCACTGGATCGAGGTACAGATACGCACCCAGCGTATGGAGGATATTGCCGAGCGAGGTTTTGCCGCCCATTGGAAATATAAGCAGGAGGCGATAAACCAAAACGAGGATGAATTTGACAAGTGGCTAAAGCAGGTTCGGGATGCACTAAACAGCCCAACGGAGAGTGCTGTGGACTTCCTAAACAACTTTAAGTTATCGCTGTATACCTCTGAAATTGTGGTCTTTACACCAAAGGGGGAGTCACGCACAATGCCATTTGGTGCAACCGCCCTCGACTTTGCGTATGATGTGCACACCAAAATTGGAAACAGCGCAATCAGCGCCAAAATCAACCATAAATTAGTGGCAATCACCACGCAAATCAACAGTGGCGACCAGATAGAGATTATCACAGCCGACAACGCTCGCCCAAAGACAGAGTGGTTGGATCTGGTCACAACTGCAAAGGCAAAGCAGGCGATAAAGAGCTTTCTGAAGCGTGAAACACAAAACAACATCGAACGTGGCGTTCAGATGCTCGATGAGAAGTTGCGAGCAATAAACATAACCTCCTCTGGGCGACTCCTTCGCAAGATTGTGCCCTTCTATGGGAGCAGCAATAAGGAGGAGTTGTACAGCAAAATTGGCTCGGGTATCATTTCACTCGATGATTTAGATAAGGCGCTGAAAACCAACTCAAAATATAAGCTACTCAAGTTCTGGACACTCTTCATACCCTCTAAGGATGGCAATAACGAGGAGCTTATTCACAGTAGCGATAGCACTGAGGTTCAACCCAAAGGCGAAGAGGGAGGCGACAAAAAGCATTATGAGTTAGCATCCTGCTGCAACCCAATTCCGGGCGATAAGGTGGTAGGGTATAAAGAGCCTGAGACGGGAGTGATAATGATACACAAAAACAGCTGTGAGGAGCTAAATAAATTGGCAGCTCAGTTTGGCAAAAACATTGTAAAAGAGGATATTAAGTGGTCGCAACACAAGGCGATGTCGTACCTCGTAACAATCACAATACAGGGTATTGATCGAAGTGGAATATTGCTAAATTTGGCTGAAATTGTGACAAACGACTTTAGCATCAATATTCGTGAGGTAAACATTCATAGCCACGATGGCATTTTTGATGGCCTGGTAAGCCTCTATGTTAAGGATAGCGACTCGCTCAACGCCGTGATGAGCAAAATTCGTGGCATAAAAGGCATCGAGAGTGTTAAACGACAAATCAACCAATAGCTATGGAGAGTAGTGGATTAGGGGATTTCAAGCAGATATTATATATTTTAGGTGCAGTAGTTTTTGTTATCTACAACATCGCCAAAGCCTTTGCTAAACAGCAAAAAGCACAGACACAACGAGAGCAGGCAAAACCTGAGTTGTCAAGCGAAGAGCAGCCACAAGTGCGTGCAAAATTTGAGCGAGTACAAAAATCGCAATTCACTAAAAATAAAGGTCTTAATAATAGCCAGTTAAATAAAAACTTAAGCTCAAGCAACCCTCAATCAAGCCAAGCAGATTTGGCAAAAAATGAGCAGCCACAACCACAAAATGACTCTCAACCAAACGAATTGCTGAAGGACTTCGACCTGCGCCAAGCTGTACTCTACAGCGAGATTTTGAAGCCAAAATTTCACGATCAAGAAGGGAAGTAATAGTTCAGTCTTGCATTTGCCAATAGATTTAACTCACACAATACGACTTTATAAATTCGAAAATAACCATATTATGGCGACAATTTTTTCACGTATTATTGCGGGCGAAATTCCTTGCTACAAGGTGGCAGAGGATGCCCAGAACTTTGCATTTTTGGATATTAACCCAATCGCAAAAGGCCACACATTGGTCGTTCCAAAGATTGAAATTGACTATATATTCGACATCGACGATGAGCGATTTACCAATCTTATGCTCTTCGCCAAAGGGGTAGCAAAGCGCATCAAAGAGCGCATCGAGTGCAAGAGGGTAGCAGTAGTAGTTATTGGCTTGGAGGTGCCACACGCACATATTCACCTTATCCCAATTAATAACGAGGAGGATGTAGATTTTCATCGTGAGAAGCTCAAATTGACATCTGAAGAGTTTACCCAAATCACAACACTCTTAAGTTGATTAATCTAAACAAACACTTAATATAATAGGGTAGTATCACAGTGATATTACAGTTAATCCAGCTTTAAGGCAACTTAAGGCTGGATTTTACATTTATCAACAGACTATTAACATATATATTAATAACTCGTGAGTCAATTATACAACAGTAGGGTAGCAGTAGTAATATTTCCCGACAATTCAGTTAAATTAATAGTTTATATAAATGCTCTTATCTTACTAACAATCAAATATTTATTATGTAATTTCAACCCTTAAACTCTAAATCATATGCAAAACACACATAAATTCACAACTAATATACATTTGTAACATCACAATAGGGCTGTATTGATATACATTTGTAAATATTATCTATTTTGCGCTGTGGTTATACATCTGTAATTGGTAACACTGTAACGTTTCCGCTAACCTCTTTTCAGCCATAAAACAAGTTGTTAAATTATTAAACTTCTCGATGCTTTATTTTGATTATCAATAAGTTATATTGATTTATATAAACTTAATATTCACATATAGTACTCTATGCTTCATTATATAGCCATAAAAACGCTATAATAGTCAATTTAACCAATATATACTATGGATTTTCAGTTATTTAACCCTAATTAACTAAAGTAATATGTCAAGTGTGATTATGTATGTAATTTTGACACTTGCACTCTATTACAGTTGTAAAAGCAAACTTTGATAGATTTATTATTACATTTGTAGTATTGAATTTGGTTTACAAAAGAAAAATATTTATATTTGTAAAAATTACAAATATGAAGGAGAAATTGCAGAAATTGATGACAAGCGAAGGGCTAAAACCAAGTCAGCTCGCAGAAATTTTGGGTGTGAACCCAGCAGGAATTTCACACATTCTGGCTGGGCGCAACAAACCGAGCTACGACTTTATCTATAAGTTGCTTCGTCATTTTCCTCAGGTCAATCCAGATTGGCTACTTCTTGATTCGGGAGGTATGTATCGTGACGCCTCTCAACTTATGGCTGTCACGGGAGATGAGATAAATGGTGTTGAAAGCAACAATCTATTCTCTTCAGATTTTTCGGCGCCCATACCTTCGACTCAGCGGAGTGCTTCGCCAACTCGAAGTTCAGCAGGACGCAACATAAAGTCAGATAGAGATCAAGAGTTTTTGGCATCATCGAGCGGCATCGCAAATTTAACGGAGCAGGATGTCGAGCGCATCGTTGTCTTTTATGCAGATAAAACATTCAAGACCTATACGCCCAAATAGCGGCTATTATTTCAGCCAGCATCCCCTGCATCCGTTATGTGACAAGCCACCAATGGTTCGCCATTCTCATCA
>CAYJJV010000011.1:60309-61909 GCA_964370585.1 uncultured Alistipes sp. | reverse complement strand
AGCAGAAGAATTGGGAGTATGTAATCGACAAAATTGGCTACAAAGAGGTTGTAGACAAGACCAAGTCGGTTAAGAACTTGCAGTTTGCACAACCACTATTCGAGTTCTCGGGAGCTTGTACAGGTTGTGGCGAGACACCATATATCAAGGCTATCACACAGATGTATGGCGATAAGATGATGGTTGCCAACGCAACGGGTTGTACATCTATCTACTCGGGTTCAGCTCCATCGACACCATACTGTCTTAACTCAAAGGGTCAAGGTCCTGCGTGGGCTAATTCGCTGTTCGAGGATAATGCAGAGTTTGGTTTTGGTATGCATATCGGCGTTGAGAAGCTCCGTGACCGTATTCAAGACTATATGGAGTCGGCAATCGCTGAGTGTTGCAGCTGCTCTGACGAGCTAAAGGCTACGATGAAGGAGTGGATTGCGGCTCGTTCGCTATCGGCAGCATCGGCTGAGGTTTCGACTCGCTTGATTCCTATGATGGAGGCTTGCGATTGCGATAAGTGCAAGAAGATTTTGGAGATGCGTGACTGGTTGGTTAAGAAGTCGCAGTGGATTATCGGCGGTGACGGCTGGGCATACGACATCGGTTACGGTGGTGTAGACCACGTCTTGGCGTCGGGAGAGGATGTGAACATCTTGGTTGTCGATACTGAGGTCTACTCAAACACTGGTGGTCAATCATCTAAATCAACACCTGTGGGTGCTGTGGCTAAGTTCGCATCGAGCGGTAAGCGTATCCGCAAGAAGGATTTGGGAGCTATGGCGATGACCTATGGCTATGTATATGTTGCACAGGTATCAATTGGTGCATCACAGCAGCAGTTCTTCAACGTTCTAAAGGAGGCTGAGGCGTTCCCCGGCCCATCGCTAATCATAGCCTATGCACCTTGTATCAATCACGGTATCAAGGGTGGTATGACCAAGACGCAGACCGTTGGTAAGGATGCTGTTGCTTGTGGATACTGGCACCTATGGCGCTACAATCCAGCTTTGGAGGCTGAGGGCAAGAACCCATTTACGTTGGACTCTAAGGCGCCAGATTGGAGCAAGTTCCGTGACTTCTTGATGCGTGAGATTCGCTATACATCACTCCAAAAGTCATTCCCTGCAGAGGCTGAGGAGCTTTTCCAAGCTGCCGAAGATAATGCACAGTGGCGTTATAAGGGGTATGAGCGTCTTGCAAAACTCGAATATTAGTACGGAGCTGAGCAAGATAGCGACTTTTAGAGCTTTCCTTGTCTCTCAAATCCTCATTTACTAAAGTAAACTGCGGTTTGAGAGCCTGCACAAAACTCAAAAATTCATCTATCTATCCAATTCCGAGGGGGTGAGTGAGAGGGGCTAATAGTTTATCTATCTCAACTCCGAAGGGACGAATGAGAGGGGCACAATGTCCTAAATATATTGAAAAGCGACCGACAGTGTAGGAGTTGTCGGTCGTTTTTTTTGTGCCAATGCCCCGCCCTCTTTGTCATTGCGGCCTGCGAGCCGCTCCGCCCCGTCCTCTTTGTCATTGCGGCCTGCGAGCCGCTCCGCCCCGCCCTCTTTGTCATTGCGGCCTGCGAGCCGCTCCGCCCCGTCCTCTTTGT
>CAYJJV010000011.1:38583-60209 GCA_964370585.1 uncultured Alistipes sp. | reverse complement strand
GCGGCCTGCGAGCCGCTCCGCCCCGCCCTCTTTGTCATTGCGGCCTGCGAGCCGCAATCTCAAAACATTGATTGACAGTTATTTCAAGAGACTGCGGATCAAGTCCGCAATGACGGTTGGGTTATGTCAGCAAAGATGCAGGTTGTCGGTCGTTTTTTTTGCAAAATTCAAAATAATGTGTTATATTTGAGACCAAATTATATAAGTGCGAAGAGTTTAAATCAAAATATTATAAGATTATGAGAAAAAATTTCCTATTTATGATGCTATGTGTAGCAGCTACATTAGTATCGTGCGACAAAGGCGGTGGCGGCGATGATAACGGCTCAACAGTCGATCCGCCTATGGTGGATGCAATACCATTGAGCGACTACTCAGCAACAACCTACCCCACTGAAGATACGTGGGGCATATCTAACGAGAGCGCAACAACCGAAGAGTTTGCAGGCTTGCGTGCCGCGTTGAAGGATCTCAATGACAACCATCCCGATAGGCGTATCACCCTCGTATTCCCCAATCTGTTGTCTGTGCCTGATAGGGCGGTGACAAACCATACCTATGATGAGGTGAATGATACATATAAATATTTTGAATTGAATACTCTATCAAAGGTCTCTCTGCCCAAAGCAACATCCATTGGGGAGTCAGCGTTTTCAGTGAGCGCAACTATGACAAACATCAACATACCCAACGTGACCCACATTGGGAAGTGGGCATTAAGCGGATGCAATGCTTTGACGAGTGTAGATATGCCTAAGGTTGAGACGGTTGATGATTATGCATTTTCAGGGTGTGGTGTTTTAGAGTCGATAGATCTGCCTAATGCTACAACTATTGGTGAGGGGGCATTTTACTCTTGCAAAAAGCTCCAAAGTATCAAGCTGCCTAAAGTGACAAAAGTAGGTGAAGATGCTTTTTGGAGTTGTGATCTACTCTCTGAGGTTTCGCTGCCCCGACTTTCAGATCTTGCTAAATCTGCATTTATTGGCTGCGATGAGCTTGAGTCAATCGACCTGCCAGAGGTGACAGCAGTTGGGGAGACTGCGTTTAGACATTGCATAAAATTGAAAGATGTTGAGTTGCCTAAGGTAACTGCTATTGGTGAGAGCGCATTTCAAGAGTGTTCTGCACTATCTGAAATAGAGTTTTTGCAACTAACAACCGTAGGTAAGAGTGCTTTTAACGACTGCAGTAGCATTGTTAGTGTCAATATGCCAAAGGTGACAATTTTAGGTGAGTATGCCTTTGTTGGCTGTGCATTCACAAACATATCACTACCTGCAGTAGAGGAGGTTGGTAACTTCGCCTTTGGTAATTGCGAACTGTTGGAGAGTGTTACACTGCCAAAGGTTCATAAATTTGGTCGTAATATCTTTGCCAACAATCAGGCTCTACGCAATCTCACTATCGCAACAGAGGCTACGCTTACAGAGATTGGTGAATTTCAGTTATATGTTTATGAAGATGATGAAAATTTTGTCGATCAATCGCAAATCACCCTAATGACTGGCTCGCAAAATAGCCAATTTATCGATCAAGCGGCAAAGACCATAACTATCGGTGCAACGTGGGGTCCGTTTAATGGTATTGTTACTCAGTAGATCATTTTGCTAATAGGTCAAAAGCGACCGACAGTGTAGGAGTTGTCGGTCGTTTTTTTGTGCCAATGCCCCGTCCTCTTTGTCATTGCGGCCTGCGAGCCGCAATCTCAAAACATTGGCTTGCAATTATTTCGATAGATTGCGGATCAAGTCCGCAATGACGGTGGGGTTATGTCAGCAAAGATACAGTTTGTCGGTCGATTTTTTTCTGTTGCGCACTCTACAGTCAATGCACCATACAAAAAAGGGGCTGCATCCGCATTTTGCGAGCAACCCCTTATAATTTAGTATTTTAACTCTCTACTCTTCGACAATGCGAATTGATAGAATCTTATCACCCGGACGTATATCATCAATAATATCCTCCCCTTCGATAACACGCCCAAAGCAGGTGTGGTTACCATCAAGGTGTTGGGTGTTGGTGCGGTTGTGGCAGATGAAGAATTGCGAACCGCCGGTATCCCTGCCTGCGTGCGCCATCGAGAGCACACCTCTGTCGTGGTACTGCTGTGGAGCCGAAACCTCACACTTAATCTTGTAGCCCGGACCTCCCGTACCATCGCCACGAGGGCAACCGCCTTGAATTACAAAGTCGGGTATAACACGGTGGAATGTTAAGCCATCATAGAAGTTATGCGATGCCAACTCCGAAAAGTTAGCAACAGTTGCGGGTGTAGCCTCATCGTATAGCTCGGCCTTCATTTCGCCCTTCTCGGTCGAGATAATTGCGTATTTTGCCATATATATTAACTGTTAATACTCCTCCTCGTTGAAGAAGAAGTCATCCTTTGATGGGTAGTCAGGCCAAATATCTTCGATAGATTCGTAGACTTCGCCCTCATCCTCAATCTCTTGTAGATTCTCTAAAACCTCCAACGGAGCTCCCGAACGCACTGCGTAGTCGATAAGCTCATCCTTGCTCGCTGGCCAAGGTGCATCCTCGAGTTTAGATGCCAATTCAAGTGTCCAATACATTTTTTAATATTTTTAAATTTTATAAATCCGTAGTAACTTCACCAAAGGGGTATGCGAAACCTCCATTTTGGCAAACTTCCGACAAAAGTATAAAAATTTATACAAAAAACAAGCAAAACTTAATATTTTTTTAAATTTTGCTTGCTGTAAATTTTAGAAATATTTGTGACCTTGTTACGGAATCCATACTCGCTCTTCAACGCCGTAGTGTGCTGTTAGCGTGCGAGATAGGGTGTAGAGATAGTCCGACAGGCGATTTAGCCATACGATTGTCGATGAATCGACACCATACTTATGGTCAGCACGCAATGCGGCACGCTCAGCTCGGCGACACACCGTGCGACATACGTGGCACATCGACACGACATAAGAGCCCGAAGGGATGGTAAATTTGTCGATTGGCTTTAATTGAGCTTGCATAGCGTCAATGCGCCCCTCAATCCACTCAACAACCTCATTGTTAAGCGGTTCAATACCCTTAGTATCTCCCTCGCCACGAGCCAATAGCGCTTGAACTGTCATCAAACGTGAGAGGATATAGCTCAAATCCTCACTTGCCCACTCGAGCGGTTTGTTGCTTTGGGCTATCGAGTCCGAGAGTAGGGCGATGAACGATGTGAGCTCATCGACCGTGCCGTAAGCCTCGACACGCTCGTCAGTTTTGAAGACACGCTCGCCACCAATCAGCGAGGTGGTACCCTTGTCGCCAGTTTTTGTGTAGACCTTTATCTGCTTCATACTCTATAGTGTTGCTTTGGTAATGCGTTGTTAATTATCAAAATGTATGCCCCTCTGTCAATCGATGTTGAGCCGTGAGTTTCAAGCAGTTGCTTTACCGCCTGCCAACGCTCTCGATTTTTGTATGGGGCGAGAATTACGATAGTCGAACCCAGCTGCGAGGCACGTTTTGATAGCTGCTCCATTGCCGAATTGTCGAGTGCGGGGGAGATGATGGTTAAATGGTTATGCGACTCTATGTTGTCGATGTTGTCTATGCAAAAGTTGGTGTAGTTGCAGTGCGTTGCGATGTTTTGCAGCTCAACAGCCCTCTTGCGATTAACACCTATGTCAAGCAATCCCTCGTATAGCTCACGTTCTGTGCCCATAAAGCCTCTGTGCATAAAAACGCAACGCACGATTGAGTAGACAAATGGCGAGTGCACACCGTGCCCACGAAAATATCGGGTGCGTGCTATGCGTGTTCGAAGCACGCTCAGTCGGTGCGTTATTGAATCCTTAATTGCACCCACAACCTCTACTTGTCCGCTTTCGTGTAACCCTTCAGCATACCCGCTAAGCGCCCTGTTGAAAAGGCGATTTGGAGGTTGTAACCACCCGTTGAGGCGTCAATATCCAACACCTCGCCTGCAAAGTATAAACCCTTGATTTTCAGTGACTCCATCGTCTCGGGGTTCACCTCCGAACAATCGACACCACCTGCAGTGATTATAGCATACTCGAATGGTGCATAGTCCACAATCTCGAAGCGCATACCCTTCAACTTGGCAATCGTCTGTTCGATTTGCTCCTGCGATAGTTTGCTAATATATGTGCGAGAGTGTATCTCAAGATCTTGACACATAGGCACAATTAGCGGTTTTGGGATTAGCTTACGCAACAATTCAGCAAAGAAATCGGTTGGCGAGAGCTCCGCAATCTCACGTGTAATACGCTCACGCAACACCTCTTCGCTCAGCGCTGACTTAAGATCGAGCGCAAGCTCCACCTTGCGCTCATCAATTAGTGCATCGACAGCGTCACGGCTCATTCGCAAAGCAACAGCACCCTCAATACCTCGCTCGGAGAATGAAATCTCGCCAAACTCCTTTTTTTTTAGCTCGCCATCGACAAATAACTTGGCATTGACATTTTTGAGCATTAGGTCGTTCAGATATGGCATCTGCGAGTGTGACGAACGCAGGGGTGTTAAGGCTGGGCGCACAGGTTCGATCGAGTGCCCCACATCGGCTGCAAAGCCATAACCGTCGCCCGTTGAGCCAGTGGCAGGGTATGAAACGCCACCAGTTGCGATAAGGATGTTGTGACACTCCTCCTTGCGTTTAAAACCTCGCTTGTTAATATAGTGTACAGCATAAACACGCTTGCCGATGGTAGAAATTTCGGTCACTTCGGTGTTGCAGATTAGCTTTACGCCATTGTCGTTGCAGTAGTAGAGTAGTGCGTTGGCAATATCCCACGCCTTGCCACTCTTGGGGTAGACCCTATCGCCACGCTCGGTGTCGAGTTTAACACCTTGACGCTCAAAAAAGCGCATCGTAGTCTTGTTGTTGAAGGCAGCAAAAGCTGGAGCGAAGAAGTCGGCATTGGTGCGCACGGCTTCAGCAAATTCGGCTGCTGGGCGTGCGTTGGTCACATTACAGCGACCCTTGCCCGTTAGACGCACCTTGCGCCCGGTCTTCTCCATCTTCTCGATTAACATAACACGCATACCATTTTGCGCTGCAGTGCCTGCCGCCATCATACCTGCCGCCCCAGCACCTATAACTATTAGGTCGAAGGGGGAGTTCTCCTCTACTCTTTCGATTGTATCTAAATTCTCCATTGCTGGCAAAGGTACTCTTTTATATAATATGGTGCAAAAAATAGAGAGATAAATGCTCTATAACAACTATTAGGTATTGTAAATGTGGGATTTATGCGCTATTTTTGCACAAAATTCAAATATTATGAAGAGAATACTACTATTAGTTGCCTTTGCAGTGATGGCGAGCTCTTGCCTTGGTGGCGGAGCAGAGAAAAAATCGGGCGCAGATGCCGAAACAACAAAGGCTCAGTCGAAAGTCTACACATTAGAGACACTATTGGCGGATGCCGAAAACCTTGTTGATAAGGCAGTTGAAGTGAAAGGTGTTGTTACACACACCTGCAAACACTCGGGTAGACGTTGCTTTATCCAGAGTGCTGACCAGAAGACAACCCTTCGCATTGAGGCGGCGGGCGAGAATCTACAATCGTTCCCACGTGAGGTCGTAGGCTCTGAGATTTTGGCTAAGGGTACTTTGCGTGAAAGACGATTGACATCTGAGTATATCGATCGTTGGGAGGATGATGTTAAGGAGAAGATGGGTAAAGAGGATGGTTCGGTTGAGAGCTGTGCTGCTGAGACCAACAACATCAACGCTATGCGTGAGTGGATGAAGAGCAACAACAAAGATTACTACTCAATCTTCTATATGGATGGTGAGTCATATGAGGTTGTAGAGTAGTGGGCAAAGTTCAAAACAGCATCATTAAATGGATGCGCATCATCCATCGAGATTTAGGTTTTTTGATGGTGGGCGTATCCATTATTTATGCTACGTCAGGCATAATTGTGAACCATATGGGTTCAACTGATCCAGCATATAAGACTGTGACAGAGGAGCTTATAGTTGAGTCAAATTTAATGCAGAGCGAGATTGAACAACTCTTCGCTGAGCGTGAAATGGTGGTTCGACGCATAGCCAAAGTGGATGAGGAGCACTCACGAGTTATGCTCGAAGGTGGCGTTGGTATGTACAACTCGGTTACTGGCGAGTTGGTCTACGAGCAGCATACACGCCGAGAGATTATATATTGGTTCAACCGACTACACTATAATAAGGTGCGTGGTTGGAGCTTTATGGGCGATTTTTTTGCTATATCACTAATCTTTTTTGCCATCTCGGGCGTGATTATGGTGCGAGGCAAGAAGGGCATTAACGGGCGAGGCAAGTGGTATCTGCTTGTAGGTATCGCCATCCCGATAATTTATGTTTTATTGTCAAAATAGATGGTTGCAGAGTATAATTAAGGGGAGATTTCGTTAGAAATCTCCCCTTAATTGTTTTCAGAGAACGCCTATTGATTAGCCTGCAATAATCGCCTCACTTGGACATACATCCACGCAAGATCCACAGTCGATGCAGGTGTCAGCGTCAATAACGTAGATATCGCCAGCTGCGATAGCCTCTGTTGGGCACTCGCCAATGCAACTGCCGCAAGCAATACAGTCATCAGTAATTTTGTAAGCCATTTTTTCTAATTTTTATGTTTATAAATGTGTGTTTGTGTATGCAAATATAGTACTTTATTTTATAATATCAAATCCTGTGTAGGGAATTAACACCTCAGGGATGCGAATACCCTCCGCTGTTTGGTAGTTCTCCAAAAGTGCTGCCACAATGCGTGGGAGCGCCAATGATGAGCCGTTGAGCGTGTGAGCCAGCTGTGTCTTTTTTGCCTCGTCACGATACCTTAGCTTTAGGCGGTTAGATTGGAAGGACTCAAAATTTGAAACCGAAGAGACCTCTAACCAGCGCTTTTGTGCCGCTGAATAGACCTCAAAATCGTATGTTAGTGCCGATGTGAACGACATATCGCCACCACATAGGCGCAAAATGCGATAGGGTAGACCCAACCCAGCAATAATCGACTCGACGTGCGCAACCATTGCATCCAGCGCCTCGTAAGATGCCTCAGGTGTTGTGACCTGCACAATCTCCACCTTGTCGAATTGGTGCAGGCGGTTCAGCCCTCGCACATCCTTGCCATACGAGCCTGCCTCACGACGAAAGCACGGTGTGTAGGCTGTAGTCTTGATTGGTAGCTGTGCAGCGTCCAAGATAACATCACGGTAGATGTTGGTCAGGGGCACCTCTGCCGTAGGTATTAGGTATAGGTCATCGGCTGTTGCGTGGTACATCTGTCCCTCTTTGTCGGGTAGCTGCCCAGTGCCAAAGCCCGATGCTTCGTTTACCATAATTGGGGTTTCGTACTCGACATAACCTGCCTCGCAGTTTCTGTCTAATAGGAAGTTAATCAACGCACGTTGAAGGCGTGCACCCTTATTTTTATAGACGGGGAAGCCTGCCCCCGTGAGCTTTACCCCCAAATCGAAATCGATAATATCGTACTTTGATGCCAAATCCCAGTGGGGTGCACCATCTTCGGGCAACGACACTGAGCTCTCGACACTCTTCACAATCTCGTTATCCTCTGCCGTGCGGCCTGCAGGGACGATTTCGGCTGGCAAGTTGGGTAGCTTTACGATTTCGTTCTGCAGCTCATCCTGCACCCTGCTCCACTCCTCTTGCAGCTTTGCCGACTGCTCTTTGAGCTGTGCCACTTGTGCCTTTTGCTCTTCGGCCTCGTCACGCTTGCCTTGACCCATCAATGCGCCAATGAGTTTTGCCGTCTTATTCTGCTCTGCCAATATCGAGTCGAGATTGGTCTGTAGAGCCTTGCGAGAGTCATCTAACGACTCAATTTTGTCGATTATCTCTGCTGCATCAAGCCCCTTTTTAGCGAGCCTTGCGATGCACTCATCTCTGTTATCACGGATTTGCTTTAACGTAAGCATATTTGAATCTGTTTATTGTAATTTTACTTTGAAACCACAAAATTATAAATAATTCTTAGAATTACCCATTTTTTGGAATGAAAATTCTTTGTTATCTTTGCATCGAGTAAATATTGAGTGCTTTTGTGCTCGAAAATCTAAAGAATTGCGAAAAATAGAGCTCTTAGCCCCTGCCAAAGATTATGGCTCCGCTGTTGCCGCTGTTGAGTGCGGTGCAGATGCTATATATATAGGTGCGGCAAAGTTTGGCGCACGCCACTCGGCGACAAATAGCGTTGAGCATATAGCACGTGTTGTTCGCTTTGCCCACCAATTTGGGGTGAGGGTCTACGCAACGCTCAATACCTTGCTGTGGAATTCAGAGTTGCAGGCGGCTCGTGAGCAGGCCGAAGAGCTTATTGCTGTGGGCATTGATGCCATAATTGTGCAGGATGCGGCATACCTCAAAATGGGTTTGCAGGTTGAGATTCACGCCTCGACACAGTTTCACAATGTGGACTCTGAGGGGGTGCAATTCTTGGCCGATGTAGGGATTAAACGTGTAATTTTGGAGCGTGGACTCTCGTTGGAGCAGATTTCGACGATTTGCCGAGATACGAGCGTTGAGATTGAGTGTTTCGTTCACGGGGCGATATGTGTGGGGTATAGCGGGCGCTGCTTTCTCTCACGCACGACATCCGAGCGAAGTGGCAATCGTGGCGAATGTAGCCAGCCTTGCAGATTGCCTTACGACCTTACCAATGGCGAGGGTAGAGTCTATGCGAAGGGTAAGCATCTGTTGTCGGTCAGAGATTTTGACCTCTCGCAACATATTGGCTCACTGTTAGATGCAGGTGTGAGCTCCTTTAAAATCGAGGGGCGACTAAAAGATATAAACTACATCCGCAACACTGTTGCGCACTATCGCCGTGTAATCGATAAGGCAGTTTCGGAGCGTGAGGGGTACTGCCGCTCATCGCTTGGGCGTAGCGTAATCGATTTTTCTCCCTCGCCTGCCAAGAGCTTTACACGCTTAGGCTCTGAGTATCACCTTCTGGGTAAGGTGAGGGGTGTAGCTACGCTCGACACTCCAAAGGCTATGGGCGAGGCACTGGGGCGTGTGGTAAGCGTTGAGAGTGAATACTTTACGCTTGATGGTTCACACACGCTATCGGCAGGCGATGGCATCTGTTTTTTGCGTCGTGGCGAGCTTATAGGCACAAATATAAATAGGGTGGAGGGTTTAAAAATCTACCCAAATCGGATGGATGGTGTTGAGCGAAGGGCGGTCATATATCGCAATTTTGACCATAAATTCAACCTCACTTTGACAAATAGCCGTACGCAACGCACCCTTGAGGTTGATGCCCATATTACGTTGGATTCCAAATCGGCAACGCTAAGATACACAGAAGAGGGTGGTTGTGAGGCTCAGTTGCGCTGGGATATTGCGCTCGATAGGGCGAAAAATAGGGGTGCCAACCGAGCCGCTATCCAAGAGCAGGTAGCCCGCTTGGGCGATACTATATTTCGGTTGCGGTGCGTGGAACTGCAGGGCGAGGAGTGGTTTATGCCAGCCTCGCTAATGGCAAAGATGCGCCGTGAGGTGTTGGAGGTGTTAGCTGAAAAGTGTCAAAACAGAGAGTTGGAGCACCAAATTTTTAGCGAAAACCTATCGGCACGCCACCCTAAACGAGAACTTACTCCGCAAGATAATGTAACCAACCATTTGGCGCATACATTCTACATCGAGCACGGTGTGGAGCGCATCGAAAAGGGGCAGGAGCTTGCAAGCACAATGCGGGGGCATACTGTTTTGCGCTCGGGACACTGCATACGCCGTGAACTGGGCGAGTGTTTGATGCGTTCGCCACGCATTACGGGTGAGCTATATTTAGAGCGCAACAACGGCCGTTACCGACTGCAGTTTGATTGTGCGAAGTGTGAAATGACAATTATTGACTATACAAAGAATTAAAAACCATATACTATGTACTCTATATTAACACCCTCTTTTGATGATTACGAGCTCTTGGATTCGGGCGAATATGAGAAGTTAGAGCGCTTTGGGCGATACATCACACGCCGCCCCGAACCTCAAGCCATTTGGCGCAAGAGCCTTAGCGATGCCGAGTGGGAGGGTGCCGATGCCTCGTTTTTGCGTGATGCAAAGAGCGAAGAGCGTGGCACTTGGCACCTTAAGCGTGGGATGCCCGATAGGTGGGTGGTGGAGTATGCCTACAAAGCGATGCGACTTAAGATGCGTTTGGCTTTGACCTCGTTTAAGCACGTGGGCATCTTCCCTGAGCAGGCCGCCAACTGGGACTTTATCTATGATAGATGCTCTTCGTTGCGCTCTTCAGGTGCGCAACCTGCTGTTTTGAACCTATTTGCATATACGGGTGGCGCAACCCTTGCGGCACGTGCGGCGGGGGCTGTAACGACACACGTGGATTCGGTAAAGCAGGTCGTTACGTGGTCACGTGAGAATATGGAGCTCTCAGGTTTGGACTCTGTGAGGTGGATTGTTGAGGATGCACTGCGCTTTGTGCAGCGTGAGGTTAGGCGTGGTAGCACCTATCACGGTATTATACTCGACCCGCCAGCCTATGGTCGTGGCGCAAATGGCGAGAGGTGGATTCTGGAGGATAACATCTGTGAGATGTTGGAGCTATGCGCCAAGCTACTGAGCCGTGAAAAGGGCTCCTTCTTAATCTTAAACCTATACTCGATGGGTCTATCTTCAACCCTTGCCCGCACGGCAGTCCACCAAGCCTTCGGTGTGCCTGCTGAAGAGCAATTTGGCGAACTATGCTTTGAAGATAGGTCCCAAAAGAGAATGCCTTTCGGGACCTATTATCGCTTTGTGAGGTAGTCTATTTATAGATTTTCGGGGTCATAGTGCCTTGCAATGCGCCTAAGGCGTTGCTCACTAATGCCTCTAACTCGTTTTCGCCCGGATAGGCTGCAACTTCGGCAATAAAGCCACAACGCTCTTCTATGTAGTCGATGACACACTTGTTGTAGGCGATACCGCCCGTGACGATTATCGCATCGACCTTGCCCGATAGCACAGTTGCCATTGCACCAACCCATTTGGATACATTGTAGCAGAGTGCATCGACAATCAAGGCGGCCTTTTTGTCGCCTGAATTTGCCAAAGCGATAGCCTCATTTACGGCATTGATGCCCAAATGTGCCACAACACCACCCTTACCTGCCAATAGTTTCTTAATCTCGGCGTGTGTATACTCGCCCGAGAAGCACATCCTCGCAACATCGCCTGCGGGCAGAGCTCCAGCACGCTCAGGGGCGAAGGGTCCATCGCCATCAATAGCGTTGTTCACATCCACGATGCGCCCCGCACGGTGAGCCGCAACCGAGATGCCACCTCCCATATGCACAACCACAAAGTTGGAGTTTTCATAACTTAGTCCCCTCTCTGTGCAGTGGCGACGTGCCGTAGCACGTTGGTTCAGAGCGTGGAAAATCGAGCGACGCTGAATTTGGGGCAGACCCGTAATGCGAGCCACCTCATCCATCTCATCCACAACAACTGGGTCGGCAATATATGATGGTACCCCTACCATTGCGGCAATCTCTGCGGCAATCAGACCACCCAAATTTGAGGCGTGCTCCATTGGGGCGTTGATTAGATCGTGCTTCATCGCCTCGTTGATGGAGTAGACCCCACCCTCGATAGGTTTGAGAATACCACCACGACCAACAACAGCGTTCAAACGCTTTATGTCATAGTTGTTCTCCGAGAGCGCCTTTACGATCAGCTCTTTGCGCCACTCTCGCTGCTCAGCAACGGTTGCAAACTGCGCAATCTCCTCCGAGCTATGGCGCAATGTGAGCTCAAAGAGTGGCTCCATAAGCTCAAAAACAGCAACCTTTGTCGATGTTGAGCCGGGATTGATAGCTAAAATGTTATAGTTCATACTTTACAACTTCTATTTTTTTACTGCCAAGCACGCCAAAGCGATAGAGTAGGTCTTAGTCTTGCTCGTGTCGCCTCGTGAGGTCAATACGCAAGGCACCTTTGTGCCCATCACCATAGCTGCAATCTCACATCCACAGAGGTGCGTTGCCGACTTAAAGAATACGTTTGCCGCCTCCAAGTTGGGGAAGAGTAGACAGTCGGGGTTGCCACCAACACGTGTACCCTTGACCTTCTTCTGCTCGACAACCTCCTTGTAAAGTGCTGCATCCAACGACAATGGACCATCGACAATCACATTGCCCAACTGACCTCTGTCGGCCATCTTTGCCAAGATAGCACCATCAACTGACGAAGGGATAGATGGCAGAACCTGCTCGGATGGAGCTATGCAGGCGATTTTTGGGGTTTCGATACCTAACAAATTGGCAGTTTTTGCCAAGTAGCCAACAATCATTTGCTTCTGTTTTAGATCGGGCGAAGGCAACACGGCCACGTCCGATACAACCAACAGCTTATCATACTTCTGCATCTCGATGATAGCCACGTGGCTTAGAACCGCCTTTGGTGACATCAATCCAGCCTCCTTGTTGAGTATGCCACGCATATATTTGTCGGTAGATATTAGACCCTTCATCAAAATATCGGCATTGCCCGCAACAATCGATGCAACGGCAGCCTGAACACACTTCATATCGTCCAATTCATTGACGATATTAAAAGCCTTCATATCGAAATTATGCTCCTCGCAAATTGCCTCGATTTTCTCTTTGTCGCCATATAAAGTGGCCTCTACTAACCCCTCGTTGTAGGCATCATAGACAGCCTCTAAGGTGTGTGCATCCTGTCCGCAAGCTACCGCTAAGCGCTTTCTGCCTCTGCTTCTTGCCTCCTCGACAAGTTGTGTGAGATTCTGAATCATACTCTTATTATCTTTTATTTTATTAAATTATACGTGTCAATAGCAATCGCTGCCTCTTCGTTCGTAGCAATAATTGCCGCTTTTACTTTAGATGATGGCTTTGTGATAATCTTATTCTCGCCACGAACCCCATCGCTTAGGCTCTTGTCAAACTCCAAGCCCATAAACTCCAAACCTTGACAGCTCTCTTCACGTAGCTCCGATGAGTTCTCGCCCACGCCACCCGTGAAGATGACTAAATCCACACCACCCATCTGAGCAGCGTAACGACCGATATATTCACGGATTTTCTGGTAATACATATCACGTGTGAGGATTGCGGCTTTGTTGCCAGCGTCGTACTCATCGTCAATATCACGCATATCGCTCGTTAGGTTGTTCATCAATCCTAAAACGCCCGATTTGCGGTTTAGCATCGTGTTGAGTTCGGCATAGCTCATACCCTCACGCTCGGCAATGTATAGCGCCGCCGATGTGTCAATCGAGCCGCAGCGTGTACCCATAATCAGACCATCCAAAGGCGAAAAGCCCATCGATGTGTCGTGCGAGCGACCATTCAGAATTGCGGTCACAGAGGCACCATTGCCGATGTGGCAGCTAATAATCTTCGAGGCGTTGATATCCAATCCCGCCAACTCGGCTCCCACCTGCGCTACATATTTGTGGCTCGTGCCGTGAAAACCATATTTGCGTACACGATACTTCTCATAGTACTCGATGGGAAGTGCGTATAGGTAGTTTATTTCGGGTATTGTGCGGTGGAAAGAGGTATCAAAGACTGCCACTTGAGGCACTGCGCCCATAACCTTCTCGATTGCTAAGATGCCCTCTAAGTTGGCGGGGTTGTGTAGTGGGGCAATCTCGAATAGAGAGCGTATCTGCGCCTTAGCCTCGTCATCGACAATGCAGCTCGAGTCGAAAAATTCGCCCCCGTGCGCCACACGGTGTCCAACGGCTGCTATATCGCTCAAAGACTCAACAACGCCACCCACTTCGGCAGTCAAGGCCTCTAAAATGAGCTTGATGCCCACAGCGTGGTCGGTAATTGCTTGGTTGAGCTTCACGGGCTCGCCACCCACTGGTTTGTGAGTCAAAAGTCCTTCGTCTTGACCTATGCGATCAACAATGCCCTTTGCCAATAGTTGGTTTGTGTTAGCCTCGACATCAAGCACCTGATACTTAATCGAGGAGCTACCGCAGTTTAATACCAAAATAATCATCTCTGTAATCTATCCTTTAAAAATGTTTGCCAAATAAAAACCCACAGCCGTGAGTGCCACGCATAAAACAACGCTCAATAGTGCATACACCACTGCTGTCCCATACGCCTGCGCTCGGAGCATCTGCACAACCTCCATCGAGAAGGTCGAGAAGGTGGTAAATCCACCACAAAGGCCGATAACCAACAACCACGTCCAACGCTCGCTATCCAAAAGTGCTATCAAAACCCCAATTATGAGCGAACCCAAACAATTTACCAAAAGCGTCCCTGCGCTAAAACCCCACAAGCTCCACTCGAAAGCAAATTTATAGCACGCCAAATAGCGTAAAATCGAACCCAATGCACCGCCGCATCCAACAGCAATTATATCAAATCCTCGCACTTATATATTATATTAATATGTATCCCTAAATTAAGACTTTGCCTGCCAACCAAAAAAGCAAACACACAACCCAGAGGGGTTATCGAACACACAAAATATCTGATTGGCACGAATTGTAAGGCAAATATAGTAAAAAAACTCCAAATATTTATAAAATTTGTAGATTTAGCATATTTTTTTCATTTTTTCTTGTTTTGGCACTCCTCTGACCAATGTTTTGGTGGTATGGTTTCTGTCTACTGCCACCGTTAGTGTGGATTTGTCCCGCTTTTCTCGCCCACCTTGTTAGTGCGGATTTGTCCCGCTTTTCTCGCCCACCTCGTCATTGCGGATTTGTCCCGCTTTTCTCGCCCACCTCGTCATTGCGGGCTTGACCCGCAATCTTTTTTTTGTAACGTTTGAATTTGAGATTGCGGGTCAAGCCCGCAATGACGGCAGGGTTATGTAGTGACGATGGTCAAGCCCGCAATGACGGTTTTAGCTATAGTTTTGCATTAATGAGTAATTTTTTCGTAAATTTTTTCATAGCAGTTAAATTACTGAAAATCAAAATATAAACCCAGATTTTACATTGTGCTCAGAAAATTATTTTCAAAAAATATAGTACTATGTATTGCATAGTATTAAAAACTGTTTTATATTTGCAGTGTGATAGTAGTTGTTATTGCATACAACATTGCGAAGTTTACTACCTTTGATTGATAGTGAGGTAGAGGCGAAAATGAGCAAGAGTTGATGCAACGTTCAGCAGAAAGTTGCGTATTAAAGAATAGAATTACAAATTATGAAGGAAGAGAATGCAAAAGCGCAGATGCGCAAAGGAATTTTGGAGTATTGCATCCTATCGATTTTGGCACGTGGCGATAGCTACGCACCGAAGATTCTCGCCGAGCTAAAGCAGGCGCAGATGTTGGTTGTCGAGGGTACGCTCTATCCAATTCTCACTCGGCAGAAGAATGCTGAGCTATTGACCTACCGTTGGGAGGAGTCGCCACAAGGGCCACCTCGCAAATACTACTCACTAACTGACACGGGGCGTGAATACCTTGCCCAGTTGGATGCTGCTTGGGAGGAGCTTGTCGAGCAGATTAAAGAGATTAAAAGTGCAAATTAAAAGAAAACCCATAAAAAACTTACAACTATGAGAAGATTAACAATGATCATCATTGCGCTAATTATGGCGCTTTTGTCGGCAACATCGTGCGTTGCGGTAAATGGAATTAATAAGATAAAGGGTAGTGGCGAGCTTACCGAGCGCACAATCTCAATTCCCGATTTTTCTTCGGTAGATGCGAGCAATGGAGTTCAGGTGATTTTGAGCCAAACGCAAGCAGAGGGCAAAGCCACAATCGAGGCGGACGACAACGTAATTGAGTTTGTCGAGCTAAAGGTTGAGGATCGTGAGCTAAAGGTCGAGATGGAGGATGATCGCAGCTACTCAAATATAACGGTAATCGTCAAGGTGGCAATCCCCGAGAATGTTGTATCGTTGGAGGCATCGTCGGGCAGTCGTATTGCGAGCGAGTCGGTTCTGAAGGGTGCAAATATCGATATTGACGTATCGAGCGGTGCTAATGTATCGGTTGCGGTGGATGCAACGCAGTGCGATGTTGAGACCACGAGCGGATCGAGAGCAAAGGTTGCGATGCGTGCCGATGTGTGCACTGTCGAGGCGACTTCGGGCTCAAACGCTACACTCACGGGCGAGGTTACAAGCCTCACTGTCAAAACATCTTCAGGGGCGGCATATCGAGGCTATGACTTGGTGTCGAAAGATTGCAACGTTGCATCATCTTCGGGCTCTTCGGCACGTGTGGCGGTGACAGAGCACCTTCAGGCGAGAGCTTCGTCGGGGGCATCGATTAGGTATGACGACAAGGGTAGCCAAAAGCTAACAAGTACATTCACTAATGGTGTAAGTAAAAGAAAATAATATAAAAATATAGAGATGAAAGAGGTAAAACATTGCAGTATTTCGGGTATTGCCTTTACAATGGAGGTGGATGCTTACGCCACATTGGAGCACTATCTGAACAAGATAAAGGAGGCGTATAACTCATCGGCAGATGGCGACGAGATTGTCTCAGACATCGAAGCCCGCATAGCCGAGCTAATACTCACAACGCAGGCCGCTGAGCGAGTTGTTGAGATGCCGTTGGTGCTGAATATAATAGCTCAAATGGGAACAGTTGAGGATATTACCGACAAAGAGGGAGAGGGGCAAGAGGAGCCGAAGCAAAACGAGCCACGCATCCCACGCCGTCTGTATCGTGATATTGAGAATGGCAAGTTGGGTGGCGTATGTTCGGGTATCGCACGCTACTTTGGTATCGATGCCGTATGGATTCGTTTGAGTATCTTCTCGCCATTGGTTATATCTTCGATTGGCTGGATACCCTTTATGGGGTGGTTATCGCCCATTGCCAACCTATTTGCGGTATTTGTGATATGCTATATCGTGTTGTGGTTTGCAATCCCTGCCGCACGCACGGCACGCCAGAAGTTGGAGCAGGATGCCGAGCCAATCACGGCACAATCTATTGGGGATAAGACTGCTGAGATACGCAACGACGACTTGGATGCACGCACAAAACCGCTATTGAGCGAAATAATGTTGCGTTTAGGTCAGGTGACGCTCTTTGTGTTGAAGGTCTTGGCGGTGGTTGTGGGCATTGCACTGCTGCTGGCGATTTGCGCCTTGATTATTGGAGGTTTCGCTATTGTGATGACGATGAATAGTTCGATACTGTGGGTTCCTGTAATGGGTGTGTTGGTTGCGCTGATGTTGGTTCTGCTATTGACCTATGTTGTGTTCTGCTTTATCGCCTCACGCAAGCCATCGGCTAAGGTGCTGTGGGGTGGAGTTATAGCTTGGATTATCTCAATCATAGCTTTAGGTGCAACGGCAATAGCGCACGACGATTTCAACTCGCATAATTTCGTGGAGAGCATCCAAAAAATGAATATATCATCGAGTAGCGTTAAATATTACCAAACCCCCTCGCCAGAGGAGCAGTTGCAAAACTACCTCGATGACAAAGAGGACAAAGAGGGCAAAGAGGCTGAATAGAGAGCTACAATTCATAGTTTTTAAAGATAGATAATTTTAGTGTGTGTGAGCGGCCGACATTTTTCAATGTTGGTCGCTCTTGTTGTATTTATGGTTGTAAGTATCCGCCAAAAATAAAAATATAACATACGTTATTTCGATTGTATCCAACCGTCATTGCGGGCTTGACCCGCAATCTCTTCAATGAGCTGTCAATCAATATATTGAGATTGCGAGTCAAGCCCGCAATGACCAAACAGTGATTTTAATACACCAGTAATAGCTACAGATTTTTATTTTTGTGCTAAAAAAGCTACCTTTGTGCACAAAATCGAATAAAAACAAATTTATAATAGTATATGGCACTACAATGTGGTATTGTGGGTCTTCCAAATGTTGGTAAGTCTACACTCTTCAACTCACTGTCGAACGCTAAGGCACAGTCGGCAAACTTCCCATTCTGCACCATCGAACCCAACGTGGGTGTGATTACAGTCCCCGATGAGCGTCTAATCAAGTTGGCCGAAATTGATAACCCCAAAAAGGTTGTTCCAACCACAATCGAGATTGTCGATATTGCAGGCTTGGTCAAGGGTGCATCGAAGGGCGAGGGGTTAGGCAATAAGTTCTTGGCGAATATCCGCAATACGAACGCTATTATCCACCTTTTGCGCTGTTTCGAGGATAACAACATCACGCACGTAGATGGCTCGGTAGACCCAGTGCGTGACAAGGGTATTATCGACACCGAATTACAACTCAAAGACCTTGAGACCATCGATAACCGCTTGGCAAAGACCCAAAAGCAGGCATCGACGGGTGGCGATAAGAGCGCCAAACGCCAAGTTGAGATTTTGTTGCAATATAAAGAGTTTTTGGAGCAGGGTAAGAGTGCCCGTACTTTGGAGCTTGATAAGGAGGATAAGAAGTTGATGGTAGACCTTAACCTATTGACCGACAAGCCTGTGCTATACGTTTGTAACGTGGACGAGAAGAGCGCCGTATCGGGCAATGAGCACACTGAGGCTGTGCGTGCAGCCATCGCTGATGAGCAGGCCGAGATGTTGATTATCGCTGCTGCAACCGAAGCGGATATTGCCGAGTTGGAGTCCTTCGATGAGCGCCAAATGTTCCTCGAGGATTTAGGACTGTCCGAATCGGGCGTGGCACGTCTAATAAAGTCGGCATATCGTTTGCTACACCTACAAACATTCTTCACTACGGGTGCTGATGAGACCCGTGCGTGGACCTTTTCTGAGGGGATGAAGGCGCCACAAACCGCTGGCGTTATCCACACCGATTTCGAGCGTGGATTTATCCGTGCCGAAGTTATCAAGTATGACGACTATGTGCGTTTGGGCTCTGAAAAGGCGTGCCGTGATGTGGGTAAACTGAGCATCGAGGGTAAGGAGTATTTGGTGCAGGATGGCGATATAATGCACTTTTTGTTTAACGTTTAATAGACAAAATATATGTCAAGAGAGGTTCGTGTGCGCTTTGCACCATCACCAACTGGCGCACTACATATTGGTGGCGTGCGTACGGCACTTTACAACTATCTGTTTGCTCGTAAGGCGAGCGGCAAGATGGTTCTTCGTATCGAAGATACCGACTCGCAACGCTTTGTTGAGGGTGCCGAAGAGTATATCATTGAGTCACTGAAGTGGTGTGGTATTGAGATTGACGAGGGTGTAGGCGTTGGAGGTGAGCACGCCCCATATCGCCAGAGTGAGCGCCGTGAGATATACCTAAAATATGCTTTAGAGCTTGTCGAGAAGGGGTGGGCATACTACGCTTTTGACACGGCAGAGGAGCTGGATGCCCTGCGCAAAGGGGCAGAAGAGCGTGGCGAGGCGTTTGCCTACAACTACTCGGTGCGTGGCGAATTGCAGACCTCATTAGCTCTACCAAAGGATGAGGTTGAGGCACGTATTGAGCGTGGCGATCAGTGGGTTATCCGCTTTAAAATGCCCGAAAATGAGGTGGTCAAGATGAGCGATTTGATTCGTGGCGATGTTGAGGTAAATACTGCAACCTTAGACGATAAGGTGCTATATAAATCTATCGATGCACTGCCAACATACCACTTGGCCAATATAGTTGATGATCACCTAATGCAAATCTCGCACGTTATTCGTGGCGAGGAGTGGTTGCCATCCCTTCCGCTTCACTATCTACTATATAGGGCGTTTGGATGGAGCGATTCGCAACCCGAATTTGCCCACCTGCCACTGCTGCTAAAGCCAACGGGAGGGGGTAAGCTATCAAAGCGTGATGGCGATAAGTTGGGCTTTCCGGTCTTTCCGCTCGTATGGAATTCAGCAACGGGCGACACAGCACGTGGCTATCGTGAGGATGGCTACCTGCCCGATGCGTTTATCAATATGTTGGCTCTGTTGGGGTGGAATCCCGGTACAGAGCAGGAGATATTTTCGATGGCTGAGCTTATCGATACCTTCTCATTGGATAGAGTATCAAAGTCGGGAGCAAGGTTTCAGCCCGAAAAGGCAAAGTGGTTCAATGCGCAATATTTGCACCGCCTGAGTGCCAAAGAGTTAGCGCCATTGTTTCAACCAATAGTCAAGGCGAATGGTTTGGAGCTATCTGACGATGTTGTGGGGCGAGCTGCCGAGATTATGAAGGAGCGTGCGCAACTCACGACCGATTTATGGGATTTGACCTCATACTTCTTTGTGGCACCAACTGAGTTTGAAGAGAAACAGACCAAGAAGTACTGGAAGGGTGATAATCCTGAGATTTTGCGTGAACTGCGTGCAGTGCTTGCTCAAATCGAGGATTTTTCGTTGTCAGCGACCGAGAAGGTGGTCACAGAGTGGATTCAAGCCAATGGCTACGGTATGGGGCAGGTTATGAATACATTGCGTTTGGCGTTGGTGGGTGCTGGTAAGGGGCCCGGAATGTTCGATGTAACGGCATTTATCGGCCGTGAGGAGTGCCTAAAACGTATCGACTACATATTAGAAAACCTAAAACCTATACAATAAGATGGTCGAGATAACACAAGATGTGTGGGCGATGACCCCGCAAGGCGAGGCAGTGATTCTATATACGCTTAAAAACGAGAGTGGTGCAGAGGTGCAACTGACAAACTATGGTGCCACGATAGTAGCTGTTAAAGTACCCGATAGAGATGGCAAAATCGAAGATGTTGCTCTGGGCTACAAATACCCCGAAGGGTACTATTACGATGGCCCAGCGATGGGTAAGAGCGTTGGTCGTGTTGCAAATCGCATCGCCAATGGTCGTATGATAATCGAGGAGGTTGAGTATCGCTTAGAGATAAACAATGGACGCAACCACCTGCACGGCGGTCGTGATAACTTCGCTAATCGTGTGTGGGAGAGCAGGGTAGAGGGCAACCGCATTGTGATGTCGCTCCTGTCCGAAGATGGCGATCAAGGCTATCCGGGCGAGTTGTCGGTCGAGGCAATATTTGACTTTGATGATGAGTGCGCTTTGGAGATTACCTACCTCGCTAAGTCGGATAGGACAACGGTTGTCAATCTAACGAACCACGCATATTTCAACCTTGCGGGCGAGGGTAGCGGTTCGGTGCTTAATCAAGAGCTTAAGCTCAATAGTTCTAAGGTGTTGGAGATGAACGAAAACCAAATTCCTACGGGGGTGCGTTTGTCAGTCGAGGGTACACCACAAGATTTCCTTTCATTCCGCCCCCTTAGTGATGGCATCGGCTCGGAATTTAACCACATTAAGGATTTCAAGGGCTACGACCACCCATTTATCATCGATGGCTGGGAGAAGAACCGACTAACAGAGGTTGGCGAGTTGCGTGATGCGGTGTCGGGGCGCAAGTTAGAGATTCTATCCTCGCAACCCAGCGTTATGATATACACGGGCAACTGGCTCTCGGGTTCGCCCATAAGTAAGAGCGATAGGGCATATCAAGACTATGATGGTGTGGCTATCGAGTGTCAAAACTACCCCGATGCGGTCAATCAGAGCGACTTCCCATCGCCACTGTTAAAGGCAGGGGAGTTGTATTGTCAGAAAATAGTATATAAGTTTGGTTTAATCTGATGACGAGGCTGCCTAACAGCTCATTTTTTGCACATCCCTTGTCCCCAAATCCTCACATACATAAGTATGCTGCGGTTTAAAGAGCCTGCACGATGCGCAAAAACTGAACTATTATTCAGCCTCTTAGTGCATCAAGATTAAAACAGAAATCCC
>CAYJJV010000011.1:35665-38483 GCA_964370585.1 uncultured Alistipes sp. | reverse complement strand
CTCAACGTCATTTTTAACGCTACTCGCTGCAACATCCATCTCGTCAAAGTAGAAGTACAGCGATTTAGATTTGGCATCTGCTCCCATATCCGTTGTCCAGTAGTGTCCCACCCAAGGCTGTGCTGGCATTGGCGAGCGTGAAGTCATCATCGAAGGCGAGATATATACATTTTGAACATTACCACTATTATATAGGCGACGTCCTGCCGAGATAAACAGCAACTCGTTTGTGCCATCTGTCAGTGTCCAGCCATAGCTCTCTTGGTATGTTTCATAGCCAACATTGAGCGGCTCCTTGATTGTCAGCGATGCAAAGTCTGCCGAAGAGGGCACCTTCCAACCATAAGGGCAGGGGTCAGATGGGCTCTTTGTTGAGCTCCAAAGCGGTGTCGAGTGATCGTCCCATCGCCAGTCGTAGTTAGAATCCTCAACGCCCAAAATATAGGCAAGAGGGTTTTCCGAGGCGTAGCTAAGGGTGCCAATCGATGATGTTGATGCAATATCTGTTAGGTAGACAACACTTCCGTCACCATCATATATTGATGCGTGAACACCACCGCTGGCAGCGTTGTAGTACTGTGCACCAATCGATGGCTCGCTACGTCCCCACTGATAGAAGAGCCCTTGCGAAGCCAAAATTTGCTCCGTGTCGGCATTGCTATTTGCAGAGGCACCTAAATTGTAGGTCATAAACTCCTTGCCGTTGAGCGTAACCGACTCAAGGGCGTAATCCGATACCCAAAGGTGGTAGTTCCATAGCAGATTGCCACGTGAGTCGTATGTTGATAGTAGGGCATTGCCCTGCTTGCAGATTGTCGTGTTATCCTCCTCGCCACCAACAAAGAAGTTAATCTCGCCCGCATCGTTTAACTCAAGGTACTCGATAAGATCCTTCTCGCTCTGCCACGTAATCTTAGCAGAGGCAGGATTTAAGATTGTTGAGCCATCGCCTGCCAGTGTACCATCGATTGTGTAGATGGCGTTAGGGATGTTGATAACGTAGCTATTTGCAACATCATCGCTAATATTGACACTCTGTGCAACAACAGCAAATAGAGATGTGTTGAATGTGTTGCTGCTACCCGAAATGGAGGCTTTGAAGATGTAGCTGCCATTGGCATCATCGCCCAAGTCGATTGCATCGGGGGCGGTGATGGTTATCTCTCTCTTCTCGAGGTTGATTATTGGGTCGTTCCACCCCTCAGGCTTTGAGTAAAGCGATAGCTCAGATATGTTGCTCGCCGAAAACTCGACAGTGCGACTCTCCGAGAGACTCATAAATAGCGCCTCCTCATCAAACTTCAGAGAGCCTGTTGGCTCATCATCTCCACACGATACAGAAAGCATCATCGACAACGATATTGCAAAGTATAGTACTTTTGTAAACCCTTTCATCTATATGTAAATTTAAATTTCATCAAAAAACATCTGCAAAGATACCAAAAAGTGAGATATATCCTACAAAAATGGAGCAATTATTTCTCTTTGCGCTGCACTTGCACCCACACACAACGTAAAATCTCACAAAATAGTATGCCGGCAATGAACGAGCGATGAAATACAAATTAATTTTGTACTTCAAAAATATTTTGCTAATTTTGTCATTGGGTTGGGTGATGTTTACCATCTCAAGCAGTAATCTATTAACTAAAAAAGTCAATTATGAAGAGAGTAATCCGCAATTTTTATACAATTTGCCTTATAGTGGCAATGGTGTTGGTAGCTGTTTCGTGCGGTGGTGGCGCTTCGACCCCATCTGAGAAGGCTTTGGAGATGGTTGAATATCTACAAAATGGTGATTATGAGGGGTATATTGATGCGCTTCATTATGATGAGCCAATCACTGAGCAGGAGCGAAGTGAATATATCGTCTTGTATACCCAGAAGGGGGCAATGATGTTTGATAGTGGCATTGATAGCTTCGAGGTCGTTAGCGAAAAGCTATCCGAAGATGGCAACAGCGCTGAGGTTGAGATGACAATCACGCTTAAGAATGGCAAAGTGATGGATGACGCATCCTTTAATTTTGTTAAGATTGATGGTGAGTGGTTCTCTACACATTAGTAACGTGTGAATTTTGCATTGATATGGGTGGCGAAGTGATCTTTGCCACCCTTTTTAGCACTTTAATTATGAGTCGTAAACTCCTAATTTTATCTCTTTTATTGCTTTTAGTGGGGTGTTCGCAGGCGGACAAAATTACAAGCGATGTCGCTCTATGTGAGGGCGATTTAATCTTTCGTAAAGGCTCATCTAAAGAGAGTGTCGCTGTGATGATTGCTGACACAGGTGGGGTGTATACCCACGTGGGCATTGTGGTTCAGAGTGGTGGCGAGCTAATGGCGCTGCACACAGTGCCAAATGAGGCTGCGAAGGGCGATTTTGATAGGGTTAAGTTAGAGCCCATTGAGGAGTTTTTTCGTGGGCGCAAGGCGATATCGGGAGCTATATACCGTGCCCCACTTACCACAAAAGAGTTGCGCCAAGTTGCCGAAAAGTGCATCGATTTTTACAATGCAAAGGTGCCCTTCGATGCAGAGTATAGTTTGGATGAGAGCGAAAAATTGTACTGCACCGAGCTACTTGTGGTGGCGTTCGAAGCGGTGGGCTACGACATAACAAAGGGGCACTCAACTACATTGAATACCCCTCTGTTTCGTGGTCGATATATCTTCCCGTCGGATATTATTGCAAACAGCGAATTGCAACTTCAATACGTCTATTAAATAGCCATTTACAACTATTTTTTTCGCCTATTAATGGTTTTTCCATTTTTTGCGATTGAGTGTGGCTTTTTGACGCTTTGCTGTGGTTTTTT
>CAYJJV010000011.1:22241-35565 GCA_964370585.1 uncultured Alistipes sp. | reverse complement strand
CGCTTTGCTGTGGTTTTTTGACAAACCCTCCATCGATGCGTGATGCCTCCTGAGTGCCATCCGAGTGTTCGATTGATTTGTTGAGTGTTGTGATCTCTTCGCTGGTCAAAAAACGCCACTGCCCAACGGGCAGGCGCCCCAAGTGGATATTCATAATGCGGATGCGCTTTAGGCGCACAACATCAAAGCCTAAATATTCGCACATACGCCTAATTTGGCGGTTCAGACCTTGAGTTAGGACGATGCGAAACTTGCGTTCGCCACGCTGCTCAATGCGGCACTTTTTGGTGCGTGTGCCCAAAATCGGCACGCCCGATGCCATTCGCCTCAAAAAATCTTCGGTGATGGGTTTATTTACCTCGACATCATACTCCTTTTCGTGGTTGTTTGCGGCACGCAACACCTTGTTCACTATATCGCCATCGTTGGTCAGAAGTATCAACCCTTCCGAAGGCTTATCCAAGCGCCCGATGTTGAATATGCGTGTGTGATAACCCACAAAGTCGGCTATATTGTCACGCTCCTTCGGGTCGGTGGTAGAGACGATGCCAATGGGCTTATTTAGAGCGATATATACACGCTTTACTGCGTTGTGCTTAACCAATCGCCCATTTACCTTGACCGTATCTGCTTCTGTGACCTTTGCACCCATCTCAGCCTTGCGTCCATTGATTGTGACCTTGCCACTCTCAACAAAACGATCCGCCTCACGACGTGAACAGAAGCCCGAGTCGCTTATATATTTATTAATCCTCACAATGTGCGTGTAAAATCGTTAAGGCTCAAATTTATAGCCCACACCCTTGACTGTTACGATATGTTTCTCGCCAATCTTTTGGCGCAACTTGCGTATGTGCACATCGATGGTTCTGTCGCCAACGACAACGCTCTCGCCCCACACCTTTGAGTATATCTCCTCACGGGTGATGAGCTTGTCGGGCGAGGAGTGCAGTAGCTCCAAGAGGGCAAACTCCTTGCGAGGCATCGAAATCTCCTCCCCATCGCATATAACCATATAGCGCTCACGATCGACAATGATGCCACCCTCAGTGGCATTTGGTGTGGTGTCTGCTGTGAGCTCTACACGCTTTAGAATTGCCTGAATACGACTCACTAACAGTTTCATTTTGATGGGTTTAGTGATGTAGTCATCGGCACCTACGCCATAGCCCGTAAGTTGCTGTTGTTCATCGCCCAAAGCCGACAGAAAGACAACCATCGTATTTTTAAGCTCCTGATTTGCACGAATCTCACGACAGGTCTGTGCGCCATCCATAATGGGCATCATCATATCCAACAAAATAAGGTGCGGGCGACACTCTTGCGCCACCTCTAATGCCTTGACGCCATTCTCGGCTGTGAATACCTCATAACCCTCACGCAGGAGGTTGTAGCGGACAAATTCCAATATATCTGGCTCGTCGTCTACTAATAGAATACGATACTTCATTGGCAAGATTTTAGTGTTGTTTGTGCCCCTTAAAAGAGCATCTTCTTTGGCAAAGGTAATTTTTTTAGCACATTTTTCAAAAAAGTATTTAGAAAAAGCTATAATTTGGTTATATTTGCGAGATTTATATGCTCAACTAAATTTTGAAGAGCTTAAAAAAACTATTTAAGATGGCTACGGAAAAATCAACCCTTTCAGCTCCAGAGGAGCAAGTCAGCCCAGTGGCTGAGGATGTAAAAGTACAAAACGAGGAGACTTTAGAGAAAAGCAGCGAGGCTCAAGCTAATGCAGAGTCTGAACCAACAACTGAGGCTATAGAGGTGCCTGCGACTGAGGTGGCGGAACCAACTGAGGAGCCGACAGCTGAACCAACCGCAGAGGTGGCGACTGAAGAGGAACCGACCGCAGAGGTGGCAGAGGAACCGATAGAGGAACCAACAGCGGAGCTGACAATCGAAGAGCCGACAGCAGAGGATAAATACGCCTCGAAGAGCAAGTCTGAGTTGGTCGAGGTGCTTATTGTGATAATGCAGGAGCAGCCCATACAGTCGATACGTGGTGATATTGAGGCCATTAAGGCTGCATTCTATCGTCTGCATCGTGCGCAAAACGAGGCAGCAATGCAGGCATTTGTTGCTGAAGGTGGCGAAGAGGGCGATTTTATCCCCGAAGTTGATGCTTTAGAGGTGCAATTAAAGGATCTATTTAAAGAGTACCGCCTGCGTCGTGACCAATATATGGCCAATTTTGAGGCCGAAAAGGAGCAAAATCTTAAAGGTAAGTTGGCAATCATCGAGGAGTTGAAGGAGTTGGTAAACTCTGACGAGACTCTGAATTTGACGTTTAATAAGTTCCGTGAATTACAACAGCGTTGGAAGGATATTGGCGTTGTGCCACAGGCAAATGTTAAGGATTTGTGGGAGCGTTACAACCTCCACGTTGAGAATTTCTACGGTTTTATCAAGATAAATAAGGAGCTACGTGATTTGGATTTAAAGCGTAACTTGGAGCTAAAAACGGCTCTCTGTGAGCAGGCTGAAGCGTTGTTGTTGTTACCATCGATTGTCGATGCTTTCCATCGTCTGCAAAAGTTGCACGATGAGTGGCGTGAGACTGGACCTGTAGCAAATGAGTATAAAGAGGCTATCTGGGAGCGCTTTAAGGCGGCTTCGAGCAGAATTAATCGTGAGCACCAAGAGTTCTTCGAATCGCTAAAGGCGGAGCAGGTGCGTAATTTAGAGCTCAAAAGCGAGCTATGCGTTGTCGTTGAGACACTCCTAACGCAACCTTTGACCACTCGCAAAGAGTGGAACCGTGCTAGTGAGAGACTATTGGAGGCACAAAAGACGTGGAAGACCATCGGTTTTGCGCCCAAAAAGGATAACAACCGAATATATGAGCGTTTTCGTGCTGCGTGCGATAAGTTCTTTGAGCTAAAGCGTGAGTTCTACGCCTCGATGCGTGGCGAGATGGATCAAAACTTAGAGCTTAAAAACGAGCTATGCTTGGCGGCTGAGGCGTTGATTAATAGTGAGGATTGGAAGAGCGCAACAGATGAGTTGATAGCTCTGCAGGCTCGTTGGAAAGAGGTGGGTGCTGTGTCACGCCGCCATTCAGATACGATTTGGAAACGTTTTCGTGCTGCGTGCGATAAGTTCTTCGAGCGCAAGGGGGCGCACTTCTCAACTGTCGATACCGAGCACGAGAAGAATTTGGAGCTAAAGCAGGCTCTTCTAAAGGAGATGGCTGCGGCAGATATCAAAGAGGGTGGTTATGAGGTTATTCGTCAATTCCAACGCCGTTGGGGTGAGATTGGTTTTGTGCCCATCAAGAAGAAGGATGCGCTCCAAAAGGAGTATAAGGCTGTGGTGGATGAGCTGTTTAACACCCTGCGTGGTTCGGAGCGTGACCGCTCGATGAGCCGATTTAACGATAAGATATCAACGCTCAAGTCGGCAGGTGGCAAGCGCCTACGCTCCGAGCGTGAGCGATTGTATGGTAAGGTGCGCCAGTTGGAGCAGGAGATTGCCTTGTTGGAGAACAACATCGGATTCTTCGCCAACTCAAAGGGTGCCGACTCGCTGATTGCCGATGTAAGGGCTAAAATCGAGCGTGCACGCCAAGAGATGGCGATGACAATCGAGAAGGTACAACTCATAGATAAAGAGCAGGAGCAGAAGGGGGAGGAGTAGACCCCCTTTTCCTCTTTTACTCCATCTGCGTCATTGCGGGCTTGACCCGCAATCTCTTAGGGTTAAAAAGAGATTCTGAATCAAGTTCAGAATGACGAAACGGACGAAAAAAGACAAGTCAAGTTCACAATGATATAATGGTGATTTTAACGCACTTAATAGTAAATAATAACAATTAATTTATAAATATTTTGTAATTTAGGTCAATGAAACTCTCTAAACCAAAGTATATATTTGTCACGGGTGGTGTCGCTTCGTCGTTAGGCAAGGGCATCATCTCGGCATCTATTGCACAACTTCTGCAGGCTCGAGGCTACTCGGTGACAATCCAGAAGTTAGACCCCTACATCAATGTCGATCCCGGCACGCTCAATCCATACGAGCACGGCGAGTGTTACGTAACCGAAGATGGCGCTGAGACCGATTTGGACTTGGGTCACTACGAGCGCTTTACCTCGCAACCAACATCGAAGGCTAACAACGTAACCACAGGTAAGATATATAAGAGCGTTATCGAAAAGGAGCGTCGTGGCGACTATTTGGGTAAGACCGTGCAGGTCATCCCACACATCACCGATGAGATTAAGCGCCGCATACAACTTCTGGCTCAACGCAAGGAGTATGACATCATAATCACCGAAGTTGGTGGCACGGTGGGCGATATCGAGTCGTTGCCATTCATCGAGTCGGTGCGTCAGTTGCGTTACCAGTTGGGGCACCGAAATACAGCTTTGGTGCATCTAACGCTTATTCCATATATGGCGGCTTCGGGCGAGTTGAAGACCAAGCCGACGCAGCACTCTGTAAAACTACTGTTGGAGAATGGTCTGCAACCCGATGTTTTGGTGTTGCGCACCGAGCACCCGTTGTCGGTGAATATGCGTCGCAAGGTGGCTCTGTTCTGTAACGTGGATGCCGATGCTGTGATGGAGTCTATCGATGTTCCAACTATCTATGAGGTGCCTATGCGTATGCAGGCGCAACAGTTGGATGACGTGATACTCAATAAGTTGGATTTGCCAACTGCTGGCGAGCCCGATATGGGTGCGTGGAGCGATTTTGTGCAGAGGGTCAAGAACCCAACTAAGCGCATTGAGATTGCTCTGGTGGGTAAGTATACCGAACTACCCGATGCCTATAAGTCGATTTGCGAGTCGTTTATCCACGCCGGAGCTATGAACGACTGCAAGGTGAAGTTGCGATATGTGAACTCCGAAAAATTGACAGCCGACAATATAGCCGAGAAGTTGGGGCGTATGGATGGTATTTTGGTCGCTCCCGGCTTTGGTAATCGAGGTATTGAGGGTAAGATTGAGGCTGTGCGCTTTGCTCGTGAAGAGAGGATACCATTCTTGGGTATCTGCCTCGGTATGCAGTGTGCCGTTATTGAGTTTGCTCGCAACGTGTTGTCTTTGACCGATGCCAACTCTTCGGAGATGGGCACAACGCCACACCCCGTAATCGATTTGATGGAGGAGCAGAAGGGCGTTACGGCAAAGGGAGGCACGATGCGTCTTGGAGCCTACCCTTGTACCCTACAAAAGGGTTCAAAAATTGCTCAGGCGTATGGCACAACCTCAATTATGGAGCGCCACCGCCACCGTTATGAGTTCAATAATGAGTATTTGGAGCAGTACAATGCAGCGGGTATGCAGTGCGTGGGTATAAACCCCGATACTGGACTTGTCGAGGCTGTTGAGCTCACGGACCACCCTTGGTTTGTCGGCACACAGTATCACCCCGAATATAAGAGCTGGGCGATGTCGCCCTCGCCTCTGTTCGTGGCGTTTGTGAAGAGCGCTATCGAGGAGAGTGTAAGAAGAGAGAGTAAATAAAGGAGTAGTTGTATTTTGGGAGTAAAATTCTCCCCTTAATAAAAGAATAGATGGATAAGAGATCAATTATTGGAATTGCCGTTATTGCAGTTCTGTTTTTAGTTTTTGCATATTTTAACACCCAACAGCAGGAGCAGTACCGTGAGCAGAAGGCCGTGTATGACGCCTATCAAGATTCAGTTGCGAGGGCAAATGCCCCAGCGCCCACAGTGGTTGATGAGAGGATTGATGTGGCGGCTGCAAGGGAGGTCATTGCGCAGGACTCTATCGAGCGCCAGATGCAGACGGCAGCCTTTGGCGAGAGCTTAGCTACGGCACGCTACGGTAAAGCATCAGAGTTCAACATCGAGAATGATATGTTGAGCATACTCTTTTCGAGCAAGGGTGGTCAAATCAAGGGCGTTACGCTTAAGGATTACGAAAAGTATGCACCAAAGGGAAGAGAGAGTTCGCTAATTGAGATGATGGAGCCATCGAGCGCAAACTTTAGCTTTGAGTTCTTCATCAAAAATGGTCTGAACAACGTTAAGGTCAATACAGCGGAGTACAATTTCACCATTGAGCCAACTCAACTCACGGCAGATGGTGCGCAAGTAGTAGTTATGAGCCTGCCAATTTCGCAGAACTCACGCTTGGTCTATCGCTATACGGTGCACAACGTAAAGAGCGCTGAGCGTGACTATCTTGTCGATTTTGATGTTGAGTTTGTCGATATGTCGCAAGTAATGGCAAACCAATCAACTATCGCCCTTGCGTGGTCAAATAGCACATACCAAAATGAAAAGGGGTTCACAAACGAGAATAACTTTACCACAATCGCATATCGTGAACCCGACACGACCTCTATCGAAGAGTTGGGTTTCTCGGACGAAGATAAGTCCGAATCGGTCGATGGTCTTGTTAATTGGATTGCATTTAAGCAGCAGTTCTTCTCGTCGGTGGTTATTGCGCCTGAGATGTTCTCGTCGGCAAATTTGGCATACACAACAGCACCTGAGGGGAGCGGTATGATGAAGAGCTTTACGGCGCAGATGACCATTCCATACTCGCCACAAACCACAGCGTATGACCTCTCGCTATACTTTGGTCCAAACAAATACTCAACCCTAAACAAGATTGTCGATGCCGATGGCGAGGGGCTATATCTGGAGCGCTTGGTACCACTTGGCTGGGGAATTTTCGGTTGGGTGAATAGATGGTGTGTGATTCCAGTCTTTGACTTCTTGAACCGCTATATCAATAGCTTTGGGCTTATTATCTTGATTTTGGTTATCTTGGTTAAGTTGGTAATCTCGCCATTGACCTATAGGAGTTACGTCTCGATGGCTAAGATGCGCCTGCTAAAGCCGCAGGTGGATGAGTTGGCGAAGAAGTACCCCAAAAGCGAGGATGCAATGAAACGCCAGCAGGCGACAATGGAGCTATATAAAAAGGCGGGTGCCAACCCGATGGGTGGGTGTATTCCGGTCTTGATACAGTTTCCGATATTGATTGCGATGTTTAGATTCTTCCCAGCATCTATCGAGTTGCGTGACCAACCATTCTTGTGGGCGGATGACCTCTCGTCGTATGATAGCATCCTAAACTTGCCATTCTCAATCCCATTCTATGGCGACCACGTGAGCTTGTTTGCACTCTTGATGGCAATCTCGACCTTTGGATACTCATACTTCAGCTACCAGCAGTCGGCATCGTCACAGCCACAGATGGCGGGTATGAAGTTTATGATGGTCTATATGATGCCGATAATGCTGTTGTTTGTCTTTAACGGCAATTCGTCGGGTCTGTGCTACTACTACTTCTTATCAAATCTATTCACAATCGGTCAGACCCTTGTGATACGTCGTATGGTTGATGATACGAAGATTAACGCTATTATGCAGGCAGCAGCTGCCAAGAAAGCGAGCAACAACGGCAAGAAGTCGAAGTTCCAGCAGCGTTATGAGCAGATGTTGCAGGAGCAGCAGAATAAGAAGAAATAAGTGGGCGAGCTTACCTCTTCTTTAAGGAGTGAATAGTGAGCTTAATAACAAAGAGGGCGACAATTTCGATTGTCGCCCTCTTTGTTGATGTATCATTGAGGTTTGAATTACCCCATATAGCTCTTAATATAGTGGTGGTGCTCGCCAAAGCGCTCAAAAGCTGCTCTGTCTAACTCCTCTTGTGCCGATGGATCGGCAATTGAGATGATTAGGCGTGCACGCTCCTGCAACGTTTTGCCATACAAATCGACAGCTCCGTGCTCAGTAACGAACCAACGGATATGGCTACGTGTCGTAACAACACCTGCACCCAACGATAGCGTTGGAGCAATCTTCGATACCCCTTTGTTGGTAACGGATGGCATTGCGATGATAGCTTTACCCCCCTTAGATTGCGATGCGCCATATACAAAATCGACCTGACCGCCAACGCCTGAGTAGAATTTAGTTCCCAATGAGTCGGCACAAACCTGACCCGTGAGGTCTACCTGAAGTGCTGAGTTGATAGCCGTAACACGGTCATTCTTAGCGATATTGAATGGGTCGTTGGTGTATGCAACATCCATCATTGCAACCATTGGATTGTCGTCGATGAAGTCATAGATCTTCTGCGAACCCATCAAGAATGTCGATACCATCTTACCCTTATCGATATTTTTAGCCTCACCATTGATAACGCCAGCCTCAACCAATGGCAATACGCCATCAGCAAACATCTCGGTGTGGATACCAAGATTCTTGTGGCCACCCAACTGAGCCAAAACGGCGTTAGGAATAGCTCCGATACCCATTTGAAGGGTTGCGCCATCCTCGATAAGTGATGCACAGTGCTTACCTATCGCAATCTCAACATCGGTTGGATCTGTGAAGTGAGCCTCCTCCAAAGGTGTGTTGTCCTCGACAAAAATATCAATCTTTGAGGCTGGAATCATAGCGTCGCCAAACGAACGTGGCACATACTTATTGACAACAGCGATAACGTAATCAGCACACTCGACAGCCGCTAAAGTGGCATCGACAGATGTTCCCAACGATACATAGCCGTGCTTGTCGATGGGCGATACTTGAATCATAGCCACGTTACAAGGCACTGCACCTGAACGGTATAGGCGCTGTGTTTCGCTCAAAAATACGGGGATATAGTCGGCATAACCGCTCTGCGTAACCTTGCGAACATTGCCACCTACGAAGAACGAGTCCAACTGGAAGATACCCTCGAAACGTGCGTCAGCATAGGGCGCTTCGCCTTCAGTGTGAAGGTGGTGTAGGTGTACGTTTTTCAGCTCACCCTCTTCGCCTCGCTTGCAAAGAGCCTCTACAAGCACCTGTGGCACAGATGCCACCGAACTTAAATGTATGTGGTCGCCACTCTTGACAACCTTAACAGCCTCTTGGGCTGTAGTAAACTTGATTGGAGTAATCATTTTTTATAAGTAATTGTTAGTTTTTACGTTTTACCTCTACCTGCTCGTAACCCTCGACAATATCACCAACTTTAATATCGTTGAACGACTCGATGTTAAGACCGCAATCGTGGCCATTCAAGACCTCACGAACATCATCCTTAAAGCGTTTCAATGAGCCCAACTTACCAGTATATATCACGATACCATCACGGATAACACGAATTGGGGTGTTGCGTTGTAGCTTACCTTCACGCACGATACATCCGGCAACTGTGCCGACCTTCGAGATTTTGAAGACCTCTAACACCTCGACCGAAGCGACAATCTCCTCCTTCATTACTGGCTCCAACATACCCTCGATAGCATCCTTGATATCGTTGATGGCGTCATAGATGATAGAGTATAGGCGTATCTCAATCTCCTCCTTCTCGGCTACCTTACGAGCAGCCGACGATGGGCGAACTTGGAAACCTACGATAATGGCGTTGGATGCAGCAGCTAACAATACGTCCGACTCTGAAATCTGACCTACGGCTGCGTGGATAACATTGACCTGAACGCTCTCTTTGGATAGCTTGATAAGTGAGCCCGACATCGCCTCAACCGAGCCATCCACATCACCCTTGACGATGATATTGAGCTCCTTGAACGATCCAATAGCGATACGACGACCAATCTCATCCAGCGTAACGTGCTTTTGGGTCATCAGACCCTGCATACGCTGTAACTGCTCACGCTTGTTGGCAATCTCACGTGCCGAGCGGTCATCCTCCATAACGTTGAAGGTGTCGCCCGCCTGCGGTGCGCCATTAAGACCCAACACCAAAACTGGTGTCGAAGGACCTGCCGACTCGATTTTCTGACCATTTTCGTTGAACATAGCCTTGACACGACCTGTGTTGGTACCCGAAAGCAGAACATCGCCAACACGAAGAGTACCATTCTGCACCAACACTGTTGATACATAACCTCGACCCTTATCCAGCGTAGACTCGATAACCGTACCCGACGCCTTCTTATCTGGATTAGCCTTTAGATCCAACATCTCAGCCTCCAAAAGTACCTTCTCCAATAGCTTTTCAAGGTTCAGACCCTGCTTTGCCGATACCTCTTGATCTTGGTACTGTCCGCCCCACGACTCAACAAGGTAGTTCATCTGTGATAGCTGCTCCTTGATTGTTTCAGGGTTGGCGCCAGGCTTATCTATCTTATTGATTGCAAATACCATAGGTACACCTGCCGCCTGAGCGTGGTTTATCGCCTCGATGGTCTGTGGCATCACGCTGTCGTCGGCCGCTACGATGATAATCGCAACGTCTGTCACGTTAGCACCACGTGCACGCATCGCTGTAAAGGCCTCGTGACCCGGAGTATCCAAGAATGTAATTTTCTGTCCGTTCAACTCCACGTTGTAGGCTCCGATATGCTGTGTGATACCTCCAGCCTCGCCTTGTGTGACGTTGGTCTTACGTATGTTATCCAAAAGTGAGGTCTTACCGTGATCCACGTGACCCATCACCGTTACGATAGGTGGGCGTGATACCAAATCCTCACTGCTGTCGCCCTCTTCGGCAATAGCCTCTTGAATCTCGACCGATACGAACTCGACCGAGAAACCAAACTCTTCGGCAACTACGACTAAAGCCTCAGCATCTAAACGTTGGTTGATTGATACCATCAAACCTAAATTCATACAAGCCGAGATGACCTGCATAGGCGATACGTTCATCATCGTTGCCAACTCACTAACGGTTACGAACTCGGTAACCTTCAGTGTTGAGCGGCTCTGCTCTTCACGCTCAAACTCCTCGTGCATACGCTCAGCCACAGCATCACGCTTCTCCTTACGATACTTCGAGGTCTTGGTCTTGGTACCCTTAGCCGTTAGGCGTGCTAAGGTATCCTTAACCTGCTTTGAAACCTCTTCATCGCTCACTTCAGGGCGAACGACAGGTTTCTGTGTCTTGTTATTTTTAGCCTTATTGCGACGACCTTCACCCGGTTTAGGTTGATTCTGCTGTGGATTTTGGCCTTGAAATTTACCTCTGTTTTGACCCCCTTGAGTGCCTTTACCTTGCTCCTTGCCAGCACCTTGTCCGCCCGGTCCACCTTGAGCTGTGCCGCTCTTTTGGTTTGTAACATCGACTTTCTCCTTCTCCAAACGTTTACGTTTGCGCTTGTTTTTGCCACCAGCAACATAGCCCGAAACATCCATCGTGCCGAGCACCTGTGGACCCGATAGGGTAGGAGCTTCAGGTCGGAATATATTGCTCTGTGGCTTCGCTACCTCTGCCGCAGGCGTTGGTTCTGTTGGCGCTGGAGCCTGCACTGTTGGCACTGGAGTTTGCTCGACCGCCTTTGGAGCCTGCTCAACTGTCGTAGGTACCTGAACTACCTTTGGCTGCTCGGTTGCAGGTGCGCTCTGAGCTTGCTCCTTCGGCTGCTCCTCTGCTTTTGGCTTGCTCTCCACTGCCGCCACCTTAGGCTCTTGCGCTGGTGCTGGCTCTGGAGTCGAGGCAGCCTTTGGCTTATTGCCATCAAGCTCAATCTTGCCCAATATCTTGTGTTGTTGTATCTCGTCACGAACGTTGATAACGTTGCTCTTTACAACAACCTCTTTCTCCTGCTTTTCGCTCTTCTCGGCAGGGTTCTCAATTGTTATTGTCGCCTGCTTATTTAGGATTCGCTCTCTGACTGAGTCCCGAGCGCTCGATGCACTGCGGTTAGCTCCAAACTCCTTCTCCAAGGTGGCATACGTGTCGGCATCGACCTGCGAATTTGGTGATCCGTCACTCTTTATACCCTTCTTTTGCAAGAAGTCCGTTACGCTGTTAAGACCAACGTTGAACTCCTTTGCAACTTGGATGAGTCTTAGTTTTCTTTCGTTACTCATATTTTATTCTCCCTCTTTTTTCTAATTATTCAAACTCAGCTTTCAGAATATCTATAACCTTCTGTGCCTGCTCCTCTTCCAAGTCAGCACGTGAGGCCAACTGCTCGACAGATAGCTCCAATACGCTCTTTGCAGTATCGCAACCAATCTTTTTCAGCGCCTCGATAATCCAGCCATCAATCTCGTCTGAGAACTCGGTCAAAGCGACATCCTCCTCTTCGACCTCACGGAATACGTCAATATCATAGCCCGTTAATAGTTTCGATAGGCGAATGTTAAGACCACCCTTACCGATAGCCAACGAGACCTGCTCGGGCTGTAGGTATACCGATGCAACCATCTTCTCCTCATCTAAGGTGATGCTCGAGACCTTAGCTGGGTTCAGCGAGCGCTGTATCATTAGCGATATGTTGGATGTGTAGTTCACAACATCGATATTTTCGTTGCGTAGCTCCTTTACGATTGTGTAGATACGTGAGCCCTTCATACCCACGCAAGCGCCCACTGGATCGATGCGCTCGTCGTATGACTCAACTGCAACCTTAGCCCTCTCGCCCGGTATGCGCACCACCTTCTTGATTGTTATTAGACCATCAAAAATCTCGGGTACCTCCTGCTCGAATAATCGCTCCAAGAATTGGTTTGCCGTACGAGATAGGATGATGCGAGGTTGGTTATTGTTCATCTCGACCGACTTCACGATAGCTTTGATGGTGTCGCCCTTGCGGTAGAAGTCGTTAGGAATCTGCTCGATTTTTGGCAAGATCAACTCGTTTTCATCATCGTCCAAGATAAGAACCTCCTTTTTCCACACCTGATACACTTCGCCCGTGATAATCTCGCCCACACGCTCCGAGTACTTCTCGAAGAGGCTCGCCTTCTCCAGATCCATAATGCGTGATGCGAGGTTTTGGCGTAGCGACAACACAACACGGCGACCAAACGATGCCAACTTAATCTCGTCAGCATACTCATCGCCCACCTCATAGCTATCATCGATGAGCTTAATCTCCGACACTGAAATTTGGGTTACTGGGTTCTCCACCTCGCCATCCTCGACAACGGTGCGGTTACGCCAAATCTCCAAATCGCCCTTCTCGGGGTTGATGATGACGTCAAAATTTTCGTCAGTTTCGTACTGTTTTTGTAGTGCGTGGCGGAATACATCCTCCAAAACGCCAATCATTGTGCTCTTGTCGATGTTCTTCAACTCTTTGAACTCGGCGAAGTTGCTGATTAAATTTAAGTTGTCCATTATATTTTGTTTTTATTTGTTTTGTTCTATTTATTATGCGATCGTTATTTGTTTTGTTCTATTTATTATGCGATCGTTATTTGTTTTGTTCTATTTATTATGCGATCGTTACTTGTTTTGTTCTATTTTTTCGTCACTCTATGTCCTCTTCATCGTCATTGTGGGCTTGACCCGCAATCTCGTCTTTTTTGCCCTTCTGTTTTGAGATTGCGGCTCGTAGGCCGCAATGACGAAACTATGCAATGACTAAGTGTTGTCTTCTCGTCCTCTTTTCTTCTCGTCCTCTTTTCTTCTCGTCCTCTTTTCTTCTC
>CAYJJV010000011.1:1430-22141 GCA_964370585.1 uncultured Alistipes sp. | reverse complement strand
TCTTCTCGTCCTCTTTTCTTCTCGTCCTCTTTTCTTCTCGTCCTCTTTTCTTCTCGCCCTCTTTTCTTCTCGTCCTCTTTTCTTCTCGTCCTCTTTTCTTCTCGTCCTCTTTTCTTCTCGCCCTTCTTGTCCCTCTCGTTCTTATCTCGCCCCTCTATTTGAAGTCTAAGTGCTCTTTGGTGTACTTAATATCCTCTAATGGGTATGTGTTTGTGACCAATACCATCTGTTTTTTCTTCTTGCCTTCGATAGTCTGCTTCTCCTCATAACTTAGAGTTAGCGCCTCGTTTTCGATAGCGTCCAATTTGGCGATAATCTTGGTGCCGTCACGCAACAGAACCTCGACGCTCTTGCCCAGAACCTTTTGGTATTGGCGCAGTAGCTTAAGCTCGGAGCCGATGCCTGCCGATGCTACCGTGAGTGCAAAATCCTCCTCTTCACGGTCGAACTCTGCCTCGATGGCACGAGATAGTGCGATACAGTTCTCGATTTTTATGGATGTATCGCTGTCGATTATAAGCTCGAGATCATTTGCATACGATGTTGTGCACTCGACCACAAACATATCTGTGCCCTGCAGCTTTTGTTCAGCTATTTCAACTATTTTTGCCTTGTCAATCATATCTGTTACGTTAGTAAATCATTACAAGTGTGTAAAAGTCGCTACTCACGTCATTGTGAGTTTGCCCAAATCTTCCTCAATCGTCATTGCGGGCTTGACCCGCAATCTCGTCTGATAGCCCTCTGTTTTGAGATTGCGGCTCGCAGGCCGCAATGACGCGAACGGAGTCTTATAGTCAAATCGTTTGTTGTGTAAATGTTATAAAAACTTAACACACCACTACTAAGTATAAATCACAAAATAAGGGGACTTAATCGTCCCCTTATCTCTCTCGTCTCTCATTACAGAGTGCAAATATAGTAAAAATATATTTAACCTCCCAAATTATTGGTGTGAAAAGTTGTGATTTTGAGAAAATTTTTGTGTATTTGTCTTTTGCAAACTTAAAATTATGAAAAGATTGGCTTTGGTGCTACTTAGTTTAGCATTTGCAGGTGCTGTACACTCTCAGGATTTTAGTAATGTTCGCACGATGAAGTATGAATTGGGTGGCGCAATGATTTGGGGTGGTAGTACAGATGGCTACACCTTTCCCGTTAGGCGTGAGATGGGCGGCAAGGGGTATGCTGAGGTGCGTATCAACTTGAAAAACAGACCTTTTGATGTTGGTATTCAGTATGGCTTTAGTGCCCATAATATTGTCTCAGCCGAAGAGGGATATGATATACAATTTGAGCATCAGCATCTCAATTCGATAATCCTATTCTCGGATTACAATTATAGAGGATGGAAGAGCGTGTCGCTATTTGCAGGTTTGGGTGTTGGTGTATCGGATGCCATTGAGAATTTGGATGGTGGCAGTTCAAGTAATTTCAAAGCGCAGGCAGGAGTTCGTGTTGGAGCGGAGTTTTTTCACCATATCCGTTTAACTACCGAGTATCGATTCTCCGACGAAGATGGTTTTTCATATTTTGGTCTGAACTTAGGTTTTGTGATAAATGGCGGACTAAGATAGAGTGGGATTTATTTGTGCTATTAAGACAAAAAGAGAGTAGATTCATCGAATCTACTCTCTTCTTATATCAGCTTTTCAGCATCCCAGTAGCACTACTCTGGGATGGGGTTAGGGAGGTGTTAATATTTCTATTTTTGCGATTCTTTCTGCCAAATCTCTAAATCTTCTCTATTTATGCCCTCTTATGCCTCCTTGTGCTCTCTTATGCCCTCTTTTTGTCCTTTAGGCCTGCTTGATTACGCCTCGTTTTGACCCCTTGATGAAGGCTACAAGAGCGTCACGCTCGGTGGATTGGGGGATGGATGCCTCGACCTCGTTGCAGCCATTCTCATAGTTTAGTCCGCTTTGGAATAGGATGCGGCAAGCATTGTGAATCTCCGAAATACGCTCTGCAGTGAAGCCCCTGCGTGATAGACCCACCTTGTTGATGCCCGCAAAGCGAACGCCATCTTGGCGCACAACAACAAATGGGGGTACATCCTGCGAAAGGAGTGTGCCGCCTTGAAGCATTACGTGGTCGCCAATATGCACCCATTGGTGGATAGCTGCGTGGCCACCAACGACAACCCAGTCGCCAACGTGAACCTCGCCAGCGAGCGATACTCGGTTGGCAATCACACAGTTGTTGCCAACAACACAGTCGTGACCCACGTGCACGTATGCCATCAAGAGGTTGCCATCGCCAATGCGAGTGGTGCCTGTCGAGGATGTGCCACGACTGATGGTTACATACTCACGGATATCGTTTCTATCGCCAATCTCGGCTGTTGTAACCTCGCCAGCGAACTTTAAATCTTGAGGTAGGCACGACACAGAGGCTGCAGTGTGAATCTTACACTGCTTGCCGATGCGTGCGCCATCGTGTATAACGGCACCTGAGCCTATCCACGTTCCATCGCCAATTACGACATCCCCTGCAACGTATGCAAAGGGCTCAATCGTTACCCCCTCGCCAATCTTTGCGTCGGGGTGTACGTATGCTAAATTGCTAATCATAGCCACTATTTTTTTGTTTTTACAATCTGCGCTGTGAGTATAGCCTCGCACGCCAAAGTCTCGCCAACAAATGCCTTAGCCTCGACAACGGCAACGCCACGACGGATGGGCTCGGTGAGCATAATCTCGAATTGGAGCGTATCGCCCGGAACGACCTTGCGCTTGAACTTCACGCCATCGATTTTCAGAAAATAGGTCGAGTAGTTCTCAGGGTCTTCAACATCGCTTAGCACCAAAATACCACTACACTGCGCCATCGCCTCGACAATCAACACACCCGGCATAACGGGCTCTTCGGGGAAGTGGCCCACGAAGAATGGCTCGTTCATTGTCACATTCTTAACGCCTCCAACGGTTGTTGAGTCGCAATGGAAGATGCGATCCACCAACAAAAATGGCGGACGGTGGGGTAGCATACCACGAATGGCATTTATATCGTATAGTGCAGGCTTGCGGCAGTCGTACGTTAGGCGTGGTTTCTCGCCCGCACGGCGTATAGACTGCTTTAGCTGCTTCATAAATTCGGTGTTGGCGAAGTGGCCGGGACGAGTAGCCCAAACACGACCCTTGATGCGCATACCCAACAGCGCAAAGTCGCCAAGTAGGTCTAAGAGCTTATGGCGTGCCAACTCATTGCTGCAACGCAATTCGGAGTTGTTCAAATAGCCCGACTTAATCTCAATATCGGGGCGGTTGAATATCTTTTTAAGGTTCTCCAACTGCTCGGCTGGCACCTCATTTTCTACCACCACGATGGCGTTGTCTAAATCGCCACCCTTGATTAAGTTCATCTTCATCAATGGCTCCAGTTCGTGCAAAAAGACGAATGTACGGCAGTTCGAGATCATCTCAGCGTAGTTATCCACTGGGTTGAAGGTTGCGTATTGATTGCCGATGACCTTCGAGTTGTAGTCCACGTGTACCGATACCGAGAACTCATCATCGGGGTATAGAATTATCGCAACGCCCTTCTCGGGGATGGTGTAGACCTTCTTCTCGGTAACGTGGTAGTATTTGCGCTCAGCAGGCTGCTCTTCGGTGCCTGTTGCGGTTATCGCTGTGGCGTACTCCTTAGCCGAGCCATCCATAATTGGGGTCTCGGGGGCGTCGATGTCGATAATGGCGTTATCAACACCCAAAGTCCACAGAGCAGAGATTATATGCTCGATGGTGCTCACACGGTGGGAACCGCACTCGATGGTTGTACCACGTGAGGTATCAACCACATAGTCGCATAGGGCAGGAATTATGGGTTGCCCCTCGATGTCTGTACGACGAAAAACAATACCTGTATTTACTGGCGCAGGATTAACGCACATATTTACCGCTACTCCAGTGTGTAAACCTTTACCAGAGAATGATATAGAACTCTTTAATGTCTGCTGTTTTGTAAACATAGCAACTCTTTTTTTTGATTATTTGGCGACAAAGTTATGAAAAAATCGTTAAAAATCACTATTTTTGCTCAAAATTATGAGTTAATACAATGAGTGACAATACTCCACAAAATAGTCAGCGTGCACCACGAAGAAGAGCTTTGAAGTTGCCTTTCGATAATAAGGGCAAGGATATTGGTACGTGGAGCTATGATCACCGCATTGGGCTGTGTGTGACGTTGATAGTATATTTGGTTGTGATGATAGCCTTCGTATCCTCTAAAATTGTTGTTGGGCGCAAGCCCCACCAGCAGGGTTTCTATATCGATTTGAAGACTCTGGATATGATGGAGGCGGAGCGAGAACGCTTGGAGCGTGAGGTTAAGCAGCGCCAAGCCGAGCAGAGCATCGACTGGAGCTCGATACAAAATCAGCAATCTAACGAAAATGCCCTAAACGAGCAGCTGCAGGATGATAGGGGCACCAACACTGCCGCTCTGAATGATGCTGCAGTTAAGACTGAAGCTCAAATGCGTGCCAACCGTGAGGCGTATGAGAAGGGTTTAGCCGAGCAGCAGGCGTTGTACGATGCCACAAGGGGTAGCGAGCAGGGTGCTGAGCGCCAAGATAGGCGTGTGAAGGGGCGTGTGACGGTTTCGTTTTCGCTGAAAAACCCTGTGCGCACCTCCCGAGATTTGGTCGTCCCAGCATATATGTGCGAGGGCGGTGGCGAGGTTGTCATCGATGTTGTGGTCAATCAGTCGGGCGAGGTTACATCGGCACGAGTGCGTTCGGGGGGCGATGAGTGTATGCAGCAGTGGGCGGTCAAGGCTGCCGAAGAGTCGCTATTTAACATAGATGGCACAGCGCCCAAACGCCAGTCGGGCACGATTACCTATATTTTTATTCCGCAATAGGATTTGACTATGCAGAGCGAGAAGATTCTTGAAACTCTAAAGCGATATTGGGGCTTTGACTCCTTTAGAGCATCGCAAGAGGAGATTATACGCTCTGTCCTCTCGGGGCACGACACTTTGGCGCTGATGCCTACGGGAGGCGGAAAATCTTTGACCTATCAGGTGCCCACGATGGCGCAGGAGGGTCTTTGTATTGTTGTCACGCCACTCATCGCCTTGATGAAAGACCAAGTCGATGCCTTGCGCCGACGCAATATCTCGGCAGTGGCGATACACTCGGGGATGTCGCCTCGCCAGATTGATATTGCGCTGGATAATTGCGTCTATGGCGATGTTAAATTTTTGTATGTCGCCCCCGAACGCTTGGCAACCGAAGCCTTTAGGTTGCGTGTTCAGAGAATGCGTGTTACACTGTTGGCGGTGGACGAGGCGCACTGTATTTCGCAGTGGGGCTACGATTTTCGCCCCTCATACCTGCGCATTGCCGAGCTTCGTGAGCGATTATCGGACGATGTGCCAGTTTTGGCTTTGACGGCATCTGCCACAGAGCGTGTGGCTAAGGATATTATGTCGCACCTTAAATTTGGCGATGAGAGGATTATCCGTAGTAGCTTTGCACGCCCTAATCTATCGTATAGCGTTCGCCATACCGAAGATAGGGATGGGCAGCTGATGCGCCTTTTGCAGAGTGTTGCGGGAGCGGGCATCGTATATGTAAGAACTCGTGAGGCGACCGAACAACTTGCCGAGTGGTTGCGCTCTCAGGGCATCACAGCGGCAGCATATAATGGCGGTCTGGGCTATGCCGAGCGCACGTTGCGCCAAGAGGAGTGGTTGCGAGGCGATGTGCGTGTAATGGTCGCCACGAACGCCTTTGGAATGGGTATCGATAAGGCAGATGTGCGCTTTGTGGTGCACTACACGATGTGCGATAGTTTGGAGAGCTACTACCAAGAGGCGGGGCGTGCAGGGCGTGATGGTGTGCGCTCGTATGCTCTGTTGTTGGTTGCGCCAGATGATGACCAGCGCCTAAGAAGGCGTTTTGAGCAGGAGTTTCCACCCTTAGAGGTGGTCAAAGATATATACGATAGGGTCTGCTCATACCTCAATGTAGCCATTGGCGAGGGTGGGGGTGCATCCTTTATATTTAATATGTATGAGTTCTCGCACCGTGAGAAGATATACTCGGGGCAGGTGGTGAGCGCACTGAAACTTCTGCAACAAAATGGCTATATGACCCTTGTCGATGTGCAGGATAACCCTGCACAGTTGATATTCTGTGTGAGCCGTGACGACCTCTATAAAATCCGAGTGCAACGCCAAGATTTAGACCACTTTATCCGCACAATCTTACGCCTTTATAGCGGTGTCTTTACCGAGTTTCGCTCAATCAACGAGGGAGAACTTGCTACGTGGAGCGGCTACACCATCGACAGAGTGCGTGAGCTACTAAAACAGCTGTGGCAGTTGCGCATCATACGATACATACCTGCAGCACGCTCGCCCATCATATTTATGAACGAGGAGCGCCTGCCACGTGAAGATATATTTATCTCGCCCGAGACCTACAAACACCGCCAAGAGTTAATTGAGGAGCGCTTTGAGCTTATGTTGCGCTATGCGAGTAACGATACGGAGTGCCGTAGTTTGATTTTGCAACACTACTTTGGCGATGAGTCGGATGTGAAGTGTGGTATTTGCGATATATGCCTTGCCGAGCGCCGACAAGCCAAAAAAGCAGAGGGCGAAAAGGGTGCGAATGGGGAGGATGCAGCCCAAAGTGAGAGGTTGCACCAAACTATTTTGGAGCTTTTGCGTGAGAGCCCCGCTGAACCTCGTTCACTCTCGGTGCGTGTTGCCCTGCCGCCCGAAGTGTTTGCTCGAGCGGTACGTGAACTTTTGGATTTGGGTAAAATTGTCGCCTTGAAGGATGGTAGATTAAAAATAAATGGCTAAATTTGTGCAACTTTTTTCGCTGAATAGTTTTAAATGAAGTATCAAAGCAAAATATCAAACGAAGCAACAGTCGCCCTGCCAGCCCTTGAGTTCAAGGGCGAAATACGCATTGTAGATACCGAAGAGGGTGTTAAAGAGGCGTGCGACTACCTATCTACCCACTCCGTAATAGGTTTTGACACCGAGACTCGCCCATCATTTAAGAAGGGTGTTATCTATCGAGTGTCACTCTTGCAGCTCTCGACCGATGATGTTTGTTACCTCTTTAGGCTAAATAAAATTGCTCTCTCAAAGCCAATAATGCGCATTTTGGAGAGCCCGACAATCACAAAAGTGGGTGTAGATATTGCAGGCGATGTGCGCTCGTTGCAACAGTTGCGCCATCTGCGTGCACGCAACTTTGTGGAGCTCCAAACCACAGCCCCACAGTGGGGTATCGAGGAGAAGAGCCTACGCAAACTATCGGCCATAGTCTTGGGCGAAAGAGTCTCCAAAGCCCAACGTCTAAGTAATTGGGAGGCAGCGACATTGACCCCAAAACAAGCGCAATATGCCGCAACAGATGCGTGGGGGGCGTTGAGGATTTATAATGCGCTTAATCAAAGTTAATTATGAATTGTGAATTATAAATTATGAATCACAGCTGGTGCGTTAAACTATTCGCTGTCATTCTGTAACTCCAATGCGTCATTCTGAACTTGATTCAGAATCTCATTGAAAATCAGTAGATTGCGGGTCAAGCCCGCAATGACAAGATAGTAGCTTTAGAGCATCACTAATAATTTATAATTCACAATTAAGGTGTTAGATAAATCGCAAAATATCATCCACACCCTTGCGTGGCGTTGGATTTGCGTGCTCACCCGCCTCGAAGCCATAGGTTATCAATGCCGCAACTGTCTCATCTTCAGGAAGAGCCACAATTTCGGCTATCGCTGCATCGTCAATAACACCAAAAATGCAGGTGCCAACACCCTTAGCGTGTGCTGCTAAACAGAAGGTTTGACAAGCGATGCCAGCATCGAAGACCTCCCAAGAGCTATCCTTCGAGGTTACATAACCCACAGAATCAACGCCCGGCTTGCCCTCTAATTTGCCACTCTTTCCCTTGACATAGCTCAAAACGGCAACGCCTTGAGCATTTTTCAGTGTGTTGGCGTTGTAGACAAAGCCATTAAGGCCCTGCTCGGCAATTCGCTGAATTGTAGCCTCGTCATCGACCAAAGTGTAGCGAGCAATCTGAAAATTTGCCCACGAAGGTGCCCAACGGCTAATATCAACCACCTCACGCATTAACTCGCGAGGTACCTTTTCATCCGTATAGCGACGAACACTGCGACGCTCCTCTAACATCTTAATTGCATCCATAATCTTATAGTTTTTTTGATTAAAGTATTTGTTCAATTACATCCACAGTCACCGATTCGGTATGCCCGGCGATTTGGCGAATAAACGCCTTAAAGTGCTCTGTTGCATTGTGTTCATCAATCGCCTCTTGTGACTGCCAGCACTCTAAAATGATAAAGCGTAGGCGGTTTTTAGTGTCACGGTGCAGGTCATAGCTCACACAGCCACTCTCTTGGCGTGATGCCTTGACAATGCTCTGCAAAGCGGCAAATACCACCTCTGCACTCTCCAATTTTGATGTGATTGTTGCAACGATTCTTAACTCTTTCATATTATTTGTAAATCAATTATTGTGCCTTTGGGTTGATTAGAAATACTTTTTTTGTGTGGTTGTCACCACAAAATCTTTTAGGTACAGCGGCTCGAAATAGGCAACATTTTCTGTGTCGGAACTCTCCAACGCTTGCTGTGCTAAACGTACCATACCACGTGCCGATGGTGTGACGTCAATCATCGTTGCCCCTTTGAGCATAGGTAGACACTTCTGTGCGCCATTGCCAAATATCAAAAATGGGCAGCCACAAGATAGCTCTTTGCTGAAGCTCTCTTCGTCGATGATTTTGGCCTCAATATCGCTTATGCATCCGCCATTTATATTTAATAGCTGTGTGTAGACCTCCATACGGCGTGCATCAATCATAGGGCAGAGAGTAGCACTCTCCCAATTCTCGACTGATATAATTCCCGCTTTGTGCTCTTCGATGGCGATTTGTGCCATAGATGCCAATGTTGATACGCCGATTAGTGGTTTACCTAAGGCGTAGCATAGCCCTTTGGCAAACGATACGCCAATGCGCAGGCCAGTGTATGAACCGGGACCCTTGCTCACGGCAACAGCGTCTAAATCTTCGGGTTGTAGGGAGTGCTCACGCAACATCTGATCCACATATACTGCCACGCGTGAGGCGTGATCACGCCCCTCAGCGCTCTCGCACAGCGATATTAGCTCGCCATCTCGGGCGATACCCACAGAGCATACATCTGTGGCGGTCTCAATTAATAGTATTGTACTCATAAATCAATTTTTCCTCTATCTGGGTAGTTACTACTCAATCCAAATCTCTATTTATACCCCTTCATAGCTCTATCCATCTCACGTCTGTCATCGCTCTTTTTGAGGTGTTCACGCTTGTCGTAGCTCTTGCGGCCACGTGCCAAACCGATGACAATCTTTGCTAATCCTCGCTCGTTGAGAAACATCCTCAATCCCACAATCGTGAGCCCCACATCTTGCGATAGACGCTCAATTTTGCTAATTTCACGGGCGTTGAGCAGCAGTTTGCGGTCACGGCGTGGTGTATGGTTGTTGCACGTGCCCCACTCATACTCGCTGATATTGACACCACGAATCCACAGCTCGCCACGCTCGAAATAGCAGTACGAATCGACCATCGATGCTCGACCTGCTCGTATCGATTTAATCTCGGTGCCGACCAACACAACGCCTGCAATCCACTCTTCGATAATCTCATAGTCGAATGTTGCACGCTTATTTCTAATATTTATCTTTTTCTGCTCGCTCATAAAAATCAGAGTTCATATAAAAACGGCACACAAATTGCCGTGTATTGTGTTGGGGATGGGAATCCATCAAGATAACTAATTCTTTTATCTTTGATATGTTTTACACATCTTTCTGTTTATTTTCTGTTTGCACACCGTATGCCGTAGTGATACGTCATACACAGATTCTCATCCCCCTTTTTTTCTAAAAAATAGTTATGTTTAACATTTTTAGTGATGCGTTAAAGCTCCTACCTCGTCATTGCGGGCTTGACCCGCAATCTCCTTTGTTGCGTCTGAGATTGCGGGTCAAGCCCGCAATGACGACATTGTAAATTTAATGCATCAGTAATAATCTCAAAATATTATAAAATCAACCTCTGTAACCTCTTCGAGATTGCAACCTTAACGCTGTTATAGCTCGCTAAGCGTTGCAAAGTCTCACGCATCTGCTCTTCGGTGAGGCTCTCATCGGTGAGCTGCGTTTGCAACTGGGAAATCAAATCCTCGACAACCTTCGACTTGTATAGCGTCACTGCCTTTGGCACACCGACCGATAGCATATCCTCGTCCGTTTCGACATAGACATCCTTCTGTCGCCACATCTGACTCGGAACGTAATTCTCCTCAGAGGTGAGAATATCGACCGATAGGTTACACACACTGGCATCATCACTGTTGATGAAGTGGTGCATCGCAACCTTCTCGCCAATCCCTGCAGCCTCCCATTCACGCTTGTAGATCTGCATAATTTTGGCATAGGTAGGGTTGCGAAATGTGATATTGTCGCCATCTAACTCCCCAAATATCGACTCGGCAACGTTGCAACGTGTCACGGTGCTACCCTCGATAAAGTCAAACTCGGTATCGCCATATTTGAGCATATACTTCACAATCTCACACTCCAACGCCTCGAAACTACTGCCTGCCTCTACACGCTTTGAGAAGTCGGCCTGCGTTGCGCCTTGAGCGATACCCTGCGTTGCGTTATGAGCTTGTCGCTCAAGAGTGTTTTGTCGGCGGATAAACTCATCCGCCTCACGATCGCCCGACGAGGTCATACGCCTGCGAGCAACCTCCGAGACCAATAGCGCCTCATCAACATCCATTATACGTGCGCACTCCTTGATATAGACCGAGCGCTGAATATTATCGGGTATATGGGTAATCGATGCTATCATATCGCCAATTAGGCTCGACTTCTTAATTGGGTCGCCCTTTGACTCCTCTAACAATAATTGAGCCTTAAATGCCAAAAAATCGTGCTCATTCTCAGCAATGTAGCTCTCAACCTCTTCCGCTGTGCGTTGCGAAGCGAATGAATCGGGGTCATCGCCATCGGGCAGAGTCACAATGCGCACGTTCATCCCTTCAGAGAGTATCATATCCACACCACGCATCGATGCCTTGATGCCTGCCGTGTCGCCATCATAGATGATGGTAATGTTGCGTGTAAAGCGTGCCAAGAGTCGTATCTGTTCGACAGTTAGCGAGGTGCCCGACGAGGCGACAACATTCTCGATACCCACTTGGTGCATCGATATTACATCGGTGTAGCCCTCAACCATAATTGCGCAATCCTTTAGCTGGATGGCACGCTTGGCGAAGAATAGTCCGTATAGTTCACGTTTTTTGCTGTAAATTTCGCTCTCGGGCGAGTTTTGGTACTTCGCAACCTTTTTATCTTCACGCAACGTGCGACCTCCAAAGCCCACGACACGCCCCGAGATGTTGTGAATAGGAAACATCACTCTGTCACGAAACCTATCGAATAGAGAGCCATCTTTATCGCTCTTGAGCGATAACCCAGTCGATACCAAAAAATCCTCTTTGTAGCCAGCCTTGAGCGCCTCTTGCGACATCGTATCCCCTTTCGAAGGGCAGAAACCAAGAGCAAAGCGCTTAATCATTGCATCGGTCATCGAGCGCTTTTGACGCAAGTAGCTCATTCCAACCCCAATGCCCTCGCTTTGGTGATAGAGGTAAGAGGCGAAGTAGTCGGCTGCCCAGCTGTTGAGCGTAAACATACTCTCACGATCGTCATTGCGTTGTAGCTGCTCTTCGGTCATCTCTTGCTCCTTGACCTCGATGCCGTAGCGCTTAGCTACCGCTCGCAGAGCTTCGGGGTAGGTGATGCTCTCGTGCTCCATCACAAATGTGACAGCGTTGCCCGCCTTGCCACAACCAAAACACTTGAATAGACCCTTAGTGGGCGAGACGACAAACGAAGGGGTCTTCTCGTTGTGGAATGGACAGCACGCCTGATAGTTTACGCCTTTGCGCTTGAGCGTGACATAGTCGCCAACAATATCTACAATGTTGGCCGCAGCGTATATTCTATCAATGGTATCCCTATCAATCATTGTGGCAAAGATAGCGAAAAATTATCAAATCTCGTTATAGTTTACGGCTCGGAATGTGAATTTTTCGTTGAAGTACTCCACCATACCTGAAATTGAGATTGTATGGTCGGGGAGCCTTGAGCTGGCGTAGTTGCTGCTGCCCAAAACCCTAATTGTTAGCCTATTATTGTTGTTGTCGATGAGTGTGCGTTCGGTCGATATGAATTCGTTGTTTGCGCTATCATATTCGCACCATAGCTCCTCGCCATCCGCCTCTGTAAAGCGCACATTCTCCAAAACAATAAGGCGGTCGATGCACTCGAGCGATATTTCGGGGATGGTATAAGGCGCTGGCTCTTTGAACTCTATTGTTGTGTCAATTAGGCGTATATGTCGGTGCAGGAGCTCATTTGGTATGCGTCCAATCGTCCCATCCTCATAACGATAGCCCAAGCGAATGTTGCCACCGTACTCTTCGAGCGAAAGAGAGTTGCAGTTTATGCCCACCAAGCTCCCTAACGGGAACTCTTTGTGTATATCAACCAAATCGATATATGTGGTTATTCCAGCGCTGCTATCTTCGATTGTGATGCTTTTGTAACACTCGCCTAAGTGGTCGGAACTTGTTACTCGACCACTAATGGTTATATTACTATCTATCTTTGCATCTTTGTAGTTGTACAGCGATTTTAGGTGTGCGATAGAGATAGCACCCTCGCCACCACTATATTTTGGGGAGGTTGCATCGCACGAAAGTGCCACAAGAGAGCATATTAGAGCACTAATATGTACAATCGCTCGCATCACGAAGTTTGATTATGTATCGATTTTCGCCCGTACTGTCGTATTGCAAAATTCCCGTAAGAGCAACACTCGAAGTAGGCACGGCATCGTTGGCGTATGAGGCATAATCACTCGTGTAGGTGTATATTTCACGTTGTGAGGAGTCCACAAATCGCTGGTAGCCGCTCCACGTGCCATCATCTATCGCCTCTGTCTGCTCGTCATCTATCTCAGGCGAATATATTAGGTTGTCGATGCGTATGAGTCTACCTGCCATTGCATCAGTGAGTTGAGAGATTGTCAGTGTTGCTGGCATAGGGAAGGTTATCTCTTCAGAAAAGCGCTCCACAACTGCGTGAAGTGCAGCCATCGAGCCAATATAATCGACAGCAAAATAGGAGGTCGGGTCAATGGGCATACGACCCACCTGATACACTCCACGAGAGCGCCCAATCGCCATACCCTCAAGCGTCAAAATAACTTGTGAGCCCAATGGAAATTCGTTACTCAGATAGCTCAAGCCTGCCATTATCTCCAACGCAGCACCATCATTCTCGACTGTAAAGGTGTTGTAGAAGTTGCCACCCTCGTCCGATGATGTGACTACTCCATAGACAATAGTTGGTCTATCGACAACAAATCTACTGCCCATATATTGTGATGTGAGTTGTGAAATTGTAGAGTTTACCTGCTTTTGGCTAACCTCCTCGCTGGGGGATTGAAACGACGAGTCGTAACACCCCATAAATAGCAAGGCAAAGAGCAATATTACAGCCGCACGACACCCCATCTTAGCTCTATTCGATACGTGAATCCTTTAGACCTAAGAAGTATAGGATGCCATCCAAGCCAGTTGTTGAGATTGACTGGCGTGCGGTCTGCTTAACGGTTGGTTTGGCGTGAAATGCGATACCTAAGCCCGCCAAGTTGAGCATCGGCAAGTCGTTAGCGCCATCGCCAACGGCAACCGACTGTGCGATGTTAATCTCCTCGAATTGGCACAATAGGCGCAGTAACTCAGCCTTGCGCTGCCCATCAACCACCTCGCCCACATATCGACCCGTAAGGCGACCATTCTCGACCTCCAACTCGTTGGCATAGACATAGTCAAAGCCAAATCGCTGACGTAGGTAGTTGCCAAAGTATGTGAAACCTCCCGATAGGATTGCTGTCTTGTAGCCCACACGCTTTAGGATGGTCATCATACGCTCCAACCCTTCGGTGATGGGTAGTTCACGTGCTATCTGCTCCATAACCGAGACATCTAAACCCTCCAAGAGAGCCACACGCTGTGTGAAGCTCTCTTTGAAGTCAATCTCGCCTCGCATTGCGCTCTCGGTTATCTCACGCACCCTATCGCCCACGCCTGCACGATCGGCAAGCTCGTCGATAACTTCGGTTTCGATTAGCGTTGAGTCCATATCAAAGCATATCAAGCGGCGTGAGCGGCGATACATATCATCTCGCTGGAACGATACATCCAAACCCACCTGCGAGAGCTCCATAAAGCTGCTCTGCATTGCGCTACGTATATCATCAGTGACAGAGCCTCGCACCGAGATCTCGATGCAAGAGCGCTCGGCACGCTCACCCTCGTGTAGGGCGATGCGACCCGTGAGACGCTTCATAGCGTCGATATTAAGGCCATTCTCTGCCACAACGCTCGTAACTTGGGCGATGTGCTGTGCCGTTACGGTGCGCCCCAACAGAGTGAGGATATAACGATTCTTGCCTTGACGTTTGACCCAGTCGTTGTAATCCTCCTCAGATATAGGTGTGAAACGGATAGTGATACTCAACTCTGATGCCTTAAATAGGAGCTCCTTCATTATATCGCCCGACTTTTCGGCAGTGGTCTTAAAGAGTATGCCTAAGGTCAAGGATTGGTGGATGTTTGCCTGACCAATATCGAGGACAAAGGCGTCATACTTAGCCAAAATCTCGGTTAGCGATGATGTCAAACCGGGTTTATCCTCGCCCGATATATTGATTTGGATGATCTCGATGTTGCTATGCATATCTCTCTAATAGTTACTTTTGATTGCTACAAATATAACAAAAAATCCTCTTTCTACAATATATAATCAGTTTTAATCCTCGCAAATCTCCATTATTCATTGCCAACTACTCTCCGATATTGTGGGCTTGACCTGCAGATCGAAATTATATCGTCATTGCGGACTTGATCCGCAATCTCTTGATTTTCAATGAAATTGTGACTCGAAGTTTAGAGTGTTTAATTTAGTGAGATTGCGTGTCGTAGCACGCAATGACGACACCTGAGTTTGGGGCACAAAAAAAGAGGACGACACGAGATTAATTCGTGCCGCCCTCTTCTGCCTAAAAGTGTGGATAGTTTTGATTTAAGAGTCAAAACTGCCATCCTCGCCACCATCCTTTACAGGTGGGTTGTACGATGCCTCAGGTGTATTACGCTGGATAAACTCATCGGTCAGGAGGTCAGAAGAGTCAAAGTCCAAATCCTCGATTCTACTAACCGTAATTTGGTACTGTGCCCAGTCGTACTCGTCGCCCGAGAAGTCACTCGTCTTAGCATAGATTCCATAGATACCCAAAACATCGCCCGTAGAGCCATCCATCGGGATAGGACGCATACCAAATTGCGAATATCCACTTGTACGAATCGAGTAGACACCCTCTTCAGAGTTGTATGTTGCGCCAGTGTTGTATGACATCAAAACCGAACCATAAAGACGAACATTATCACGGTTATACGCCCAGTAGTACCAAGTACCAAAGATTGGTGTGCCGTAGTCGGTTACAATCCAGTTAGGGTAGGGGTTTGAGTTGCTACCGCTCTTGATGACGGGCTTCTCAACTGCTGTCCAACTGCCGTCAGCCTGCTTTACCTCATAACTTACGCCACGATAGTCGATTTCAATATCTTGAAAGCGTACCAAGCGACCAAGATTCTTCAGGTATGCATCTTCACCATCGTCATACTGAGTGCCTGAATTGACCAAAACTGTGCCAGCAGCATCTGTTAATGGGTCGTGAAGCTGAGAGTAGGTTGTTGGGGTAACCACCAAGATATCGTTCTCGAAAGCCGTACCCTCAGTTAGGCCAACACGCTCGCCAACAAAGACATTCTGCGATGCAATGCGTGGATCGTCAAGGTTTGAGTTGGCGTAGAACTTGTGTGAACCTGCCGTGTTGTAGCTATCCGAAGGGGCTCCTCCGATAGATAGCGCCATACGGTAGTTACCCAAAAACAGACCATCCAACTTAACATAGACCCACTGCGAGTTCATATTGTTGAAATCCAATGCGAAGTCCAAGTAAAGACCATTGTAGAGCTTTAGCTCGATAGCCGATGTGCCATCGAAGATGTGCAACGACTTATATACGTTACCCTGTCTATCGCTACTGATAACCTTACCCTTGATATACTTGTTAGAGGCCTCGCCCCAACTCTTTAGTCCGTTGAAGGCTGCCTCGTCAGCTGAGATTGCCCCAAACTTTAGAGAATTGGTCGTTTCGAAGTTATCATCATCGTTGGTACCTCTTCCCGTGATGCTGCCGAAAGCATTGATATATTGAACCTTTAGCTCCGCAATATCTACTCGTTCCAAGCCCATAAGCTGCTCCATATCCGCATCCGTGTATATCTTACGTGGTGCTGGAGTGTCGAAATCGTTGTAGCAACTCGCTACAAGAAGTCCAATCGCTGCTATTAAAATTAATTTTATATTTTTCATAATAACTATACTCTTTAATTAGATTAGAAACGCACGTAAAGATTCAAATAGTAGGTCGTACCCAACATATAGAAGTACTTAGAGTCGAAACGTGTATATTTGGTCTCGCCACCCTCAGTACGAATCTTATTTAAGCGCATCTGCTCATATCCACCAGTCTTAATATCTTGGTTGTTGAGGATATTCTTAACCTCGAAGCTGAAACCAACCATATAGTTGTAGTTGATATACCAGTTCTTACCAACGCTTGCGCCAAGAGTGAAATCAGCGCCAAACTCCTCCTGAGCACGCATATCCTTGATGCCCAATACCGCCTCAACCTGCTGTTCGGTCGAAGATGCTGGGTTGGTCAAAACGTCGGTGTAGTATGATACAGCCTCCGATGTGCGATACATAGGGTTCATCGACAAATAGCGCTTGTCGTAGTAGTTTAGGTTGGCAGCGATGAACCAGTTACGTGGTGCACGGTAGTCCAAACCGATGTTAGCAGCGATTTGTGGTGTGCTCTCAACGTGCATACCCTCCCAGTTTACTTTATCTACCAAAACAACCTTATCAACGTTGTCGATAGTTTGCACAAAGTCGGGGTTTGAGGTGTAGGTGTAGTCACCCCAGTTCAGAGCTCCAACAAGTGAAAGACCCTGATAAATTGGTACCGAGATACCCAATTCAACACCATAGTAGCGCTCGTCAATGCCGCTCATAGCAAAGTTGGTGAACGACGAGCTTGTGTCGTCATAGAACGAGATAACCTTAGCTTGATCGTTGATAGTAGAGTAGTAACCCGACACACGAGCCTTAACGTAAGGCAATGATAGGTTGTATGTTAGGTCACCTCCCATAATCTTCTCGGTGGTCAAACCCGGAGTCGTAGAGTTACGAGTACGTGGTGAAACGAACGAAGATGAGAACTTAGGCGCCTGCTCCGAATAGATGGCATTTAACTCGAATGAGTGCTCAGCGGCAATGCGGTAGCCAGCAGATACTTTACCGGTGTAGGTTATGTAGTCTAACTTCTCGCTGTCGCCCAATGAGTTCTCGGGGAATAGACCCTTGCGCCACATACCCTCACGGTGCATCGTTGTATAGCCTCCCTCAGCACCTACGCCAATGTTGAAGTTGCCCTTAGTGTATTGGTATTGCGCCCAAGCGTTGCTCTCCATAACGTGAGCACGGTAGTAGTAGCCATACTTGTCGCCCTCACGAACAACTGGTGCGTGGCCATTTGCCAAGTAGTAGTCCAAATTGTTTTGACGTGAGATAACATCTGGCATATCTCGCTCGGCAAACTTATCGACATCATACCAGTAGTCACCGCCCAAAAGGTCTAAAACTTCGGTGAAGTATGAGGTGCGGTTCACACGTAGGTTTGCGCCACCAATTATACGCATCTTATCGTTGATAATATGGTTGATATTTGCGGCAAAGTTATAGTCGATTTGGTCTGTGTGGCGCTCCTCCAACATATAGCTTGAGCGGTGCTCGGTGCTGTAGTTCTCAACCAAGTATGGGTCGTCAGTCTCGATATATTGGTTTTTGTGGTACATAGCATCAAAATCCATACGGCCAGTCCAAACAGATGCCTTTTGAGCGTACTCTAAGATGTCAAAATGGATAGTTTGATCAGATGTTGTGCCGGGAATGATGAAGTTAAATGCGTTTGAAGGCATATAACGGTAGTAGTCGGCACGAGGGTCGCTACCTGCACTCCACGTAAGTGCTGAGTAGCCATTTTTACCAAAACGGATAGATGTTGCAGCGTTAAGGCGTGTCTGTTCGTTAATATCCCAGATGTAGTTCAACATCACGATAGGCTCGTGAGTACGGCGTACACGTGAGTTACGAAGGTCGCCCGCCTGAAGACCCACATTGGGGTTGTAGTAGTTGTTGCCAAAGAGGTCATAGGCCTCCTGTGTCGATGCCTGCAAGGCGCCACGCTCCGAAGGCGATGCCAATACAGTCAGACCCACAGAGTGGCCACCATCGAATAGCTTTTCTGCCGATGCGAAGTATGCGTATGAGTTGTAGTAAACGCCATCAACATAGCCATTACCACCCTGACGAGTAGATGCTGAGAAGGCGTAAGACCATCCATTATCCAACAAACCCGATGCGTATGACACCATCGCACGAAGGCGGTACATCATATTGGCATTCGATAGCGAGAAACGGAATCCCTTGCGCATCTGCGAGGCACGTGCGTTGATATTGGTCATACCACCGATTGAACCTATACCGTGCTCCGACATCTCGGCGCCAGTATAGCTCTCTTGGTTACGTGTAGCGTCATTTAGACCACTCCACAACGACCAAGGTCCATAACCCGTCAATGCATCGTTGAAGCGGATACCGTTCAACATAATATCCGAGTAGGGCGAGTCGTAACCACGAACATTGAAACGCATCTCGCTAAAGCGGTAGCCAGCAATGTTGTTGAAGAGGTCCTTAGACGAGCCCAAAGCCGTTGGCAGAGATTGCGCATCGGATGATGATGAGTCCGAATCGAACTCGGCAAAGAATGCATCATCAACCATTCGCCCCATAACAAGAGGCGATAAGAAGACAGCTTTCAGCTTACGCTCATCATCGCCAACCTTTACAAGGAGCTCTAAATCCTCAAACTCGGGGGTGCTGAATGAGAGTGTGTAGTCACCATTGGGGAGATCTGCAAATCTAAAATCGCCGTTACTGTCGCTCTTAACAGTTACGCCTAACTTCTCGATTGTGATCTCAACGTTACTCAATGCCTCACTTCCATTGCGTGAGACAACCTTACCACTAACTCCCCCCTGCTGTGCTAAGGCAAACAGCGGTAGGGTAGCCAATAGAAGAGTAAATAATCTTTTCAGTTTCATACAATTATATTAAGTTATTTATTTTGAGATATATATGTAGACCGGTAAGTGGTCGCTAAAGCCATTTTTGAAGTCGTTACCAACGAACGTGCGAAGTGGATAGCCCTTGAACTGCCCCTCTTTTTGGAACATATATGGGCGCTTGAAGATGCCACCTCTGAATTTGGTGCCTTTGACCTTTTGCAACTTTAGTTTGCCCGTTGAGCCAGTCGCCAAGTTCTCCGATACGATGATGTTGTCAAACAGATTCCAATTATCACGATATGCCAATGTGCCGTATCCAGCCTTGTGCACCTCGATAAATGGGTTGTACATATCGTCTGAGTCCAAATCGTCAATGTCGCCCTCAGTACCAAGACCCTCGATGATGCTATCATCGCCTGCATCATCGTTCAAGTCACCCAAGAGTATGATTTTGGTCTCAGGGTTAGCCTGCATTACCGAGTCGATGATTTCACGTGACTGCACAGCCGCCGCCATACGAAGATGCGCCGATGCCTGCTGCCCTCCCACACGTGATGGCCAGTGGTTGTTGATAAAGAAGAATGGTTCGCCCTCGATTGTGCCCCACATCGTCACGAAGTCACGTGCACGCCACTCGGGATCGCTCTCCAAGCGGAATGGCAACATTGCACTACCCTCGAAATGGAAGATGTCGGGGCGGTAGAAGAACGCCACGTCAATACCACGACCATCAGGTGAGTCGTAGTGCAGGATGCGATATGCTGCAGGAGCTAACTTAGGCATCGCCGCAACATCCTCTAAGACTGTGCGGTTCTCAATCTCGGAGATACCAATTACGGCGGGATAATCCTTATCTTCGGCCGCAATCTCGAAGAGCACACGCTCTAAGTTTTTGAGTTTTTTGTTGTACTTGATTGAGTTCCACTTTTTACGCCCTTCGGGAGTAAACTCATCATCGCCCTTGTTTGATGGGTCGTTGATGGTGTCAAAGAGGTTCTCGAAGTTGTAAAAAACCACCTTATATGGCTTCTGCGCAAAGCAGACAACCATAAACGTGACAAACAGAGTAATCAATAAGACTCTTTTCATAATGTTTTTTTTAGTAAAGTTTTATCATTTATTGCATTTCGTTCTACACTAATTTATACTATCCCGTGTTAAAGTTATTGTCTCGTCATTCATATTTCGTCATTCTGAATACCCTTTCGTCATTCTGAACTTGATTCAGAATCTCATTGTTGTCCTCCAAGAGATTGCGGATCAAGTCCGCAATGACGGTGGGGGTTTGAGATTGCGGATCAAGTCCGCAATGACGG
>CAYJJV010000011.1:0-1330 GCA_964370585.1 uncultured Alistipes sp. | reverse complement strand
TTGAGATTGCGGATCAAGTCCGCAATGACGGGGCGTGTTTTGTCTGCTGGTCAAGTCCGCAATGACGAAAAAAAGCAAGTCCTCAATGACGGCAACGGAATTTTATTATCAAATCATTTATCATCTATTGTATTTCAGTTTCTACTAAATTAATTTATGCTACTCCAGTGCGATAGATTATTTTGGCTCTTTACGCTACTCTCAACCGCAGGGTCTAAGTTCTGGAAGAGCTCAAATCCCGTTAAAGCCTCAATCTCGGCCACTGTTTTTGTGTATGTATTAAGCGACGATGTTTGGCTGTCGTTGTTCTCAAACCAAAAACCTATGGCTATTAACTCATCTGCCGTGCAGTCGGCTACCTGTTTGCCGGTCGAGCCACTTTTGGTGCGCAGGAGCACCTTCCAGCAGTGGCTCGGCACGCCCACCTGCTTGCCACTTTGGTATGTGGTGCGGTTGTCGCCAAAGTGAGCGCCCGTCACGACATAAAGCGTGTCACGTGGCATCGCCCACGCATTTGCACGCATATCCATCTCCAAATCGACCCAAATACCGCCGTTAAAGTCCCAATCTTGAGGCATAATGTTGGTGGGGTAGAATGTTTGGCGGTTTATCTCGTTGTCTAAGTGCCCATCGATATAGCGATGCGATGATGTTAGCTGATGACCACGCACTAAGCCATACTCATAGCTGTCGGCAACCGAGTGTTGCAACCAAACGGGTATCTCGGGCAGATCGACATTTGGATCGTACTGCCAATCGTCAGTGCGGTTGTATGCCCCTACGGTGTAGCTCTTGTGCAGAGGGTAGGCTACCCAGCGTGAAACGTACTTTTGGGTGTCGTAGCATATCGAGTAGCTACGTATTCTGTTGCCGCTCTTGTCGGTTGTGTGGTAGGTCTTGTGGATATACTTTGTGTCCGAATTAAATGCTGGCTGCTCAGCCCACTGCCTATCGTATATATATTGATTTTGCGTGAGTGACAACTCCGTTGAGTAGCCATCCGAGTAGGTGATTTTGATTTTAGCCGTGCGGCTTTGGTTGGTGTTGTTCTCCTGTAAATATAGGTATATGGGCTCTCCAACCTCCCCACTAAGGGTTGCAAGCTCAGTTGTGATGCTCAATGAGCACCAAGTAGTGGTAGTGGCATCGTCGATGATTTCGGCAACATAAGTCCCGGCACTACCTTGCGTTGTGATTTTTGCATTTTCAGCTCTATGGTCCACTATATCCATCGAAAGGGTCGCCAACGATTGCTCACTCGCCCCACCACCATCTCCACCGCACGCAGTGGTTATGATTGTTAGCAAAACAATCGTCAGAATATATATGA
>CAYJJV010000010.1:64007-67803 GCA_964370585.1 uncultured Alistipes sp. | reverse complement strand
TTGCCAAAGGTAACTTTGGTTCAAGGGGAAACGTATGGACCGTAGCCAAAAACACGGTCGAAAAGGGTTTGCAATATGCTTATGCACACCGCAAACTTAAAAAACGTACATTCCGTTCACTATGGATTACACGTATCAACGCTGCAGTCCGTGCTTATGGAATGACATATTCTCAATTTATGGGTAAGGTAAACGCTAAGGGTATCTCGCTAAACCGTAAGGTTTTGGCAGACTTGGCGATGAACGAGCCTAAGGCATTTGAGGCGATAGTTAAAGCAGTTAAATAGCCCTCGAAAAGAGGATTTAGCAAAGGGGCGACCGAATGGTCGCCCCTTTTGTTATGGTTTGCTGGGCGTTGTGGCTACTACCTCGCCCCATTACAGAGCCCATCTCTTTAAAGAGCTAAAGCCTAACCAATCCTCGCTGCAACCCATTGCGTGAGTTCAACAAAATCGGCAACCGACAGTCGCTCTGCACGTAGTGTGAAGAATCTATGCTCCTCGCCACCAAAGTCACCAAAGACCGAACGCAGGGAGTTGCGCAACATCTTACGCCTCTGCCCAAACGACGCCTTGACAACCTTAACGAATAGTCGTTCATCGCACTCCAAAGATGCAACCGAGTTGCGACGTAGACGCACAACTGCACTCTTGACCTTTGGTGGTGGGTCAAAGACCGTTTCAGATACCGTAAATAGATACTCAATATCGTAGAATGCCTGAAGGATAACGCTCAAAATGCCATACTGCTTCGAGCCGGGAGGTTCAGCGATGCGCTGTGCAACCTCACGCTGTATCATCCCGACACACTCGTTTACGTGGTCACGATACTCCAAGACTTTGAAAAAAATCTGTGACGATATATTATATGGAAAGTTTCCAATCACATTGACCCCATCAGAAAAGCTCTCCTTGAGATTCATCCTCAAAAAATCCCCCTCTATTAGGCGTGGCGCAAACTCTGGATAGTGCTCCTTTAGATACTCCACACTCTCCTTATCAATCTCAGCTCCGTAAGTTATGATGTCGTCACGTTGTAGCAAAAACTGAGTCAAGACACCCATTCCGCACCCAACCTCAAGGGTCGGCTTTGGATTATCTGCTGTGCCCCCTTCAATCGCCTCGCTGATTTTACGTGCAATGTTTAGGTCGGTCAAGAAGTGTTGCCCCAACGACTTTTTAGCCCTCACCTTACCATCATCTCGCTTTTGTCTAAAGTCTGCTCTGCGCCCCTCGTTGCTGTTGCCTCTAAATCCCCCGTGCGCATCACGACTATCGTATCTTCCCATATTCTACTGCTGTTAATTGCCCTGCTCACACATAAATTTGATGCGTACCAGACGTATCTCCTCCTCTGTATAGTCGCTGCCCAACTCCTCGATGGCGGCATCCAAAGAGTCACTCTCGGCATCCTCCTTAAAGTATAGGTATATATCCTCAATCTTATCATCATCCATAAAGCTATCCAGATAGTATGATATATCGAGTTTTGTACCCGAATTGACAATCCCCTCAATCTCGTTTAGTAGTTCATCAAAATCGAGACTCTTCGTTGAGGCTATATCCTCAAAATCCATCTTTCTGTCGATTGACTGAATGATAAATATCTTATTTACCGACTTGTTTGCCACCGACTTCACAACCATATCCTGCGGGCGGATTATATCCTTCTCCTCGACATAGGCTTTTATGAGCTTGATGAACTCCTCGCCAAACCTCTTCGCCTTACCAGCACCCACTCCAGTGATGTTTTGCATCTCCTCCAAAGTTATTGGGTACTGCACCGACATATCCTCCAACGATGGGTCTTGGAATATCACAAATGGAGGCAATTCAAGTTTTTTCGCCACCCGTTTACGTAGATCTTTGAGCATCGAGAATAGCTCCTCGTCAGCTGCTCCACCCTTACCCATAGGCGCTATAATATCTGAATCCTTATCCTCGCTATCATAGTCGTGATCTAAGGTGACTGTGACGGGGAAAGGAATTTTAATATACTGTTTTCCTGCGCTATTGATTGAGATAAGCCCGTAATTCTCAATGCTCTTATCCACAAGCGACAGAATTAGCGCTTGGCGCAACACGGCACCCCAGAAGCGAGCATCCTGCTCTGCACCCGAGCCAAACCACTTGATTTGGTTGTGCCCATAGCTCTTAATTAGGGCTGTATTGCGTCCCATTAGAACATTAATCAGGTAGTCCAACTTAAACTTATCGCCAATATCTGCCAGAGTCTCCAATGCCAGCTTTAGAGCATCCTTAGCATCAACCTTTGGGCGTGGCGTATGGCAGTTGTCGCAACATCCGCAATTCTCTTCGGTGTACTCCTCGCCAAAGTAGTGCAGAAGGGTCTTGCGACGGCACATCGAGCTCTCGGCATACGACACCGTCTCTAAGAGTAGCAGTCGCCCAATCTCCTGTTCGGCGACGGGCTTACCCTGCATAAACTTCTCCAACTTCTGAATATCCTTATAGCTATAGAAGGTCAGACAGTGACCCTCGCCACCATCACGGCCGGCACGCCCCGTCTCTTGGTAGTACCCCTCCAGCGATTTTGGTATATCGTAGTGTATCACATATCGCACATCGGGCTTATCGATACCCATACCGAAGGCTATCGTAGCGACAATCACATCCACACGCTCCATCAAGAAGCCATCTTGATTGTCGGCTCTTGTCGGAGCATCCATACCTGCGTGGTATGCCAACGCCTTGATGCCGTTGGCAATCAGGAGCTCGGTTAGCTCTTCAACCTTCTTGCGAGATAGACAATATATAATTCCACTCTTGCCCTCATTGCGCTTAATGAATTTGATTATATCACGATCGACATCTCGTTTTGGGCGCAGCTCATAGTATAGATTTGCACGATTGAATGATGATTTATATATCATTGCATCGCTCATCCCCAAGTTCTTCTGAATATCGAGCTGCACCTTTGGAGTAGCCGTTGCCGTGAGGGCAATCAGTGGAGCAGCACTAATATCGTTGATAATTGGGCGAATACGACGGTACTCAGGGCGGAAGTCGTGCCCCCACTCCGATATACAGTGCGCCTCGTCAATGGCGTAGAACGACACCTTTATCTTGCGTAAAAAGGCAACGTTATCCTCTTTCGTTAGCGACTCTGGGGCGAAATATAGCAGTTTGGTCTTGCCTGCCAAGACATCCGAGCGCACCAACTCGACAGCTGACTTGTTGAGCGAAGAGTTTAGGAAGTGAGCAATGCCCGAATCGGCAGAGAATGTTCGCATAGCATCCACTTGATTCTTCATCAAGGCGATAAGCGGCGATATGACGATGGCTACACCATCCATCATCAGTGCTGGCAGCTGGTAACATAGCGACTTACCACCACCCGTTGGCATCAATACAAATGTATCGTTACCATCAAGGACATTGTTTATCACAGCCTCCTGATTCCCCTTAAAGGCCGAGAAACCAAAATACTCCTTCAATTTTTCGTGAAGCTGAATTGATCTATTCTGTTTCATAGTTCGATGTTTGCCCCAAAAAGGGCACCTTTCGGTGTTAAAGTTGAGTTAAGGGGGAGACAAAAGTTTCTCCCTTAAATTAATACACTTTTTCCTCATCTCTCATCCCATTGTTGCGGGATGTTGTTCATCTTTTTTTCTCTTTTTTATATTACTAAACCCAAACGGGGCAGGGCAACAGGGCGACTACGCAGATAGATAACGATATCTCTCCCTCTTCTAACACATAAATAGCACCATCTACTCCCCACAACTGAGATAAAAAAGTGACAACAACACATCTCATACATCTACTCAAAAAAA
>CAYJJV010000010.1:61384-63907 GCA_964370585.1 uncultured Alistipes sp. | reverse complement strand
GAGCCGTTTGTGCACTAATTTAATGTAAAGATATACAACTTTTTTGAATATTTACTAATTTTGTGGCGATTTTTTTAGCAATTTATATCAATTGCTGCAAAAAGCTACACTGTGACAAGGTGTGTGGCCGAACAAAAATAGAAAATTATATCAAAAGAGTCTGTATAGGTAATTGCACTACTGTACATCTCTTCTCTAATTTAAACGTTTTTTAGGGGTGGAATATTATATCATTTAGAAATTAATCTACATCCCCCCTATTTTAATTAATTTAGACCTATATGAGAACAATACGCCAATGCCTACTACTGCCTATTTGCACACTCTTCATCGGCTCGGTGTGGGCACAAAACGACACAACACAGAGCTCAGATTCACTCAAGACAAAGAGCTCAAACTTTGAGCGTATTATCGACGCCCTCCCCCGCTTTTCGGGCTATGCACAGATAGGCTACACCTACCAAAGTAATGTTGGGGGTGTTGAGGGTGAAAACAGCTCTTCGTTCAACATCAAACGCCTGCGATTGATTGCTGCAGGCGATATATCTCGCCACTTCGACTACACACTCCAAGTGGAGGGCTTCTCAACCTCGAAGGATGATCAAAACAAGGCGCTGCTGAGCGTTATCGATATATTTATGCAAGCCAAAATTGCGCCCCAGCTACACATCTGGGCAGGTCAGTTCCCCATCCCATTGGGCATTGAGACGTGCGATATTGGACCTGCAGCTCTCGAGGTGCCCAACTACTCGCTGTTGGGCTCGAAGATGGCGATGCGCAACGCCGTATCGGGGGTTGTGTCGTATGCTCGAGATATGGGCGTTCAGCTCACGGGTGGCCTAATTGAGCGTGAGGGGTGGAGCGTAATAAACTACAATTTAGGTATCTTGAATGGCTCGCAGATGAATCAAGGAGATGACAACACGGCAAAAGATGTTATTGGGCGCATCATCGTAAAGCCAATACAAAACCTGCAAATTGCCACCTCGATACTCTATGGGGAGTATAAAAATCAAGCACTATCAACACAATATGTCCCCTTAACACGCTGCGTAGCGAGTGTTTGGTATAAGAGCCCCAAATTTTTTGTCCGCTCCGAGTTTGGGCAGGCAACTGCCAAGCGTAGTGGCTATATAACCCCCAACTCAGAGCTAACGGCACGAGTTGATGAGCAATCTCTCTACGCCATCGCAGGCTACACCTTCAAAGGAAAATATACCCCCATCGTGCGATATGAATACTTTGATACTAGGGAGAATACGTTTGCGCCAAACTCTGTTGGACGCCAAGATAATATCCTTGTCGGTATTCTTTGGCAACCAATCAATAAGTTGCACGTGCAGGTGGATTATACCTACAGTAGCTACTCCAAGCTGCCCGTTGGAGTAGAGAAGCAGAGCGGCTCGCACTTTGAAATCCTTGTTACTGGTCGATTCTAAGATAGTTGGGTAATCACAAATAGCGATACAACGCTAATCAAAACCCATAGCAGAATGCCCAAAACAATGGGGCGAGCCCCTGCCGACTTCACAGCCTTCACCGAGAGCGTGCCTCCAATCAAGAAGAGGGTCAGGCTCAGTATCTTATGCGAACCCACCTTAATAATATTCGAAAGGGTTTCGCCAAGCGGGAAGTAGGTGTTTATACTCATCGCCACAACAAACAAGAGGATGAAGTATGGAATTGATATTTTACTCTTCGTATCCCCATTGGAATCGTTACGAAATATAAAAATTGAGATCAGCGATAGGGGAATAATCCACAGCGCACGGCTCAGCTTTACGGTCGTTGCGATTTGTAGAGCCTCTTGGCCATACATCTTCGCCGCTCCCACCACAGCGCTGGTGTCGTGGATGGCTATTGCGGACCACATACCAAACTCTGTTTGAGATAATTGCATCGCTTGACCAATATATGGGAATACCATCATCGCTACAGCGTTGAGCGTAAAAATCACCGCCAACGAGATCGATATATCGTCATCTTTGGCTCGAATCACGGGGGCGACAGAGGCTATTGCACTACCGCCACAAATTGCCGTACCTGCCGATATGAGATAACCCAATTTTTTCGAGAGTTTGAACCATCGACCCAGAACAACGCCTGCTATCATCACGATGACAACTGAAAAAATCGTAAAAATAATACCCTCAGAGGATGATTTTAGCGACTCCATCAAATTCATACCAAAACCTAACCCCACGACGGCAACCTTCAGGAGCATCGATGATGCCTTGTGTGTATATTTATCAAACTCGCTACCAAGCAAAAGGGCAAACGCAACACCCATAAATAGTGAGAGTGCTGGAGATAAAAAAAGCGATGCTACCGCCAATACTACAAACAAAATCCTCTTCATAACTTAAAAATCTTGGCACAAAGGTAATTTAAAAATCTTTAAAAAAACACCTGTAGTGATGCATTAAGTTTCATTTCACTTGCATAATACAATGATTAATAGCGACTTGTATGGTTATTTACAGTGAATGATTTGATTGTAAAATTATGTTTCCGTCATTGCGG
>CAYJJV010000010.1:46777-61284 GCA_964370585.1 uncultured Alistipes sp. | reverse complement strand
ATTGCGGGTCAAGCCCGCAATGACGAGGTGGGAGTTTTAACGCATCACTAATAAAAAATCACTATTAAATATCTGTTAAATCACTGCAAATTTTGCACCTTATATATATTAGTAGTATCTTTGCCAAACACACACAAACTTGATAAAATGTTAAAAAGAGTTAGACAGACATTGGCGGTGCTGGTCTTTGTACCTATCACACTGCTTTTTCTCGATTTCACTGGCACACTGCACGCTTGGTTTAGCTGCTTGGCCGAGATTCAATTCATCCCAGCAATTCTTGCTCACAACCTCATTTTGGTTGGTGCAGTTGTAGCTCTGACCCTCCTTTTTGGGCGCATCTACTGCTCGGTTATATGCCCACTTGGGGTTTTTCAAGATTTAGTCGCACGATGGGGCAAGCGAGGCAAGAAGATGCCATATCGCTACACTAAGGCTAAGAGCATACTACGCTACACGGTGCTCGCACTATTTGTTGCGATGTTCGTTGTGGGTTTTTCAGCTATTGTGTCACTTTTAGACCCCTATGCAGCTTATGGCCGCATCGCAAATACTCTTCTACAACCTATATGGATATTGGGCAACAACGCTTTGGCTTACGTAGCCGAGCGTGTGGATAGCTACCAATTCTACTCAGTCGATGTGTGGGTTAAATCCTCTGCGGCTTTGGGCGTGGCAGTGGCAACGCTCGCTGTATTGGTCGCCTTAGCGTGGCGCAACGGTAGATTATACTGCAACTCGATATGCCCTGTGGGTACAATACTTGGAGCTGTGGCTCGCCTATCCATTTTTGGTGTTAAGATAGATAAAACAAAATGCAACAAGTGCGGTCTATGCGCTGCCAAGTGTAAGTCGATGTGTATCGACTCAGATAACTACTCAATCGACAAGAGTCGATGCGTGAGCTGTATGAACTGTATTGATATTTGCCGCAAGGGGGCTGTGAGCTTTGGCTCTTCGTTCAGTAGCGATAAGAGTGAGACTACAAAGCCACAAACCTCGATGAACTTTGTCGAAAATGATAGCGTTGCCCGTCGTGGGTTCATAGCTACCGCCTTAGTATTGGGTGCTACGGCACTCAAGGCACAAGTCCTACCTAAGAGTGTCGAGATGAAGGTCGATGGCGGCTTGGCAGATATAGAGGAGCGCATAACCAACCCCAGACGCAAAAATCCAATTGCTCCTCCGGGAGCTGTGGCAATCAAAAGGCTACAAAAACACTGCACGGCGTGCCAGCTCTGCGTTTCGGCCTGCCCTAATGGGGTTCTGAAGCCATCATCGAAGTTGGAGAACTTTATGCAGCCCGAGCTCTCGTTCAACAAAGGCTACTGCCGTTCGGAGTGTGTTCGATGCTCAGAGGTCTGCCCATCTAATGCCATATCGCCAATCGACACGGCTCAAAAGTCGGCAACACAGATTGGCTATGCCGTGTGGCACCCTCGAAACTGCAACGCAGCAAAAGGGACGGAGCCTTGCGATGTGTGTGCACGCCGCTGCCCTACAAAGGCGATTACGATGGCCGATATGGGCTTCTCTCACCCCACACCAATCATCGACACGGAGCGATGCATAGGTTGTGGTGCGTGCGAATATTTGTGCTCGTCACGCCCCGTAAGCGCAATATATGTCGAGGGTTACAATCGCCACAGAACTATCTAAGGCGAAGTATTAACTATTTATAAGTTATAAAGTTATGGCAAAAAATAGAATCAATAGACGTGATTTTCTAAAGATATTGGGTGGCACAGCTACTGCCTTCACATTGGCGGGTTGCACAGCTGACAGCTCAAATGGCGAGTCGTCAGAGAAGAGTGCTATGCCCTCAAAGGATAAGATGACATATAGAACAACTAAAAAGGGGGATAAAATCTCGCTTCTGGGCTATGGGTGTATGCGCTGGCCAAGAGTTGAAAATCCCGAAAGGGGGGAGAATGTCTGTGACCAAGAGGCTGTAAATGAGTTGGTGGATTACGCTTTGGCACACGGAGTCAATTACTTCGACACCTCACCCGTCTATATGCAGGGTTGGAGCGAGCGCACGATGGGCGAGGCGCTATCACGCCACCCACGTGAGAGCTACTACATCGCCACCAAACTCTCGAACTTCGACAAGGCAACGTGGAGCCGTGAGGCGTCGATGCAGATATATAAAAATTCGTTTGACTACCTCAAGGTCGATTATATCGACTATATGCTACTGCACGTTGTGGGCAATAGCGCAATGGCTCGCTTTGTGGAGAATGGGATGCTGGAGTTTTTAATCGAAGAGCGTAAAGCTGGGCGAATTCGCAACTTAGGGTTCTCGTTTCACGGCGATGTCAAGGAGTATGACTATATGCTATCACGTCACGACGAGATTCAGTGGGATTTTGTGCAGATTCAGCTCAACTACTTAGATTGGGACTACGCAAACCAGATAAATGCCAACAACCAAAACGCCAGCTACCTATTTGGGGAGCTTAAAAAGCGTAATATCCCGGTTGTGGTTATGGAGCCTCTGTTGGGTGGGCGTTTGGCATCGGTACCCGAGTATGTGGCGACACAATACAAAAAGGCAGAGGCAGAGCGTAGCATCGCCTCGTGGGCATTTAGATATGCAGGTAACTTCCCTGAAGTTATAACTGTTTTGAGCGGTATGACCTATCTGGAGCACCTGCAAGACAACATTCGCTCGTTCGCCCCCCACACACCATTGACAACGGAGAATCTTACGATGTTAGATGAGGCAGCACGACTAATTATGGAGTATAAGGCGATACCCTGTAACGACTGTAAATACTGTATGCCTTGCCCTCACGGATTGGATATTCCTGCCATCCTTCTGCACTACAACAAGTGTATCTTCGAGCAAAATATCATAACCGACAGCACAGATAAGAACTATGCTGCTGCACGCCGTGCCTTCCTGATAGGTTACGACAGAGAGGTGCCCAAACTACGCCAAGCCGAGCGCTGCACAGGGTGCGGACTATGTAATCCATTGTGCCCACAAGGCATCGATGTGGTTAAGGAGTTACAACGTGTAGATGAGTATGTTGAGGCTTTGAGGCGCAACAAGAACGGATTTTAAAAATCTGCTCTTAAATTGTGGAGTTCACACATTAATCGTATATTTGCACACCAAATACAAATCAATTAAGATATGTTTATAGCATTAATCGTCATATTCCTTATCGGAATATGTTTGATTGCCTTCGAGGACAGTGTCCACATAAATAAATCGGCAATAGCAATGGCTATGGCTGTTGTTATGTGGTGTGTGGTCTCGGCCTTTGGCAACACGGCAGACCTTACGCCTCTATTCAAGGAGCAGTTAAGCTCAACGAGCGAGACGATATTCTTCGTCTTAGGTGCCTTAGCGATGGTTGAACTAACCGATACACACGGAGGTTTTCGTCTTTTAACACGCTTCATCACCACCACCAATAAGCGTAAACTGCTGTGGATACTCTCCATAAGCACCTTTACTCTCTCGGCACTCTTAGATAACATCGCAACAGCAGTAATTATGGTATCGCTGCTACGCAAGATGGTACAATCTCCAGAAGAGCGCTGGATATACGCCTCGATGATTATAATTGCTGCCAATGCAGGAGGTGCGTTCTCGCCCATTGGCGACGTTACCACTATTATTCTGTGGACAGCAGGCAATGTAATGCCCGTGCACCAAATATCGAGCGTTGTACTACCCTCGTTGGTATGTATGTTGGTACCGCTATTGTTGGCGACACGCCTTTTTAAGCGTGGTGAGATGCTTGATGAGCGATCTAAGATTCATATCGAGAATGAGATGCTACCTGAAGTATCAAAGAGGTCGAGATATGTGCTCCTGCTCATAACATTGATAACGATGGTTACTGTGCCTGTTTTTAACGAGGCTGCGCACCTACCTCCATTTACGCACATCATATTTGGGTTGGCCATTTTGTGGATATATACCGACTTGATGTATAGTCACCGTGAGCGAAGGCCGTTGGGTATTGACTATAGCACAGATAGTTGTGAAGATGTCAAGTTGCCACTATCACAGGTCCTAAAGCGCTTAGATATAAGCACAATATTCTTCTTCTTGGGCATCCTAATGTCGGTGGGTGCAATGAACGCAGCAGGCGTATTGGTCGATTTAGGCGAGGGTATGCAGAGCCTAATCTCGGAGCCTTTAGGTATCAGTTTTCTAATTGGCGTTATGAGCTCGTTTGTCGATAATGTGGCTTTGGTTGCGGCAACGCAGGGTATGTACCCCATCACTGAGGCTGGCGTATACGCAGCCAACTCCGACTTTTGGACCTTCCTTGCCTATTGTGCCGTAACTGGCGGGTCGTTGCTAATTATCGGCTCGGCAACTGGCGTAACGGTTATGGGTATGGAGAGAATATCGTTTGGCTACTACCTAAAACGTTTCTCGTTATTGGCACTCTCAGGTTACATTGCAGGGGCTATTATCTTCCTACTTCTAAATTAAGAGTTCAGAGTATGATAAGATCAAAGTTGTTACTTCTGTTCACGCTGCTCGCCACAGCAAGTAGCGCCACAGCACAACAGAGCACCGATAAAACGCAACCCATTAGCTACACTCAGGCATACGAGTGGGCAATGGATAGCAGTTTAGCGCTAAAGGCGCAAGAGCACAAAATCGAGGCACTTCACTACGCCAAACGCTCGACTTCGGCACTGCGTATGCCACAGGTGGGAGTGATGGCGAACTACACCTATATGAGCAACGATCTGGAGCTCAATCTCAACGACTTAAAGGAGCCTTTGATAGGTGGCATCTCAAAATTGGATATACCAGTCGATTTGCAACCCGTTATTTCGGAGATGAGTAAACTATTGGGTGGTTTTGACTTTGGAGCTCTCACACTTCAAGATCAGAGTTTTGCTGTCGTAGGGTTAGATATGGCGATGCCTATATATATGGGAGGTAAGATAGATGCCGCCAATAACGCCGCTAAAATCAATATCGAGCGTGGCGAAAATGAGCTTCGAAAAGAGTCGGGAGCTCTCACAACCGAGCTCTCACAGCGATACTTTGGGTTGATATTAGCACAAAGAGTTGTCGATGTACGTCGGATGGTTGTCGAGGGTATGCAGCACCACTACAATATGGCCATCGCCTTAGAGCGTAACGGTCAGATTGCAAAGGGCGAGAGGCTCTATGCCGAGATGTTTTTAGAGCGGGCTAAGGCCGAAGAGGCTAAGTCGAAGAGCGATGTTGTGAGTGTTAATCGAGCACTGAGTACCACAATCAATGCCGAAGGGGAGTTTAGCCCCACAACCAGCCTGTTCATTATGAGCTCTTTGCACCCAGTCGCCTACTACATCGATTACGCTTTAGAGCAGAGCCCGCTGCTAAAGGATGTGGAGCACCTCAAAGCTCTGAGCGAAGAGAAGATGCGTGCCGACCGCTCCTCTCTATTGCCGCACCTAACTGCAATCGGGGCGGTAAATGTTGTCGATTATCAGCTATCCGACATCGTACCTCGTGCAATGGTGGGTGTAAATTTGAGCTACAAGATATTCAATGGAACAAAGGGCAGGAGCGACTACAAGGCGGCCAAATCGACCTCGAAACGTGTCGAGCTCCTAGAGCAGAAGGCGAAGCGTGACATTCAGACACTGATTGTGAAGAGCTATAACGACCTACAATCGATAGCAAATCTTACGTTGAGCTACAATAAAAACATAGAGTTCGCTGAAGAGTATCTACGCATCAAACGAAGAGCCTTTGAGCAGGGTATGGCAACATCGTCAGAGGTTGTGGATGCAGAGCTTAACTTAGCAAAGTCACATATCGAGCAGCTACAATACGCCTACGCCTTTGATGTGGCGCTGGCAGAGCTATTGTCTATATGTGGACTATCATCGAGCTATGAGGATTACCTGAACTCGACAAATAGAGTTGATATTTCGTTTAAATAGATAAAAAAGAGTAGAGAATATGAGCACAAAAAAGGTAGTTGCAGTTGTGGTTGCTGCAATATTGGTCTTAATCGTGGCGCTGGTTATTGTGACCCACTTTATGCGCAACAACTATAGCCTTACACTTCAGGGCGAGGTAGATGCCACCGAACATAAGATCTCATCTAAGCTACCCGGACGCATCGACAAGATAGCTGTACGTGAGGGGCAAAAGGTTAAAAAAGGGGATCTAATATTTGTTATCGGCACACCAGAGGTTGATTTTAAGCTGCAACAAGCCGAAGCTATGCAGAGCGCTGCTCAGGCACAGATGCGCAAGGTCGATGCTGGAGCACGTGAGCAGACCATTCAGAGTGCGCGTGCCGTTGTCGAGGAGGTTCGACTCATCGTCGAGTTTGCCCAAAAGAGTTTTGATCGTGTCGAGGCGCTATACAACGAAGGTGTCGTTGCGCAACAGAAGCGTGATGAGGTGAAGATGGAGTTAGATATTGCCAAACAGAAGCTATACATCGCCACCCAACAGTACGAGATGGCAGTCGAGGGGGCTCGCAAGGAGGATAAAGCGGCAGTTGGAGCGATGGTCAAGGGGGCAGAAGGAGCTGTGGGAGAGGTTAAGTCCTACTTGGCAGATGCCTCACAATACGCCCCAATCGATGGCGAGGTGTCGGGCATCATAGCTCAGGAGGGTGAGTTGGTGGGCACGGGATACCCCGTTGTTACGTTGATCGATATGTCGAAGGCGTGGATTACGTTCAACGTCAAGGAGGATCTTCTGCCACGTATGAAGATGGACGACACAATTGAGGTCTACGTTCCCGGACTTGGGCGCTCAATCGAGCTAATCATCGGCAGCATAGCCGTGCAGGCGGACTATGCAACGTGGAGCTCGACACGTAGCAAAGGTGGTTTTGATGTTCGCACGTTCGAGATAAAGGCATACCCCATCAACGAAGAGCAGGGGTTGCGTGTGGGTATGACAGCCATATACGAACTACCAAATTAACTCTAACAAGATAAAGGGGTGCTCTTAAAGGTTATACATCGGGAGGTAGAGCTGTTGCGCAAGCACAAACGCTTTATGTGGAGTATGTTGCTGCTCCCCATCGTGAGCTTTATGTTTTTGATTGCCCTATTTGGGCGAGGCGAGCTACACGATATGGCTCTTGCTGTTGTCGATTTAGATAAGAGCTCCATCTCACGCCGTTTTACACGTATGATTGATGCTACGGCAGGCATCCGTGTGGAGTATCAGGCGCAGAGCGTCACCCAAGCCGAAGAGTTGATGCTCTCGGGCGAAGTGGGTGCCATTGTGGTTATTCCACAAAATATGCAGAACGACATCTATAGCTCACAAGTCACCGAGCCTAAGATACTCATCAACTCGTCACGAATATTGAACGCATCGCTACTGTATCGTGATATATCGACCGTAGCACAGATGCTATCGACAGGTATCGAGATGCAGATGCTGGGTAGTGCAGGTGTGCCGCCATCTAAGGCTCGTGAATTGGCCTTGCCGATATACTACGAAAAGCATATTCTATTCAACCCCTACACATCCTACCCCTACTACTTGGTATCGCCATTTAATATGGTTATGACACTAATTTTTGTCACCCTATCGGCATCCTATACTCTGGGTATTGAGCGCCGAGAGAGGCTTTCGGAGAAGCTATTAAAGAGAGCAGGGGGCAACGCCTATATCGCTCTTTTGGGTAAACTGCTGCCATACACGCTCTACTTCTCGTTGTGGCTTATTGTCTGTAACCTATATATGTTTGGCGCAATGCAATACCCATTCAATGGCTCGATTGTGATGCTCACTTTGCTAACTGTATTGACGGTGGTGAGTTATCAAGCCCTCTCGATAACTATATTGGTAGTTATACGCAACTTAACTGAAGCGATGTCTATATCGGCAGCCGTCGCAACGATGTCCTTCACGATGGGGGGCTTGACCTTTCCACAAATGGCGATGGAGCGCCCAATCTACTACATTGCGCAGGCATTCCCATACACCCACTATTTAAATGGCTTTATCGACACGATGCGTGGCGCTGAGTGGCACCAGTCGCTGCAATATATAGCCATACTACTTATTTATGTTGTTATTGGCATCGCCATAACCCCCGCCACAATCAACTTTATTTGTGGTACGGAGAGTGATAAATTAGGCATAGAGTAGAGATGAAGAGCTTTTTTTCAGATATATATCACACATTTGTGTTTGAGGCGAAGATAATCTTTGCCGACAAGGGTATTCTGCTTATCGCATCGTTGGCGATACTAATCTATGGCTTTATATATAGTTATGCCTACTCGCCCGAGATATTGCAAAAGGTACCAACTATTGTCGTAGACCAAGATAGGAGCAAACAGAGCGTAGAGTTTATCGAGGCGCTCGCCTCATCGCCCAATATCAATGTTGTGGCTCAGGGAATGAGTATGGCTCAGGCACGTGAGATGGTCTTGCAACGTGAGGCCTTTGCCATTGTCTACATAGCGCAGGATTTTGGCGAGCGCATCGCCACTTCACGCACTGCCTACTTCTCGTCATATAGCGATGCGAGCTACTTTTTGGCATACAAACAGTTCTTCTTGGCGACTAATTCGGTAATGATGGAGTTCAACAAGGAGATAAAGCAGCGCCGATATATGCTCTCGGGCAAGAGCCCTGCCACCGCCAAATTCCTCAGCCAACCCATCGACTACACATCTACATTTCTGTACAACCACTCACAGGGCTATGGTTCATTCTTAATGCCCGCCATCTTGCTACTTATCATCCAGCAAACCATCCTTTTGGCATCGGGTATGGTATTTGGCAAACAGCGTGAGTTCAATGCACTTGGCAAGCTACTTAAGAGGAGCAGTGGTGCGCCTCGCAACGCAATAGCAGTGGTCGTTGGGCGCTCTATCTACTATGTTTTAAGCAACCTACTTATGTGGAGTGTTGTCTTGGTGGCGATATACCCAATATTTAACTTTATCGACAACGGCACCACGCTCGACGTTATGCGCTTTGTTGTGCCATATATCCTTAGCTCAACGATGCTCGGTCTGCTCCTTTCAACCTTTTTGAAGGAGCGCAGCTCGGCACTGCTGTATATCTTCTTTAGTTCAATTCCTCTACTATTTCTGTCGGGCATATCGTGGCCTACTGAGGGTATGCCTTCATATATGGTATGGGTGGCAAGACTCGTCCCAAGCACCAGCGCTGTGGATGGCTTTGCTCTTTTAGAGAGCGCAGGCGCATCGCTAAGCCACGTTCGACTGCAACACACCACACTATGGGTGCTAACTGCAGTGTGGTCCGTAGCCGCCTGCGCAAGATACAGCCAAATAATTAAGAGAGAAGAGTAGATACCCCTTTACACAACAAAAAAATCAGCTACTTTTTACCTCATTACCAAAAAAAGGTCTGGCAGAGTTTCTTGCCAGACCTTTTTCAATTAAACGAAGCTAACCTATTACAATATAGTCACCTTACGGTAAGCAGTTGTAGGCTTCAAAACAGATGAGAAGCTAACACCCGCTGCACTCTTCACGCCACTCTTTATCGAAGCCGAAGATGGAGCCATCAGTGGAGCCTCCAAAGCTGACTCTGGTAGTGTTGTATCGTCACTTGTCTTGCTTAGCGAGAATGGACCGCCGGGGAAACCAAGATACTCCTCAGCCCATCCAAATGCAGGATCATTATATTGGAAATATATGTATGTACCATCAAAGCTCATATATATAGTATTTGTTGTTGTGTACTCTACACCCTCATCTGTAAAGACAACACCCTCGACAGTTGCCGATTGACCATCCGCCTCGATTGAACCAATCAAAGAGATATCATCCTCAGGCGTTGTACCATAGCTAGCAAACATATCATCTCCGTCCAATGATACAGCAAGCGAGAATAGCGAATCACCATCTTCGAATTCATATACAGTCTCAAATCCACTCATTTTAATGCCGCCCGTAGCGCTATCAAACTCTGCGATAACTGGGATATCCCATCTCCAAACCGAAGTATTCCAACCATAAACCTCATAGTTTGTGTTAGTAATGTTCGGCAGAATAACTATATCATACGTTACAGCGGGATCAAAAGTTGCTGGCGCTGGTACTTCAGAGTTTGGATCCACAACAACATTTGTTGATGTAACACTCCAAGTTCCAATCCACTTTGAGTACTCTGGCGATGGAGGACCTGCCGACTCTGTTGTGAAGTTCTCGCTAATAATCGTATCACTAAGTGATGAGATAGTTGAACCTGAAACTGACACCTCAAATGCCAACACAACAAACTCAGTCTCTGGATCTAACTCATTATAGGTAAATGTACCACCAGAATTTAAGACATCATCAACCTCTGTGAAGCTTAAAAATGCCTCAATTAACTCAGCTGATGTATACTCATCAAAAACATCTACTGGAAGACACGCCAATACATACTCTGCATCTGTGGGGTCAGTTGTTACCGTCACGGCAGCAGTTGTTGCTGTAACCTCGCCCAACGTAAGTGTGATGTCAGATAGCTCAATGGCACCCGTTGTAACCGTAAATACGCTAACTTCACTTGCAGCGCCTTTGGCTGTGGTGTATGCCGTAAAGACTTGGTATGCTGTCTGCGCTTTACAATCAGTAATTGTCACTGTTTGTCCAGCAGGTGACGCAGCATAGCTAAATGTACCTGTTTGGTGTACACCCGACACATCACCACTTGCAACATCCACAGCGGGTGGTGCAGGGTTATTGCTACCCTCAACTACTGCATAACCATACTTTGCAGCATCACTTGGTGCTGAGAGCGAAAATGTAAAGCCATCTGTCGATGTGGTCTGACTCTGTGCTGTCGTTGTGCCTGATGCAGTTTCGCCACTTCCGCTACCGCCACCATTTTCTTCACCGCCATCCGAACACCCCACGAAACAAAGCGTGGCAAAAGCCATTAAATAGGCAAAAAGATTAAATTTCTTCATAATTAAAAAATGTATAAATATTAATAATTCTATTGCTGCACAATCAATGCACTGTGACAAATGTATGCTATTAATATTATAAATCCAAGATAATTTTTAAAAATATTTTTTAATATTACACAATTCCACATACTTAAACAACTTACATTTCAAATTGTAATCAAAAGCGCTATTCCACTAACAATCTCCTCAGCCAATTTTGAGCTAAATAGACTCCTCAACTACAAATGACCAACAATAATTGATCTACTTTTGTCGTTAAAAACAGTAACCATTTAGCACACTATTTTGATGAAATGTATGCTAAATTCTTTGCTCTTTAGTGATTTTAAAAAAAATAGATTAACTTTGGCAGATATGTCGATTCGTTTTTTTAGAAATATACTCTTGATTTTTATCGTTTCAACCACACTTTTTGGTAGTGCAGCGATAAGGGCAAGTGTACCCAGTTCGATATATGCACAAAAACCTATCGATACACTCCACAATGAGGGTTCAATATCGGATAACAATAGACGCCTATACGATAGCATCGAGGCAAAATCGAATCGACGCCGCTTATCACGCATAATCCACAATGCACTCTTTCGCTCCACCCCAAGTGGCGAAGATTTGAAGGGACGAGTAGTGGATGAGGGGAGCATCTATAAGCAATATGAGGGTAAGCGTATTGGCAATATAGTGATTAAGCGCAGTGATGTCTTTAACGAAAATAGCAAATATTGGTACGAACGTGTGGCAAACAGTGCCCATATTGTAACTCGGGAGCGTATCATACGCCGTGATCTGCTCTTCAAAGAGGGCGATGAAATATCCCCCGAGATTATAGTTAAAAATGAACAGTTACTCGCCTCACGAAGCTATATGAGTTATGTAAATATCGCCCTTGTGTGCGACCCAATAGATACAAACCTTGTCAGTGTAATAGTCTCGACACGTGATAGTTGGACAATAACTGTCGATGCAGCCTTGCGCTCTGACGGTATGACAATGACGGGGTTAATCGACAAGAATATATTTGGTAGTGGTAACTCCCTCACGGCGATAAACAACTTTAGCCGCACCGACTTCTCGTATGGCGGTTTTGGTGTTGAGTATCAGACCCCTAACCTTTGGGGCACATTCTTCACGGCAGAGGCTGCCATCATCAAGGACTTCTACAATAGAACGCTCAGCGTGAGTTTCAATAAATCCTTCATAAAGCCCACCGATTACGAGGCTGGTGCATCATATAGCGATATTCGCTCAAAGAACTATATGATCGAGCAGGACACCTCGCTTCTGGTGAGTGGGCAGGAGTTTGATGCGTGGGGTGGATACTCTCACTTCCTACCCAAGATTAACTCATCCATATTTACAACTGCCCACTACAACAAACGCAATTTTGATGAGCGTCCAGAGGTTGGCCCCTCGCACAACCCCTCACTACACAACCAAGAGTCTATTCTATTTAACGCTGGTCTATATCGTGAGAAGTTCTACACCACAAATATGATATATGGCTTCGGTATCCGTGAGTATGTAGCTACGGGATACAAGGCCGAGTTGATTAGTGGCTATTCGTGGGGCGAGTTTGGCGATGCGTGGTATCTGGGTGCGAGGTATCAAACTGGAGCCTTCACCCCAAAGGGGTACTTTACGGGTGAGTTCTCGTTAGGGAGCTACATCGACCATCGTAGCGGTATGTGGTATAGCAGTGCTGTGAATGTGAAGGGAGGGTGGTTCTCAAATCTTGTTGCGATGAATAGGTGGCACCTTCGACAATTTGTCTCGCTGGGCTACACTCACGGCTGGAATCGTGGTACGGGGAATCTGGAGAGCATACGCTTTACCGAAGAGAATGGCCTGCAAGCCTTCAGCGAGTGGGTAATCGGCAAGACACGTCTGGTGCTCAACACCGAGACGGTACTCTTCACTCCGCTGCAACCCTTAGGGTTCAAGATAACGCTATTCGCCTTTGGAGATTTTGGGGTTATTGGCGAATCGCCAAATACATTCAAAAATAGCCCCTACACCACATTTGGATTGGGTCTTAGGTTGCGTAACGAGCAGTTGGTGTTTAGCACCATACAGCTTCGCTTCGGGTTAGCCTTCGGGCGTGAAGGTATGGTCGATAGTGAGATGTTCTCAGTATCGAACTCCACACATCTACAAAGCACAAGCTACCGTCCGACACGTGCCGACATTATTGAATATAAATAAAGTGATGATATGAAGCTATTTTCCGACAAAGAGATGAGAGCCGTCATAATATTTATACCCCTCGCAGCAGTGGTTGTTGCTCTGTTTTCACTCCTTTCCCCAAAGCCCGATACGGAGCGAGCTCGAAGCGTTGAAATAGAGATGGAGCAGCGCAAGGATAGCGTTGAATATGCAGTGCGACAGTTTGACCCCAACACCGTAACGTATGAGGAGTTGGTCGAGATGGGCATATCAAAATATGTTGCCGTGAGTCTACTAAAGTATCGAGCGACGGGTAAGGTATTCCGCATCAAGGAGGATGTGGCACTCTGTTATGGCATTAGCGACTCGCTATATGCTACCCTGAAGCCCTATATTAAGATCTCTCGCAAGTATGCCATTGCCCCCAAAGAGTATAGCACTGAGCGCATAGTTACACAACCCATACCACCCACTAAATTTTTAATTGACACCGTTAGCGTGCGCTATCTGCGTGCCATCGGAGCTCTATCACGCCGCCAAGCCGAAGCCTTTATCCGCTGGCGTGACCTAAGCGGCATATACGATATGGAGGAGCTACGTGAGTGCTATGTTGTGAGCGACTCGGTAGCCACAGCCTTAGAGCCATACATAATCTTCCCTGAGCGCACGCCACACCCTATCGAGAGTCCCATCGAGATCAACACAGCCGATAGTGCCACACTAATTAGCGTTGTGGGTATTGGCGAGAAGACAGCAGCGAGGATAATCGAGTACCGCACACGATTGGGTGGATTTCACCGAATAGAGCAACTTTCAGAGGTTTTTGGCATCAACGAACGCAATGCTGAGATGATTTTTAAACAAATTTATTGCGAAAGTTGCAATATTTCAAAAATAGATATTAACTTTGCAACCCCAAAGAGGCTTAGTCGGCACCCATATATTACGCCGTCGATGCTGAGGAAATTATTAAAACATAGGCAACTGAAAGGAGGTTGGAGTAGCACTGAAGAGTTAGTAGAGGAACATATTATGACAAAAGAGGAGGTTGAAAGACTTGCTCCATATATTGTGTTTGGCAACATCAGTGACCAACATACGAAGTAGGTAAAATATGAATAATGCGCATAACAGCGCCAGAAAAGCGGGCTATGAAGGGGTAGCCAAATAGATTTAAATGTAAAAAACTAAAAAAAGAGAATATTATGATTATTATGCAAGTTAAGGAGGGAGAGAACATCGAGCGTGCCCTCAAGAAGTTTAAGCGTAAATATGAGCGTACTGGCGTACTAAAGGAGTTGCGTCGTCGTCAATACTTTACTAAACCATCTATCACTAAACGTATAGCTAAAAACCACGCTATCTACGTTGAGCACACATACCGTAACGTTGAGTAAGGTATCCAAAGGATAGATACAACTATGGGGTGGCTAACAAATTGATAAGTTGGTC
>CAYJJV010000010.1:36351-46677 GCA_964370585.1 uncultured Alistipes sp. | reverse complement strand
TTCGCCTATTAACATCTAAGGAGCTTTGCATCTCCTAAAAAAACATAAACACTATGCTTAGCCGTCTAATTGCCGACAAATTACAACAGCACGAAACACCATTCTACCTCTATGACATCAACCTTCTGCGCCAAACCTTAGAGGGTCTAACATCCGCTGCCGACAGATATGGCTACAGGATTCACTACGCCATCAAGGCAAACTATGACGATAAAATACTCTCAATTATCAAGGAGTATGGTCTGGGTATAGATTGCGCCAGCGGCAACGAGCTACGCAAAGCTATCGAGATGGGCTTTGACCCCAAAACCATAGTCTATGCAGGTGTTGGCAAGCGTGACAAGGAGCTACAATACGCCATCGAGCAGGGCATCTTGGCTATCAACTGTGAGTCAATCGAGGAGATTGAGCTCATCAATGACCTCTCGCAACAAAAGGGCGTTGTGACCGACATCGCCATCCGCATAAACCCCGATATTGACCCCAAGACCAACGCCTGCATCGATACGGGTCAGGCGGATAGTAAATTTGGCATCTCCTATGAGGAGGTTATGGAGAATGCCGAGCGTCTGCAGAGCCTAAAGGGGTTAAATATTATGGGAGTACACCTGCATATCGGCTCGCAAATTCGTGAGCTGCACGTCTTCGAGAATATGTGCCACAAAGTAAATTCGATAGTCGAGAACTTGACCCGTTTGGGCTTTTCGTTCGACTTTATCGATGTCGGTGGTGGCTTGGGTGTGAATTACGATGTGCCTGAAAATGAGCCAATTCCAAACTTTGCGTCGCTATTTGCCATCGTCAAGACACACTTGGCAGTTGGCGATAAGCCTGTGCACTTCGAGTTTGGTCGCTCGATTGTTGCCCAATGTGGCGAGCTAATCACAAAGGTGCTATTCAACAAGACCACCGCAACGGGGCGTAGGCTTGTCATTGTCGATGCCTCGATGACCGAGTTGGTGCGCCCAGCGATGTATGGCGCATACCACAACATCGAGAATATAACATCGCAAGAGACGATGGCAACAAAAAAATATACGGTCGTGGGCACAGCCTGCGAATCGACCGACTTATTTGTCGAGAACGCCTCGATGCGCACAACAAAGCGTGGCGATCTATTGACTCTAAAGTCGGCGGGAGCCTATGGTATGTCGATGGCATCACGCTATAACCTGCACGATCTGCCTTCGGCTGTATATAGTGATGAGATTTAAACGCTATATTTTTGACGCTAATGGCAATGCATTAAGCTCCACGTCATTGTGTTAAACCCACCCTTCGTCATTGCGGGCTTGACCCGCAATCTATTAATTATCAATGAGATTCTGAATCAAGTTCAGAATGACAACACTTTAAACTTAATATTTTTGTATAGATAAAAAATTTAAATGTATAGTTTCGCAAAGTATAAAGCACAGTATAGGGAGAACCTTAAATTGGCTCTACCGATAATCTTGACACAGTTGGGGCAGATGCTCACCCAATTTGCCGACAACCTGATGGTTGGGCGCTATGGGGGCGATGACCCAGTGCCTTTGGCCGCCACATCATTGGGTGGTGCTGTATTCTTTATCCTCTTTGGCTTTGTGATTGGCGTGGCGATGGGGCTAACCCCATTGGTGGGCGAACTATTTGCGCAGGGCGAGAGACGCAAGGCGGGTGGCTTGCTCAAAAATGGCATCATCTTCTACTCTATTTTTGGTTTGTTAGTCGCTGCAATTCAATATTTTACAATACCACTTCTTTATAAATTGGGGCAACCCATTGAGGTGGTCGATATGGCGATTCCATACTACAAAATGTTGATATATAGCCTACCCTTTGTGACCATATTCTTCGCCTTCAAGCAGTTCTTGGAGGGTGTGGGCAACACCAAAACGGTGATGTATATCACAATCGTTAGCAACGTTCTAAATGTCATTCTCAACTCGATTTTTATCAGCGGTCGCTTCGGCATCGAGGCGATGGGTGCCGAAGGGGCAGGCCTTTCAACACTCATATCGAGAGCCATCACCCCCATAATGCTAATCGCCTACTTCGTATCCAAACGCCGTTACAACTTCTACCTGCGGGGGTCGTGGTTTGAGGCTCTTAAGTGGTCATCTGTTACGAAGTTGGTGCGAATGGGCTTTCCGATTGGCACTCAGATATTTGTCGAGTCATCGGCATTTATCGCTACGGGCTTTATGATGGGGTGGTTAGGCACACACGCCATTAGCGCCAACCAGATATCACACACGGTATTCAACGCTATATGGATGGTCATCGTATCGATTGGTTCATCGACAACCATTATCATATCGCACAACTTTGGTTCGCAAAGCTTTAAGAGTCTACGTGCAGCAGCCTACGCATCCTACCACTTGGTCTTGACCTACTGCGCATTTATGGCGGTGGTCTTTATAGCGCTCCACAACTACATACCGATGCTATTTACCACCAACGCTGAGGTTATTCAAATCGCCTCACAACTGCTTCTGCTCGTTATTCTCTTTCAAATCTCGGATGGCGTACAGCACATCTCGGTGGGAATTCTTCGAGGTTTGCAAGATGTCAAGATAATCATTCCAATAGCCATAATATCCTATTGGGCGTTGAATCTTCCTATTGGCTATCTGTTTGGTTTTGTATTTGAGTTAGGTCCGCAGGGGCTATTCTTTGGCTATATTTTTGGTATTTCGATTGCTGCTGTGCTCCTCATTTGGCGTATTCGACAGACCTTACGACGCTTAGAAAGAGATAATTCTCTCGCACTCCACCATAAAAGATAAATTTTTTTCCTATCTTTACCCAAAATTATACACAAATGGATACAAAAGAGCATAAAATAGATATTACCAAACCAGATATTGGGCGTGGCTGCGCCTTCTGCAACTGCGGTGGCGGATGTGAGGCACAGGCGGTCGATGGCTGCTTCAAGCTACACGAAACAGCTTGGCTAGAGGAGTATCCCGACAACGTACCAACAGATATATTTGAGATACGTTTTAAGAATACACGCCGTTCGTACTACCAGAATGTCAATGATTTAGAGCTTAAGCGTGGCGACATTGTTGCCGTTGAGTCATCACCCGGTCACGATATTGGCATTGTGTCGCTAACGGGCGATATGGTGGCAAAACAGATGCGCCGTGTGGGTTTCAACCCCTACAATGGCGAGTATAAGAAGATATACCGCAAGGCAAAACCCTACGATATAGAGCGCTGGCAAGAGGCTATCGCAATGGAGCACGAGACGATGATTGCTGCACGACAGATTGCTGCCGATATGGGGCTCAATATGAAGATTGGCGATGTGGAGTATCAGGGCGATAAGATCAAGGCGATATTCTACTACATAGCCGACGAGAGGGTCGATTTCCGTGAGCTTATCAAGGTCTTTGCCGAGAGATTCCATATCCGCATCGAGATGAAGCAGATTGGCGCTCGTCAAGAGGCAGGGCGCATCGGAGGTCTGGGCGCTTGTGGTCGTGAGCTATGTTGCGCCTCGTGGATTTCGAGCTTTACATCCGTAACGACGGGTGCGGCACGTGCTCAGGAGATATCTTTGAACCCACAAAAGTTGGCGGGGCAGTGCTCAAAGCTGAAGTGCTGTATGATATATGAGTACGACACGTATGTCGATGCTCGCAAGCAGATGCCATTCGTGCGTGAGCCGCTTCAGACAATAGATGGGGAGTTCTACCTTGTGAAAAGCGATATTTTGGCACACACGATGACCTTCTCTTCGAGCCGTGACACGATGGCAAACCTCGTGACACTCTCAGCGAAGCGTGTTAGAGAGATTATACACCTAAACCGTGCTGGCAAGAGGGTTGATAGACTGCAAGATAGCGATGATAGTGCACCAAGAAGTGAGGAGCCAACATTCCGCTCTGAAGAGGATAGCATCACACGTTTCGACCAAGCCAAGCGCAATAATCGCAACAAACGTAGTAACGACAGACGACCACGTGGCGAGAGGGGCGAGAGGGGCGAACAAAGAGAGCCAAGAGCAGAGCAAAGGGCTGAAGGTGGCGAAAACAGCACCAAGAGTGAACGAGTCCACCGAGAGCACCGACGACCAAGGGGCGAGAGAGGCGAACATCGTGGCGAGGTTAATAATCGACTTCCCAGAGCCGAGAGAGGCGAACAGAGGGGCGAAGCAAGAGCCGATAGAGGCGGACAAAGAGAGCAGAGGGGGGAGTATAAGGGCGATAGAGGCAACTCAACGAACCAAAATAACAGCCGCCCAAGACGACACAACAACAACCGCCGATTTAACAACAATAAGGGCAAAGTTGAGGGTGGCGAGTAGAGTTCTCATACACCTCATTTTAGGCTCTATGGCACTCCTAACGGCTTGTGCTGAACCATCTGAGCTCTATATCGAACAGACTGCCAACGGGGTGTGGAGCGATGAGGTGGAGTTTACGATACCAAACACCGACACAACCTCGCAGCGTAAAATCGAGCTATTTGTGCGCACCAACACCAATGCCCAGCAGGGCTCATACGCTATCGACATCTCGACCCTTACGCCCGACTCGACAACAACAAAAGAGCAGATATATCTCAACATCAAAAGGGGTAGCAAGGTGGCAGCGATAGCCAATGAGCAGATAGCAACATATCGCTCTGGGGTGGTTTTATCGCACAAAGGAGAGTACAAATTACGACTCACAACAACAAACAATATTGATGGTATTGAGGCCGTAGGCATAGTTATAACGGGAGGGGCAGACCCCTCACACACAAAAGAGTAATAGAGGATATATGGGCAAAGATAAACTGCGTAAATTTCGTGAAAATCTAACATTCAAGAACTTCATACAACCCGAATTTGAAGATATCTTCAACCGTGACCACCCGCTAAAGGGGCGCTGGAGAGAGGATTTTTTCTGCAACGACAACCCCATTGTCTTAGAACTGGGTTGCGGCAAGGGCGAGTATACCGTTGCACTGGCCGAGCGTGATGCGTCACGCAACTACATCGGCATCGATATTAAAGGTGCACGTATGTGGCGAGGTGCCAAGAGTGCGACCGAACGGGAGATGGCAAACGTCGGCTTTCTGCGCACACGCATCGAGTTCATCTCATCCTTCTTTGGCGAGGGCGAAGTTTCGGAGATATGGATTACATTCCCCGACCCACAGCTCAAGACACGCCGAGCAAAAAAGCGCCTAACATCACCAATGTTCTTGGAGGCATATGCCAAGATGTTGGCGCAAGATGGGTGGATAAACCTCAAAACCGACTCCAAGCACCTATATAAATATACCGAAGCTGTCATCGACCACTTTGGTTTGGAGTGCGAGGTTAAAAATAGCGATATATATGGCACGGGCTATGCCGATGATACTCTGTCGGTCAAGACCGCCTATGAGCAGATGTTTCTCAGTCGTGGATTGCCAATAACATACACTCGCTTCTCGTTGGGCACGAGCAAGCGCTTTGACTTTTTTGAGTGGGAGGGCGACGAGGCTTTAGAGAAAGATAATGAGATGGAGCGAAATTTGTAATTGTGCCTCTATGATGAACCAAGCTGAAAAAGACGAAAAATTTATGCGCCTTGCTCTTGCTGAGGCTGAGAAGGCTAATGCTGCAGGCGAGGTCCCCATTGGCGCTCTCATAGTTGCTGATGATGCCATCGTAGGGCGAGGGCACAACTTAGTCGAGACGCTTTCGGATGCAACTGCCCACGCCGAGATGCAGGCAATTACTGCCGCCACGACAACCTTAGGTGGGAAGTATCTGCAGCAGTGCACGCTATATGTCACCGTAGAGCCCTGCCTGATGTGCGCTGGAGCATTGGCTTGGAGTCAAATCGGACGCATAGTGTGGGGTGTGGATGACCCTAAACGAGGCCACACGGCATACTGCCAAGATGCTCTACACCCAAAGACAACCACCACACGTGGGGTCTTAAAGAGTGAGTGTGAAGCGATTTTAACCTCATTTTTCGCCCATTTACGTGGTTAAATTTTGTTAAAAACTATTTTTTTTATAATTTTGCATTTTAGTGGGGGTTACTCCCCATTGATTTTGATAAAGGGGTGGACAACTCTAAAAGGGGGATGGGTAACTCTCGGAGGGGTGGACAACTCTTAGGGAGGAAGGCAGCTCTCAGAGAGAGGTGGATAACTCTCAAAATTGAATTATAACTTACAAAATAACAAATCGAGATGAAAAAATTAATTCTATCAATCTTTGCGCTACTTGCATCTGTGGCGCTCTATGCACAAGACGTAACAGCTATCTACAACGAGGGAGCAGCAGCCTATCAAGCTAAGGACTTCACAACTGCTGCAGCAAAATTTAACGAAGTAATCGATCTTGGTATCGACGATGAGGGGGCAGCGAGCTTGGTTGCAACAGCCAAATCAATCATCCCTAAATGCTACTATATGATTGGTGGTGGCGCTCTTCGCACGAAGGATTACGACAAGGCGTTGGAGAACTTCACAAAGTCGGCCGAATTATCTGAGCTTTATGGCGATATGACTCAGATGGCTAAGGCTAAGCAGTGGGTAGGTAAAATCTACAGTATGAAGGGTGGTGACGCCTTTAACAATAAAGATTATGCGACAGCGGCATCAGTATTTGAGAATGGCTACGCTGCCGACCCCGACAACACAGCTATGGCGCTAAACTTGGCGATGAGCTACTGCGAGTTGGGCGAGTATGCTAAGGGTATGGAGATCTACGAGGCTGTAGCGGCTAAAACACACCCTAAGTACGCTGAAGATGTTGCTAAGGCTCAGGAGCAGATGATATTCTACACCAAAAATGAGGTGGCTAAGCTACAAAAAGAGGGCAACTATGACGCCATTCTTGCACTTGCAACGCCACAGTTGGTGAAGAACCCCGAAAGCCCACTATTCCAAAATGTACGCCTTCAGGCCTACGCTAACAAGAAGGACAACAACAAGGTTATCGAGTTTGGCGAGGCAGCTGCCGCAGCACAAACTACAGATGAGGATAAGAGCTTGATGTACTACCTATTGGGTGCGGCATACAACGCTAAGGAGATGAAACCACAAGCTATCGCCGCATTTAGCAAGGTTACGGCTGGTGTAGCTGTGGCGAATGCAAAAACTGCATTGGACGAGCTTAAAAAGCAGTAATTCCACAATAAAAAGATAAGCGAAGGTAGCATACCGCATAAGCTTCGTCAAGGAATAGGGGTGATTTATATTTTTTAAAATTACCCCTATTTTTTATCATAAATTTGCACACTTTTTGAGTGTACGCTAAAACAAAATCTATTCAAGGGGCAGGATTGAATGGGAAAAAAAGTTAAAATATGGGTTGGAATAACCTGCACACCCCACATAAGAGTATGAAGAGGATTATTACAACAGTGATTGCACTCACAACACTACTTGTTGGTTGTGTTGATAACGGCAACAATGGCAATAGCACCATCGAGAAGATATATCCCGGAATAGAGATATACAACTTCACAACATCTCAAAACAACATCTCAACGCTACCTATTAGCACGGCTGTGCGAATGGCGATGCTCTACGCTGAGGCGCAGAAGCAGGATGCCACCGTAGATCTATCAACCCTTGATGCTGCAACTATCTTTTTTAACGGCAACAGTGTTCAAGAGGAGCTATTTGGCGAGGATGTCACAATCTCGGCTACACCTGAGGGGTACTCCGTTACATACAATCAAATTGCAAGCTACGCCAACGGCACCTATCTAAATGGTGTGATTAATATAGTTAGCAATGGCGCCTCGCTACTATCCGAGACATCTTCAACGAATGTATGGAGTGTATCTGCGTCCAACTTTAACGTAACCATCGTAAATCAAGGCATATCAGAGGTAATTGAGATCACAAATGGCGAGATTGCAACAATATATCGTGACTATAGCGACCGCTATCAAATAGAGTACAATAATGTAGCTATTGAGTCAAGCGACAGTGGTTTTGTGTCAGACTGGAGTGGTAGTTACCAACTATCGGCACCCGATGTTAGTTTGGCATACTCAGATTGCACTGGTAAGATATATCAGGTCACTTGCTTCGCCTCAGGCCCATCGATGACCACGCTAAATATGGTGCAATCAACAACTTTTTCGTACCGATTATCATCGGGTCGCTACCTTTATGGGGTATTGATAGATGGCCTCGAGCGATGCGAAATCTTGGATAACAACTACTCCGTTGAGGCGTATCCATCTCCAAATGTTGAGGTTGATTGGATATACGATGCAGGCTCATCGTCTCTGAGCAACATAATACGATACAATGGCTATGAGTGGTAATCAATATTGATGAGATAAAAAAAGAGCAACCTTGCTTTAAGGTTGCTCTTTTTTTATCTGCCCAATCTGCACTATTCGTTCTTAAATAGGTCTACCTCGCCACGCTCAACTCGCCCAAACATTTGCGCCAAACAGGCGATAACGGGTGAGATAAACTCAATGGTATCCCCCACTGCCGAGCGATCTGTGTCGCCCTTTATGCGATACAGCATCGTGGCATAGAGTGCACGAAACGAGAGTTCAGTATCGGATATGGATGGATTGCCCATCGCCTCACGAAGCTGTGGTAGAGAGGGTTGCAACGCCGTATAGTATTTGCGATATTGCGCCCCAACGGGCAACTTCATAAGTTGTAGATGTAGATTATGTAGGTCAGCCACAAGGTGCAGTGTGTGCTCCAAGTGACCACGCTCCTCTTTAGACTCCTCACGCAGAAGGTTAGCAATATCCATATACCACATTAAGAAGGTCTGGCGCTGCTCATTATCTAAATCCGTGCGTGGAGCAATTAATTGCGAATAGATAGCCTCAGGGCTGAATTGGAGTGCACGGAGCAGATCCTCTACCTGCCATAGGTAGAGGATGTACTCTGCAATATTTTCACGGCGTTTGCTCTGCGCAATATCCATATCGACCTACGTTTTAGGATAGTTACTCTACTGGAATATCTTTGTTTACATTCTTCGAGCCAACCAAAGCGTAGAATAGCAAGTACAATAGACCTGCAACTACAACCCAGTAGCTCGTTAGGTATGACGATACGTCAGCTACACCATTCTGAATCAACGGAATGATACCACCACCGCAGACCATCACCATAAAGATACCCGAGCCCATAGAGGTGTACTTTCCAAGACCCTCAACTGCCAAGTTGAAGATACCACCCCACATAATCGAGGTGCATAGACCACAAATAGCAAATAGCATCACGCCCAATGGCACCTCAACCATTCCAAACCCGGTACCTGTAAATACGGGCATCGAAATTGAGCTACCCTCTGGAGCGTAGATACCAATAATAACAAATACGATTGCCAACAGCGATACAAATGTTAGCTGCACCTTACTCGACACAACACCACCTACTAAACCACCTAATAGACGACCCACCATCATCAAAAACCAATATGTTCCAACGATAGAGCCTGCCGATGCTGCAGCCATTCCAAGACCACCAATTTTAGCATCCGTAGCTGTTGTTAGGAATACGTAAAGTGTACTTGGGATACCCACCTCAACACCTACATATACAAAGATTGCTGCCGCACCCAAAATAAAGTGGCGGAACGATAGGGGGCTATATTTATCCTTCTTCTCTGACTTTGCATCTTGAACTACAAATGGTTCAGGGATATTCATTGTGTAGAGCACAATGAATACCACAGCGAAGATACCCATCGCAATCCACATCGCAATCGAGGCATCGTCGATTGTCGCTCGTGCAGCATCACCCATCAAGTAACCCACCAATACGGGGACGATAGTTGCCGAGATTGAGTTTAGCGAACCACCAAATTGTATAAGTTGGTTACCCGTCTTACCGCCACCACCTAACGTGTTGAGCATAGGGTTTACAACGGTATTGAGCATACACATCGAGAAACCTGCAATAAAGGCACCTGCCAAATAGACTGTAAAGCTCTCAGCCATTCCTGAAAGATATTGAATACCAACACCTGCAAAACCAACTGCAACGGCAGCTAATGCTGTCTTTTTGTAGCCAATGCGCTTTAGCATCAGACCTGCAGGAATACCCATAAAGGCGTAGGCGATAAAGTTGGCAGCGTTGCCAAGTTGCGACATCCAGTTGGCTGTCTCAAACTGATTCTTTACGATAACCGCCATAGGACTTGCAAGTCCCGTTACGAACGAAATCATCGCAAAGAGTGCGAACATCATAATGATGGGGAGTGTGTGGTTCTGTTTTTGTCTCATTTTCTCTTAAATAATGTGAATTCTTAAGTCTTTCTGCACTCAAAATTCGGGTTAAAGGTTAATTTAATTATGTTTTACAATATCTCTAAATTTTTCTACTTTTGCTATAAAATCGCTCATCGTCATTGCG
>CAYJJV010000010.1:10974-36251 GCA_964370585.1 uncultured Alistipes sp. | reverse complement strand
ATCGTCATTGCGGGCTCGACCTACCCTCTTGCCCTTTTCGTCATTCTGAACTTGATTCAGAATCTCTTTTTTAACCTCAAGAGATTGCGGATCAAGCCCGCAATGACGAAAACTTACGTTTATTAATCAAATCTTAACGGTCACGCTCGGCAACATACATACACAAATTTATCAATGCCGAACGATACTCCGATTGGGGGTAGTCATTCAGCATAGCTACTGCCTTGTTTATGTAGCTCTGCATAACACTCTCTGCAAACTCTACGCCACCCGCATCTGTCACTTTTGTCTGCATCCACTCCACCGACGCTTCATCTGTATGGCACTGCCCTAAACGCTCTAAAAGCTCCTCTCGCTCTTCGCTCTTCGCTCTATCCAAAACTGCCAACAGAGGTAGAGTTATCTTACCCTCACGCAGATCGTTGTTTGTCGGTTTTCCCGTCTTGGCATCTAAGGTATAGTCCAAAATATCATCTTGAATCTGAAAAGCCATACCCAAAGCCTCGCCAAAGCGGCGCATCTGCGACACCGTTTCACGTTCAGCACCCACCGACAGAGCTCCAGCCGCTGCGCTTATTCCCAGCAGTGTTGCAGTCTTTTTAAAAATAATGTTTAGGTATGTATCACGAGTCATATCCCGCTTAGATGCAGCTTCGGCCTGCAAAATCTCCCCTTCGCATAACGATGCCATCCCGCCACAAACCATACTCACAAGGTCGTATTGACAGCTTTGAAGCCCTAATACGGTGCTCTTTGCCAAGATAAAATCACCCAGCAAGACCGACTTTTTTGATTGCCACACAGCATTTACCGATGGCTTACCACGCCGAGTATCCGACTCATCAATCACATCATCGTGCACAAGCGACGCCACGTGTATCATCTCAACCAACATCGCCGCCAACGAGCTTCTTACAGATAGCCCAGCACCCTTACGTTGGGCGTTGAGCCCTGCCGAGAGCATAACTATCATAGGACGAACCCCTTTGCCCCTTGTTGTGAGGGCATATTGGAGCATCTCGGAGAGCAATTCACCTTCGGCCGAGAGGTGATTTTGAATAAATAACTCGTATGCTTGAAGCTCCTCTTTGACTAAGGAGCGGATTGAATCTAACGCTACCATATCGCAAAGATAGTGATTTTTCGCAATTTTCGATAGCAAAACCGATGTTTTTTCGTACCTTTGGCTGCATAAATAAAACGAGTATATGATTTCGACAAAACCTTATAGAGAGAGAGTTATCCCTGCGCTGGTAGCTATTGCGATATTTTTTGTTGTTAGTGCCATATATTTTGCCCCCCAATTTAGTGGCGATAGGCTCTACCAATACGATATGGCTCAGTATGACGGTATGACCAAAGAGATCTTGGATGCACGTCAAAGCTATGATGAGGATCCACAATGGACAGGCTCTATGTTTGGAGGGATGCCTGCATATCTTATAAATGTCGAGTACACCTCACAGATTATCAAAAATAGCTTTTCACATATCATCAAGAGCATCGATACCCCAACAAGTTTTATCTTCTTCTCAATGGTATCGATGTGGGTTATGCTCTTAATTATTGGAGTAAATCCTTGGGTGGGTATCATAAGCGCCCTTTCGTATGGACTCTCGACCTATTTTATCCTAATTATTGGGGCGGGTCACACCACCAAGATGTGGGCTTTGGTCTACGCTCCGATGATGATGGGTGGTGCGTGGATGACCCTGCGAGGCAATATGTGGATTGGTGCGTCGCTCACGGCACTATTCACATCTCTGCAAATTGGGGCTAACCACCCCCAAATCACCTACTACTTCTTAATGGCGCTGGGGGCAGCAACCATCAGCGAAGGCATCATCGCCTTGCGCTCAAGGCACTTTGCAGCCTTCTCACGCCGTGTTGCAGTGCTCGCCTTAGCTGGTGTTGTGGGTGTTGTATCCAACCTCTCGCCACTTTGGTACACATACGAGCACACGGAAGATACCACACGTGGCGGCTCTGAGATAGTTGAAGAGATAGCGGACGAAAGCTCAGGTTTAGATTTAGATTACGCCACAGCGTGGAGTTATGGCAAGGCGGAGAGCCTAAATATGCTAATTCCCGACTTTGCGGGGCGTGAATCGGGGCATAGCTTTACAAGTGATTCCCAAGTTGCGGCTACACTCTCGGAGTATGGTCTGCAAGGGTTTGAGCGTCAAATCCCAACCTACTGGGGCGACCAACCCTACACGGGTGGCCCGACATATTTGGGGGCAGCAGCGATATTTCTTGCCGTTTTGGCACTGCTACTCTTAGATGGGCGTAACAAGTGGTGGGTGATAGCGATTTGTACCTTGATGATACTCTTGGCGTGGGGACGACACCTGATGTGGTTTACCGAGTTAGCATTTGAGCTCCTGCCCGGCTACAATAAGTTTAGAACTGTCTCGATGAGTATGGTTGTTGTGCAGTGGGCGGTACCGCTATTGGGGGCGCTGGGTGTGATGAAGCTGTGGCAATCTCAGCGCACGAAGGCTCAAATTTTGCGTGCTACGGCTTGGGCTGCAGCTATCACGGCAGGTGTATGCCTTACCTGCATCGTTGGTGGCAAGGCGCTATTTGGCTTTGGCGAGGCGGCTTCGGCAGATATGATGACAGAGCAGTTTGGCGAGCTACTACGTATGAACAATATGCAGGAGCTTACGGAGCGAGGTCTACATTTTGAGATGGGCGAGAGCGTGGCTACAGCTATGGCTAACGATAGATACGATATGATGACATCTGACGCTTGGCGCTCGATTTTAATGATTGCTCTGGCGGCAGGGTGCATTGCCCTCTTTGCCATAAAACGTATTGGACGCTTGGCGTTGGTTGGGTTGCTCGGTGCGGTTATTTTAATCGACCTTGTACCTGTTGATATGCGCTTTTTATCGCACGACAGTTTTGAATCGGGGCTTACACAGCGCATAAGAGCAACCGATGCCGACCGACAAATTATGGCCGATAAAGAGTTAGGTTATAGGGTCTTCAATCTATCAGTTAGCCCATTCAACGACTCTTCAACATCCTATTTTCACCGCTCTATTGGGGGGTATCACGGCGCAAAACTCGCTCGCTACCAAGATATAATTGATAGATACCTCAACCGCCAAGATGAGGGGGTGCTGGATATGCTCAACACCAAATATCTGATTGTCCCTACAAGTTCAGGCACTGTCGAGTCAATTATGCGCACGACGGCAAATGGCGCTGCGTGGTTTGTGGATAGCATCATCTACGCCGCATCACCTCGTGACGAGATTGAGGCGTTAGATGGCCTTGACACTAAGCGTGTGGCGGTGGTTTCGGCCAATGAGAGCATCGAGCAGATAGGCGAGGGTGAAATCGCCCTTACGGAGTATCGCCCCAACTACCTTAGGTATGACTACTCATCGCCTACGGGTGGCGTTGCTGTCTTCTCCGAGATATTTTATGATAAGGGGTGGAGTGCATACATCGATGGCGAAGAGGCGCCATACTTTAGGGCTGACTATATTCTGCGAGCGATGTCACTTCCGGCAGGTGAACACATAGTAGAGTGGCGTTTTCGTGCCCCACGTTGGGCACTAATTGAGGCTATTTCACTTACGGCTGGGATAGTAATTGTGCTCTCGTTGATAGCGGTTATTATATTTAGCATAAAAAAACTAAAGAGAGAAGATGAAAGAGAATAGACAACTAAAGCGCAGAGTTCGCAACTCCTACATAGTATCAACAATAAGCCTTACGTTGGTGCTCTTTCTGTTGGGTACGGTAGGTTACCTTATGATGGCAGCAATGAGCGTTGCCGACACCCTACAAGAGGGGATTACAATGAGCGTTGAGCTGACAAATGAGGGCAACGAGGCGCAACGAGCCAAGATAAAGGCGGAGTTGGACGAGGAGGTGATGATAACCCAAATCGACTTTGTTGGTAAAGATGCAAAGATTGCCGATGAGGAGTTTCGTCGTATGTTTGAGAGCCAATTCGAGGAGATTTTGGAGTTCAACCCCCTATTGGACTCCTTCGAGCTGCGACTAAGTTCAGCATCTTCAGACCAAGCTCTACTCAATAGCCTTATCACAGCCATTGAGTCTATGGAGGGTGTCGAGCGTGTATCGTTCCCCACAGCCATTGCACAGCGAGTGCACTCGACAGTGAACAGAATACGCCTAATACTTTCGGTCTTTGGGGCGGTGCTGCTCACCATTTCGCTCATACTACTCAACAATACACTGCGCTTGGCTATATTCTCTAAGCGCTACATTATCAACACAATGAAGATGGTCGGAGCGACAAAATGGTTCATCATAAAGCCATTTTTAAGCAGTAGCCTCACGCAGGGGCTCTGGGCAGGGGTGTTTGCCTCAGCGCTCTTCTCCGCAACACTCTATGGAGTGTCGCACACCATCCCCGAGCTGACCGATTTGGCACAAATGCGTGAAATGGGGATGATTCTTGCATGGATGGTTGTAGGTGGTGTCGTCATATCTGTTACGTTCACCTATGTAGCTGTCAATAAATTTGTCAATATGAAGTCTAACAAGATACACCTATATTAATATGAAAAAGCAGACAACAACTCAAAGAACAGATAGTAACGCCCCAAACAGTAGCGATAGCTTACCTCTCTCAAATCGCAACTATGTATGGTTAGCCATAGGCTTTGTGATGATAGTTTTGGGCTTTATATTGATGGCAGGTGGCGCAAGCCCCTCGCTAGAAGAGTTTAACTATGAGATGTTCTCGTTTAGACGTATAACGCTCGCCCCAATTCTTGTTGTAGCGGGTTTTGCTGTCGAGGTATTTGCCATCCTTAAACGCTTCAAGTAGCCATAAATGAGCATCTTAGAGGCTATTATTTTAGGTATCGTGCAGGGCATATCGGAGTTTCTGCCCGTATCAAGTAGCGGACACCTTCAAATTGCAAAAGCGCTATTGGGGGTGCATATCGAGGATAATCTAACCTTCGACGTGGCACTGCACGCTGGCACGGTTGTGAGCACCCTCGTTGTCCTACGCTCGGAGATTGTCGCACTGATTAGTGGCATCTTCAGGCGTCCAACCACCCCACAGCAACAATACGCCATAAAACTTATCATATCGATGATACCCATCGGCATCGTGGGGCTTCTGTTCAAGGATAATATCAACGATATGCTCGCCTCTCCATATATATTGATTGTGGTGGGTGCGATGCTGCTCTTAACGGCTACCTTACTCGCCTTCGCCTACTACGCCCGCCCCCGAGCAAAGGGCGAAATCTCCTACCGTGACTCATTTATTATCGGTCTATCGCAAGCCGCCGCCGCAATGCCGGGTCTGTCACGTTCGGGCTCGACCATCGCTACGGGCCTACTGCTGGGCAGTGAGAGGAGCGCCGTTGCACAGTTCTCGTTTTTGATGGTCTTAGCTCCAATTATGGGGCAGACTTTATTGGAAATTCTCTCGGGCGAGATCACCGCCTCAGTGGATGGTGTAGCGATAATAGCGGGCTTTCTTTCGTCACTCATAACGGGCATAATAGCCTGCAAATTTATGCTTGCAATGGTTAAGCGAGGCAAGTTAATTTGGTTTGCCATATACTGCCTTGTAGCAGGCTCAATATCGATTATAAGCTACTTCATTTAAAGATTTATGACACAAAATCAAGATAATCCAATCCACGACATCGACTTCGCTGAGGGGTATGTTGCCCTAATAGATAAACCCCTGAAGTGGACATCGACAGATGTTGTTCGCAAAATCAAGTTTGCCCTCTCACGCATCGGTTTTCGAAAGATAAAGGTTGGCCACGCCGGCACGTTAGACCCCTTAGCCACTGGTGTTCTATTGGTATGCGTTGGGCGTGCCACAAAGCGAGTGCAGGAGCTACAAGCCCAAGAGAAGGAGTATATTGCCCATATCGAGTTGGGCGCCACAACCCCAAGCTACGACCTTGAGCACGAGATAGATTGTCGCTACCCCTTCGAGCACATCACACGTGAAGCTGTCGATGAGGTTCTGGTCAAACTCACGGGCGAGCGTGACCAACTACCCCCCATCTACTCGGCAAAGCGTGTCGATGGCTCACGTGCATACGACTTGGCGAGGGCTGGCGAGGCGGTTGAGGTGCAGCCTGCACGTATCACCATCTATGAGATGGAGCTGCAAGAGTTTTCTCTGCCTAAAATCGTTGTGCGTGTTAGGTGTAGCAAGGGTACATATATCCGCTCGTTAGCCTTCGAGATTGGCGAGGCACTAAACAGTGGCGGCCACCTCACGGCACTGCGTAGAACACGTAGCGGAGGCTTTAAGGTGGAGAATGGGCACAATTTAGAAGATTTTTTAAAAAAATTAGCAGAGCGTGAAACAAAATAGTTTTTTTTGCGTATAAGTGAAGATACATTTGCATTTTCGCACCTGTATTTGCACATATATAAAACCCCATAAAAAACTATGAAGTTATCGCAGTATAAGTATGACTTTTCTCCTGAGATGTTGGCATCACACCCCGCTCAGAATCGTGACGAGTCACGTTTAATGGTCATCAACCGTGCCAAAGGCACAATCGAACATCGCATTTTCAAGGATGTATTGGACTATTTCGACGAGAAGGATCTATTCCTTTTCAACGACACAAAGGTCTTCCCAGCCCGCCTTCACGGCAACAAAGAGAAGACCGATGCCGATATTGAGATATTCCTTCTGCGAGAGCTAAACAAGGAGCTAAAGCTATGGGATGTGTTGGTAGACCCAGCACGCAAAATCCGTATTGGCAACAAGCTATATTTTGGCGATGACGATCTCTTGGTTGCCGAAGTTATCGACAACACAACATCACGAGGTCGCACCCTACGTTTTCTCTTTGATGGCTCGTATGAAGAGTTTAAAGAGGCGCTATTTGCTCTTGGCGAGACCCCACTTCCTAAGTGGGTGCGTGACACCATCGAACCCGAAGATGAGGAGCGCTACCAAACCATCTACGCTGCAAATGAGGGGGCTGTGGCAGCACCAACGGCTGGACTACACTTCTCAAAACACCTACTAAAGCGTATGGAAATTAAGGGGATCGAGAGTGCATTTTTGACCCTGCACGTTGGCTTGGGCAACTTCCGCACGGTCGATGTTGAGGATCTATCGAAACACAAGATGGACTCCGAGCAGATAAAGGTGACGCCAGAGGTGTGCGAAGTTGTGAATGGCGCTAAGGGGGATGGTCGCAAGATTGTGTCGGTGGGCACAACCGTAATGCGCACAATCGAGACAGCGGTCTCAACCAACGGAATGATAAAGCCAACCGAAGGGTGGACAAATAAGTTTATCTTCTCGCCCTATGAGTTCTCAGTGGCTGACGCTATGATAACCAACTTCCACCTACCGCTCTCCACTCAGCTTATGATGGTTGCGGCATTCGGAGGGTATGAAACAGTGATGAACGCATACAAAGTGGCGAAGGCAGAGGGGTATAGATTTGGCACTTATGGCGATGCGATGCTCATTCTTTAATATATTTTTACTATCTTTGTACAATTATACTTTTTATAAAGCATAAATAATGGCAAATAAAATTCTATACGTGTGTCAGCAGATCACCCCCTATCTCCCCGAGACGGAGGCATCACTGCTTACTCGCAGCCTGACGCAGGCGATGCAGGAGCGAGGCAACGAGATACGCACCTTTATGCCTCGATACGGATGCATCAACGAGCGCAGACACCAACTACACGAAGTGATACGTCTGTCGGGTATGAACCTTATAATCGATGATAATGACCATCAACTCATAATCAAGGTTGCCTCTATCCCTTCGGCAAGGGTGCAGATATACTTTATCGACAACGACGACTACTTCTCACGCAAGGCGGTCTTAACCGATGAAGGGGGTCAGCAGTTCGAGGACAACGATGAGCGAGCTATATTCTTTGCTCGTGGCGTGCTGGAGACAGTGAAGAAGTTGCGCTGGACACCAACTATCGTCCACTGTCACGGATGGTTCTCGGCCGTAGTGCCAGCCTATCTGAAGAGTGTCTTTGCCGATGACCCAATCTATAAAGATGTGAAGATTGTCGTATCGCTATATGACGATGGCTTTGAGGGGGAGCTAAATCCAGCATTTGCAACAAAAATCGAGAGCGAAGGCGCTAAGGATGAAAAACTTGAAATTATTTCATCGCCAACATACCAAAATCTATCCAAATTCGTTATGGAGTATGCAGATGGCATAATTGTGGCATCTGAGAGTGTTGATGCCACACTGTTAGAGGCGGCACGCAAGAGCGGCAAACCACTTTTGGAGTGGCAGTCGATGGAAGATGAGGCGTTTTTCGATAATTACAACAAATTTTATGACTCTATCTAATAGATTTTTCAAGAGGGCTGCACGTGCTGCTGTACTGTTGATAGCGGGTGCCTTGACAATCAATGGTTGCACCAAAGTGGACGATACGTTGGGTGGCAACCTTATCCCTGAGAACCAACAGATGAAGGTTGGCTTCGCCACATTCGAGGCTTTAGGCTCATCGCCTCGCAAATATGTCGAGACACGTCTGTATCAGACCGACTCGATTATCTCGTCAAACATCTCGTATGGATATATGGGGCGTGAACTCAACGATACGCTGGGGCTTCGCTCGGCATCGTTCCTTTCGCAAATCACAAGCTACTATCAGTTAGACTCGGGATATTTTGGCTATAAGCCATTTGTGGATTCGGTTCAGATCTTCCTCTCAATCAATAGCTTTGGTCGTGACACAACCTCAACTCAGATATTCGAAGTCTTTGAGGTCTTGAGCAACGACTATATCGAGAGCAGCGAAGACTCTATCTTCTATCTAAACTTCGACCCCGTTGCAGAGGGCATTGTCGATGCAACAAAACCGCTTTTCGAGTTTGAATTGGGGGGCGACAACTCACCTACACTTGCAGCAGTTACGGCAGATTTAACTGATGATGGTAAGGATTACGTATCACGCCTTATGCTCCAATCGGGCAAGTACAAAGGCGACTACTCTGTCTATGGGGCTGATAGCCTTGAGTATTGGCACGATGAGTTTAAGGGTCTATATATCCGCTCAAAGACAACACCAACCTCCACAGGCGAGAGTGGCTCTTCTGGCACGATATACTCCACGCTTTTAGAGGCATCGGGATTGGCAATCTATGCCCGTAACCACTTGGAGAGTGACCCTTCGATTATCAACGATACGATTGTATCGCCATACTACTTCTACATCGTAGGCCCAGAGTCTGGAAATGTATCTATTAACTCAATCGAGCACGACTACTCGAAGGCGACTTCAGCCACAATCGACCTATCCAATGCCGTTGAGACCAATACCGATCGCCCATTAAACCCACGAGTATATGTTCAAGGTATGGGAGGTATAGTAAGTGAGATGACATTCACCGAAGAGTTCTTCGATGCTATGCAGGCATTCATCGATAGCGAGAATAGCGCCACAAATAGAGACTTTAAGAGCCTCGCCTTTACGCAGGTCAAGATGCAGATCTATCTTAATGGTAGCGACTATAGCTGGGAGACGCTAAACCCGACACCGAGTCTAATTGCCGATATGAACGCATCGCCAGCAAGATTGGGGCTCTACACAAACTATAAGACCCTTGCGCCAGTTGTCGATTACGAGTACTTCTATGAGCAGAATTACGGAACTGTGCTCAGCTATGATGGGTATCTAAACCGTAGTTTAGGGTGCTATGTAATGGATATTACGGGCCACGTACAGCAACTATGGAATAGCTACTTAACAGAGGTTGAGGATGCTGCAGCACGAGGCGAAGCTGTCGATTTAGATAATGTTGTGGGGCGCAACATCTACATTGCCCCAGAGGTAACACAGCTCTACACACAACAATTTAGTGTTGTTCAGGGTATGGCTACCGATGCAGGTGCTGCAATCGAGAATAACGCCTCGATTCGCTTTGATATAGTTTATAATTTAGTAAAATAGAGTCTATAAGGGTAACCTTAAAGCTCGCAGATATATGCAATGCAAGAGAATTTAGTTATCGTCGAGTCACCTGCCAAAGCAAAGACCATCGAGAAGTTTTTGGGTAAGGAGTTTATGGTCAAGTCGAGCTTCGGACACATCAGAGATCTCTCAAAGAAGGATCTTGGAATCGACATAGAGGGTGGTTTTACACCGATATATGAGGTCTCGAAGGATAAGACAAAGGTTGTTAGCGAGCTCACAAAGGCTGCAAAAGGTAAGACCGTATGGTTGGCATCCGATGAGGACCGTGAGGGAGAGGCGATAGCTTGGCACCTAACTGAGGTGTTGAATTTGCCAGTCGAGAGTACTAAACGTATTGTCTTTCACGAGATTACCAAACGAGCAATTATGGAGGCTGTCGAGAATCCTCGCACGGTCAATATGAACTTGGTCAATGCCCAGCAGGCTCGCCGTGTGTTGGATAGGTTGGTGGGTTTTGAGCTCTCTCCCGTTTTATGGAAGAAGGTGAAGCCATCACTATCGGCAGGTCGTGTACAGAGCGTTGCCGTTAGGTTGGTTGTTGAGCGTGAGCGTGAGATTATCGCCTTTAAATCGACACCCTACTGGCGTGTTGTGGCTCAGTTCTTCAACGGATCAGACAAAGAGGCAACATTCAAGGCCGAACTATCTACACGCTTCAAAACAGCTGAGGAGGCTGAGGCGTTCCTAAATAGCTGTCGTGGGGCATCATTTACGGTTGCATCAACCGAAGAGAAACCAGCACAGCGCCATCCAGCGCCGCCATTTACAACCTCCACACTTCAGCAGGAGGCGGGTCGCAAACTCTCGATGTCCGTTTCGCAGACTATGTCTGTGGCTCAGGCGCTCTACGAGCGAGGTTTGATAACATATATGCGTACCGACTCGGTAAATCTCTCATCGATGGCAATTTCGATGTGCAAGGAGCAGATTGTAAAGCACTATGGCGAAGAGTACTCCAACTCGCACAACTTCAAAACCAAGAGCAAGGGGGCGCAGGAAGCTCACGAGGCGATACGTCCATCATATATCGAACAGCAGACAATCGAGGGTACACCTGCCGAGCGTCGCCTATACGACTTGATTTGGAAGCGCACGGTGGCTTCACAGATGGTGAGCGCCAAGCTAAATCGCACAACAATAACAATAGATATTTCGGGTTCAAAATATAACTTTATAGCCACTGGCGAGGTTCTGCTCTTCGATGGTTTCTTGCGTCTTTACTCCGAATCGACAGATGACGACACAGCGACAGATACGAGCCAAACGCTACTTCCAAAGCTATCTAAGGGCGAGCAGCTAACCCCAAGTGAGGTTGCTGCAACCGAGCGTTTTACATCATCTCCCGCACGCTACAACGAGGCTTCGTTGGTAAAGCGCCTTGAGGAGCTGGGTATCGGTCGTCCATCAACTTACGCTCCGACAATCACTACGATTATCAATCGAGGCTATGTCGAGAAGCAGAATCGTGACGCTCAAAAGCGACAATATCAACAACTTACCCTCACTGCCGATAAGATAAGTTCAAAAACATTGAGTGAGAATTTTGGAAAGGAGAAGGGGCGCCTCGTACCGACTGATATTGGTATGGTTGTCAATGACTACCTATCCGAGCAGTTCTCCTCGATTCTTGACTACAACTTCACGGCAAACGTTGAGAAGGAGTTTGACCGCATTGCCGATGGCGATATTACGTGGGGTGGAATGATTGGCGAGTTCTACACGCCATTCCACAAACTGGTCGATGAGGCTATCGAGCGAGAGCCTTCACGCTCACGTGAAGGGCGTGTATTGGGCACCGATCCCAAATCGGGACATAGGGTCAAGGCACGTATCGGGCGCTATGGTCCGATGGTCGAGATTGAGGGTGCAGAGGGCGAAAAGAGTCGTTTTGCATCTCTGAAGCGTGGACAGCTAATCGAATCGCTAACCTTAGAGGAGGCTTTAGAGCTCTTTGCTCTGCCACGAAACTTGGGCGAACACAATGGCGAGGAGCTCTTTGTCGGGATTGGCAAGTTTGGACCCTACATTAGATATGGCAAGTCGTTTGCCTCGTTGGCAAAGACAGATGACCCATACACTGTTACCTTAGAGCGTGCTGCAGAGGTTGTCGAGGCGCACAAGAGTGCACAGAAAGAGGCCAACACCCCACTACGCACATTTGATGCAGAGCCTGATCTATTAGTCAAAAAGGGTCGCTATGGCGCCTACATAGCCTACAAGGGCAAGAACTACCGCATCCCCAAAGGGTGTGTAATCGAAGAGATGACATTAGAGCAGGCGCTAAAGATTGTATCCGAGTCGAAGAAGTAGTCTTAAAGGCAATAAACGAACAAAAAGGTGTGACCATTACAGTCACACCTTTTGTGTTTGGAGAGGATGGCAGAAGAGACAAGGGATGTGCAAAATTATTCCATAATTATAAGAGTTTGAGCGCACTATTGCGGTTGAATTAGGAGAGCAGATTTTGTACATCGTGTAGGCTCTTAAAGCGGAGCATACCGAGCGTATGTGAGCATTTAAGAGGCAAGGGATGTGCAAAATATGCCTTATAATTCAGCCGCAAGTATCGCTCGGCACCCCTCCTCCAACATATCCAACACCAACTCAAACCCCTCACGCCCCTCATAGTAGGGGTCGGGAACATAGGTGTAGTTGGGAAAGGATGAGAAGAACTCGCTCATACGATACACCTTCTCAACATCCTCTCGTGACTGCGCCAAACCATTAACAGCCACATAGTTGTTGTCATCCATCACAACAATCATATCAAAATCGGAAAAATCACTCTGACGAAACTGTCGTGAGCGGTGCGTAAAGCTATAGCCACGCCTTGCGCCCGCCTCACGCATACGTGCATCGGGCAGCTCCCCTGCGTGGCCCCCATAGGTGCCCGCCGAGTCGATTTCGAACTGATGCTCAACACCTCGCTGGGCTACCAAAGCCCTCATTATGCCATCGGCTGCCGGCGAGCGGCATATATTGCCAAGACATACAAATAGTATCCTCTTTTTCATAGCTGCAAATATAGACTTTTTTGGAATAAGATTTGCATATCAGAATCTAATACTCGCAAATAAAGTCTATAAAATTGTTGAAAATCAAAAAGTTTTCATACATTTGCACCTATAATTTAATGACATTTAAATATAAAAATGATGAAATTCAAAGCAGTTATCTTATCGTTTGTGTTGGCATCTTTTGCTCTATCAGTAGCCAATGCACAGGAGCTACCACGCAAAGTAGAGGACGTGGCAGTACTAAACCTATCGGGTAAACCTACAAATCTACCCCACTTTGGTGAGAAGGCACTATTAATATTCTATGTAGATCCAGATCGTCATAGTCAAAACGAGGCTTTTACAGTCGATATGGAGAAGAATAACCGTGTCAATAGTGATAATATCTACACCTTTGGTATTATGAATCTGGACGATGCTCCGATGATTCCAAATGCACTTGCTCGCACGATGGCTCGTAAGCGCACCGAGACAAGTGGCGCTACAGTCTTGGCAGATCAAGATGGTATCTTGGCAAAAAATTGGGGTTTGGGAGATTGCAACAACCTCTTTACCACAATCATTATATCAAAAGAGGGAGAGATGGTCTATCTACATAAGGGAGAGATGTCTGAAGAGGATATAGATAATTTCTATAAAGTTTTAGCAAAGTATAGATAAACTACATCTAAATTATGTTAAAAGCACTACGTACGACTCTATTTGTCTTGCTCATATCGCAATCTATTTGTGCCGCTTCACAAACTCCAACAACGAAGAGTGAGATGGCTCAAGATGCTGGTAATGAGGCTACAAGTAATGTGCAGAGCGAGCAAGCGGACAGTAACAACGTAGGTAGTGAAGATGCTCAAACAGAGGTCAAAAAGGATAACATCTTTAAGCGGATAATCAACTATTTTGAGACTTCAAATGAGGATCACACCTTCGATAAAGCATTCGACCTAACGATTGTCGGAGGAGTTGGCTACTCCGACAATTCGAGTCTGAGTCTGGGTGTTGTAGCAGCTGGTCTGTATCGTTTAGATCGTAGCGACACAATAACCCCACCCTCCAACGTATCACTCTTTGGTACGGCATCCATTATTGGACAATTTGCAGTGGGGCTCGAGGGCAACACGATATGGCGTAACAGCAAACATAAGTTAGATTATAAGCTCACCTTATCAGCAACACCACGAGATCTGTGGGGCGTTGGCTATGATGCAGGTAGATACAACCCCAAAAGCACCTTTGATGAGGATCGAATAGATTTTCAGACCCGATACCTTTACGGAGTCAAAAAGAGCTTCTATGTGGGGGCACTTCTCAATTTCCAGAGTGCACGAGGCGATGACTTTACACAGATAGAGTATATCTATGGTCAGAGGCGTGAGTACACCTCAACGGGTATAGGTGCCATTGTGGAGTATGACTCACGGGACTTCATTCCAAACCCCTATAAGGGGGTATATATAAGTATGGAGTATATCATCTTCCCTGAGTCGTTAGGAAACTGCGATGCAACGCTTTGGCGCACTCGCCTAACTCTGAACGCATATCAAAGGCTTTGGGAGGGTGGCATCTTGGCGGGCGATATATACGCCGAGAACAACTCAAAGGATACCCCTTGGCCAATGCTCGCTCGTATGGGAGGCTCATATCGAATGAGAGGATACTATCAGGGGCAATACACCGACAATGCGATGATAACGGCACAGGTGGAGCTACGCCAAAGAGTGTGGCGCCGCATCGGTGTTGTTGCGTGGGGTGGCGCTGGAAATGTATTCCCAGATTTCAAAAATTTTAACCTCTCACAGACCCTCCCTAACTATGGTATTGGATTGCGCTGGGAGCTTAAGAAGAGGGTAAACGTACGTATTGATTATGGTTTTGGCCGCCATACAAGTGGATTAATGCTCAATATAAATGAAGCTTTTTAGAGGAGAAAATTTTGATGCTATACTTATTATATATTTTGTCTTAGCACTACTTACACCCAACATTATACTATCATTTACCGAAGATTACACTACGTGGAGTAACTTTGCGTTGATAACTCTTCCAGCGGGGGTATATCTCCTTTGGAGCGCACTCTCGAAGCGCTCAGGTGTGATGATTCTATTGGGTTTCATATTTATCTTCTTTAGCGCTTTTCAACTTGTTCTGTTGTATCTATTTGGCGGTTCGGTTATCGCCACAGATATGTTTACCAACCTATTTACCACCAATCCCGATGAGGCGGGTGAGCTTTTGAGTAATATCTACCCTGCCATTATTGGGGTCTGTATTCTCTATATTCCAACTCTTTGGATAGCGACACGCAGAGTCATAAAAAGGCGTGTTATTGCGCCAAAAATACGACGTAGAGCTATCGCTACAGGGGTAATTCTCAGTGCGATTGGAGCTCTGTCGATAGCGCCTGCAGAGAGCAAAAACTCTCACGGTTTAGTATTAACCGATGAGATATTTCCGATAAATGCCCTCTACAACCTACAACTCAGTCTCACAGAGTTGCACCGCTCCAAATCATTTGATGATAGCTCACTGAACTTTAGCTACAACGCCACACGTGATGTTGATGTAGATAAACGTGAGATCTATGTCTATATCATTGGCGAGGCTGCTCGAGCAATGAACTGGCAACTATATGGTTATTCACGTCCAACCAACCCCAAGCTATCAAAGATGGATAATATAACCATATTCTACGATGTTTTAACGCAGAGCAACACCACACATAAGAGTGTGCCGATGATGCTATCATCCACAGCGAGCTATGAACACGATGAGCTATATCGTCGTCGTGGCATTGCAGCGCTCTTCAACGAGGCAGGGTTCGTTACGTGGCACATATCCAACCACTCACCTCAAGGGGCTATGATAGATAACTTAGCATCAGATGCCAACCACATAATCTATGAAGGGGGTAAAAGGCACGATATGCAACTCTTGGAGCGGATGCGTGAGGCGATTGAAGAGAGTCAAGAGGAGAAAATTCTCTTTGTACTCCACACCTATGGTTCACACTTTAGCTATAAGGAGCGCTACCCCTCTGAGTTTGCACAATTCACACCGGATGACAATGTGAGAATTAGTGTTGATAATGTAGATAAGATACGCAACGCCTACGACAACTCGACACTCTACACCGACCACTTCTTAGCTGAGACAATCAACTACTTGCGCTCGCTTGAAGATACCATATCTGCCCTTTTGTACTGCTCGGATCACGGCGAGGATCTACTCGATGACAAACGTGAGCGATTTTTACACGCCTCCCCTACCACGACCGCATACCAGCTATATGTGGCATCACTGAGTTGGTTTTCGGCAGACTATCGTGCCCAATTTGGGGATAAGGTTGATGCCGCAAAGCTAAATTGCGACGCCCCAGCCACAACACACGCTATGTTCCACACTATGGCAGATATAGCATCGATTAAGAGTCAATACCTAAAGAGTGACGTATCGCTTGTTAATAGTGAGTATAATAGATCACCTCAACGACTATATCTAAACGACAGGAATCGTGCAGTTCCCTATATCGAAACTGGACTTAAAGCGGAGGATATTGCTGTTTTCGAGCAGTATGGCATAGAGTTGTAGTAAGACTTTGAGTCACAGTCCACTCAAAGAACAACAAAAAAACGCTGCAACTATTCAGCCATAACTGGCTCAACTGTGGCATCATTAACATACCAAATATACCCCTCACAGCTACTATACCCCATCCTTTGAAGCAACGAGAGGTAGTCACGCACCTGTTTTGAATGTGCCTTTAGATTGCGTTTACCGAACTTATAATCGACAACCACAACACGCTCCCCATCAATCATAACTCTGTCGGGGCGGCGTTGTGTCTGGGAGGCAGGTATTACAATCTGTGCCTCGCTCTTAACGCTCTGCCACCTACCATTAAACCACTCCGCAACGATTGGGTTGTCGAGCGACTGCTCGATCTTTGAGCGCAATAGGTGGGTATGCTCTGCCGAGATAGTGCCCCTTTGTTGCATCTGATTGACCGCCTCGAAGATCTGCTCTCGACTCTCGGCACCCTCGAACGCCTTATGCATCAATAGACCAAAATTTTGGGGCGAGAGCTCTACCTCTTGCTCCTCGAAGTAGCGTTGCGAGGGTAGACTTAGGCGCACCATAATCTCAGATGTTGGGTATTGGCGCATAACAATCTGCTTTGCGCTACTCTCAACCATCTCAACAATATGTGGTGTGGGCTCCCCAACTGTGTAACGCTCAACACCACCCTCAGAGGCATCATTGAGGCTACAATCACCAATAAATAGCCCCTCGTCACGGCGTTCTATGGCGCTAAATATCAACTCGCCAACGTTGTCACCGCCACGTTGCGGCACAAAGATATGCAATGATTCAGAAGCACGTGTCAGGGCGACATACAACAGATTTATATTGTCAATATGCGAGTATAAGCGCTCACGGTGGAAATCCAACGAGAATGCCGACTGCTCCATACTCTTTTTATACTTTATTGGGAAGCGCCCCAAATCCTCCAAATCATCCCCCTCAGCCCATACGATGCTACCGTTCGGTTTTGGATCTAATCGCCACGAGGTGAAGGGCATAATTACTGCCGCCTTCTCCAACCCTTTAGCCTTATGGATGGTCATAATCTCGACAGTGTGTTCGCTGCGCTCGACACTCAACGAGCGGTTGCACCCAACCTCATCCCACCACTCGACAAAGAGCGAAATGTCGGCTATGCGTGTCGAGCAGAAGGATATTATCTGCTCGTGCAGAGCCTGAATATAGGCTATCTCTTCGCTACGGTCTTGGAGTGAGTGCCAGATTAGAATCTGCTCAAAGGCCTCTTCGGGCGATAACATAGCGAGATTTTTAATGCGCTGAAGGCTCTCGGGGTCAATTTCGCACGCAAAATCACGACCTAAATATTGGTTGTAGATGGCACGTGAAAGCGTATCATCACTATTTATCGACAACCTAAGTGTTGCGATAATGAATCCACTAATCGGGGCGCTACCAACAATTAGCGCCTCTTGGGTCATAACATCAAATCGATATTTTTGGCTCTCTACATCACGCTTAAATGCCAAAATGGCATTTGCAACCCTCGCCCCTTCAGCCTTAGTTCGCACCAAGACCAAAATATCGCAAGGGCGGAACCCACGATCGATCAACGAACAGATAGTTGTAATTATAGGTGGTTCTTCGTCGTATCGCTCGATGCAGATATACCCCTCAGCTTCGCTCTTACGCTTAGCCACTTGGCTATGCTCACGATAGGCACTCTGCATCATATTGTGAAGCTCTCCACAACTCTCCTGACTCAACCCGCCACGCTCTACAGCCTCACTCAAAGAGCCATTGAGCGCCGAATTGTCGATGCGCACCACCGATGAGATGAGGTTGTTATTAAACTCGACAACACGAGGTAAAGAGCGCCAGTTATCCTTCAGATTTACCAACTCGGTGTTCTCAGCGCCCAGTGCACTCAGCGCCTCATTGTGCAGAATACGCCAATCGCCACCACGCCAGCGATATATCGACTGCTTGACATCGCCCACAATAAATACCGAAGTGCTCTCAGCCTGCGAGATGGCATTTTGCAGGAGCGGCAGGAAATTTTGCCACTCCTTTTTGGAGGTGTCTTGAAACTCATCTATCATATAGCGCTCATAGCGATTACCCACCTTCTCATATATAAATGGGGTGTCGGAATCTTTGATAAACTCCGATAGAATATGTTTGGTTTCGGATAGTAGCATCAAATTTTGCTCCTCGCACATTCTCTCCACCTTCGAGTAGAGGTCTGCCAAGAGGGCAAAGCTACGGTAGTTCTCGCCAAGCAGTGCAGCGGTGTTCCACAATGCGTGATTTGAGTCGTATATTGAACAAATATTCTCTAAATGCCCCTTAATTTTGGGGGCCATATTACGTGATGCACTACCTATCTTCCCCCACGCCTCTTCGCTCTGCAAAGCTGAGCTAACACGTGATTTATATGGGACACACTCGCCCGATGCCGTCGTATAAAAATATGCCGCAAAGCCCCCCTTTTTATATGGAAAATCATCGACACTCAGACCCTCACGAGCGATAATCTCGATAGCCTCCTGCGCCGTACGTTTCATCTGGACTTTTGTGGCTGAAGCCCGCTGGGCGAGGCTCTTTATCGCTTTTGCGATGCTCTCTTTAGACTTTGCATCACTCAGAATCGCACGGTTGCTCTCTTTGAAAATCTCGCCACCTACATCAAGTATAGCCTCACGAAGATCCCACCGCTTGGACTCCTCCATCCTCTCGGCAGCGAACTCAACCATCCAACGCTTCAGGGGTTCATCTTCTGCAATTTGCTCGATTAGAGAGTCCACCCCCTTTATTAAAAGCGACGAGGTCTCAATCTCTACATTGTAGTTTAGATCGATACCCAACTCCTTGATAAAGGCACGAAGGATACGCTGAAAAAATGTGTCGATTGTTAGCACCGTAAAGCGTGAGTAGTCGTGCAAGATCAGCGTACGAGCTTGCTTAGAGCGCTCTCGAACCGTTTTTTCATCAATCGATAACTCCTGCATCAAATCCTCAAGATAGGGGCTCTTACCGCCCGATGCTAAGGCGTCTACTTGGCGCAAAATACGGCTCTTCATCTCTTCGGTAGCCTTATTTGTGAAGGTCACAGCGAGGATATGACGATAGAGCGATGGGTTCTCAACCACATCCCTAATATACTTATATACCAGCTGGTAGGTCTTGCCACTACCAGCACTTGCACTTAGAATCTTTGCCCGCACTGAGAAGAAGTTTTACAAAATAGAAGGTAAAAATACAAAACAAATCCCAAATATGGAATTTATTGACGATAATTTTGTAACTTCGCACTTTAACAGGTAAAAAAGGGGCTAAGATGAGGGGCTTTTTGGATGAGTTAGCAGCGGAGCTTTATGGGCGTTATGGGGAGCAGGTATCTGAGCTCTCGATACTATTCCCATCGCAACGAGCACGCATATTCTTCACTCAATCGCTTGCACAGCTACTCGAGCGCCCCGTTTGGCAGCCCCAATGGATTACGATAGATGAGATTATGGGCGAGCTCTCGCAGATGGTTCAAGGCGAGCGCATACGCCTCATAACGGAGCTATATAGCGTATATTCGCAATACCACAAAGAGACATTCGATAAGTTCTACTTCTGGGGCGAGATGCTCCTTAGCGACTTCGACACCATAGATAAGTATCGTGTTGATGCCTCGATGTTGTTTCGCAACCTCACAGATATTAAGCTCTTAGAGGCCGATATTTCGCATCTTACCCCCGCACAGCTCAAAATCGTTGCCTTCTGGTCATCACTATCCGCCGATGGGGACGAAGGGGCTAAGGAGGGTGAGAAAGAGGAGCTCTCCGAGCAGAAAAAGCGCTTTTTGGCGATTTGGCAGACTCTCTTGCCCATATACACTCAGTTTCGTGAGCGACTGCAAGGGTTGGGCATCGCCTACAATGGACAGATGCAGCGTGCGGCAGTGGAGGCTCTTCAGAGGGGCGAAGGGGGCGATACGCTACATTCACGAAACTACATTATTGCCGGGTTCAACGCCCTGACCGAGTGCGAGAGAGGACTCTTTAACCACCTTTCAAACTCTTCAAAGGTCGATTTTTATTGGGATTACGACATATACTACACCTCAGATTTGGAGCAGGAGAGCGGACGCTTTTTACGCAAAAACATCCGCCAGTTCCCACCCTCTAATGGTATTAGCTGTGATAATCTATCTCGACTGAATAGCATAGAGTGCGTAGCCACTGCATCCGACGCTCTTCAGTGCCGATATGTAGGGCAGTTACTACAAAAAATGGCGAGCGAGAAGCCCTTAGATAAGGGTGTGGCAGTTATCCTAACAGATGAACAGCTACTCACACCACTGCTCTATGCCCTGCCCGAAGATATTGGGCCAGTGAACGTTACAATGGGCTATCCACTACGCCAAACTTTAGCCTATACAATTATCGAGCGCCTACTATCGATGCAATCCAACGCCAATCAAAAGGGCGATGAGTGGCAGCTATACCATATCGATGTGATGGGCATCCTATCTCACCCATACCTTGCCGAGCACAACAGTGCAAGAGTGGCACAGATGAGAAGAGATATACTACAACAAAGGCGCATACGCATAGCAACCTCGTGGATAGGAGTGGATACCATTTTGAGCGATATATTCTCTGTGCACGATAGCTGGCAGGCTCTATCTGACTACCTTCTACGTGTTGTGAGTCACCTCGCACGCCTGCCATACGAGGGGGATGATGTGCGCCAGCGAGTTGAATTTTTGGCCTCAATAGCCCAAGAGATTACAACCCTTAAAAACTCACTTGAGAGGTGTGAAATTGAGCTTAGCATACCAATCTACAGCTCACTGCTTCGCCGACACCTGCAGACTGTGCGTGTGCCATACGAAGGCGAGCCACTGCAGGGGGTGCAGGTTATGGGTATTCTGGAGAGTCGAAACATCGACTTTGAGAGGGTTATAATCCTCTCGTGCAACGACGACAACCTCCCATCTAAGGGGCTTGCCAACTCCTCATATATCCCCTACTCGTTGCGCTCGGCATACGATATGCCAACTGTGGATGATCACGAGGCGATCTATGCCTACTACTTCTACCGGCTAATCCAGCGTGCTGAGAGCGTAACGCTACTCTACTGCTCAAAGGCGGATGAAAAGCGCACGGGAGAGCCTACACGCTACATACACCAATTAGAGTATGAGAGCGGAATCCAGATTACACACACCAATGTAGCTGTCGATGTCAATCTACTTGAACAGAGAGCTATAACGGTTGTAAAGGATAGCTCCGTGATGAGCTCTTTGGAGCGCTTCATCCACCCCGACAGCACGGCATCGCTATCGCCAACGGCACTATTTAGATATGTGGCGTGTCCGCTGAGCTTCTACCTAAGCTCAATCGCTCGGTTAAGGACTGAGGATGAGCTGGAGGAGGCGATCGACGCCTCGATGTTTGGCAACATCCTACACGATGCAGCACAGAGTATATATGCCCCTTTAGTGGGCGATGCTAACCCTTCTGACTACCTTAAAAGGGTAATTGATACGAAAACCATCGAACGAGAGGTCGAACGAGCCATAAACGAGAACTACCTACGCCAAAAGAGCGCCAAGCTAAGCGATTATAGCGGCAATACACTGCTTGTGCACGACATTGTGGTGCGCTATCTACGCCGCTCGCTGCTCCCCTACGATATAAAAAATAGCCATTTTTCGGTTCAGGGGGTTGAGCAGCGAGTCGAGTTTAGCTTCCCCTTCAAAACAACAAATGGGGATGCTTCAGTCCGTTTTAGTGGAATAGCCGACAGAATTGATAGTCAAGAGGATGGTACTCTACGAGTTGTAGATTATAAGACGGGGCGTGCTCAGTTAGATTTTGCGGGTGTTGAGGCGCTATTTCGTGGCGAGGCGAAACATCGCCAATCCAACATTATGCAGACCCTGCTCTACTCGATGATGCTATACCACACACAGTGCCGTGATGTTCGCCCAGCACTCTACTATGTGCGTGATATGAACCAAGAGTGGTACTCTCCATACATTATGGATAGGCATCTATCTGAGAGAGCTCTGCCATATAGCCACTACCGTGAGGAGTTTGAGGGGCTCCTAACAGAGCTTTTGAGCGAGATTTTTAACCCCAACATCCCATTCACCCAGTGCGAGGATATAGATAGGTGCACCTATTGTGATTTTAACCCAATATGTAAGAGGGGGTAGAGTTTCGAGTTAAATATCTACATCATCATCCATATCGGAGTTATCCGAACTCTCTTCGCCATCATTGTGCATCTCATCTGAGCCATCCATATGGTCATCAAATAGATCCTTATCATCATCATCACGAGAGCCCTTATCAACCTTCACATCAATCTTGATGAGATATGCAACCTCTTCAGTATCAAACGGTACGGCATAGAATAAATCCCCATTAGGTTTCTCAATTCTAATCATCGCCTCAGTAAATCCCTTTGGATAGTACGCCTTCACCTCTGCTTGCAACTCAGCCGATAGATTGTTGTAGCTGATTACAACTCGTCTCTTTTTAATACTCTGTTGGGTCATAGCTATGTATGAAAATTTTGGGTATAAGTGTCAAATTTTGTGCAATTATAAGCAAAATTTGTCAATCTTAACGCTGAACTGAAAAAAAAAGCAATTTTATTTTGTTTTATCGCTCTTTACAATAAAAATAGCTAACTTTACCCCATTGTCGAACAAAAGATTTGTCGAGCCACGAGATGCAAAGAGTGAGCGAGCGCATCGAGGATTTGCGCAGGACGTTAGAGCGTCACAACCATAAATATTACGTCGAGAATAGCCCCGAAATATCGGATATGGAGTTTGATGCCTTGATGCGTGAGTTGCAAACGCTCGAGGCAGAGCACCCTGAACTATACTCTCCAACATCCCCTTCGGTACGTGTGGGTAGCGACATTGCAACCCCTTTTCAGAGCGTCGAGCACTCGGCGCCAATGCTCTCGTTGGCAAACACCTACTCCATCGAGGAGCTATCGGATGCCATTCAGCGCATCGAGCGTGAGGTGGGTCACACATTAGAGTATGTGTGCGAGATAAAGGTCGATGGCACCGCCATATCGCTAACATACGACAAGGGCACATTGGTGCGTGCCGTGACTCGAGGTGATGGGGTCAGGGGCGATGATGTTACCCAAAACGTAAAGACTATACGTAGTGTACCGTTGCGATTATTGGGCAATGACTACCCCGAGCACTTTGAGATACGTGGTGAGATATTTATGCCCTACTCTTCGTTCGAGCGCCTGAATGAAGAGCGTGAACAAGTGGGCGAAAAGCTATTTGCTAACCCCCGTAATGCCGCTGCAGGTACACTCAAGCAGCAATCTTCGGCTATGGTTGCCAAGCGAGGTTTGGACTGTACGCTCTACCAAGTGGTCGGCGATAGTGGGCAAACAACACATTGGGGGGCACTCGACAAGGCACAAACGTGGGGTTTTAAAATCTCCGCAGAGCGTGCCTTAGCCAAAAATGTTGATCAGATAAAGAGCTATATCGAGCGTATCGATACCCTACGCCACTCACTCCCCTACCCGATGGATGGAGTGGTTATAAAGGTCAATGATTTCACAGCCCAACGCCAAGTGGGCACAACTGCAAAGGCTCCCAAGTGGGCTTTTGCATATAAATTCAAGGCCGAACGTGTGGCCACAAAGCTACTCAGTGTTACATATCAGGTGGGGCGTACGGGGGCGATAACTCCCGTAGCGAACCTCGAGGCGGTGCAACTCGCGGGCACTATTGTCAAGCGTGCCTCGTTGCACAATGCTGAGCAGATAGCCCAAGCCGACATTCGTGTTGGCGATATGGTCTATGTTGAGAAGGGTGGCGAGATTATCCCCAAAATCGTGGGCGTAGAGCTCTCTTCTCGCCCAAAGGATAGCGCTCCACTGCAATATATAACCCACTGCCCCGAGTGTGGCACGCCACTAATCAAGGATGAGGAGGAGGCGAAGCACTACTGCCCCAACCAAGATGGGTGCGCACCACAGATTGTGGGGCGCATAATTCACTTCATTCATCGCCGTGCGATGGATATTGAGGGGTTGGGCGAAGAGACCGTTGAGCTGCTATATAAAAATGGATTAGTGCAAAATATTGCCGATATATACACCCTCAAAAGTGACGAATTGGCACCTCTACCACGCTTAGGCGAGAGGTCGGCCGAGAATATAATAAATAGCATTAAGCAGTCCTGCAAAGTGCCATTTAGTCGTGTTCTGTTTGGTCTTGGCATACGCTTCGTGGGCGAGACGACTGCCAAATATTTGGCAGAGCACTTTCTCTGCGTCGATGCCATAATGGCAGCTTCGGAGCAGGAGCTAACTGCGGCTCAAGAGGTGGGTGCAAAGATTGCCACGTCGATTGTTGATCACTTTGCGCTGAGCCATAATCGTGAAATAATCGAGCGTCTGCGTAGTGCAGGTGTGCAGCTCGCAGGTCAAAAGCGTGAGGCGCTGTCGGATAGTTTAGAGGGCAAGAGCTTTGTGGTTTCGGGCAAATTTACCACCTTTAGCCGTGACGAAATAAAGGAGATGATTGTATCTCACTCGGGTCGCAACTTGGCGGGGGTATCGGCAAATGTCGATTTTTTGATTGCGGGCGAAGCTATGGGGCCAGCCAAACTCAAAAAGGCTGAGGCGTTGGGCATCAAGATAATCTCTGAAGATGAGTTTGTGGCGATGGCAAAAGGCGAGAGTGTAGTGACAAAAAGTGAGGCAGAGGCA
>CAYJJV010000010.1:8063-10874 GCA_964370585.1 uncultured Alistipes sp. | reverse complement strand
GCAACAACAGATACAACACCTAAGCAAGGTGAACTATTTTGATATAAAACAGATAATATAAAGCAATGAAAAAGAGCAAGTTTAACGGTGTAGGTGTTGCCATTATTACGCCATTTACAGAGGATGGCCGAGTTGATTACACGGGTTTGGCATCGATGATTGATTATGTAATCGAGGGGGGAGTCGATTATATCGTGGCGTTGGGAACAACTGCCGAGACACCAACCCTTTATATGCCCGAGAGGGCTGTGATAGCTATGTTTATCACAAACCACATCGCTCGCCGAGTGCCATTGGTTATTGGCGTTGGTGGCAACTCGACATCTGAGGTTTTAGACCAGTTACGTGAGTTTGATTTGCGTGGGGCTGATGCTATTTTGAGCGTTACACCATACTACAACAAACCATCACAAGAGGGTCTTTACCAACACTTTAAGACCATATCAAAAAACTCTCCACTGCCAATTATTCTATACAACATTCCGGGTCGTGCGGGGGTAAATATGAGAGCCGATACAACCCTACGCTTAGCCTCCGAGTTTGACAACATAATAGGTATCAAGGAGGCATCGGGCGATATTGAGCAGATGCAGAGCATAATCGATGCTCGCCCCGAAGGCTTTTTGGTGCTCTCGGGCGATGATGGCCTAACAATCGATTTGATGCGTCGAGGTGGCGAGGGTGTTATCTCGGTGGCTGCCAACGTATTCCCAAAGATGTTAATGGCGGCTGTTCGACAAGCCGAAGGTGGTGATTTTGACTCAGCTGACAACTCATTCGAGGCGATGGAGGAGGCGATTAGCGCTCTATTCGAAGAGGGCAACCCCGTTGGCGCTAAGTGTGCACTCTCGATTATGGGACGAGTGGGTGACACAGTGCGCCTGCCGTTGGTTGCGGGGTCGGAAAAATTGCGTGAAAAGTTTAAAATGTTGATTGATAGATACGATTTGCAATAATTTTGCGTTATTTTAAGAAACAATATGCGATACTACCTATATATAATAGCGCTTCTACTGCCAATTTTAGCGGCAGCGAAGAGTCCCAATGAGGATGATATTGTGGTCACAATCTCCAACCCACAATCTGAGAACTACTACCCAGCGCTGAAGCTACGTTATAGTGCTGGCGATGAGACCCTCACGGCGGATAACTTCCACTACCTCTACTATGGCTACGCCTATCAGGATAGCTATAAGCCTCTGGCAACCGACCAAAGTAGGGATAAACTGCTCTTGATGGCATCCACATTAGATATTGATAATCCTATGTTGCAGACCTTAGAGGAGATAATATATACCGGCACAGAGGCTCTTCAAGCCGACCCATTTAGCCCCACAATCTTAAATCTGATGGCCTATGCATATGGGGCGCTTGGTAATGAGGCGCAAGAGGCGGCATTTTACCGCAAGATGCAGGGGGTTATCAATACGATTAAGGCTTCGGGCGATAGTTTTTCACAGAAGAGCCCACAACACATTTTGATGTTTGACCACGCCTTAGACCTACTCACAATAGGGGGTTATGCGGTGGGCAAATCACGTGTCGTGAGCCGTGATGTGGAGTTTATCCCCTTAGTCGAGCCGCAAGAGATTGATGGCAAAAAGCGCAAAGGCTTCTACTTCGACTTTAGTCGCATATATTGGAATAAGCCCGAAGGCTACACCTATAAGCGAGATCGCACGTGGCAGCTAAACAACTTAAAACCAAGAGAGTACAAATAATGAAATTCTATAAAGTTATACTATTTTCTATCCTTGCCCTCATCACTATGGGGTGTGAAGATGATGTATATATCCCCGAACGCCCCGACATAGCATCGCAGGTGGTGTTGTTCTATGTGCCGGGCACAGATTTAGGGTACTACACTCAACTCAACATCGATGATATAAAGAGCGTTGTATCTCGCTCGATGCCAAATGTAAATGGTCGAATATTTGTCTGCTACCAACCCAAAGCCAACAACGAGGCTGAGTTGGTGGAGATATACTACGATTATGCAAGGAGCAGAAGTGAGATACGCATCGTAAAGGAGTATAAAAAAGATGAAAATGACCCAAATGACGTGGGGTTCAACGCTGCATCGCAAGAGCAAGTCGAGGCAGTTTTTGCAGATGTTGGCAATGAAGCGCCATCTGAGAGTTATGGACTTATCATCGGCACACACGGCAAGGGTTGGGTGCCCGCTTCGAAGGCTCTAAGATCGACCTATGGGGCAACGATGCAGGAGGATGATTTATGGCAAAAAGACCCCAATGCTCTTGTAACACGTGCCATTGGAGATTTGGGGTATGAGCTAAATATCACTGAGTTAGCGGCAGCGATTGATGCCCAAAGCTACTCATTCGACTATATCGTCTTCGATGCCTGCTTTATGTCGAACATCGAGACGCTCTACGATTTACGCAACTCTACGAAGTATGTCGTAGGCTCGGTATGCGAGGTTATGGGTGCTGGTTTTCCATTCAAGAAGGTTATCCCACAGCTCTTTCTGAATGGGGGTAAGGATTATGATCTACACCAAGTGTGCTATGAGTTTTGGAACTTCTACCAAAATGATTGGGCGAGTAGCTACGTGCCAACCAAACAGTCGGGGGCGATAGCGCTCACCGTAACATCCGAAATTGATGCTCTTGCCGATGTTGCTTCACGCATAAACCACTCTGCACCTCAACACTTCGACCTCTCAACGCTGCAGTATTACGAGGGGTTAAGCAGCCATCTATTCTATGATTGGGGGCAGTACGTGGAGCAGATTTGTACCGACGATGCACTCTTGGAGGAGTTTAAATTAAAGTTCGACAAAGCCTTTCC
>CAYJJV010000010.1:2456-7963 GCA_964370585.1 uncultured Alistipes sp. | reverse complement strand
TATCTGCAGGGATGTAGATGCGCCACAAATCTCCTACGACCATTCTTTGAAGTGCAATTTGCCACCCTTCGATCACCTCACGAAGGCGAAAAGTCTCAGGGTAGGGGTTATTGTGCGAAGTATCGAACTCAGAACCATCGATGAGGGTTCCACGATAGTGTACCGATATAACACTACTTAGTTGTGGTTTTTGCTCCCCTTCGCCCGAACGCAATACTTCATATAACACTCTGCCATCGAGCGCCGTGATACCCTCACGTTTTGCCAACTTAATAAGGTAGTGCTTATTGGAATCCTTATAGGCCTTACGCTCCAATTTATTCATCCCCATAGAGGTGTAATTTTAAGAGTTTATGCCACCTAACTATGGCGTATAATCTATCTGTTTCACCCTAAATGAGACGTAACCAGTTGCTCCAGTTGAGTTTTGGTAACTTATAAAATCTACGGCATAGGCTCTCTGACCATCGGCCGAGCGGATAGCATAGATTGGTGGTTGGTGGTATGTTGGAGGCATACCCTCCATTATGGTGACCTGCGCTTCAGAGCGGGGCTCAAAACGCTCATTACCCGACATCTCAACACCTCCAAAGCGTGCATCCTCCACAAATATTGCCCCTGCAGGCAGTGCCGTGATGGCTTCGAATGTCTCATTTGCATCAAACGTATAGAGCCCACCCGAGCCAACGCCCGACAGACCGCTGTTGGTGCGAATCTTATATCGTGAAATGGCAAAATCCCAATCCGCGCGAGCTTTGACATCTGTGTGCGGATAGCACTCATAGATAAGCGCATTTGTGATGGGGTTACCAAAGGCATCTTCGGTGTTTGTGCTGGGCGAAGTGTCGTAATCGTCCGCCTTGTTGATAATCACAAACCTATCCCCAACAGCGTCATAGTAGTGCCAATCATCCATATTGGTTGCATTGAGCACACCATCCTCATATCTACCCTCTGCCAAGCCATTCTCGCTACCACCAATCTCGACTGTCTCAATTTTGCGACACGAAGATATTGTAGCAACCACTGCCAATAGGCCAATACAGTACAGTAGACTCTTTATATTAAGATTTTTCATATCGGTTGTCTGTTATTTTGTTAATTAAATTTATAGCGCACACCAAACATAAATTGACGCCCCGCATCGGTGTAGTATTCGGGTTGTACGTTGAAGATATTATCCATCTTCACTGTTATATCAAAACGATGGGAGGAAATAGTAAAGGGCTTTAAAAGCACCGCCTTCCAGATTGAGAAGCCCGAAGATGCTACTCTATTGCCATCGCTGTCGTAGCTGTATCGAGCAGAGGATATACGCCCTGCCATTTGTAGCGAGAATGGCGAGCCAGCAATTTTGCTACTCCACGTTGCCGACGCTGTTCCATAGTGGCGTGATGTACCTGCAATCTGCAACCCAGTCTGATCATCTATCGAGTGGCAATAGGAGTAGTTGGCAACAAAGACCAACTCACGCAGTGCTACAACACGCACATTGAGGTCTAACCCCTTTATGACGGCTCGACCCACATTTTCGTACTCTTGATCGGGTGTGCCATCCGAGTTATTGCCACCCACATCGAAAACCTCGACCATATTTATCTTATTGGTAATGTCGTTGTAGTATGGCGATAGGGATGCGTTGATGGTTTTATCCTTTGACGAATACTCGGCCGATAGCGATGAGTAGAAGCCATTTTCAGCTTTTAGGTTTGGGTTGCCCGTGATGTTAAATATAAAGCTACCGCCACCAGAGTGCTGGAAGTTGTAGTATAGCTCACGCAATGAGGGTGCCTTATATGCCGTTCCGACACCTCCACGAAGGGTAAAACCACCCGCCTTGTACATCAGCGATAGTTTAGGGTTGAACGACGAGCCGAAGCGGTCGTTATAGGTGTATCGAGCTCCCAAAATGGCGTTAAAACGCTTACTAACACTCCAATCCGCCTGTGCAAAGAGGTTACCATCAATATTTGAGTGCTCGCTCGGCTTATCGCCCAACTTATCACGTGACGAGGCGTTCTCTTGGTTGAACTCAACGCCCGAAATCAACTCTAATGAGCTGTTTAACTGCACATTATCAATAACCTTAGCCGAAAAGTAGCTATTGAAATCATTTGGCAATAGATTGCCCCCACGAGTCTCGAGTACATCATACTGTCCGCTCTCGTTGAAGTTGGCGCTACCGCTAATCGAGTGCGAGCCATCGGCGTTGGTGTAGCTAATTGAGCCATTTAGAGTATATGTATCCTCAAGGTAGTGAGTTGTTGCAGCACTTGTGGGGGAGTTGTAGGTTTCGATTTGGTAGTAACGCCCCGTAAATGAGGTTTTAAGTCGTGAATTTGGGCTATATTGAAGCTTTAAATCTGTGCTAAACTCATCCGCCTGAGTAAATGGTAGTCCGCTCTTCGACACAAAGTAGTTTTGGTCGGCATAGCTCCCAGCAGCATAGATTGAGAACTTATCCAACTTCGAAGATATATGAGCACGAGCACGGCTCTTCTCTGTTGTCTGATAGGTGTACTCGGCACCCCCCTCGAACTTTTTTCGAGCACTCTTGGTTATGATATTAATCACGCCACCCATAGCGTTTGAACCATACAGAGCCGTGGCAGCATCGTTAATATACTCAACACGCTGGATATTAGCCACATCGATTTGATCTAAGTTCACATTGCCGTTGCGACCATCTTCGGCCAAGCGTTCGCCATCGACCAAAATCAAGATGTATTGCGTTGATAACCCCTTGATATAGATATCGACCCCCATAGCACCTGCATCATTGACGACAAGTCCCGGAATATTATCCTCCAAGAGCTCAAAGACATTTGTATTGCCACCCTTCTCAAGGTCGGTATCACGTATTACAGTTGTCAGAACGGGGCTGTCGGCAAGGCGCTTGGCGCTACGAGTTCCCGTAACCACAATCTCATCTACCCTATGCTCATTAGCAGGCTCAGGTTGCGTATCGGCACTCTGCGCATCTGCCGCAATGACAACAATAGCGAGTAGTAGTGTGAATATATATCTCATAATTTTCTATCTGCAATATTATCCAAAATCGACGGCAAAGGTATGGAGAATATCCCCTGCAAACAATACCTACAAGTTGGTATTGGTCAAAAATGGCTCTATTTATGCTCTAAAAGGGTCGTGCATAGTGCGATTTTGTCTGCTTTTTGCTATCTTTACCATCAAAACCGATGAAATATGCTTGACCCGACACACAAAATATATATCGCACTGCTGCTTGTAATCTACACTCTCCTAACTGCCTATATTGGCTACAGAAATAGGCGCAGCGAGAGTAGTGAGGAGTATTTTTTGGCATCACGACGCCTACCCTCGTGGTTGTTGGCCGTCACCTTTATCGCCTCGTGGTGGGGCGGAGGCTCGGCTGTGGATCTGGTCGATCAAGCGAACCAAGAGGGGCTTAGCACCTTCTGGATATATGGTGTTCCGGTGCTTATTGCCACACTTTTAATGTTTCTATTCGCTGGCGCCATACGCCGAATAGGGACAATATCACAACCCCAACTTATCGAGGCTCGCTACGACAGGCGCACGGCAATGATGCTAACAATTTTCATCATCATATTTATGGTTATCGGGGCAGCGGTGCAGGTTATCGTTATTGGCAACTTCTTCCAGTCATTCTTTGGCTTTAGCTACGATACGGCAGCCATACTGGGTGTGACGCTGGTTTTAGTCTATTCGCTCTTTGGGGGATTTCGTGGAGTTGTCTTGACCGACCTTTTGCAGTTCGTTTTCTTTCTATTCTCCTCCATTCTACTCTTCGTTGTGGCGTGGCGCGCGGCTGGGGGGTTCGACACTGTGGCCGAGATTGCCGAAGGGTATGGTCGTGAAGGCTTTACATCATTTTTCGAAAATATCGAGAATAATCTCGCCTATATCATCACCTTTGGCACCTCGTGGATGATTCAAGCTAATGTATGGCAGAGAATCTCGGCTGCCAAATCGCCCGCATCGGCTCGCAAGATGATGGCAATTAGTTTCGTGGTCTTCATCCCGCTCTATCTGATAGTGACTTTGACGGGTATGCTCTCCATCGCCACCTATGAGAGTTCGCCCGAAGGGGGCATCGTTAGCAATATGCTACTTACGATGCGCAGTCCAATGGTTGGAGCACTTATATTCATTGGCTTATGTTCAGCCATAATGTCTACTATGGACTCGATGTTCAACACGGGGGCATTGTCGCTAACCGAAGATATATATAAGAGGTATATCGCTAAATCTCGCACTCCTCGCCACTATGTTACTGTGGGGCGAATATCGACAGTTATTATCGCTCTTGCAGCCCTACTAATAGGCACCAAGATTAAGTCGGTGCTCACCATCTCGTGGATAGGTGCCGATTTCTTGGCCACTGGCGCTTTTGTGCCGTTGGTTTTGGGCTTTTTGTGGCGTAGGGGTACGGCAGTGGCGGCATTTTGTTCGATGATTTTTGGACTTCTCTTCTCGAGCTATAATCTCGCAGTGGCTCTGGGTGCTGAGCTCCCCACAGCGTGGCGCACAGCCTCTGCTGAGCAGGCTATCGTGGGCATCGCATCATCGGCACTGATATTTGTTATTGTGAGCCTTTTATCGCCCCCAAACTATGAGAAGGCGACTAAATTTATCGAGCGTGCAGCAATTATAAAACCTAAGAGATGATGACAATCAAAGAGATCTATGAGGCGGCCGACAAGATTGGCCTATTGAGCTTCTCGACCATCCACAATGGCGAAGTTCACTCACGCATTGCCCACTTTAATGGCTATGATGATGAGGGTATCTACCTCAGAACGATGGGCAGTAAACCCTATGGGCGACAGCTCCACAAGGGTGGCACAGTGACTGTCTGCGGCCACTATGGCGAGGGTATCTTGAACCACCAAGATGTGGGTGCCGTGCCGCACTTTGCTCCCGGCTATACGTTTCGATTAATCGGCAAGGTGCGCTTTGTGCCACCCGAAGAGGTTAGGCGCAAGGCGGTGATGAACAGACATTTGGAGGTGGCAGCACGAGATATTGATCTGTATCCTGCGATGGCTGACGGCAACTTTGTGATATATAGCGCAAAGGTTGAGATCTACGACTATGACTTCGCTAAGGTCAATCGGGGGCATAAGTTGGAGCGCCGCCGAGCATCATTTGGCGGTATGAGCTATAACGAGGCGGGGGCGATAATTAATGCCGAGCAGTGCATCGGCTGTGGTGCGTGTGCCGAGATATGCTCCTTCGATGCCATCGTTGCGAGCGAGGGCAGATATAGCGTTAATCCAAGCAGGTGCGATGATTGCGGTAGCTGTCGCCTCACGTGCCCTGTGGGCGCCATCGACCTGTCGAAGGCGTTTTAGGGAGGAGAGGGTATTTCAGGTAGATACTACGCACACCATTGTGTTGTGTTGTGTTGTGTTGTGTTGAGATTGCGACCTGCACCATCGGCCTATCGAAGGCGTTTTAGGGAGGAGAGGGTATTTCAGGTAGATACTACGCACACCATT
>CAYJJV010000010.1:0-2356 GCA_964370585.1 uncultured Alistipes sp. | reverse complement strand
TGTTGTGTTGTGTTGTGTTGTGTTGTGTTGTGTTGTGTTGTGTTGTGTTGTGTTGAGATTGCAACCTGCACCATCGTCATTGCGGCCTGCGAGCCGCAATCTCTTTTTTGTTGCTATTGTTGAGATTGCGGGTCGTAGCCCGCAATGACGGGATGGGAGCCTCAACACACCATTAATAATTCCAAAACACAAAAGCGTGACCTTTTCGGGGTCACGCTTTTGTCTTAGTATGTTGCGTTACGCTTTTGCCACTCACTACTGCTTTGTAACCGACAAAAATTCGCCAAAATGATTCCCAGCATACATCTCTGGTGTCCAATATTTACCCATAACCTCGCCATAACCTACCGTGAGGTTAATGTTGCCGATTAGGTCATCATCAAATGCAAGTGCATCAATGTCAATCTCACTCTCTGCTGGTTCAGTGGTATAGCCTGTTCCGATTTCAAGGGTTTGAAGTGTGTTACAACCAGCAAATACGAACTCCTCCATCAAAGTAACCTTGGGCAACGATAGCTCTTTAAGGGCGTTACATATAGCAAATACAGCACGGTCTATCGTTGTCGCCTCAGGTAGTGAAATAGTAGTAAGTGTAGCGCATTCATAAAATGCATACTCCCCTATCTCAGTGGCCTTAGGTAGTGAAATAGTTTTAAGGGTAGCGCAATAACAAAATGCATACTCCCCTATCTCAGTGGCCTCAGGTGCCGAGACAGAGCGTAGTTTTGCAGCTCTTGATCTATACACGTATGGACCATTTGATGTAATACTCTTAGCATCAACAAAGATAACATCCACTTCGTAAGATACATTATCAAGCGCCTCGAAAAGATAGTCCATCTCCTCAACTGTGTGACCCTCGTTGCCATTGCTGGTGCGGATACGCCAAGGGTTTGCAGGGTAGTTCGGTGACATAGCTACAATTTCGGCAATGGTGTATGTATCATCGGGCTCAAGCAGATCATCGCCAGTGGCGGCTGTGTCGTCCCAATCTTCGATCGTGCTGCCCGACATAGTGAACTCCTCACGGCCGATGGTCACAGTGAAGTTGTGGTTCTTGCCACTCTTAAACTCGATTGCATTGATTGAGGTGTAGTTCTCATCAAAGCCCGGGACATTGATAGCAAACAACACATCGCTGGCATCTTGAGGCACAACAATAGCCGTTGCCTTTAGCCCATCATCAGTGACATTAAGGGCAATATCCTGCACCGTTCCACCCAACTCAATGGCGTTGGTCGAGAGGTTGTATGTTGCATCGGTGGTCAAATCCCATACACTCACAGTGGCACCCCGAAGCTCATCGGTCGTGACGCCATCGCCCGCCTGCAGTGTGAGCGTAAGTTGCGAAAGGCGGTGATAAAAGCGTAATGGCACGGCGTTAGTGCTCTTTGCCGACGTTGCCGATGCCGACATTAGGTCGATCTTTTCGGGCTCGGTTTGGTCTGCAACATCCACAGCGTAAGCCGTTAATGTTGTCGAGGCTGTATAGGGGTAGTATGCCGTAATGCTCATCTGTCCCGTACGTGGGAAGTAGATTGGCTCGTCATCGGCCGTAAAGTTGCCCGTAGCGCCACCCAGAGCGGTGCTATATGGAACATTCGCCCCAAATATCTCCGCACCCTGCTCGGCAAAGACACCGATTTGGTCGTTATCATCCCAAGTTGTGCCCGAAGCTCGGGTTGCGATGCCCGATGTAATCTTCAGTTCGCCCCCCGTTGAAGTTGCTGGGCACTCGTTGTCGTTTACGGTGCAGGAGCTAAGCAGTAGCCCCACAGCGCCAATTATATATAATATCTTTTTCATAGTCATCTTTTAATGATCAATTTTTTGCTTAATAATTTATCTCTGCTAAAAGCAAAATTTAATCTTGAATAGAGCGCACAGAAAATCCATAGGCTCGATAGTGGAAGCCTGATGTGCTCATGAGGCTATAATTGAAGTTTATATTGCGCCCATATGTGGGACTAGCGAGCGATGCTGTCCAGTAATATGCACTGATGCCGCCATGGCTGAGATCACCACTGGTATAGTCGCGATTATCCAAAGCAGGAAGGTAATACGAAGGACTAACAGTAGATGTTCTACCCTTTTTGGTGTCATCCCAAATAAAATTAGAATTATTGAAAGATGCAAAGGCTGAGGTGTAAGTAGTGGTAGTACTACTACCTGGAATCTTCCACCCTAAAGGTGATGGATCAAAGATAGATTTTCTATTATCAAATTTATCCGTATCGTCATTCCAACTATTAAGCATCTTATCTCTCCAATGGTACTCCCTATCTTGATCCCATTCGGCAGCTGTTCCACACCAATCGTTGTTAGATGAGCCACTATCTTCGTAAAAACTGTTTGG
>CAYJJV010000009.1:75023-77885 GCA_964370585.1 uncultured Alistipes sp. | reverse complement strand
TTCACTAAGAGCAAATAATTACGCCTATTTCCTATTTTGTGACTGCAAAGATATGTGGTTTTTTCTCTTCCACCAAATTTTTTAGAACAAAAAAACGACTATTTAACATTTAATTAACATCGAAAAATGGCAACTCGCTAATATTGACCAAATTAGCAGATATATAAAATTAACAAAAATTTTATCGCAAAAGCATTGGATTATAATTAAAAATGTCTAAATTTGTAAAATATGTAACCAAAAGCACCTAAAAAGATAGAGAACCTATATGACTAAACCTACTGCAATACCTCTACAGAGGGAGTTCATCGATTCGATTATCGCACCGATGGGCATAACGGATATATCGAACGCCTCGATTCGTCAAGTTGCCAAAATTGCCACCTCGATAGAGGACGAGGCGGGTTTGGAGCCTCTGCACCTCGAAATTGGCGTACCGGGCTTAGCGCCATCCACAGTTGGTATAAGGGCGCAGCGTGAGGCGCTAGAGCGTGGTATCGCCTCGCAATATCCACCCATTGCGGGCATTGCGGAGCTCAAAAACGAGGCGGCACGCTTTATAAAGGCCTTTATCGATGTCGATATCGCAAGCGAGGGGTGCATCCCGACAGTTGGCTCGATGCAGGGGAGCTTTGCTCTGTTTATGCTCATTTCGGCTATGAACGCAAAGAAGAGGAGGATACTATTTATAAATCCCGGATTTCCCGTTCAGCATCGACAGTGCCATATCTTGGGTATTCCGACTGCATCTTTTGATATATATAGGTATAGAGCTGAGGCGTTGCGTGAGAAGTTGGAGGAGTATCTTAGTCGAGGCGATATTGGAGCCATTGTCTACTCCAACCCCAACAACCCTGCCTGGATATGCCTTTCAGAGGAGGAGCTGCGCATAATTGGTGAGGCAGCAACACGCTTTGATGCTATCGCCATTGAGGATTTGGCATATATGGGAATGGATTTTCGCCGTGACCTTGCAAAGCCATTCTGCCCACCCTTTCAGCCATCTGTTGCACGTTACACCGACAACTACATCCTGATGTTGTCGGCATCCAAGATATTCAGCTATGCTGGCGAGCGTATAGGCGTTGTCGCTATATCGGACACCATATATAATAGGGAGTACGAGGGGTTGCAGCGCAACTTTGGTATGGCACGCCCTTCAGATGCCTTGACTTTGACCATTCTGCACGCCGCCTCGTCGGGTGCAAGCCACTCGGCTCAGTACGCCTTCTCGGAGATGATGCGTGCAGCGAGTGATGGCAAGTATGACTTCATAGGCGAGAATAGAGAGTATGCACGCAGGGCAAAGTTGGTCAAGGGGGCATTCACCCGCAACGGCTTTCATATCGTCTACGATAGGGATTTGGATGAGCCCCTGAGCGATGGCTTCTTCTTCACGGCAGGTTATGGCGAGATGAGTTGCAGCGAGCTGCTTGGCGAGCTCTTGCGATACGGCATCTGCGCCATATCGCTCAATGCAACGGGAAGCAAACAGTCAGGTATCCGTGTATGTGTGTCGCAACTCAACTCCGAGAGTCAAATCCAAGAGCTTGAGCGTAGATTGTCACTTTTCAACCAAAACAACCAATAAAACCACACCTCTATGAACTATGTAACAGCTTTAGATGCGGTCAAAAAGATTAAGACAAACGACCGCATATATATACAAGGTAGCACCTCAATTCCCGAGACTCTGGTTGCGGCGATGACCGAGCGTGCCGATGAGTTGGATAACATAACCATCTACTCCGCCTTTGCCGTTGGACGTGGCGAGGCACCCTACTGCCGCCCTGAATTTAAGGATAAATTCTTGGTAAACAGCCTATTTGTCGCCAACAACATACGTGGGTGGCTCCGAGATGGTTATGGGCAGAGCATCCCAGCATTCTTGGGCGAGATACCTATGTTGTTTCGTGATGGGACTCTACCCGTTGATGTGGCGCTGCTGAATGTATCGCCCCCAAACGAGGATGGCTACTGCTCGTTTGGCGTATCGGCCGACTTGGCAGTCTCAGCAATCGAGGGTGCAAAGTGCATCATAGCGCAAATCAATCGAGCGATGCCCTTCTCGTTTGGCGATGCCTTGATACATATATCCCGCATAGATGCCGCAGTGGAGGTGGATGAGGCGTTAATAGAGGTGCCATCCGTCACACCATCGGATGTCGAGCGACGGATTGGCGAACACATTGCAGCTATGATTCCCGATGGTGCAACCCTGCAAATTGGCGTTGGGGGTATTCCAAACGCTGTCTTGGCGCAACTCACGGGGCATAAACACTTAGGCCTACACACCGAAGCTCTGACCGATGGCGTGCTACCCCTAATCGAGAGCGGCGTCATCGACAACTCACAAAAGGCTGTTTTGGCGGGCGTATCTGTGGGATCACTGGCGTTGGGTTCTCGCAAACTATACGACTGGATGGACTACAATAAGGAGCTGGTGATGAGGGATGTTGCGTGGACCAACGACCCATTCCGCATACGCCAAAACCCAAAGGTTATGGCTATAAACTCAGCTGTCGAGGTCGATTTAACGGGGCAGGTGTGTGCCGACTCGGTTGGCAGGCGCATAATCTCGGGTGTGGGTGGTCAGCACGACTTTATGTATGGCGGGGCGTTGTCCGATGGGGGCAAGACCTTCATAGCTATACCCTCGATGAGCGGCAAGGGCGAGTCGAAGATAAAGGGGATACTGAGCGATGGGGCTGGCGTTGTCACCACACGCCATATGATACAGCACATCGTTACGGAGTATGGCGTTGCGCACCTCAGGGGCCGCAACTTAGCTGAGCGTGCTCGTGCATTAATCAACATCGCCCACCCCTCGCATCGTGAGGCTTTGGAGCGTGAGGCTTGCGA
>CAYJJV010000009.1:34366-74923 GCA_964370585.1 uncultured Alistipes sp. | reverse complement strand
CACCAAACCATACCGTCATTGCGGGCTTGACCCGCAATCTCTGAAAAAACTGTTAATCAAAATATTGAGATTGCGGGTCAAGCCCGCAATGACGAAACAGTGACTTTAATGCACCAGTAGTACTCCACAATCAACACCCCTCTCATTCACAAAAACTGAATGGGGAGGGGTATTTTTTTATCGAAAAACAGTAAATTTATTTGGAAATTCAAATTCTTTGTTTACCTTTGCACTATCAAAGATTTAAAAACCGATTAATTTAGTGCTTTTATGATAGTATTTGAGAAGATAAACAAGACCTACGACAACGGCACGCCACTGCACGTGCTAAAGGGTATTGATTTGGAGATTGCCAAAGGAGAGCTAATATCAATTATGGGCTCTTCGGGTTCGGGCAAATCGACAATGCTCAATATATTGGGCATCTTGGATAACTACGACACGGGCAACTACTACTTGGCGGGCAAGTTAATCAAGAATATGAACGAAACACAAGCGGCAGCCACTCGCAACAATATGATTGGCTATATCTTCCAGTCGTTCAACTTAATAAACTACAAAAATGCTGTCGAGAATGTCGCCCTGCCGCTCTACTATCAGGGTGTATCACGCCGCAAGCGCAACGCCATAGCCTTAGAGTACTTAGATATTTTGGGGCTTCGGGATTGGGCTACGCATATGCCCAACGAGCTATCGGGCGGTCAGAAACAGCGTGTCGCCATAGCCCGCTCACTCATCAACAAGCCCCAAATCATCCTTGCCGATGAGCCTACGGGAGCTTTGGATAGCGCAACATCGCAAGAGGTGATGTCGCTTCTGCAGCGTGTGAACGAGGAGATGAATATGACAATCATCTGCGTAACGCACGAGCAGGATATTGCCGAGCAGACCCAAAAAATCGTCCACCTTACGGATGGTGTGATTAGCAGCATAACCACAACAAACCACCAAAAATAATGAGAGAGCTACTACTTGAGATATGGTCATCCATCAGGCGCAACAAGTTGCGCACTGTCCTGACGGGCTTCTCGGTGGCGTGGGGTATCTTTATGCTATCCATACTCTTGGGCTCGGGCAATGGGCTGAAGAATGGTGTCGATGCGCAGTTTGGTGGCTACGCTACAAACTCCATCGACATATACGATGGCCACACCTCGATGCCATACAAGGGCTACGAAAAGGGGCGTGCAATCAGACTCACAAATCGAGATATTGAGATTTTGGATAGGGAGTTTGATGAGATAGATAAGATAGCTGCCAACGCTTGGTTCTCGGGCAAGAACGCAACCTACAAAGAGGAGTCGGTGCCGGTTTGGCTCAGAGGGGCGACCGAGTTTATCGATGACATTGAGGGTATTGAGCTATCCGAAGGGCGATTCATAAATGAGCAGGATATTGAGGATAGGCGCAAGGTAGTTGTCATTGATGAGGTTATGAACTCACTATTCTTCAAGGGGGCGAGTCCCATTGGCAAGAGTGTCAATATTGGTGGCATACCCTACCGTGTTATTGGTGTTAAGAAGGGCGATGCCCAGCGTAGTAGCTCTTCGTGCTATATCCCCCTAACTACGGGACACCTTATATATAATGCAAACGATGTATCGATTGACAACATTATATTCACAGTCAATAGCATCACGACAGATGAGCAGTTGGACTCCTTCAACAAGCGCCTGCGTCAGCGCTTAGCTGCCGAACACACCTACCACCCCGACGATGAGAGCGCAATATGGATTAGTAGCACCTTCGAGCAGTATAAGGATATTATGTTGATATTCACGGGCATCAACGCCTTTGTCTGGATTATCGGCATCGGGACGCTCTTGGCAGGTATTATGGGCGTAAGCAACATTATGTTGGTCACAATTACCGAGCGTACCTCAGAGTTTGGTGTGCGCAAGGCTCTTGGAGCTAAACCCTCCTCGATTGTACGCCTGATTCTCACCGAGTCGGTCTTAATCACGGCACTATTTGGCTATATTGGCTTGGTGTTGGGTGTGGCGATTATGGAGGTCGTGGGTTATATTGTCGAAATGAGCTCGCAAGGTGGTGGCGCCTTTGGTAACGATGCAGGTATCTTTATCGACCCCACACTCGACTTGGGAACAGCAATTTCGGCAACCTTGGTGCTTATCGTTGCAGGGCTCATAGCAGGCTATGTCCCCGCCTACCGTGCAGCACAACTTAAAACCATCGACGCACTGCGTTATAACAAATAATTTACGATGAGAATATTTGATATAGATAGCTGGAATGAGGTGTGGATAACAATCACACGCAACCGCAAGCGCAGTATAATGACCGCACTGGGCATATATTGGGGTATCTTTATGCTCACCATTATGTTGGGCGCTGGCGAGGGTCTTGGTCGTATGTTTCGTGGTGCATTGGGCGATATGGCAATCAACACCATCCTTATGTCTCCACAGCGCACGGGTATCCCTTACGAGGGTATGCCCAAAGGGCGACATTGGCGAATGGACAACTCGGATGTAGATGCGGTTAGGCAGTTGGATGTTGTTAAGTACGCCACGCCATTATATTGGGGCAACTCGGTCAAGACCTCACGAGGTAACCGAAAGGGGGAGTATCAAATGATGGGCTACGCACCCGATTTTCAGAAAATATCCCCCGTTACCATCCTGCACGGACGATATATCAACGATATTGATATGGCACAAAAGCGCAAAGTGTGTGTTATTGGCGAGCAGATTGTCAAGGAGTTAATGCCCGAAGTTGCAAACCCCGTAGGCGAAACGCTGATTGTCAATTCGGCATACTACACCATCGTGGGCGTTGTGCGCAAACTTGGCACAGTGATATCCTTTAGCGATATCGACAAAACAATCATTGTCCCAATTTCATTGGCACAGCAAACCTTCAACGCAGGCAGTAGAATTCATACCATTGCCATCGCAGGCGAGGATACCACCCCAAGCAAGGAGGTTAGCGATGCTGCCCGAAGAGTTATATATGAGCGCCACACCATCTCGCCCAACGACGAGAAGGCGATATGGACAATGGCAACGGCCGAGATGTTCGATAGTATGCAGGCACTATTTGGTGGCATTTCACTTCTGACGTGGATTGTAGGTTTAGGAACTCTATTCGCTGGAATTGTGGGCGTGAGCAACATTATGTTGGTTTTGGTCAAGGAGCGCACCCAAGAGATTGGTATCCGTAGAGCCATTGGAGCTCCGCCCAGCGCCATTATAACGCAGATTTTGTCTGAGAGTTTTGTCTTGACCTTTGTGGCAGGTGTCTTTGGTTTAGCAGCAGCTGTTGGGGTGCTCTCGGTGGCGGATGAGATATACTACCAAAACGTGACGGCACTATCGGGCGGCAAGTATGTTTCGTGGCAGATAACATTCGCAGTTGGCGTTATATCGCTCATAATATTGATTTTAGGTAGCCTTTTGGCGGGTGTCATCCCAGCCGTAAGAGCTTTGAAAATCAAGGCAATAGATGCAATTAGAGAGGAGTAAGCAAAATAGATGATGTGATTATAAATCCAGTTTCCGTCATTGCGGGCTTGTTTTTCCGTCATTGCGGGCTTGTTTTTCCGTCATTGCGGGCTTGACCCGCAATCTCTTGGAGTTAAAAAAGAGATTCTGAATCAAGTTCAGAATGACGAAACGGGGTTAAGAGTGACGAAACGGGATTAAGAGTGACGAAACGGGATTAAGAATTAGTAGTTAATAATTAAATAAAAGAAAATAGCCTTATGAAGAGATTTTTTAAGATTTTTTTGGTGGTCATAGTTGCCGCCCTGTTCATCGGAACGTTGGTATTCCTATGGCAAAAGACAAGACCCGTGAAGGTTGTCTACTCGATTGTAGAGCCCAAAATCGACACTCTGAACCAGTTTGTCGTGGCAACGGGCAAGGTTGAGCCTCGTGATGAGGTCTTAATTAAACCCCAAATTTCGGGTATTATCTCACATATCTACAAAAAAGCGGGCGACAAGGTGGCTCTGGGCGAGGTGATAGCGACCGTGAAGGTTATCCCCGAGATGGGACAGCTATCCAATGCCGAGTTTCAAGTCGAGAGTAGTCGCATTGCCGTTGAGCAGGCACGTCGTGAGAATGAGCGCACCCAAAAGCTACACGCTCAAGGGGTAATCTCGGACGAGGAGGCTGAACAGAGTCGCACTGCCTTAGCTCGTGAGCAGAATAGCCTACAAAGCGCTAAGGAGTCGTTAGAGATTATCCGCAATGGTATCTCAAGCCGCCACAAAGACCTAAGTAACACACAGATACGCTCAACAATCAACGGTATGGTTCTGGACGTGCCGATAAAGGTAGGTAACTCGGTGATTCTATCCAACACCTTCAATGATGGTACAACAATAGCTGTTGTTGCAGATATGACGAAGATGCTATTCACGGGCAAAGTAGATGAAACTGACGTTGGTAAGCTGCGTGAAGAGATGCCCGTTAAATTGACCGTAGGAGCGATGCAGGATGTTGAGTTGGATGCTCTGTTGGAGTATGTATCGCCAAAGGCAATCGATGATGCTGGTGTTGTGATGTTCGAGGTTGAGGCTGCCGTATCAATCCCCGATTCGATGTTCGTCCGTTCGGGATATAGCGCCAACGCTACAATCGAGGTTAAGAGCCGTAAGGGTGTCTTGACAATCCCTGAGGCATCAATCGAGTACACAGAGGGTAAACCATACGTCTACTACCTAACAAGCGTTGAGGGTGCCGAAGAGCAGACCTTCGAGAAGCGTGAGGTGGTAACCGGACTCTCGGATGGTATCGACATCGAGATTGTGAGTGGTGTAAGCGAGGGCGAAAAACTACGTGGCACTCAGGAGCACAATAATAGGTAGTTATTAACAAAAAAAGGAGAACTATGAGATATACTATTATCGCCATCTTAATCTGTATAGCACCTCTTGCCACTCAGGCTCAGCAGTGGACTCTACAGAACTGCATCGAGACAGCCTCTGAGCGCAACATAGAGGTTCAGAGGGGCGCATTAGATATTACACAAAGCGAGATTGAGCTCTCGACATCAAAAAACAGCCGTCTGCCAAACCTCAACGCATCACTTAGTGGCGATGCATCGTTTGGACGTGTGCTAACCAGCGAGAACATCTACCGCAATCGCAACCAAAACTCCGCTTCGGTGGGTGTGAATGCCAATATGAGTCTTTTCGAGGGTTTTCGCATAAACAACCAAATCAAAGCCGACAAGCTATCACTGCAGGCATCCATCGAGGATTTGAATGCCCTACGTGAGAACATCTCAATCGAGATTACAACGCTCTATTTGCAGGTTCTATTCAACAAGGAGCTTTTGAGCATCGCTGAGCAGCAGCTTGAGCTTAGCGAACTACAAGCTACACGCAGTCGTTCGTTGGTCGAGGCGGGCAAGGAGCCTAAATCGGCAATATACGAGAGCGAGGCTTTAGTTGCAAACGACCGTCTATCTGTAACGGATGCTCAAAATACGCTACAAATCTCGCTCTTAGACCTTAGCCAAGCGATGAATTTGGAGAGTCAAGATAGCTTTGACATCGTTGTCCCAGCAACCGACAGCGCAACATTGGCTCAACTTATCGACACCTCGTCACCGAGCGCAATATATAACTTTGCTCTGGAGCACCGCCCTCAAATCAAGGCTGAAGAGCTACGTACTGAGACCAGCCAGCACAACATCGCCATCGCACGCTCTTCGCTCTACCCATCCCTATCGCTGGGTGGAGGCTACAATTCGGGGTTTTATAGCGCTGACGATGCCGATTTATGGCAACAGATGAGCAACAACTCAAGAGAGTATGTAGGTCTATCGCTCAACATCCCAATATTTAATCGTAAGGCTTCACGCAACTCCATTAAGAGTGCACAGATTGCCTCGTCGAACGCTGCCCTTTCGCTACTAAACGCCAAGCAGCGCCTTCGCAAGGATATTGAGACGGCGTGGAGCTACGCCACAACGGCATATCGCAAATATGAGTCCGCCACTGTAGCTCTAAAATCGGCTCGCATAGCCTTTCAATACGAAGAGCAGAGGGCTGCAGCGGGTCGCTCGACAATCTTTGAGTTTAGCGATGCCAAGACACGTATGCAGAGCGCCGAGTCGGAGCTGACACGTGCAAAGTTTGAGTTTTTGCTACGAAGTAAGATTTTAGATTTCTACCAAGGCGAGCCACTTCGATTGTAGCGCTCGAATGAGAATGGATAGTCAAATGTGGCGCCTCGCTCAAAGTAATGCTTTGATATGAGGTGCCACTTTTTATTATCCCACTGAGGAAAGTGCGTATCGCCCTCATAGTCATTAAATATACGTGTTATGTAGAGGCGGTCAGCAATCTCTAAGGCTTGGCCATAAATCTCTGCTCCACCAATAATAAATATCTCCTCATCGGATGAGAAGAGCGACACAGCCTCCTCCAAAGAGTGGACAACACGACACCCCTCAATCTCAATGTTTTGGCGAGTGATAACAACATTTTCACGATTAGGCAGTGGACGACCCAACGACTCATAGGTCTTGCGCCCCATTATGACGGGGTGGCCAGAGGTTGTATGCTTGAAGTATTGCAAATCCTCCTTGATATGCCAAATTAGCGAGTTCTTATCGCCAATAACTCCGTTTTGTGCTATTGCTACTATTATGCTTACCATATTAAAAGGGAAGTGACAAATATGCCTTTTTATCCAAATTTCAAAATGACATTGGGGCTTTTATGGTTGGATAGGGGTTGTAATCCTCCAAGATAAAATCCTCATACTCGAAGTCAAAAATCGACCTATGCTCACGCTTAAATCTCATTTTGGGTAGAGTACGTGGTGTGCGTGAGAGTTGCTCGGTAACCTGCTCTGAGTGGTTTAGATAGAGGTGAGCATCGCCCAGAGTGTGGACAAAATCTCCAACCTCCAAGCCACAAACCGAAGCTATCATCTGCGTCAATAAGGCATAGGATGCAATATTGAAGGGCACACCTAAGAATGTATCGGCACTGCGCTGATATAATTGACACGAGAGGCGCCCATTGGCAACATAGAATTGAAACATTACGTGACACGGAGGCAGAGCCATATTTTCAACATCAACCACATTCCACGCCGAGACAATCAGCCGACGAGATTCGGGGTTATTTTTTATCGCTTCAATTACCTCTGAAATCTGGTCAATAGCACCTGCATCGCCCCCACCCCACGAGCGCCATTGGTGCCCATATACATTATTCAGATCGCCATAGCGATAAGCAGGAATTGGGGACTCCTCGCCACACAGCTTAAAGAAATCATCACGCCCCAAAGGCTCAACGCCACACTTTGAGCACTCTTCGCCATAGTAGCGGTAGGCATCATTATCCCAAATATGAACCCCGTTGTCGATTAAGTACTTGATATTTGTGTCGCCTTTCAGAAACCACAACAGCTCATAGATTACCCCCTTCAAAAAGACCTTTTTGGTGGTCAAAAGTGGGAATCCTTCACATAAATCGAAGCGCATCTGGTGCCCAAAAACACTTCGTGTGCCCGTACCAGTCCTATCACCTCGCACAACGCCTTCGTCTGTAATTCTCTGAAGAAGATCTAAATATTGTCTCATCGTTAATATAGTTCAAAGTTACCCTCACTATCCATCGTAGCATAGCTCTCACGCTCTGCCCAACACCCAAGATTTATCACTTTCAAACCACCCTCACAGTAGTTACGAGCGGTATGCATATGTCCAAAAACATAGCTCTGAACGCCACTTTTTTCGCTATGCTCTTTGGCATACTCAATCAGGGTAGAAGTGATAGATAGCTCTGCCGGCGGGCGGTTGTTATGCCCCTTGCGAGAGAGCGAAGACCACCATCGCCCAAAACGAATAGCCAAGTTGGGGTGGACAAAGGTAGAGAAGAGCCACTTCATAGTGCGTGAGCGGAACGCCCAATTCATCGCCTTTAGCAGTGGTTTTTGCCTAATATTTAGATTATCCCCGTGAGCCAGATAGACTCTATGCGCACCTAAATCAAATATTTGCGGTGTGGTGTATAACTCAACTCCACACTCTTTTTCGAGGTAGTCACCCACCCACATATCGTGGTTGCCGACCAAAAACACTATGCGCACTCCCCTATCGGTGAGCTCTGCCAATCTCCCTAACGTACGTGTGTAGCCTTTAGGGATAACTTGCTTGTATTCAAACCAAAAGTCAAATATATCGCCCACTAAAAATATCGCATCGGCCGTAGGCGCAACCCTCTCGAGCCAAGCCAAAAAGCGACTCTCCACCTCACGAGCTGTTGCTACTGTCGAGGCATTAAGGTGCACATCCGAAGCGAAATAGTACATTACTTTGTCAAGGCATCAAGTTTGCGCTCTAAGCTCTTGCCGTAGATATTTTGCGCCACAATCATACCATCTTTATCAATTAGGAAGTTGGCGGGCAGTGATTTAACGTTATATATTCGCAACGCCACCGAGCCCTGCCCTTGTAAGTCGCTGACCGATATCCAAGGGAGCTTTTGCTCCTGCACAGCGTTTATCCACGCCACCTTTGAGTTATCGATTGCCACTTGATAGACCTCGAAGCCCTTATCCTTGTATCTGTCGTATATCTGCTTTAGTTCGGCATTCAAAACGTTTGTATTACCATACTCTGCCGACCAAAAATCGAGAAGCACAACCTTTCCATTGAGCGATGAAAGGCGCACAGGGCGGCCAAAAATATCCGCCATCTCAAGGTCTGGATGGTTCACCTCCGTTATCTTTGATGCTATCTCAATTTGAGCATCCATACGAGCAATCTCACCCAAAAGCGAGAGTAGATATGGCGATTCGGGGTAGCTCTCTTCCAGAGCTTGAGCCACCTCACGATAGTAGATAACATCACTATCGCCATTGAAGAGGTATGCATCACCAGGCAGACGTTGATATAGTGCATATAGAGCTGCCAAAGATGATTTATTCTCAACAATGAAGCGCAACTGCGCCTTGCGAATGTCATAATAGACCTTTGTGTACTCTTTGGTTAGCGAGTCACGCATCTGCTCTGTTGTGTTAGCCCCCGAGAACTCTGAGGCGATATAATCTAATCGTTGTCCACCCTTGATGAACTCTTGATAGAAACCACGCAAGAGCTCCGACTCCGCTGAGCCCTCGACCGTGTAGTTAGCAATCACACTCCCCACACTGCCAACTGTGATACGTTCGCCACCTGAGACAAAGATTGGAATACGCTCGCCATTATATATTATGTTGTAAAGTGATGGTGTCGATGAGACATCTTCAATGCTAAATTCAAATTCACCCTTCAATCCCACTGTAACCGAATCGACAATGGTTTGTGATAGTGGCATAACACGCTCTAAGTAGAGACTCTTTGCATCACCACAAATAAATTTACCCGATATTGTAACATTCGAGCTACTACAACCTACAAATAAGATAACCACAGCCAAAAGTGGCAGTAAAAAAATCTCTCTTCTCATTATTTCTACTCAATTCAAATAGTTTTTCTTCGACAAAGATAGTAAAAAAACTCAACTTTGCAATAGCTACGACTTAGCTGCGTGGCGAAAATTTGCCCCACTCTTCGAGTATGGACGTGTGTGCGGAGTGTTACGATTTCGTTGCTGATTTCTCGTGATTGAGTGCTGACGAGCAGAAGAGCTCTTCTGAGGACGTGCTGAAAGGTGCTGTTTATAGTCACTTTTGAGATTATTCAGCGCAACTTCATCAATCTCAATACCACCATTAGACATTATCTTTATATCCTTTACAATCACCTCATTGTTAGGGTGCTCCTCATTGTATTCAAAGCTCTTAGTGCGCATATAGCGAGCCAGATTATCCAACACCCGAGCAACCGATGCTGCATCTTCACCACCAGATAATGTATCGATACTTTTTGCTACATATTTACCATAGTGTTTGAAGGCGATGCGTGATTGCGAGTATGCCAAACGACGGGGTTTAATCGAGAGCTCTTGGCGTGAAGGTTGTGGGTAGGGAGAATCGACATCTAACTGAAAATCAGACATTATGAATAGGTGATCCCACAATTTATGTGTAAAATCTGCCGTGTCACGCAACAGTGGATTTAGATTACCCATAACGGCTATCACGGCACGTGCCTGACGGTTGCGATCCTCTCTATCTTCGATTATTAAGAGCGAGTCGATCATCTCCTGAATGTGTCGCCCATACTCAGGCAGATAGAGCTTTCGTCGCCCAAAATTGTAATTTTTTTTCATATTTTTTTATTCAAATCTACACTCACTTAGTCGCACCAACAACAGAAAAGGGCGCCCGATGTAGAGTTTTTTTGATAATTTTATTCGCCTTTAACCTCAGATCAAGAATTATGTATAAAAGGCAGAAAGTGATAACTTTGGGACAAAAGTAGTAATTTTTTCCAAAAAACAATGTATGGCTAAAGTTTTAATTATTGACCAATCAAAAAGTGTGCGAAACATTTTGCGTGAGCGTTTGGAGTTCGAGGGCTTCACAACCGAGATTTCGGATAGCGAAACCGTAGCTAAGGGGCTATGCGAGAGTGTGCCTATCGACATTATAATCTCGGATGAGCAGTTTGAGGTGGCTCAAATTGGCATACCCTTTATCGCACTCACATCCACACCTTCGATTGATGCTGCCATAGAGGCGGTGCGCAATGGGGCGAAGGATTTTATAACCAAGCCCATAGATATGAACCGACTGCTACAAGCCATAAACAAGGTGCTCAACAGCACGGAGCCACCCCCAAATCAGAGTCGCAATATAAGGGTTGCACGTCGTCGAGGCACATCTCTACGCTCTGGCGAGGCGGAGCCGATAATTGGCACTTCGCCCGAGATAGAGCGAATCCGTCACCTAATCGACAAGGTTGCCCCTTGCCAAGCACGTGTCTTAATCACGGGCGAGAATGGCACGGGCAAGGAGTTGGTGGCACGCTGGCTACACGCCAAGAGCCTACGAAATCACACCCCATTTATCGAGGTGAACTGTGCAGCCATCCCGTCAGAACTAATCGAGAGCGAGCTCTTTGGCCACGAAAAGGGTGCCTTCACATCGGCCATACGACAACGCAAAGGTAAATTTGAGCAGGCCGACGGTGGCACATTATTTATGGATGAGATTGGCGATATGTCGCTATCGGCTCAAGCTAAGGTTTTGCGTGCGCTGCAAGAGCATAAAATTTGTCGTGTGGGTAGTGATAAAGATATAGATGTGGATGTTAGGATTATAGCCGCCACCAACAAAGATCTTCGTGAGGAGATTGCAAAGGGTAATTTTCGTGAGGACCTATACCATCGTATAGGTGTTGTGGTACTTCGAGTACCGCCTTTGCGTGACCATTCGCAGGATATTCCAATATTAATCGAGCACTTTATCTCATCGATTTGCACTGAGTACAGCCACCCTCAAAAGCATATCGAGCAGGATGCCATAGCAGCACTTCAACAGATGGCGTGGAGCGGCAACATTCGTGAATTGAAGAATGTTATCGAGCGCCTATTTATCCTCAGCGAAGAGCGCATTACAAAAGAGGATGTTAAACAGTATTGTTATTGATGGGGCGAGAAGAGTAAAAAAAGGGAGTAACCAAATTTCTGGTCGCTCCCTTTTTACAAAATTACTCAGTCAATGAGTATGGAAAACTGGACTCCTCTATGCCCCTCTGCTTATTGGGCTCAGAGCTCATATCGAACTCAATCTCGGCACCCTTCTGTAGCTCAGAGTAGTTTAGATAGTTCTTATCGTATGGCTTGCCATCATAGAGCATTGCATCGACATATCGATTAGCCTCAGAGTTCTCTTTAGCCGAAATCTCAATCTTTTCGCCATTTTCAAGGTGAATTGTCGCCTCTTTGAATAGTGGCGAGCCCAGCACATACTCATCCGACGTAGGACACACGGGATAGAAGCCCAACGACGAGAATACATACCACGCCGAAGTCTGTCCATTATCCTCATCGCCACAATACCCATCGGGGGTAGCCGAGTAGAGCTTATCCATCACCTCACGCACCCAGTATTGCGCCTTCCACGCCTGCCCAACATAGTTGTAGAGGTATATCATATGCTGCGCTGGCTGATTGCCGTGCGCATAGTTACCCATATTGGCAACCTGCATCTCGGTAATCTCGTGGATGCGGAATCCATAGTAACTATCGTCATATACTGGTGGCACAACAAATACCGAATCCAACATCTGGGCAAATCCATCATTACCACCCATCAACTCTGCCAAACCCTTAACATCGTGGAAGACCGACCACGTGTAGTGCCACGAGTTGCCTTCGGTAAATGCATCACCCCACTTATAGCTGCTAAATGGGGCTTGGAACGACCCATCTTCATTGCGGCCACGCATTAGGCGGCTCTTCGTATCGAATAGGTTGCGGTAGTTGCGTGACGCCTCAGTGATTTTTTTGGCATCATCTTCCTTACCCAACATCTTTGCAACCTGCGCAATACACCAATCATCATAGGCGTACTCTAACGTGCGAGCTGCATTCTCGTGAATACCCACATTGTATGGCACATAGCCCAACGTGTTGTAGTATTGGTGTCCTGCACGCCCCGTTGAGCTCACTTCTGGGTGGACGCTCTCACGTCCGTGTAGCATCGCCTCGTATAGAAGAGCAATATCCTCTTCGGGGGTTATACCCTTAACGATTGCATCCGACACGACCGATGCCGAGTTGTTACCAACCATACATCCACGATGGCCGGGAGATGCCCACTCGGGCAAAAAGCCGCTCTCACGATAGGTGTTCGCCAGACCAGCCTGAATCTCGGCATTGACCGACGGATAGACCAAATTTAGAAGCGGGAACAGAGAGCGGAATGTATCCCAAAAACCTGTATCGGTGTACATATACCCCTGCTCGACCTTACCGTTGTAGGGGCTGTAGTGCACCACACGTCCCTCGTTGTCGTACTCATAAAATTTGCGTGGGAAGAGTGTCGAGCGGTATAGCGCTGAGTAGAATGTACGGTACTCATCCAACGTTGCACCACGCACCTCGATACGCCCCAAAACATCATCCCAGCGCTCTTTACCTTGCTTTTTCAGGGTCTCAAAATCGTCATTACCCAACTCCTTTAGGTTCAAAAACGCCTGCTCTTCACTAATGAACGACGAGGCAATCTTAGCTATGACAACATCGCCACGCTCGGTTGCAAAGTTCACAGCCGCCAATGCGTGCTCGCCCTTCATCTCATCGCCCGCCTTTAGCTTCTTACCATCGTAAAGTTTAAAGCTATCAATCTCTCTGTCGAACTTAACGACAAACCAATTCTTAAAGTTATCGGGCACACCTCCGCTATTGCGTGTCGTGTAGCCAACAATGGTCTGCATATCGGGCAGAACCTTCACAAACGACCCCCTATCAAAGGCGTCGATAATAACGCCCGCATCCTCACTTTTGGGGAAGGTAAAGCGCATCATTGCGGCACGCTCGGTTGGTGTAATCTCCGCCTTAACGTCGTGGTCGGCCAGATATACGCTATAGTAGTATGGCTTTGCCACCTCGCTTTTGTGCGAGAACCAGCTCAGGCGTGCATCCTCATCAACCGTTGCGACATCACGCACGGGCATTAGCGAGAATTGCCCATAGTCGTTAATCCAGGGCGAGGGTTGGTGTGTCTGCTTAAACCCTCGAAGGGTGCGGTCTGAAAACTTATAAGCCCATCCATCGCCCATCTTGCCAGTCTGGGGCGTCCAGAAGTTCATACCCCAAGGCATTGCGATAGCTGGATATGTGTTACCTGCCGAGAATAGGTACTCAGATAGCGTACCGGTCAAGGTTGTGACATAATCCGAAGGGGGCAACATCTGCTCCTTCGGCTCTTCGTTTGTGCAACTCCATAGCGCCGTCATTGCAACAACTAATATTAATAATCTTCTCATAATCAAACTATTGTATTTCATTTAACAAATCCACCTTACCATCATTGACTATCTTTAAAATCAACTCGCCAAAGAGTGTATTCTGCCACGCAAACCACGAACGAGTATAGACTGAGGCGTCATTGCGGTTGAACGACTCGTGCATAAATCCCGTGCCATCGTCGGTTGTCATAAGTTGTAGAATGCACTCTTGAATCTCTGCATCGCTATCGGCAGTGAAGGCACGCATCATAATGCTCATAGGCCAAATAGCCTCTACACCGATGTGTGGCCCTCCGATACCCTCGCCTGCAGCGCCTCGCCAGAAGTATGGGTTATCCTCGCTCCACACAAAGCGGCGTGTATTTTGGTATATTGGGTCATTTGGCGAAACATCACCCAGATATGCCATCGCCAACAGCGACGGTACGTTGGCATCGTCCATCAAGAACGAGCTACCAAAACCATCCACCTCAAAGGCGTATATCTTACCATATTTTGGGTGCTCGACTACGGCATACTCCTCGAGTGCTGCCGCCACCTCATCGGCAAGAGCCGTACAGCGCTCAGCCAATGCCTCTTGCTTATTTACCGTAGATAGAATCTCGGCCGCCTTGCGAAGTGACGAAACTGCCATAAAGTTCGATGGTACCAAGAACTCAAATGTCGTTGCATCGTCCGAAGGGCGGAATGCAGAAGCGATCAAGCCCACAGGCTTTACGGGATTACCACGCCCCACGTGGCATTTGGTATCTAATTGGCGGTCGGTCACACGCAAAAAGGTGTAGTCGCCGTGCTCGCCATCTTTGCGCTGTTGCGCTGTGAGCGTTGCGAGGATACTCTCCACAGCTTTGATCCACTCATCATCAAAGACCGAGCTATCGCCTGTCGTTTTCCAATAGTGGTGCGCCAAGCGAATTGGGTAGCAGTGCGAGTCAATCTCCCACTTGCGCTCAAAGACATAGGGCGATTGCGGATAGTGCTTCGCATCCTCGCCAGCACCCGTTGCACCATCGTTGAATGCATTGGCGTAGGGGTCGATATTTATTAACTTGAATTGTCTACGAATAACACCTGCCAACATACGAGCCAACTCGGCATCTTCGTTTGCCAACTGCACATAGGGCCACACCTGCGCACCTGAATCACGTAGCCACATAGCTGGAATATCGCCCGTGTAGACATAGGTATCGGGGTTGCCCGCCTCATCCTCACGATAGTGCACGGTTGTGTCCAACGTATTGGGGAAACAGTTTACAAACATCCAACGTAGGCGCTCGTTTGTTATCATCTCGGCCACACGCTCTATCTCAGCCTCGACTGCCGAAGATTTGAACAATCGCTCCTGCTCAGCGGGACGCTGTGATAGATACTCCTTAGGCTCTTTGGGACAGTACCAAACCTTTGGCTCAGAGCCCATCTCGAACGAAAGCGTACCACCAGCCACAATATCCTTAAAGTCGATATATGGCTTTGTGTATGGATGGCCATTGAGCTCAACTCGCTGGATATATCGGTTTATATCCGAATTATTGTTGGCTTTAATCATAAATGTACCCCCTTCGACCTTAACATTAACCTTATCGAATATTGGCGAGCCAAACCAGAACTTTCCATCCGAAGGGTGCACCTGATACATACCCATCGACGACAGAACATACCAAGCCGACATCTGCCCTGCATCCTCATTGCCCGACAGACCGTTAGGGTCATCGGCATAGAGCGTTGATAGCACCTCACGCACTCTATCGGCAGTCTTGTAGGGTTGCCCCAACATCGTGTAGAGATACAAAATATGGTGGCTCGGTTCATTGCCGTGTGCATATTGACCTATCAAGCCCGATATATCGGGCGATGCCTCCCCCTCGATTACTGACGAGACGATAAATAGCGAATCTAACTTCTCAATCATCGCCGCACGGCTGCCAAACAGCGACTCCAAGCCATCCACATCGTGTGGTGCCAACCACGTATATTGCCAAGCGTTACCCTCACAGTAGTCATCGGCACGGTGTGTCGAGTGGAATGGGTTGAATGGGGTGCGGAACTCGCCATTGCGCTTCACGCCACGCATAAAGCGTGACCCCTTGTCGAAGAATTTGCGGTATGAGTGGCTGCGGTTGTCAAAGTACTCAAAATCCTCCGCACGCCCCAACACTCGAGCCGCCTCAGCTGCTGCTCCATCGGCTATGGCATACTCCATATCGTAGGCCACCGACTCGCCAAACAGATCGGCAGGGATATAGCCATACTTCATTCGCAAGTCACCACCTCTATCGCCATATTTAGCTGTCTTTACAATCTCGTCAAACGCTTTGTTGTGGTCAAAACCCTTGACACCCTTAACAATAGCATCTGCCACAACGGCAATGCCCGGATTACCAACCATACAGTCGGTCTCGTTAGCCCACAGGTGCCAAACTGGTAGGCGCCCCTGCTGCTCGCTAATCTTAACCATTGTGTTAATCATATCGGGCATCTTCTCGGGGTGTATAACCGACATCAACGGCATCGCCGCACGGTAGGTATCCCAAAGTGAGAGGTTGGCGTAATTCGTATGGTCAGCATTGGTATATATCTTACCATCAGCACCACGATAGTCACCATTTACGTCGCACAACAACACTGGCATAATCATCGTGTGGTATAGTGCCGTGTAGAATATCCTCTTATCCTCTTCGTTATCAGTTTCAACCTTAACCTTTGCAAGCTCTTCGTCCCAAGCCTCAGTTGCCGCCTTAGCTACGCCATCAAAGTTCCAATCCGAGAGCTCGGCTGCAAGGTTAGCCTTTGCACCCTCTACGCTTGTTGGCGAGAGCGCCACCTTGACCAACACCTGCTCATCTTGAGTGGTCGAGAACGAAGCACGTGCATAGCGGTGCGCATCGCCCACTATCTCAAAAGAGTCAAATGGCTTCTCGAATTGAGCCACAAACCACACCTTTTGGTCTTTAGCCCAACCCTTAGAAAATCTCCAGCCAACGATACGACTATTGCCTTCAGCCTCCATATAAGTCTCGACTGGCTCATCCCAACAGCCACCATTCTCCAAATCGAATACTATGGCAGCCTCATCCGAAGCGGGGAATGTATAGCGGTGAATACCCACACGCTCGGTGGCTGTCATCTCCGCCTTTACGCCATAGCGCATAAGGGGCACCGAGTAGTATCCCGGACGCACAACCTCTTGCGTGCGGTCGGCATAGGACCACATACCCGAATTGGGGTCGCTCTCAACGCCACGTGCATAGGTCACATCGCCCACAACGGGCATAATCGTAACATCAAACAGATCGCCAATACCCGTACCACTTAGGTGGGTGTGCGAAAAACCGATAACGGTCGAGTCCGAGTCGTGATAGCCCGACACCCAATCCCACTCTTCGGGGATGCTCGTTGGTCCAACCTGAACCATACCAAATGGGCGATTAGCACCCACAAAGACGTGGCCGTGACCTCCCGAACCGATCTTAGGATCGACCCAGCGGGTCAAGCCCTCATTAGATGGCGTGAGCTTCGTGCAAGAGGCAAACAAGAGTGCCAAGCCTGCAAAGAAATGTAGTAGTTTCATCATTTTATTATTTATTGTTCTCTTTTAGTTTAAAATTCAAGTGCCCACCTCGAAGTAGCTCTTCGTGCGATATGCGATAGCTATCGAACGCCTTGCCATCCAGCTCTATCTTATCGATATAGCTCTCGGTGCCCACCTCTCGCTGAGCCTCTATGACCAGCTCGCCCGCCACAGTGTCAATCTCGACCCTATCGAATGTGGGTGTTGTTAGTGTATAGTCGGGCACACCCGGCGTATCGGGGTATAGACCCATCATCGAGAATACCGCCCACGCCGACATCGTTCCCGTGTCGTCATTGCCGGGTATTCCATCTGGCTTGGTGGTAAAGTGCTCCCCCAAGAGGCGCTTCACCTCACGTTGCGTGCGCCACTCCTCGCCCTTAAAGTATGAAAATAGGTATGGATAGGCAATATCGGGCTCATTTGCAGGGTCATACAGCCCCTCATCAAAGACCATTTGTAGCTTATCAACCGCCTTGCGCTTGCCTCCCATTAGGCGTGCTAAACCCAAAATATCGTGCGGAACGAAGTAGGTGTAGTTCCAAGCGCTACCCTCGTGAAAACCAACGGCGTGCTCAAAATTCTCGCCTGCTCTCGGGTCAAAAGGGGAATAGAACGCCCCATCCTCCATTATCGGACGCAGAGTACCCGACTCTTTGCTATAGTAGTTTTTATACCCCATCGAACGCTCACGGAGCATCTTAGCATCATCTTCGTGCCCCAACTCTTCGGCAAGAGTCGAGAGGGCGTAGTCGGCAATATAGTACTCCAAAGCCCTCGACACGGAGTTATCGCCCGACAAATCTGCCGAGTACATACCCACAGGGATATAACCCTTTTCAGCGTATGGGTCAATATCGGGGCGCATCTTATTCTTCGACCCTTCAGTTGTTGCCGACTTTATCATCGCCTCGTAGGCGGTCGAAATATCGAAGTCACGCAGACCCTTCATCCACGTATCAACTATGACGGGCAGGGCAGGATCGCCCGACATCGTAAAGGTCTCACGCCCATACAACTCCCACTTAGGTAGCCACCCCCACTCACGATATATATCGACCATCGAGCGCACCATATCAATTTGGCGCTCAGGATATACTAAAGTCATCAGCTGGTGTAGATTACGGTATGTATCCCACAACGAAAAGACCGTATAACGGTCATAGGTGCTGACACCTACCCTATCACTCTCCATCATTGGGTACTCGCCATTGACATCGTTCAGGATATTTGGATGCAGAAGCGTATGGTAGAGTGCTGTATAGAATACCTCCTTTTGGGCATCACTACCACCCGATACACGTATGCGCCCAAGTAGTTCGTTCCACTCTGAGCGTGCAGCCGTATGTATCTCGTCAAAGGTCATATCTGCCCCCTGCTCGCTCTGCAAGTTCAGGCGTGCATTCTCGATAGATACCATCGAAACACCGACACGCACCTCGATCACTTCGCCTTGAGCCAAATCGTCATACGTAAAGAAGTAGCCCACATCATCGCCTGCAATCTCACGCCCATATTGGGTGTAGATTTTATAGCCTCCAGCATCCTTATCCCACTCAGCCTCGACACCCTTTTTGGGTGGCTGTTTTTTCCAATATCCTGAGCGTGAGGGCACTTTCGAGACCTCCATAACAAAGTATATCGGAAATACCGCCTGCGAGGTGTAGCAGAAACCACCCAAGAGCTTAACGCCCTCTATTTGTGTGGCACTCACACGACGAACCATCGCCCCCGACTCGTTGGTAAGCCCCTCACCAAGATTTAGCAAGATATTGCCCTGCCCTGCGGGGAAGGTGTAACGCTCACGTGACGAGCGACGTGTTGCCGTAGCTTCGACTTTAATATCGTACTTTGCAAGTATAGCCGAGTAGTAGCCGGGCGATGCCACCTCGCCCGTGTACTCCGAGCCATAGAGTCGATAATCGACCTGCAAATCGCCTGTGGTCGGCATCGTCAATAGCGAACCCAAATCGGGACACCCAACACCACTCAGCGCCACGTGGACAAAGCCCGTGAAGAATTTGTTGTGGAACTCATAGGGTGTAGACCACCAGCGTGAATCCTTGTCGTAGAGGTTATCTTCGGAGCCCATCACATTGAATGGCACCACTGACATCATACCGTTAGGGGTGACAGCTCCGGGATTTGTCGTCCCGAAGTTTGTCGTCCCAATAAATGGATTGACCCAAGCCGCTGGCTCTTTTGCCCACGCTGATAATGTGAACAGAAGGGCAAGCGAGAGAGCTAATTTTTTCATTTTTATATAATTAAACGCTTAGTAAAGTTGGATAACAAGATGAATTTTAGGGCTTAACGCAGTCTCTTAAACCGCAGTTTACTTAGGTAAATGAGGATTTGAGAGGCAAGGTAAGTGCTAAAATTCGCTTGTTAGGCAACTTTTACAGTATATTTGTACGCTTTGTAAACTCTATTATCTCATCAATATATCCAAACGCAAGACCTGTAACTGAGTCAGCACAACCATAATAGACAGCTATGCGACCCGTCTCGGGGTCGTGCACCGATGCGCAAGGGAATGTCACGTTTGGCACATCGCCCATACACTCGTAGGTTTCACGAGGCGAAATGAGGTATGCGCCCGAACGAGCCAAGACCCGCCAAGGCTTATCCAAATCCAACAGTGCCGAACCAAAGGCGTATACATAGCCGTTGCACGAGCGAAGAACACCGTGATATATCACGAGCCACCCTTCGGAAGTCTCTATCGGAATAGGTCCTGCGCCAATCTTCATACACTGCCAAGCGCTCTTCTCGAACTCGGCTGGCGACATCACGTGGCGGTGGCGACCCCAAAACTCCAAATCGGGCGACTCGGAGTAGAAGATATCCCCAAATGGGGTGTGCCCCGTGTCACTGGGTCGTGACAGCATCGCAAAGCGACCGTTAATCTTGCGTGGGAACATCACACCATTGCGGTTGTATGGCAAAAAGGCGTTCTCGCATTGGTGGAAGGTCTCAAAATCCTCAGTCCACGCCACACCAATCGTTGGGCCGTGGTAGCCATTGCACCACGTAACGTAGTATTTACCCTCAATCTCGCAGACACGAGGGTCGTAACCATAGACCCACTGCCCAATCTCTTCATCAGCGCCAGTTAGGCGAAAATCCTCCTCTTCGATATCCCAATCGATACCATTTTTCGAGAATCCAACGTGGATACGCATACGGCGGTTCGTGTCGTCACAGCGGAAGACACCTGCATAGTTGTACTCCCCCTTCGTGAATGGGACAACTGCCGAGTTGAATATCGAGTTTGAGGTCGAGAGTGCATCACGACCAATAATTGGGTTGGCGCTATAACGCCACATTGTCTCACGTGAGCCCTCAGGGCGCTCCTCCCACGGCATATCGGGCATTGGGATACCCTTGATTTCAAGATTTTTCATTTTTATCTATTTTTTATATTGTTTTCTACTTTTTATCATCATAAGTGAATGGCACAAAACGTGTCAAAATAAAGGCAGGCAGTGTAAATGCGAGCACCGCCACAAAGAAGTATTGATACCCCAAAAAGTCGCTCAAATAGCCCGAAACGGCACCTGTCATCATAACCGAGAGATTCATAATGCCCGACGCAAATGCGTAGTGTGCCATCTGGTGTTTGCCGGGCGCAATCTGCTGCATCATAAAGAGCGTTAAGCCCACAAAGCCAAATCCATAGCCAAAATACTCGACTATTATACCGCTACAAATCAACCACATAGATGTAGGTTGCAGAACTGCAAAAACGGCATAAACCGCAAAGGGAATATTGAAAATTAGGCAGAGCGTAAAGAGCGTTTTACGCAAGCCACGCCCCGCAATAAAGTAGCCTGCCAACAACGAACCCAACAGAAACGCCGCAGCGCCAAATGTGCCATAGTATAGTCCAATCTGCTGGTTGGTAAGCCCCAAACCACCATCTACAACGGGCGACTTAAGGAATAGTGGTACAATCTTCATCACAAAGCCTTCGCAAAGGCGATAGCAGATGATAAAGGCGATGTAGTACCATATATATTTTTTGGTAAAGAAGTCTGAAATTACGACTCCTAATTCACGCAGTCCATCCCGTAGGCTACTGCTATTTTTTGTCGTTTCGGACGAGGGTAGACGCAAGATATGATATAGACCCAGAACAATCAACATTGCGCAAAGGATAGCTATAACGATGCTCCAAGAGGATTTATACGCCATAAGCGGCTCAACTGCGCCATCTTGCGAAAAGTGGCCAAAGAGTTCGCCTGCAAGGTAGACCAAACCACCCGTAGCAACCAACTTAGCGAGGTTATAGAACGCCCCTTGCCAGCCGATATATTTGGCTTGGTCGGTGGTCGATAGCTCCGACATATATACTCCATCGGCAGCAATATCGTGCGTTGCGCCACTAAAGGCAATTAGTGCAAAAACAGCGATGGTCAATGCAAAGTATAGCGGCATATTGAGTGTGAGGGCAGCAACACCAAACAAAACTCCCGATAGACATTGTGTCGCTACAACAAAGAACTTTTTGGTCTTAAAAATCTCCAAAAATGGGCTCCAAAGGAACTTAATGGTCCAAGGCCACATAATTAGCGAGGTCCAAAATGCAATCTGTGCATCGGAAATCTGCAGATCCTTAAACATCACCGCCGAGATCATATTCAGCACCACAAACGGTAGTCCCATCGCAAAGTATAGCGTCGGCACCCAACGCAAGGGAGAGCTACTAATTTTGTTCATCTTTTAGGTTTTAGGTTTCAATACTTATAGCCACAAATATACCACTTTAATGTGATAAAATCAACTTTTTCACAACTAATACAACTGCGTCAAAATAGCTGCTGCGTCATTGCGGGCTTGACCCGCAATCTCAACATATTTATTGACTACTTCCTCAAGAGATTGCGGATCAAGTCCGCAATGACTCTTTGTGCAACTTAACACAACAGCAACAATTCACAACACTATACCGCCTCGTTTTTGCACTCAAAATTAAGGCAGTTGTTTTTTATAAAGGCGTGCAACCGCTTTTGGGGGTTGCACGCCTCGAAAATAGATCTACAGAGCCCTAAACACTACTCGTATTTGGTGCTAACTGCCGTAATCTGCATATCAGGATTACCCTCGTGATGAGTAGCCGATAGAATCAAATTACCACCATACCAAGAGGATGTTCCCAAAGTAACCTTACGAAGTGCTGGGCACTCCACTGCGTTAAGAGTTCTATCATCCATACCATAGAAGCTATTATTTGCAGTAATTTCATATAGCTTTTCAGACTTAAATACAACAGGACCATCTGTATAGTTAAATCCATAGTACATATCAAACGCAAGCCTATTAATATCATTGCTACCCAAATCGACAGTCAAAAGAGCATTACGATTGAGTGAAAGCGATGTTATAGTTGTGAATGCAGTAGCATCAAAGTGATTAATTAGATTGCGTGATAGATCCAACGTAGTAAGATTTGGGAATAGCTGCTCTAACCCCTCAATCGATGCGATAGAACTACTTGCAAGATTGAGCGAAGTTACAGTTGCAGGGTCTGCAGAGAGAATAAGCACACCAGATCCTAAATCAATTGCCAAGCCCAACGAGTTGAGTTTTTTAGCAAGATTTGCATCAGTCAAAGTGTAGGTCTGAGCTGCAGGATCAACCTGACCAACAGGAATTGTGATTGTCTGAGCACCAGTTCCTGCGAGGGTAATGGTACCAGCACGTGCTGTAGCAGTTGCTTCGGTCGTGAAGATTAGGGTTTGAGTCGTAAGACCAACATCGCCCTCTGCACGATCCACTGGAGCCTGCTCTATGGTTACCCAATCGGGAACTGCTGCTGTGTAGTTCACGTTAGATTGAATCTCAATCTCCCAGCGCTGCGCACCAAGTGCAGTGTTAGGATAGGTGTAATCTGTCTTATACTCTACATTTGTAGGTATAATCTCATCCCACTGAGCTTGAGTCAAGACAACCTCTTCAGTATAATCAAGACCCTTGACAGTGAAGGTCGTTGTACGATCTGCATACTCATCGCTCTGCAAAACATTAAAAACCAATGTTGAGAAGCCAAAGCCCACATTCTTGCTAACAAACTCAACCCACTCTGCACCATTGCCCGAAAGCTCATACGAGAGCTCATCGATATTGGTATCCAAACGGATTCCAAGTTGCTGTGCACTCTTCGTAATATCTACCGTAGGCTCAGATGCAAGCTCCATATTGTAGCTAATATCAGAGGTAATTGTAACTGTAGCTACGGCCGCCTCAGAGAAGACCTTAAATGTAGCCTCACGTCTATCATTTGTTGTGTTTGCATCGATCTCAAACGAAAGTGTTGCCCCCGTAGCGCCACGCTCTGCCAATGGACGTGCCCAATCGCAAATGCCCGACACTCGCCACTCGCTACTACTCGTAATAGCTACATTTGCGGTTTTGCCGTCAGGACCTGCAGCGATGGTTATAGAGGTTGCTGGCTCTCCACCTTCAGCTTGGAGGGCAATTGTACCCATTGCACCCTCCGTATTGTTGGTATTATCATCATCCGTACAGCTGAACAATAGCGCAACTGCCATAAATGCCATTAATATCTTTTTCATAGAATTAACTTTTTTAAAATTTAATCAATAGACTACAAAGGTGTGCGCACTGTACTATTTTTTGGATAGTAGTGTGTAGGAGTTAAAAGCTCTCTGTCATATAGACCCCTTGCAACGTTCTGGCATCGTGGAATCTGAGTGCTATATTGGCTCGGATTCAATGCAAAGAACATATAGTAGCCATAACCCTGATCCTTTTGAGAGCGTGCATAACTCTCTGATGAGTTACCACGATTAAGATTTAGCTCGATTGACATACCTGCACAATTTGCAATCGTTGCACCCTTAACTGGAGCTGCAGCTCCACCATAATCAGCCACCGCATAATCAACATATTGATGAGGTGAAATGCCATCAACGTCAATCAAAGTAGATGAGTATATAGCACCAAGATAGTAGACCATCGAGATCTTCTCGGGCATAAGCTTTTTAGTCTCATAGATTAGGCGTGAAGCTGCTGCACCCGTCTTTGGCGCAAATAGTGGGCTCGATAGGTCGGGTGATTGAGAGTACTCATCATCATAAGCGACACCATCCAAGTTATATGCATATACAGTCTCAGCAATCTCCTTGGCAAGCATCTGCGAACCAACAGTTGAAAGCTGCGCTACACCAGCAGGGTCGTGGTTACCCAACAAGCTCAAGATAACCTTCATACCACGCTTGCGAAGTGGTTGTAGGAACTGCTCGTTGTTATCCAACAAGAACTGCACGTTGGGGTTGTGTAGGATATATACTCTACCCTCTTCAGCGTTGTAGTTTACGTTCGACGAGAATAGAATAATCTCATCGAAGAATAGCGAACCATCCTCTAAGACCATCTCCAAAGCGTTCAATGGATTAACATCGTTCACCTCGAAGTAGAGGATGTTTCTCACTGCGCCATCACCCTTAAATGTGTCGTTTGAGCCTTGACTATAGATCGGCTTAACCATATAGGTCATATAGCTGCTCTCTTCGTTAAGGGTAACACCCTCTGTTTGAGATGTAACCTTCAATGGAATTATGTAGGTTTGACCCTCCGTAAGCTCAGGTGACATTGGTTTTGTGATGGTGATTGTCACCGGCACAGAGAACTTCTCGTCTGGCGCCAACAACAACTTGCCATCATACTCAATATCAACATTCGCCGATGGAAATAGCTCGTAAGAGCGTGTGCGACCCTCGTTGAACTTTGATGCATAATCAGCTGCATACTCAACAACAACATCAACACCCTTGTTAGGTGTGTGTGTCAATGAGAACTCAACATCAACTGTCTGCTCACTGGCAAGCAACTCGATAACCTGCTCGCTCTTCTTGGTATCAGCATCCAATAACTGACCTTGAAGCACGGTTATGTCATCATAGATGCTCTCATCCACTCTTTCGTTTATCTGAATAGGGTCCGAGCAGGCAACAACTCCTGCACCCAAAAGGGCGATAAGTGCGCCAGATAAGAGACCTCTAAAATATTGTTTTGTCTTCATAATTTTACTATTTTTAGACTTTAAACTACTCATTAAATGGCTGGCAGCTCAACCGACACCCACTTCAAATCTGTGTTGAATGTTGCGTGGTTGCCATTACCCGAATGGTCCATAACCACATTACCAGTACCCTCGTTAAATCTCCAGTATACAACAAGACCATCTGAATCCTCATCCTCTACTTGGTAGAAGTGGTGCTCAGCATTAATTTCGCTTGCCGAAAGGACACGATTCCAGATACGCATCTCAGCCATCTCGCCCGGGAACCAACGGTTATAGTTCCAAGATCGACTAATACTAAATCCATTCTGCAGTGATTTAACGCCCAGAGCTTTAACACCCTCGCTCTGCTTAACACCATCTACATAGATAGCCCAAGCGCCACCTACCAAGTCGTGCGTTAAAGCGACGTGCACCCACTCACCAAGTGGCAACACCTTAGCTTCATCCTTCGAGGGGAAGTTACCATTGTTTGTTGCAACCTGAATCTGTCCCGGAGCGTTCGAGTCACCAGTACGAATTAGATATTGACCCTCGATACCCATTACAGAGAAGATCTGTGCATCAGAACCATCACGTGTCCAGCTCTCAGCACGAAGCAACACCTCGAAAGTGAGTGCCGATAGGTTGTTTATAACAGATGGATTAGACCAATTAATATCAGCGTAGTTTCTATCGGTATTACCTACAACATTGATCAAAGCACCACCCTTGAAGGCGTAATACATTACCTTAGCGCTCTCCAAAACACCAACACCGACAACATCTGTTAGCTCAACTGGCAAGACGTATGCAACGGCACGATCCAATAGGTTGATGTTGTAGAACTCAATCCTTATGGGGTTACTCTCAACAGCACCCTCATTGATTGTGGCTTCACCACCAATGATAGCGTAGTTCTCTTCAGGTAGAATCACCGCATCTGGACTATAGTAACCCAAACGATACTCACCCAGCAATTTAGGATTTGCAGCCAAAGTAGCTGTAACCTCTACCGATGTAGGCTTTGATGTACGCAACTCTATTTCACGCACATAGCTTGGAGAGTCGGGCTTAATAAGTAGCACGTCACTAAACTCAGAAGAGGAGATGTAGAGCTTATTATCAAAATCAGTCTGTGAAATATCCTCCTTCTTGCAGCCCGCCAGCACAAGCATAACAAGCGCAAAAGTTGCTATTTTAAATATATTCAATTTCATTTCTCGTTAGTTTTTAGGTGAAGGATTCATAATATATATCGCCTCACGGATTCTTGCAAATGTTACCGTATAACCATAGTAATCTTTTTGTGCATCCACCAATGAGATACCAGCCTTTGTATAGTTGCCGATAGGAGCCTCATTTACCCACATAGCAGCGCCCTTCAAAGCGAAGAACTTTTGCGATGCATCGTCAGGGTCCACACCACTGAAGTAGCCCACCGAGCTTGTTGGATCATCAAAGTTAGGCATCGACACCTCAACAATGAAGCGATCTGAAGGGACCCCTTCAACTGCTGCTGCCAACGTCTCAACTGTTAGGTTATCCATCGATGTAGATGATGCCGTTGATAGGGTGATGAATTGACACTTCTGAAGGATAGCGGCATCGATAAGGTTCTGTGGATGCCCCTTAAATAGAAGTTGCTTAGAGTCCACGCTCTTCCACGCATCAAATATCGCAATAAATGCATCTTGACGAATTTTTGTAAGGGCTAGCTGCTCCTCATTCAAAGAGGCAGGAGCAACGCCATTATAACCCATCTCAACGCCATCATATCCATACATAGCTGCATACTCGATCTGCATCGATGTCTGCTCCTTTAGGTACTCCATAAAGCGAGCCTCCAAGATTTGAGCCTCCGTGAGTTCACTCTCACCCTCACGTGGTGTAAGATCAACGCCACCCTCATCGATGAGTACTCTCCACTGAGATGCGATATCATCGTAGCTCACCGTGTAGATAACTTTAGTCCCCTTCTTAGCAACCTCTTTGAACTCAGCTGCAAGCTCAGGGTGAGTTACAGCGGGCGACGCAATGCGGATATAATCTACACTATCAGGCATCGCTGTTAGGTGCTCTGTGCTGTGGTTTGGAGCCTTATCCGAATTTGCAACCGTGATAAAGGTTAGCTTATGCTCCGACGCCTTATACTCCTTTAGAGCCTCGCAGTACTGAGCCCAAAGTGCTGGGTTCTGCTCCTCTAAGGTTGGCTTCTCTTTTATCTCTAAACTCTCGGTCTGGGTCCAATCGCTACACGACACAACGGCCACAAGCGGTAGAGCAACGACAAGAGTCTTGAAAATATCTTTAATATATCTTTTCATAATATTTTATGCTTTGAAGTTATTAAATTGTAGGTTTGCAATCCCACCACACAGAGGTAGCCATATTATCTGGACCTTTTAGGTATGAAGCAACCGCAGCTTGAATATTTGCACTATTTGTAGTGTACTCATTCTGTGGGTATGGCATACGGCGTGCACCACGCTCTGAATCAACCACTCCATTACTCATATTACCCGCATCGGTTGCAGGGATAAGTTTTGGATAGCCCGTACGACGGTAGTCTGCCCAAGCCTCGTTACCCAAGATAAAGTTTGCAATCCACTTTTGAGTGATAATACGCTCCTGCTTCTGCTCATTGCTATCCGAGTTGCTCCAAGCCACTGGTAGAGTTGTCAATACCGAGCCATAGCTATTTGTGCCCTCGTTAGGGTCTACGTATGTCACAGCAACTGGTGCCGACTGTGCAATATATGCATCATAACCTGCAGTGCCCCACTGCTCGAACGATAGGCGAACACCCTCGTTGTAAAGGTCCTGAGCTGTGCCACCAACGTTGAAGCCAAACAATGCAGCCTCAGAGCGTAGGAATGCCACCTCAGCGGCGTTCATCCAGACGATTGGGGTGTTTGTAGCCAGTTTTGGACCTGAGTACTTGCGACCAACAGTTGCAAGGGCTGGAATCACAATACCACGACGCATTCCTACGTATGGGATTATAGCCTCAGCATCATCCTCCCACTCCGACTCGACAAAGTATGCCGCACGACGTGGGTCGTTCAAAGCGTTCATATAGGATGTAATATCTGCCGCAACGTGCGTATCACCACCCGTATTAGAGTCAGCAGGTTTGTTGTAGTTTACCGCCACACGGATAGGGTTACCATCAGCACCAAATTGTGTCATTAGGGCGTTATCAACATTCGATGTTATCACACCAACCTCACTTGCGATAGCCTCTTCAGCCATCTGTTGTGCTTTAGCTGGGTCAGCATAGACAATACGCATTGCCAGACGCAATTTTAGCGAGTTAGCAAACCTACACCACCTCTCAGCGCTACCGCCATACATATAGTCGGTAGTTGCTGGAATTCCAGTTGTGCGGTTAAAGGTCAGAGTCTCGATTGCTGCATCGAGGTCCTTGAACATCTCGTCGTAGACCATCTCTTGCGAATCGTACTCCACTTGGAGTGCGCCACCCACCTCAATTTTAGAGTAGGGGATAGGTCCATAGGTGTCGGTCACACGGTGCATAGCTGCAACCTTAACAACCTCACCAATTGCCAAAGCGATTGGGTTGTCGGTAACATTATGCAGCTCCGCAAGGTTCGAGTAGACAACTGGGATAATCCTATCACTTGCCATAAATACATTTGTCCAGTTATCTGGAGCGTTGTAGTTATCGATAGTTCTTGAGAAGTTACCCGAAGTGGCTAAATAACCACCCATTGGGCCACCAAGTAGACACTCTGTAAACTGTGTCGTATTGACATCAGGCGAGATAACTCCTGCCATAACATTTGACAGCGCCGAACCGATAGCGTAACCATCAGTCTGCACATCATCCTCATCTGGCTGATATGGGTGCGAGTTAATCTCAAGATAATTAGCTGTACAAGCACTCAAAGCGATAGTCGAAGCGATTAGTGCTGTTTTTATAATATTTCTTTTCATACTCATTCTCTAAATTAGAATTTAAGACGTAGGTTGAAACCAATGTTACGCATCGAGGGCAACATAAAGTTGTCGATACCTTGATAGAAGTTACCAGTTGTTGCGATAGCCTCTGGATCGAATGGAGCTTTGTTGTATATCATTAGTAGGTTACGACCAACCAACGAGATTGTCATATCGCAAACATTGCCCAACTTAGCACGTGGAATTGTGTAGCCAAAAGATAGCTCTTGTAGACGCACGTTGGTAGCTGAATATGTGTATAGCTGTGGGACAATATCGCCCGAAGCGACAACTGTGTAGTAGTGGTTTGGATCGATCATATCGCCACCGTTAATCATAACACCACCAGCGTCACGTGCCGCAGCCGATGCCTCAGATACTCCAAACGAGTCCAAGATACCCTGTGTGTGCGAGAATACGATACCGCCCAAGCGAGCTGTAATCATAAAGCCTAAGTTGAAGTTGCCATACGAGAAGTCATTTCTCCACGACATATTTGCATCTGGCAATACGCTACCCAACTTGATATACTTATCGGGATCTTGGATAGCCTCAGTTGCGATGTTACCCGCCTCATCAACATATATTTGGCCATCGCTATCACGTCTTAGGTCTACCAACGAGTAGAGATCACCCATCGTACCACCCTCTTTAAGGATAAAGTGCGCCTGACCAAGACCCTTAATATCAAGATTTGGCAGAGAGAAGACCTCGCCAGTGATTGGGTTTGTTACATTATCGGCCAAAGACAAAATCTCGTTCTTGTTCGTCGAGAAGGTGTAGCTCGATGTCCAGCCAAACTTACCCCACTTATTAGAGTAGCTAAGTGCCGCCTCGATACCACTATTTAGGATGCTACCCGACTGTACATAGAAGATAGATGAACCCGAACCAGTCGAGATGTTTGGCGTAAATGTTTGGTCGTTAGTCTCAGCGTGGTAGTATGTTAGATCTAAGTTAAACTTCTTCAAGAAGCGCATCGTAAGACCCGCCTCGTATGAGTATGTGCGCTCGGGTGATAGGTTATAGATTGGGAATGCTGTCTGTGTACTCCATCTTAAACCGCTCTGATTCCACTCATACTTAGGGTTGGCCAAATAGCGAGCAAATGCAACACCCACCGATGCGTATGATGCACGTAGCTTAACATACGACAGGTTTTTAGGCATCTCGGGGATAATCTGCGAAAGCACAACCGATCCACCAACTGATGGGTAGAAGAATGACTTTGTCTTCGAGTGAGGACCTGCCAACTGTGATGGCCAGTCGTTACGACCCGTTAGTGTTAGGTAGTATGTACCTTTGTAACCAATCTCAGCAGAGGCGAAGATAGATTGTGTCTGCTCACGATATCCATCCTGAAAGCGCTCAGCAGTATTGCTAAGGTTCTGAATGCTGAATACATTTGCTATACCGGGAGCCTCGTCTGACATAAGACCATCAGGGATGGCACCACGAACCTTCATAGCGTCATATTGCATATCCGAGATAGAGGCACCAATATTTGCCTGAAGAGTGAAATCATCGCCAAATGACTTGTTGATATTTAACAACGCATCGGCATACACCTGCCTCTCGGTAGACTCTGTAACACCATAAAGACCATTTTGTGAGTTACCCGCCAACTGCAAATAGGTTGAAGCGTAGAACTTCTCTGTATACTTGTTGTTCGAGTTATCGATAAATACACGACCCGATACATTCAACCAATCTAAAATATCGTATGATAGCGATGCGTTGAACATATAACGGTTCTTAACATTCTCACGAAGGTTGCGATAGTTTACCCAATATGGGTTCTGAATCGACTTACCACCATCACCCGAAGGCCAATACTGCGTATAAAGGTTACGCACTGGATCCCAACGCTCGAACATCTCAATATCCGACCAGTCGTTACCACGTGGGAAGAGGTAAGCACCAACGATTGGGTTGTTGTACTCACCTTGGTTGGTCATATTTCTATCCTTTTGCAGGATATAGTTTGCGCCTAAATTCAAGGTCATCTTATCGTCAAGGAAAGATGATGTATTACGGATTGTGAAGTTGTAGCGCTCGTATTGGTTGTTTGGAACAATACCCTCAGAGTAGATATTAGCAGCCGAAAGGTATGTTTGATTCTTCTCGTTACCTGTCGAGAGTGATACATTCTGTGAGTTTGTCACACCCGTCTGGTAGTAATCCTGAGCTGGGTCAAAACCATAGGTGTTGGCTGCATTTAGCCTCTCGCCCCAGCTTTTGTGTAGCACACGCTCCGAAGAGTTGTAGTCGCCCGTTCCGTAACGGTTCTGAAACTCTGGCAAGACGAAGGGAGTAGAGATCTCTGTCGAGCTTGATAGGGTCACAGATAGTTTGCCCGCTTGGCCACGCTTTGTATTGACAACGATAGCTCCATTGGCAGCATCCGAACCGTAAAGTGCGGCAGCAGCAGCACCACTAAGAACCGAGATTGACTCAATATCTTCAGGGTTAATATCGGCAATGGGGTCTGTTGTACCCTGCGAGCCAAACTCCGTAGATGCAGCCATCGCTACCGACAACATAGGCACACCATCGATAACGTATAGTGCATTAGATGACTGCGAGATAGATTTTTGACCACGCATCACAACCTGCGACGCACCACCCACACCTGACGACGAAGCATTGACAACCAAACCTGCAACCTTACCATTTAGCGAGTTGATGAAGTTGGCATCCTTGTTCTCAACCAAGTCATCCGCATCAACAGTCTGCACGTTGTATGCAAGTGCCTTCTCTGAGCGCTTAATACCGAGTGCCGTCACAACAACAGCCGCAACATCAACTGTATCCTCAACCAACTCGATGTCGATTGTGGTGCGAGTGCCCACTGCGATGGTCATCGGCTCATAGCCAAGATAATTGACACCAAGCTGTGGGTCCGCCTCTGAAGCTGGGATTGTTAGAGTATAGCGACCATCTGTATCTGTGCTGGTACCGATTGTTGTACCCACAACGATGATGGTAGCACCAAGAACGGGTGCACCATTCTCATCCAACACCTGACCCGTGAGATGCTTTGGAGCAGACTCCGCAGGTGTCGAAACACTCTTTGTTAGGATAATATTGGTACCACTTAATTGGTACTCAATCGAGCTGCCTTTAAGCGCCTCATTTAGGACTGCGCTCAACGGCTTAGCCTCTACGTTTAATGAGATCATTCTCTGAAGATCTATATCCTTGTTATATACAAAAAGATAGGATGTCTGCTCTTCGATTTGACTCATAACCTGCTCAAGCGTAACATCTTTCACATCTAATGTCACACGAGCCTCCTGTGCAGCGGCCGAGCTCACTGTGAGCGATGCCGCAAATGCAAGGGTTAGTGCAAACAGCATTTTAAATAGCTGAATACTAAGTTTGTTCATAACTTTTGTAGTTAGTTCAAAATAGGTTAATTTTTTTCTTTTGGCAGTCGAGTCTGTCTCTTTACGACATCACACCTCGCCGCCTTTTCACTTAGGTTTTTGTAGCGACTACAACTATATAGCTCACTACACTTTAGGTTTTTTTAGTCTCTCTGCTCACATAGGCTTTTAAAAGTTCATTTTAGGTAGTTTAACAATATCTATTCTATATATATCCTCTTCTCGGCAACATTTCGTTGATACGTAAAGTCTGACTCCAACTTTAAGATGTTTAGTGCGTGCTCAATACCATCATTAATGCGCACCTTACCCCTATAGTGAATATTGGGGGTGCTCTCACGATTTAGCACAATATCCACATCGTATGCCCTCTCTAATTTAAGCACCAACTCATCGAACGAACTCTCATCAAGGCTTAAAACACCCTTTGTCCATAGGAAATCGTCGCTATTTGCGATATTGGCAACGCACAGCTCGCCATCCAATAGACGCACCTGCTCGTTTGGTTTAAGTGTAACCTCATCGCCCTTAGATAGACGATTTACCACACGCACCGAACCCTCTAAAAGCGAGGTAACAAAGCCATTACGCTCAGCATCTGCCTCAACGCAGAATGTTGTGCCCAACACCTCAACATCGCAGGCATAGGTCTCAACAATAAATGGACGCTCGGCATCGTGCTCAACCTCAAAGAGCGCCTCGCCCGAGACTCTAACCCTTCGCTCACTCTTCGCAAAGAGTGTTGGGTACTCCAACACAGTGCCCGAGTTTAGCCAAACCTGAGTGCCATCCTGCAGAGTTATCTCGACACGCTCGCCCAACGGGGTCACAACGGTTGCCATTCGCTCCGATATTTCGCCTATTTTATAGGTAGAGTATAGTTCGGCACCCGCTATCAACATCACAACTGCGGCTGCAACACCCACCGCCCACTTCACGATAGGCATAACAATGGCAAGCCCCTTGCGTTTTTGTGGCGCAATGTGTGGTTTTGTATGCAACACCGTGATAGCAAACAATCTATCTAAGCGCTGCATCTCGGCTCTATTCTCCTCGCTTTGATCTAACCAATCCAGCACAGCACGCTCTTCGCTCTCTGTGCATTCGCATTTTAAAAATTTTAATAATATATCTCTATCTACAATCATCGTACACTATACTATAAACTATCCATTTTATACTCCAAAGCGGTCAAAATCCCCTTTTCACTATATATAACAAATAAAAGAGGAGGATTTACACCAAAATCCCCCTCTTTTATGATAATAATTTTTTTAATAAATACAGCCCGCTACATATCAATGCTTTACAAAAACAAGATATTACAAAAAAATTACATTCTTATTACAGATCTCCAAGCAAAATAACTATTGTAGCTGCAGTAAGATAGTCCTTTAACTCGAAGCGCAGAGTCGCCAAAGCCAGCTGTATCTCAGATGTAACACGCCTTACGGAGATACCCTGCTCTTGAGAGATCTCGGCATAGGTCTTATTACCAAAACGACTCTCTTGGAATACTACACGCCTAAGTTCGGGCATACGTTGAAGTTCTCGCTCGAGAATATGTACCACCTCGTCAGCAAACAGCTCGTCGGGGTTACACAACTTGAGCGAATTCACACTATGCTCCACGATGCGAGAGTGTGTAGTATATATCTGATGTTCAATACGATTGTGGCGCTGCACGGCCGATAGATGATTCAAACATCGATTCTTAACCATCGTCAAGATATAGGCGGGGATATTCACATCATTTGGCAACTTTTCACGCTCCTCCCAAAACGATGCAAAGCTATCGGCAACCAGATCCTCTGCTATATCAGCACTACGGACATAGCGCTGCGCAATAACCACAAATCGAGGTTGATAACGTGCATAAAGCTCTCCAAACTCCAATATATCCAAATTTGCCATTTTGATCAAATGTTTTGAACCCTTTATGATTACAAAAGTAGAAACTATTTACTCCAAAAACAAATTTTCGAGCCTAAATATAGTAAAAATTTTATTATTAAATAAATTAAAAATTAGATGTTGTATAATACCTTTATTGTTTGTATCTTTGCGCTCAGAAAATAATCAACCTAAAATAGATGTTATGTATGCATTTGACAATCGTGTGGTAATCACACTTGATGCTGGAGGTACCAACCTCGTGTTTGGAGCTATGCAGTCAAACAAATTTATAATCGACCCTATTACCCTACCATCTAACGCTGAGAATTTAGATAGATGCCTCGCAACGATGGTCGAGGGTTTTCAGATGGTGATAGACAAATTAGAGGTAGAGCCTGTGGCTATCTCATTCGCCTTTCCCGGTCCTGCCGACTACCCCAATGGGGTTATCGGCGGTTATCTGCTCAACTTCCCATCCTTCCGTGATGGCGTTGCTTTGGGACCATTCCTTGAGTCGAAGTTTGGATTGCCAGTATTCATCAACAACGATGGCGACCTATTCGCCTATGGCGAAGCGCTGGGTGGCGTCCTACCTGAGGTAAACGCTAAGCTCTCAAAGGCTGGCTCGTCGAAGCACTACCACAACCTATTAGGATACACATTCGGAACGGGCTTTGGTATTGGCGTTGTTATCAATGGACAGCTAAATCGTGGCGACAACTCCTGCGTTGAGACCTTCTGCCTACGCCACAAAAAATTCCCCAACGTATTTGTTGAGGAGGGGGTAGCAATTCGTGCCATTGAGCGTGTCTATGGCGAGCTATCGGGCAACGTTGATCACAACCTTCGACCAAAGGATATCTTCGACATTGCCGAAGGTAAGCGTGAGGGAGATATGGAGGCTGCACAGGGTGCATTTGCCGAATTGGGTGAGATTGCAGGCGATGCTATGGCTACGGCTGTCACTATTATCGATGGTTTGATTGTAATCGGAGGTGGCGTCTCGGCGGCACGTAAATATATTATGCCTGCCCTCCTAAAGGAGATGCGCAGCAAGATGACAACCCTGAAAGGCGATAGTCAGAATCGTGTCCAGATGGAGGTCTACGACTTGGATTGTGAGGAGCAATTCACAGCCTTTGCGGCAGGCGGCCAACGACCACTAAAGGTTTATGGCACAGACCACTATGTGAGCTATGATCCACAAAAACGCATTGGTATCGCCATCTCAAAATTGGGTGCCAGCGAAGCGATTTCAATTGGAGCATACGCATTTGCGCTCACCGAACTTGACGCTCGCCGAGCTCAAGAGCAACAATAGATATTATGTATAAATTTGAACCAATACTAAAGTCTACCATTTGGGGTGGCGAGAAGATTGCCAAATATAAGAGTTTGGCGACCGACCAGAATAAAATTGGCGAGAGTTGGGAGCTCTCGGGCGTTCGAGGCGATGAGTCGGTTGTGGCCGAAGGGGTTGATAAGGGTGTTAGCCTACCCAAGCTAATAGCTCGAGATGGCGCACGCCTTTTGGGCGAGGCCAACTACAAGCGCTTTGGCGAGGAGTTTCCTCTGCTAATTAAATTTATCGATGCTCGTGAAGATCTATCCATTCAGGTGCACCCCGATGATGCGTTGGCCAAAGAACGCCACAACTCAAAGGGCAAGACCGAGATGTGGTATGTTGTCGATGCCGACAAGGGGGCACGCCTACGCTCGGGCTTCGCTAAGAGCGTAACGGCAGATGAGTATGAGGCGAGCGTTTCGGATGACACGATTTGCGATATTCTAAAGGAGTATGATGTTTCAGCAGGCGATCTATTCTTCCTGCCAGCAGGCCGCATCCACAGCATTGGAGCAGGCTCATTTATTGCCGAGATTCAGCAGACCTCCAACATCACATATCGCATCTACGACTTTAACCGCCGTGACGACAAGGGTAACCTTCGTGAGCTACACACCGAAGAGGCTAAGGGGGCGATTGACTACACTCTCTTAGAGGATTACCGCACACACTACACAACCACTAAGGATGAGGTTTGTGAGGTTGTCAAGTGCCCATACTTCACAACATCCATCGCTGAGATAACAAAACCTATCGATTTGGATTACAAAGCATTGGACTCGTTCGTAATATTTATATGTGTGGGTGGTAGCGCCATCCTAACAGACGATAGTGGCGAGAAGATGACAATCCATCAAGGCGAAACAGTGTTGCTACCCGCCACAACCCAGAGTGTCAATATAACACCCGACAGCGAGGCGAAGCTATTGATTAGCTACATTGACTAATTGAGCGATACAACACCACAACAAGCCAAGAGTGTGAGTAATAGTTCAATTTTTGTGCATCGTGCAGGCTCATTAAACCGCAGCATACTTTACGTATGTGAGGATTTGAGGAGCAAATGATGTGCGAAAAGTGAGCTGTTAATCACGCTCGAAAAGTGTAAGGCTTGCTCCAACGCCGATATAAGTTGATTTAGCAAAGGGCTCATAACCAGCTGAAGCACTAAGAGTCAGAGCGCCATGCGAGCGACGATATTGCAGACCTACCCACTGAGTGTGTAGGTCTGCTTGCATCTCGAGCGATAGCGACCAACGAGGTGGCTGAATTATGGTGCGCTGTTCGATTGCTCGTGGGGCAAATATCTCAATATAGTCAAGCGATGGCGAGATGCCACCTACTACCGCCCCACTCACTTGAGCACGATAGGTCGATGACTCGTATATCCTTCGGGCAATCTCCACCTCAACTTCAACCGAATCTATCATCACAACCGTATCACGCAGCGTGTATGCAGGGGCAAAAACCACCTTTGGCACACGTGCTGTGGCGAATGTCGGAGGTAGTAGCTTAGTGGGCATAGGGCGCTCATAGTAGATGGTATCAGTTGTGTGGATGGTTTGGATAGCTTCAACTTTGGCGGGCTTATACCCCACCACACAACCCAAAATAAAGGCACCAAGAAGAGCTGCAATCTCTAAATAACCTCTCATAGCGTCATCATTTTATACTCCCCACCCACCATCGAGAGCATCTGACGGCGTTGCATCCCTTGTCGATTTTTGTAGCCGATATGCATCCAGCGTGGTGTGCCCGAGTGGTCCTCATCTTCGGAGATTAGTTGGTCAAATCCTCTACTGGAGAGCCACTCTCGGCAGAATCGTTTAAACTCTGCCATCTTACCATTCAGTGCTACTAAATCAAAGGCGTAGCCCACCGAGTGGGCCGATAGCGACGATGCTCCATCTATCTGAGAGTTGAGCCTAAAGCCCCGATAGCCAGAACTTACACGCAACGCTGGCGTACCCCACCCATTTTTGGTGCACTCAACACCCCACGTCTCACGTAGAGGGTCTAAGAGCTGCCTGACGCTCTGCACTATATTGGCAAGGTGCGCTGAGGTGGGGCTATTATCGATGCCAAGCTCTGTGGCTGTTGTGGAGCGTGTTAGCTCCTCAAGTGTAAAGTATCTCATCGTTTTGCATCCATAAATTTAACCTCTAACTGTGGTTTGCGTGTCGCACACCCCACATCGCCACAGCGAAATATGGTGTAGAGCGCATTTTGTGTTGTCAGCTCATCCTTCTGATTGCGAAGGCGCCCAATCTCCTTGTATAGCGCGTCAATACGATTCGCCTGCGAGATGATTCGCCCCTCGCTCTTATCATAGAGCTCACGCCATTGAGCAGAGGCTGTCACCTCATTTTGCAGCTGTCGGGCACGCTTGCTCTCCTTAAAAAATAGTATGCTCGCAATGCCACCGCTCGAGACAATAGCGGTGACAAACGAAACAACAATAGTTGTCCAGTCCATAATTGAAAATGATATTAGATTTTTAAAAAAAGATAACTTTTTTGACAATAATAGAGTAAAAATGGCTATTTGATTACTAAATGTTATATAAATGAGCCTTAAAATATTAGTATTCCTTTTGAATTTCAAAATAATGCACTATATTTGCAGTTGAATTCTACACCATTGTAAGACAAGTCGTCTTAAATCAGGAAAATCACAACAAAATTATAATTATGCAAAATCTCAAAGAGCTTGAGGATAAAAGTCTTGCTGAGTTGCGTGAAATTGCAAAGCAGTTAGGCATCAAGAGCACCAATCTCAAAAAGCAGGAGATAAGGGATAAAATCGCCTCTACACAAGGACAAGAGCAGAGGGATGGACAAAAAAACGGGGGGGGGGAATCGCCTCGTTCTGAAGGAGTTAAGCGTGTAGGCAGACCACGTCTACAAAAACGCCAAGACTCCACAGAGCCCCTCACCACAGAGCAGACAAGAGCTACAAACTCGCCAAGTGAGCCACAAGCATCAAGCTCGAACGAGGAGCCCAAGCGTCGAGGTCGCAAGCCTAAGCTGAGCAGTGTCGAGGTATCGGTTGCATCGCAAGAGCAGAGCCCGACACAAAACGAAGAGCCTAAAGAGGCGGGCACAGAGGAGCGTACAACTGAAAATCAACGCAATACAGATAGGGCACAAAAAACCAAACAGCACCACACAAAAGGCAGGGACAACCACCAACGCAGGGAGCAGGGCAGCAGAGAGCAGAACGGCAGAGGCAAAAACCACAACCAACACAACAGCCACAACCAAGAGGCAATCACAAAGGATGACTTTGTGGGCGAAATCGAGGGTGAGGGCGTTTTGGAGGTTATGCCAGATGGGTATGGTTTTTTGCGCTCGGCAGACTATAACTACCTCAACTCGCCAGATGATATATATGTATCGCCCTCGCAAATCAAGCTATTTGGTCTAAAGGCGGGCGACACCGTAAGTGGAGCTATCCGCCCACCCAAAGAGGGCGAAAAGTACTTCCCGCTGGTGCGTGTGAATGAAATCAACGGTTTGGAGCCCCAATATATCCGTGATAGGGTGCAGTTCGAGTATATGACACCACTATTCCCCAGCGAGAAGTTCAACCTAACGGGCAACGGACACAACAATATGTCTACACGTGTTGTCGATCTATTCTCGCCCATCGGAAAGGGGCAGCGTGCCCTGATTGTGGCACAACCCAAGACTGGTAAGACGATGCTCTTGCAGGGTATCGCCAACGCCATAGCCGACAACCACCCCGAAGTATATATGATTGTGCTGCTAATCGACGAGCGCCCCGAAGAGGTGACCGAGATGGCTCGCAACGTAAAGGCCGAAGTTGTAGCCTCGACCTTCGATGAGCAGGCTTCACGCCACGTCAAGGTTGCCGAGATGGTCTTAGACAAGGCTAAACGTATGGTTGAGTGTGGGCACGATGTTGTGATACTTTTGGACTCGATTACTCGCTTGGCACGTGCTTATAACTCGGTACAGCCCGCTTCGGGCAAGGTTTTGTCGGGTGGTGTCGATGCCAACGCACTACACAAGCCCAAGCGCTTCTTTGGTGCGGCACGTAACACCGAAGAGCGTGGTTCGCTGACAATCATCGCAACGGCACTTATCGATACAGGCTCGAAGATGGACGAGGTTATCTTCGAGGAGTTCAAGGGTACGGGCAATATGGAGCTACAGTTAGATCGTAAGTTGGCTAACAAGCGTATCTATCCAGCTGTCGATGTCATCTCATCGGGTACACGCCGTGAGGATTTATTGTTATCCAAAGAGTTTATGTCACGCACGTGGGTTCTGCGTAAGTACCTCTCGGATATGACACCCGTCGAGGCGATGGAGTTCCTACAAAAGCAGCTCTCGATGACCCAAAACAATGAGGAGTTTATCGTTACGATGAACAACTAACCATAAATAGTCGTAATACGTTAATTTAAATATCTATATAATATTCTGTTTGTTCAAGACTTACAGTCTCGATCTCAAAAATATTGATTATAAAGATCCGTTTGCGTCATTGCGGG
>CAYJJV010000009.1:7739-34266 GCA_964370585.1 uncultured Alistipes sp. | reverse complement strand
ATTGCGGGTCAAGCCCGCAATGACGACATTTTAAATTTAACACATTAATAATAAATCAGAAACTTTTAAAAACCACAATAATGAAGAGATTTACTATTTTAATTATCACCACGTTCTATACGCTTAGCGCAATGGCGTGGGGGCAAAAGGGTCACGACATCGTCGCCTATGTTGCCGAAAACCACCTCACGGCTGAGGCTGCCGAGTGCTTGGACGAAGTTTTGGATGGCCACTCGTTAGTATACTACTCCTCGTGGGCGGACAACGTGCGCTACACTCCCGAGTTTGCACACACCACAACGTGGCACTACTTCAACATCGATGAGGGCAACACAATCGACACCCAAGAGCGCAACCCTGAAGGGGATGCCCAGACGGCTGTCGAGCACCTTATAAAGGAGCTAAAGTCGGGTAAGTTGTCGAAAAAAGATGAGAGCGATGCCGTTAAGCTGCTGATTCACTTCATTGGCGACATCCACTGCCCTATGCACTTGGGTCGCAGCGCCGATTTGGGCGGTAATAAGCGTCCGGTCACCTACTTTGGTCGCCAGACAAACCTACACTCGATTTGGGACACCCCAATAATCGAGTCGGCACACAAGTGGAGCTATAGCGAGTGGCAAGACCAAATTGACCGCAAAGGCGAGGATGAGATTGTGGCAATCCAAGCTTCGACACCTCGTGATTGGGTCATCGAGCTACACCCCATAACAGAGGAGATTTATGAATCTACGCCCGAAGGTGCACGCCTATCGTATGACTATGTTACAAAGTACACCCCCATACTCGAGGAGCAGTTAGTCAGAGCGGGTTATCGCTTGGCGGCGGTACTGAACGACATTTATAACTAATTATTGGTATTAATTGTCAGAAAGTATTAACTTTGCGCACTGAAAAATAGCAAAAAAAGATAAAATAATATATTAACAAACTGAATATGAATATTCTAAGAGAACAAGCGGACAATAGCTCTCTAATTAAAGTTGTTGTCACTGAAGCCGATTATGGCGCTGAGGTTGAGAAGGCCCTACGTGACTATAAACGCAAAGCAAACATTCCCGGATTCCGTCCCGGAATGGTACCTATGGGTGTTGTAAAGAAGATGTTTGGCAAGGGAGTTTTAGCCGAGCAGTCATACCGCACAGCCTCAAATGCCGTATTTGAGTACCTTCAAAAGGAGGGCATCGACTATCTTGGCGATGTTATCCCATCTGAAAAACAGGGCGACTTCGACTTCGACACTCAGACCGAGTTTGAGTTTTTATTCGAGATTGGCGAGGCGCCAGAGATTAAATTGGAGCTATCGCAAAGCGACAAACTAAAGTACAACACCATTAAAATCGACAAGAAGATGCTCACTGAGTACCGCTCGAACTTCCTACGCCGCTACGGCCGCTTGGTAGATTCGGAGAAGGTGACTTCGGACGAGGCGCTTAGCGTAACGCTCGATAATGGCGATATGAAGATCGAGGATGCCTACGTGGGTCTAATCTCGGCTACGGAGGAGGAGCGCAAGCCATTCATCGGCAAGAAGGTGGGCTACAAGACAACTGTCGATATCAACGAGCTATACAAGACCCCATCGCAGCGTGCTGCCATCCTGCAACTAAAGGAGGATGAGTTGGAGGGTATCAACCCAACGTTCGAGTTGGAGATTACCAAAATTCGTCAATTTGCTGAGCCAGAGCTCAACGAAGAGTTCTTCAAGATGGCATTCCCTGAGGGCAATATCACATCGGAGGAGCAGTTGGATGAGTTCATCAAGTCACAAATCAGCGGCGAGCTAAAGCGTGAGTGCGACTATCTATTCACATTCCACCTACGTGACTACCTTATTGAAAAGGCTAACCTTGCGATGCCCGTTGAGTTCCTAAAGCGTTGGTTGTTTACAATCAACGAGGGCAAGTTCACAATGGAGGATATTGAGCGTGATTTCGAGCCATTCCTCAAGATGTTCACTTGGAACTACCTTCAAAAGCACTTCATCAAGACTCAAGAGTTGAGCGTAACGAAGGAGGAGGCAGTAGAGGAGGCTAAGGCGCTGGCTGCAGCACAATTTGCACAGTATGGTATGCCATCGGCACCCGACGATATGCTTGTAGGCTATGCCGAGAGGATCCTTTCAGACAAGGAGCAGGGTCAAAAAATCTATGAGAAACTATACGAAACGAAAGTTGTCGAGTGGGTTAAGTCGCAGATTAAGATAACCGAGAAGGCTATCTCGGCGGACGATTTTGCTGCTTTGGCTAAGGAGTTGTAATATTTCGCAAAAAATAACTATCTTTGGGCTTTGCAGGCGTGATGTTTGCAAAGCCCTTTTTGGTGCTACAAACAGATGTATCACAACGAAAAAGGGTATTAACTTATTTAATTGAAAAATTATGTCAGAGTTTGAAAAATATGCACTCAAGCATTGCTCAATCAGCTCACTTAAGCTCCACGACTTTAAGTCGATAAGCTCGGCCTACATCTCGCCAACGATTATCGAGGAGCGCCAACACAACATCACCACGATGGATGTATTCTCACGCTTGATGATGGATCGAATCATCTTCTTGGGTGCCCCCATCTATGATGATGTAGCAAATATCATTCAGGCACAGCTACTCTTCTTAGAGACGACAGACCCCGAAAAGGATATTCAAATCTATATCAACTCGCCGGGCGGTTCGGTATCGGCTGGACTTGGAATTTATGACACAATGCAGTTAGTAAGCTCCGACGTGGCTACAATCTGCACGGGTTTAGCGGCATCAATGGGGGCTGTACTGCTGGCAGCAGGCCAGAAGGGTAAGCGCTCGGCACTGCAACACTCACGTGTGATGATACACCAACCCTTAGGCGGTGCACAGGGTCAAGCCTCCGATATTGAGATTACGGCTCGTGAGATTGCCAAGACAAAGCAGGAGCTATATGCAATTCTGGCGCAACACACTGGCACAACTGTTAAGAAGATTGAGAAGGATGCCGACCGTGACTACTGGCTAACATCCTCTGAGGCGAAGGCGTATGGATTAATTGACGAGGTGCTATCTAAACGTAAAAAATAATGGCAAAACAGAGTAACAACAATAACAACAACGCAAACGATAGGTGCTCATTCTGCGGTGCCGAGCGCCAAGAGGTTGAGATAATGTTTCAAGGCACGGCAGGTGTCAATATCTGCAACAAGTGTATCGAGAATGGCTACAACATAATAAATGAGACTGAGATAGAGCACAAGAGCGCAAAGCGTTCGAATGCCCCAATCATCAGCGAAGAGGAGCTGCTAAAGCCCACCGAGATAAAGTCATTTTTGGATGAGTATGTCATTGGCCAAGATGCCGCAAAGCGATATATGTCGGTTGCTGTCTACAACCACTACAAGCGATTGCTGTATGCACACTCGGATGATACAATCGAGATTGACAAGTCAAACATCGTACTTGTCGGCTCGACGGGAACGGGCAAGACACTTATCGCCAAGACGATAGCTAAGCTACTGAAGGTTCCATTCACCATTGTCGATGCTACGGTACTAACCGAAGCGGGTTACGTAGGCGAGGATGTCGAGTCGATACTATCCCGATTGTTGCAGGTTGCTGACTATGATGTCCAGAAGGCTGAGCGAGGCATCGTATTTATCGACGAGATTGATAAGATTGCACGCAAGGGCGATAACCCCTCAATCACACGTGACGTATCGGGCGAGGGTGTACAGCAGGCTCTGCTGAAGCTCTTAGAGGGAACTGTTGTCAATGTTCCACCGCAGGGGGGTCGCAAACACCCCGAGCAGAAGTTCATTCAGGTCAATACACGCAATATACTATTCATCTGTGGTGGCGCCTTTGATGGCATCGAGCGTAAGATTGCACAGCGTCTAAACACCAAGATTGTGGGCTACACCTCCTCGCAAGCTATGACAGTTGATAGGAGCAATCTGATGCAGTATATCACCCCTCAGGATTTGAAGGGCTTTGGCCTTATCCCCGAGTTGGTGGGGCGTCTACCAGTTCTGACCTATATGGAGCCATTATCACGGGAGGCGCTGCGCTCAATTTTGACCGAGCCTAAGAACGCCATCATCAAGCAGTATGAGCGATTGTTCGAAATGGATAAGATAAAGCTTACATTCGATACGGATGTATTGGACTACATTGTCGATAAGGCTGTCGAGTTTAAGTTGGGGGCGAGAGGTCTACGTTCGATTTGCGAGGCGATAATGATCGACACTATGTTTGATGCTCCATCATCTAAGGTACGTAAATTCAACATAACCCTACCCTACGCTAAACAAAAAATCGAACATTCTCACTTTTTGGGCATCAAAAAGGTTGGATAGCAACAAAAAAATTGTACCTTTGTTTAGGTAAATTAAACATTATAAATTTATAGAATGGCTACTAATAACACAAAACTACACCGTGCAGCGGACAATGTTCGTGCACTATCGGCAGCGATGGTTGAGAAGGCTGCATCGGGACATCCGGGAGGAGCGATGGGCGGAGCAGACTTCATTACACTCTTATACGCCGAGTTTTTGCGTTACGACCCCAACAACACGAGCTATGCACACCGTGATAGATTGTTCCTCGATCCGGGCCATATGTCGCCAATGCTATACTCGGTTTTGTCACTAAATGGCCACTATTCGATGGAGGAGTTACGCTCCTTCCGCCAGTGGGATAGCCCAACGCCCGGCCACCCAGAGCTCGATTTGATGCGTTGCGTTGAGAATACATCGGGTCCTTTGGGGCAGGGACACGCAATGGCACTTGGAGCCGCCATTGCAGAGCGATTTTTAGCCTCACGCTTTGGCGAGTGGCTATCGCACAAGACATATGCCTATATATCGGATGGCACAATCCAAGAGGAGGTATCGCAGGGCGTAGGACGTATTGCAGGCCATTTAGGGCTGCACAACTTTATAATGTTCTACGACTCGAACAACGTGCAGTTATCTACAAAGGTGGATGAGGTAGACACTGAGGATATTACCAAGAAATATGAAGCGTGGGGCTGGAGCGTAATTTCAGTCGATGGTCACGACTTTGACGCTATGCGTAGCGCCTTGAGAAGGGCAAATGCCGAAACAGAGCGACCAACACTTATCATTGGCAACACCACGATGGGTAAGGGTGCAGTGGCATCGGATGGCTCCTCGTTCGAAGATATGGTTAGCACGCACGGCCAGCCACTATCGGCTGCAGGAGCAGACTTTAATGCAACACTCAAGGCTTTAGGCGTTGAGGATGACCCATTTGTGGTATTCCCCGAGAGTGAAGAGCTATTCTCAGCACGCCACGCAGAGCTGACCGCTCTAATGGCAGCGCAAAACGAGGTGGAGGCGAAGTGGAGGGTTGAAAACCCCGAAGCGGCATTTAAGCTCAACGCCTTTTTGAGTGGTGAGCTACCCGATATCGACTATCTATCTGTCGATATGAAGCCTAACGTGGCTACACGTGCTGCATCCTCGACTATGTTGTCGCTATATGCTGACCGTATTGAGAATATGATTGTCGCATCTGCCGACTTGTCAAACTCGGACAAGACGGATGGTTTCTTGAAAAAGACAAAGGCATTTACGAAGGGTGACTTTAGTGGTCGATTCTTTCAAGCTGGCGTTTCGGAGTTTACGATGGCGTGCATTATGAATGGTATGGCACTGCACGGTGGCGTTATCCCAGTGTGTGGAACATTCTTCGTATTCTCAGACTATATGAAGCCTGCAGTACGCTTGGCGGCGCTACAACGCCTACACGTTATATATGTATGGAGTCACGACTCGTTCCGTGTGGGCGAGGATGGCCCAACACACCAACCTATCGAGCAGGAGGCACAAATCCGCCTGATGGAGCAGCTGAAGAACCACCACAACGAGCGTTCGATGGTTGTTCTGCGCCCAGCCGATAGTGAAGATACTATCGTAGCGTGGAAAATGGCCATAGAGGAGCATCGCCCCGTTGGATTGATACTTTCACGACAAAATATCAAGAATTTACCCGCTCTGGGCACGACACGTCGTGTTGAGGCGCAACAAGTGGCTAAAGGTGGTTATGTCGTTATGGATGCCGTAAACCCTTCGGCGCTACTCATAGCATCGGGTTCGGAGGTTGCGACACTTGTCGAGGGGGCAGAATTGCTTGCCGCTGAGGGCATTAACGTACGTGTCGTAAATGTCCCAAGTGAGGGTCTACTGCGTGACCAACCTAAATCATACCAAGAGGCGTTGTTGCCTTCGGGCATCACACGCTATGGCCTAACATCTGGTTTGCCCTGCACACTTGCCTCATTGGTGGGTGAAAGTGGGTATATTCACGGACTTGACCACTTCGGCTACTCGGCACCAGCACACGTTCTGGACGAGAAGTTTGGCTACAACGGTGCGACAGTTGCCAAAGAGGTTAAGGAGCTGTTATCAAAATAGAGTAAGCCAACACCAATGAGTGTGAGTAACAGTTCAGTTTTGGCGCATCGTGAAGGCTCTCAAAGCGCAGCATACTAAAGTATGTGAGGATTTGAGGGGCAAGAGATGTGCGAAAAATGGGCTGTTAGGCACGCTCATTTGAAAGAGGGGGACTATTCACTCCCCCTCTTTGTAAAAATATCACGCAGGTTGAGTGAGAAAAGTACCTTCTCAACAACCCACTCAAAGCCACTCTTGAAGAGTGCCGCAACGTTGTAGATAGTATCTATCTGCTGTGTGATGCGTGCGACAGCGTCACGAATAGATGCCAAATAGATTATTAGCGAGAGTAGGGCAAATGCCGACCCAAAAATCAGTGCCGCAACGATAAATGAGCCTACCACGTCTGAAAGCCACACCACCATAGCTGCTGCCCCAAACAGAGCCGCCAAAAGCATCGTCAAAAGAAAAAACCCAAATGCCACAACTATCTGTGCACTACCCTTTTCAGCCATCGCTTACTATTTACTTAGCTGAGCAATACGATCTTCGTACTTCGATTTAATCTCTTCCATATGCTCATCGACAAAATCCTTGATGCATTGGCGCATCTTCTCTCCTTTGTGCGATTTGTAGAAACAGGTGATTGCCGAGCCGATTACGATACCTCCCAATAGAGAGCATACCGTTGTAGATGTGTTTTTCATAGTGTAAATTTTTTAAAATTGTTGTAGCTAATCCAAACGCAATTACCAAGCCAAAAAAAATCGGCAGGTAAAATACCTGCCGGTAAAAATATAATATATCTACCCCACCGCATTGAGGTGGGATAGCAGGATGAATTTTTGAGTTTTGTGCAGGCTCTCAAACCGCAGTTTACCTTAAGTAAATGAGGATTTGAGAGACAAGGAAAGCTCGAAAAGTCGCCTGCTTGTCCGCTTCAACTACCAGTTTAGAATCTTGTGGAAGTCATACTGCTCTGGAGCAGAAACAAACTCCTTTGCAGCCTCATAATCATCCTTAGTTACAGCGTTGATGATTGTCTCAACCACCGACGAGAACTTATCTGACGAAATATCAACCAAACGTGGTGGAATCTTGCCAGTTGTTGGGTCTTGCAGATCCTTTAGGTATAGTGGCGAGACGTTACCCTCAGAATCGACATATACCATACAACCAGTCTTACCCTCTGAGAATAGCTTTTGAACGCCAATTCCAAGCTCCGAGCAGTAGGTCAAGTCATAAGCGATTGGGGTTTGGCAACGAATCTCGTAACCCAACTCCACTGGGCGACTCTTAACCTTAAGACCGATCTCCTTTAGGCGCATCTCAATCATCTCGTTGAAAATATGAGCCTTAGATACCTTACCCAACTCAGGGTGTCCGTGATCATCGTATGTGAAGTGGATGCCACTCTTCTTAATCTCCTCATCGCTTAGCGAGTGGAATACACCCTCCGAGATTACAGCTGCACCGTAATCCATACCCATAATCTTACGCTTGATAATTGACGAGATAACAAGGTTTACAATCTTCTCGACTGTAATTTCGGTCTTGTTAAACATCTCGGGAATAACAATCATTGGGTAGTGGCAAGCCTCGCCAATACCAAATGCAAGGTGGCCTGCCGAGCGACCCATCGCCGCCAAGACAAACCAGTTGCCGCTCGTGCGAGCATCAACATATACGGCACGTGCAATTACGGCACCCTTATCCTTAGCCGACTCATAACCGAACGTTGGAGCACCAACGGGCAGTGGAAGGTCGTTATCGATTGTCTTTGGGACGTGGATATTTGCGATTGGGTACTTCTTAGCCTCCAAGAACTTAGCAATGCGATTAGCAGTCGAAGCTGTATCGTCACCACCAACTGTTACCAACAACTTGACGTTGTTCTCGGTAAATAGATTGAGGTTAAAGTCATTCTCGAAGTTAGCATCTGTTGGCTTGAAACGACTCATCTGAAGGAATGAACCTCCTTGATTGAAGATGCCATCTGCCATTGGGTAGTCAATCTCGACTGTGCGAGGCGATGGGTTGAATAGACCCGAATAACCCTCGTGTAGACCCAACACACGATAACCTTTGCTTAGGAAGGCCTTAGCGACGCTTCCAACTACTGTATTCATACCGGGAGCTGGTCCTCCACCAGTTAGAATTGCGATTGTCTCTTTCATTTCTCTAAAAATAAATGTATATAATTGTTTTGCTTAAATTTTCCGCCCCAAAGTTACTATTTATTTTTGAAATGGGCAAAAAAAAAGGGAGTAAAAGGGTGGGATAAGAGAGAATGATAGAATATAGTTAAATACCTACCAAATAACTCTATTGAGACTCTTTTAGCATTAAAAATCATCTCTTTGACTCGTCATTGCGGGCTTGACACGCAATCTCAAAAGCAACTATAAATCAAATAATTATAAATACACGAAGAGATTGCGGATCAAGTCCGCAATGACGGATGGAGATACGAGAGCAATGATGCAGAGCTATGAGCTCTACAACAGTATTTCAGGCGCAAGGGATGTGCAAAAAGTCGCCTGCTTACCTCTAAAATCAAAAAAATTGGATAGCTGGATGAATTTTTGTGCATCGTGAAGTGGCTAAAACCGCAGCATACTTAGGTATGTGAGGATTTCAGGCGCAAGGGATGTGCAAAAAGTCGCCTGCTTACCTCTAAAATCAAAAAAATTGGATAGCTGGATGAATTTTTGTGCATCGTGAAGTGGCTAAAACCGCAGCATACTTAGGTATGTGAGGATTTCAGGCGCAAGGGATGTGCAAAAAGTCGCCTGCTTACCAACTTTAAGAGGGGGTGGCAACTAAAAGTTACCACCCCCTCTTCTTCAGTGACAATATAGTTTACTCAACTACATTAACATTAACAGCCTGCTCGCCTTTCGACCCTGAGCCGATCTCAAACTCAACTGTTTGTCCTTCGTTGAGAGATCTGAAACCATCCTTTGCAATTCCAGAGAAATGTACAAATATCTCCTTGCCACTCTCCTCTGTAATGAATCCGTAGCCCTTTTTGCTATCGAACCATTTTACCTTCCCTGTCATAAAAATGATATTTAAGTGATTATGTAGTGCAAACGTAGGCAAAAATTATTTAATTTCAAAATATTTCAACAACTATTTTCAAAAAATTTATATTTTCAACTAAAATATTCTTTCAAAAAATTTAAAAACTACATAAACTGTGTCAAAATATCCTCTCATATATGGTCAAAAAAAAGGGTGGCTGGATAAATTCCAACCACCCAAGAAGAGTCGCTTAAATCAACCTCGTTGATTAGTTGAATGTGTAACGCAAGCTCAACAACGCCGACCAAGTAGATGCTGTACCAGTGTACGATGTCCACTCCGCCTTATTGAAGTTGTAAGTGCCAGTGTAGCTATCGTAGCTCAAGATATCGTTGCGGCTTAGACGCTCAGGCACACCCCAATCGCTGTTAAGCATATTACCCAAGTTGTTGATATCAACACCCAAAGTAATCTTGTTGCGCTTACCCTTAACGTTTACATAGAAATCCTGAGCAACCTTTAGGCTGAACACGTGACGCCAAGGCATTACTGCACCACCACGCTCAGAGTATGAACCACGATTCTCGCTTAGGTAGTCATCACTTTGGATAAACGCCTCGAAATCTGCTCTTTGCTGTGCACCAGTATATGAACCATCGTCAGAGAAATCCATTGCAGCCAACTCAGTAGCAGTTGGGATATACAATAGGTTGTCAGCACCACGCTCGCCAGTTACATTGCCATCCATTACATATGAGTAACGAGTGTATGAGTAACCACCTACATAACCGTGATTGTAACCCTCGTAGAATAGCGATACAGATGTACCGAAGTTCTTGCCATAGTTGCGGCTAAAACCGATGCTCGCCATTAGACGGTTAGGAGATACGTATGAAGAGTAACCCAACTCGCTGAAGTTAGAGCCATTTACGGTGTATGTATTTGTGTAGAATGCAGATGAAACCTGATCACCAATACCATCGCTTATGCTCTTTGAGTGCGAGTATGTGTAGGCAGCCATAAGCGATAGACCAAAGTCGAAGTTCTTAGTCGCCTGAGCTGTGATAGATGCGTAGTAACCATTCTCCTCAGAGTTTGTTAGGTTGTATGCATTAACCCAGCTACCTGCAGAGTTCTTGATACCCAATGAGCTCCACTGTGTACGTGCAACAGGCTCTCCGGGAAGTTGAATAGTCTTACCCTCATTAATATAAGAGGCATTTTTAACCATTACATCGTTGATATTTTGGTTGTAGATACCCTCGATGTTAAGGTTGATATCTCCGGGCAACTTAGCGTTGAATGCCAACGATGACTTCCAAGTTGAAGGCATCTTTAGATCCTTATCGATGATTGTTGGAGATGTTGGAGCTGGAAGATCTTGCTGAGTAAATGTACCACCGTGTAGGTCGCTCAAGATACCATTCAAATCTGGGTGGAAACCAAGAGATGATGGAACCTCGCCCTCGTTGTAGATAACTTGGTTTTGTAGGCAGTTGCTATTACCAACAGCCGATACCAACCATACAAATGGGATACGACCAGTGAAGATACCAGTACCTCCACGAAGAACATACTTACGCTCGCCAGTTAGATCCCAGTTGAAACCAACACGTGGTGATACTTGCAATCTTGCATCAGGCATATCAGATGTCTTGTATGGAAGACCATACGTAGTCATTAGCTCGGTAAACTCCTTATTCTCGTTGTTATCCAAAGATGGGAATGTTGGCATCTCCAAACGAAGACCTACGGTCGCCTTGAATCGGTCGCTGAATGTAATCTCATCCTGCAAGTACAACGAGTACTGCATATAGTTGAATTGAGGGAACTCCTGCGATAGAGCATCGTTGTTTGGGTGCGTGATAGCGAACGCCAAAGGAGAGTAAGCTGGATTTGTAGGATCTTGAACATCACCTACAAATGTCTCCCACGAATCATAAACGTAGTAACCAGCACCACCCTGCATAAAGCCATTCTTGGTGTTGATAAACTCGAATGAGAAACCACCGATAAGGTTGTGGATACCTGTCGAGTATGAAACCTCGTCAGTTACGATATATGAGCTAACCTCACGAAGGTTACCATATGTAAATGGATCAAGACCAAATGTTGTAGCAACCTCTCCCTCATCCAAGATATCAACTGTTGGGAATAGGTTACCCTCATAGCTACGTGGCTCATACTGCTTAGAGTATGTGAAACGCAACGAGTTGTTTAGGCGACCATCCAAAAAGCGTGAGTTAAGCTCGGCAGCAACCGATGTAAAGTTCTGCTCTTGGTAGTAGCGTGCAGACTCAAAATATAGAGCGTTGTCGCCTGTACGACCACCGCTGTATCTGTTATATCCGGGATCGTAAAGTGGCGATACAGAAGATGATGGAGATGCTGTATACTTATTCATCGTCTTGCTAAAACGCACATTCATAGAGTGGTTATCGTTGATATTCCAGTCTACACGAGCCATCAACTTCCAAGTTGGGATATCGATAGAGTAGTTTTGGTAGCGACCCGGATCGTAACCAAACTCGTCAGCCAAGAAGCCCTTAACAGTCTCCATATAATCAACCGTTGGGCGGTTGTAAGCGCCATCTTCGCCATAACCCCACGCTGTATTCTCATCTGGGCGAGCCAAACGGCTTTGACCCGGAACGGTGTTAGACTCATACTCGAAGTTGGTGAAGATAAATAATTTATCCTTGATGATAGGAGCACCAATAGAAAAACCAACTGTGTTTGTCATCGACTCCTGAAGTGGGAACTCCTCGCCATTGACCTTGTTACCTATAAGAGCATCATTCTCGAAGTAGTCATAAACCGAAACCTTAATCTCGTTCGTACCACTCTTCGTTACGGCGTTGATAGCACCACCCGTAAAACCACTCTGACGAACGTCGTAAGGTGTTACCGAGATAGCAATCTGCTCCAAAGCGTCCAACGAAATTGGGCTACCACCCGCTGGAAGGTTACCACCGATACCAAACATATTGTTGAAGGCAGCACCATCGACAGTTACGTAAGATTGACGGTAGTTACCACCACCAATTGCCATACCGTTAGATGTAGAGGCTGCTTGTGGAGTTAGCTTGATGATATCGTTCATCGAGCGGCTAACTGTTGGCATCATCTCAATCTGCTCACGGCTCACGCTTGTCACGGCACCCGAGCGGTTGATGCTCATTGGTGACTCGCCAGCTTGACCCGTCACAACAATAGCCTCAAGAGTTTGGCTATCCTTTAGATAAGCGTTACGAGTTTGTGTCTCACCGAGCTGAAGCTCAACTCCGGGAAACTCAACCGTTTGATAACCTACATAGCTGTAAGTTACGGTGTATGGACCTCCAGCACGCATACCCTGCATATTGAAACGTCCAGTCGCATTTGTAACAGTTCCGTACTGTGTTCCAGATGGAGTGTGCACGGCGATTACAGTAGCACCGATTAGGGGCTGATTGCTTTCGTCTGTTACCAAACCACTCAAACCTGATGTAGTCACCTGCGCTACGGCAGTTAGGCTAATCAAAGCTGAGAGCATCAAAAGAAAAATTCTCTTCATAAATATTAAAATTGGTTAATAAAAAGTTTACACTATAAAAAAGTTGTAGGGGCTACTCCATAACTATGGAATAACCCCTACAATATACCTATATAATATATGTTACATTAAAATCACTCGTTGCACCTTGTCGATAGCGGCCAAAACGCTGCGAGAAAGGAGAATACCCCATTCGCTCGTCGATATTGAACATCACATAAGACCTTTTCATCGATTTCATAGCGCAAATATAACACCTCTTTTCTATCAATGCAATATTATTTCGACTTTTTTTATTACAATTTCGCTACAAAACACACAAATAGCTTAAAATCAACAACATACAGCATAAAACTTCAACAACACCTCTAAACGATAAAGGGGGTAACCAAATTTTGGTTACCCCCATACCTTAGTATACTTAATTTACAAATTAAGCGTACTTGAATGTCGATTCGTCAGATACTGTCAGCTTCTTGCGACCCTTCGCACGACGTGCTGCTAAAACCTTGCGACCATTTGCTGTTGCCATACGAGTACGAAAACCGTGCTTGTTGATTCTCTTACGACGTGATGGCTGGTAAGTTCTCTTCATTGCCATAGCTATATTCTTTTTGTTGTTCTATACAATTTTACGGAGTGCAAAAGTACAACAAAAAACTTAACCACAAAAATTTTTCGGCAAAATATTTACAAAACTGCCACTTTTTTTATTTTCGTTGCGCTGTTGTGCGAAAAAAGAGTACATTTGCAGATTGAAAAAGTAAAATAATACAACATAAGAGATGGGAAGAGCTTTTGAGTATCGCAAGGCGAGAAAGATGAAACGTTGGGGTCATATGGCCAAAGTCTTTACAAAGTTGGGTAAAGAGATTGAGATTGCAGTTAAAGCGGGGGGTTCAGACCCTACGGCCAACACACGACTGCGCATCTTGATGCAGAACGCTAAGGCTGAGAATATGCCCAAAGAGAATGTCGAAAGGGCGATAAAACGTGCCACCGAGAAGGATGCTGCCGACTACAAAGAGGTGGTATATGAGGGGTATGGCGCACACGGCATCGCTTTTTTGGTCGAGACGGCGACCGACAACACCAACCGCACGGTGGCAAACGTACGTATGTACTTCAATAAGTGTGGTGGCACGTTGGGCAATAGTGGTAGCGTGAGCTTTATGTTTGACCACAAGTGCGTCTTTAAGTTTGTATCGCCAAACCCTGTCGATGCCGACGAGTTGGAGTTGGAGATGATCGACTTGGGTGTCGATGAGTTCTATGTCGAGGAGGATGGCATCACGGTCTATGCACCCTATGAGTCGTTTGGCGCTGTTCAAAAGTGGTTGGACGACAACGGCTATGATATAACATCGGGTGAGAGCGTACGCATCCCCACCGACCAAAAGGAGTTGAGTCAAGAGGAGCAGGCATCAATCGAGAAGCTAATCGAGCGTCTGGAGGAGGATGAGGACGTTGTGAATGTCTACCACACGATGAAGGAGGAGGAGTAGAGATTTACACCTACTACATATACAGAGGGGGCGAGCAATTTATTTATTGCTCGCCCCTCTGTTATACCCCTCTATCACACCCCTTTGTTACACCCCCCCTGTCACAAGAGTGTGAATAATAGTTTAATTTTTGTGCATCGCACAGCGGCTGAAACCGCAGCATACTATTTTGTATGTGAGGATTTCAGTCGCAAGGGATGTGCAAAGAGTGAGCTGTTAGGCACGCTCGCAAGCAATCTTTTGCTTAAATCGCCACCACAGCATCAACCCTGCAATGGTCAATCCTACAGGATAGCCAATCCAAACACCCTGCAGACCCCAATTAAAGATAAAACCGCATATATAACTAACTGGAAGGGCGATAACAAAGTAGCCGACAAAGGATATTGCAGCCATAGCCTTGACATCTTGCAGACCTCGCAAAGCGTTGGCATACGACACCTGGAGGGCATCTCCCGCCTGATATGCAACGAGGGTAAAGATTAGCATTGAGACCATATCGATAACTGCTACATCGGAGGTAAATATCAAGGCAACATATTGACGAGAGATGAGCAACACCACCGACACTGCGAGGGCTGTTGTCATAACGATATTAGCCCCAGCCTTGCCCACCAAAGCGATATTTTTGACATCTTGTTGCCCCGAGAATACACTGACTCTCACCGATATAGCGGCACCAATACCATAGTAGACCATAAATCCAACAGAGGAGATAGCCACGAGCACTTGATGCGATGCCAGCTCAACTTTACCTAACCACCCCACCATAATGCCAGCCAAGCCAAACATCGTGGTCTCCATACCCATCTGCAGACCAATCATCGACCCCATACGTCCTAAAGGTATAAGCTCGCTTCTCTGAAATGGGGTTGAGAATATCGCCTCACGATACTCTTTAAAGGCATCCGAGCGAAGGAAGATATATGCAATAGCTATGAACATAAAGATGCGTGATGCCAATGTTGCGATACCCGCCCCAACAACACCCATAGCGGGCAAATCGCCTACACCATATATAAATAGTGCGTTACCGACCAAATTCACGCCATTGGCTGCCAACATAACATACATCGGCATCTTGCTATTATTGACCCCTTCGGAGAACTGCTTGAAGGCGTTAAATAGCATCACAAAGGGTAGCGATGCCAGTTGCAGGAGGTAGTAAGGCTTGATTAGGGGTATGAGCTCTTCGGGCTGTCCCATACGCTCCACGTTAAGATAGATTAGAGTCATAATCGCAGCCAGAAGCAATCCTACAACCAAATTCAACAGCAGACTACTCTTCAGCAGCGCCCCTGAGCGCCCACTCTCACGCCGTCCAAACGCCTCGCCCACCAATGGTGTTAGACCATACGCAAAGCCCAAGCCGAAGAATATCGGGATACTAAACACACTGTTTACGAACGATGCGGCCGCTAAATCTTCGGTTGCAAATCGTCCCACCATCACATTATCCAAAATACCCACCAATATGATACCCAACTGTCCAATTATGATGGGTACCCCCAGACGGATAATCGAGCGGTAGTGAGCGTTAAGCTGTGGCGAAAATATACTCCTCGTCGTCATCTTACAATTAAAATACTACTCGCCCAACAGAAGTGACGAGTCGCCATAGCTCAAGAATCTAAAGTCGTTTTCGAGGGCATAATCGTATATATCACGCCACGCCTCACCCACAAATGCCGAGACCAACAACAGCAACGTTGAGCGTGGTTGGTGGAAGTTGGTGATTATATTGCGTACCACTCTAAAACGAAATCCAAGTGGGGTTATCATTATCCGAGTCGATGCCTTAATTGACTCTGCCTCGACACTCTGCATCCACTTCAGAAGCACCTGCAGAGCCACCTCGCCCGAAAACTCCTCGTCAATATCGTATAGCTCCCACTGGCCAATGGGGCGCTGCAAATCGGGCTCACCCGTGAGCTTTATGCGCCACGCAAGTGCCACCAGCGACTCTAATGTGCGCACCGATGTTGTCCCCACAGCTGTTATACGCCCAATATAGGAGTGCAGTCGCTCGACACTTTGTTGTGTTATCTCAAAGTGCTCGGTATGCATCTTGTGCTCAGTGGCGTTCTGCTCCTTAACGGGTAGGAAGGTCCCTGCTCCCACGTGCAGAGTGAGCTCTTCGGTTTTGACACCTGCCTCACGCAGCTCATCGAGCAGGCTATCGGTAAAGTGCAACCCTGCAGTGGGTGCAGCGACCGAGCCCTCGAATTTCGAATAGACGGTTTGGTAGCGTGTGTCGTCTGTCGATGTACTCTCACGATTTAGATATGGCGGAATGGGTATTGTACCCAGATGCTCTAAAAGCTGTCCAAAGGTCAAATCTGCCGACCACTCAAAGCGCACGATATGCTCTCTTTCGCCACGCTCAACCATATAGCATCGCAACGAATGTTCGCCTTCGCCCCACTCAAAATTTATATCAACGCTACCCTCTTTCCACTTCTTGAGATTACCCACAACGGCACTCCACTCGGCAGAGCCTTTAACCGAAAAGGCACGCTCGTAGTCGGCAGGCGAGTGGGGCTCCAAACAGAAAACCTCGACACGAGTCCCCGACGCTTTATACATCATAAGGCGTGCACGTATGACCTTCGTATTATTAAAGACCAAGAGTTGATTTGAGGGCAACGCCGATGCTATATCCGAGAACTTACGCTCCAAAATCTCCCCTTGCCTATAGACAAGGAGCTTCGATGCCTCACGTCGAGAGAGCGGAAATTTTGCAATACGTTCATCCGTAAGCTCATAATCTAAGCTCTCTATATCTATATATCTCTCCATTGTATAATGCTTTGCTTGTTGCCTTTTGGCTGGCAAAAATAGCACATTTTTATGATATTCTTGTAAAAAACACTATATTTGCCACTCATAATGCTCACAAAAGATATGAAGACCGACTTTTTGGTTATCGGCTCGGGAATTGCAGGGCTCTCGTTTGCTCTGAAGGCGTCCCAATATGGAGAGGTCACTATCGTCACTAAGGCGGAGTGCGAAGAGTGCAATACCAACTACGCACAAGGTGGTATCTGCTCGGTATCGTATGCCCCCGACAGCTTCGAGAAACATATCGAGGACACCATAACGTGCGGTTGTGGCGAGAATGAGCGTTCAACTGTCGAGATGGTCGTTAGGCGAGCCCCTGAGCTAATCGAGGATCTGATTGCGTGGGGCACACGCTTCGACAAGGGCGAGGATGGCCGCTATGAGCTCAACCGTGAGGGTGGCCACTCTGAACATAGAATCCTACACTATGCCGACACCACTGGAGCCGAGATTCAGCGGGCACTCATCAATGAGGTGCGCCAAAACAAAAATATCACAATCTTAGAGCACCATTTCGCCATCGACCTCTTGACCCAGCACCACTTGGGCGAGTTTGTAACACGCCACACACGTGGCACAACCTGCTTTGGGGCCTACATTCTCAATCTAAAGAGTGGCGAGGTTATAAAGGCGCTATCGAAGTTCACTATCGTGGCGAGTGGCGGTTGTGGCAATGTCTATTCGACAACCTCAAACCCAACCATTGCAACGGGCGATGGCATAGCGATGTGCCATCGAGCTAAGGCGCAAATCAAGGATATGGAGTTTATACAGTTCCACCCTACAACGCTATACAACCCCGCCGAGAAGCCCAACTTCCTCATTACCGAAGCGATGCGTGGCTTTGGCGCTACACTGCGCCTACAAGATGGCAGCGAGTTTATGGACGCCTACCACCCGATGGGCTCGTTGGCACCTCGTGATGTTGTGGCACGTGCGATATATCGTGAGATGACACGGCGAGGCGAAGATTATGTGATGTTGGACGCTACCGACAAACCAGCCGATTCGATACGTCGCCACTTCCCCAATATTTATGAGAAGTGCCTAAGTTTGGGCATCGATATAACACGTGAGGCAATCCCCGTCACACCTGCAGCACACTACTGTTGTGGTGGTGTAAAGGTTGATAAGAGTGGCGAGAGCAGCATCAAGCGACTATACGCTCTGGGCGAGTGCGCCTACACTGGTCTGCACGGCGCCAACCGCTTGGCATCCAACTCACTAATCGAGGCGTTGGTCTATGCCGATGAGGCGGCACGACACACATCACAACTCATCGACAATGTGCAGCTGCAAGAGGGTATTCCCGACTGGGATGCCGAAGGCACACAACAGACCGAAGAGATGTTGATGATTATCCAATCCAAGCGTGAGATGCAATCCATAATGTCAAACTATGTGGGCATCGTCCGCTCGAATCTATCCCTTAGCCGTGCTATGAGTCGGCTAAACCTATTGTGGCAGGAGTGCGAAGAGCTATACGCCAAGACCAGCCCCAATCGTGAGTTGTGCGAACTACGCAATATGATTACTGTCGCCTACCTCATAATTAAGCAGGGGCGAGCACGCCTCACATCGGTAGGTTGCCACTATAATAGAGATTACCAAAAAAAGAATTAACAAATATATGACTTTACACGAAGAGATACAACGAAGACGAACATTTGCCGTTATCGCCCACCCCGATGCTGGTAAGACCACCCTAACAGAGAAGTTACTGCTATTTGGTGGCGCTATCCACGTTGCGGGAGCCGTTAAGAGCAACAAAATCAAGCGAGGCACAACCTCCGACTTTATGGAGATTGAGCGCCAGCGTGGTATCTCGGTTGCGACTGCCGTGATGGGCTTTGAGTATCGTGGCGTGAAGGTCAATATCTTGGATACACCCGGCCACGAGGATTTTGCTGAGGATACCTATCGCACCTTGAGTGCTGTGGACTCGGTGATTATCGTTGTCGATGGTGCTAAGGGTGTCGAGGCGCAGACACGCAAGTTGATGGATGTCTGCCGTATGCGCAAAACGCCCGTTATTGTCTTTGTCAATAAGTACGACCGCCCGAGCAAGGACCCATTTGATCTGTTAGATGAGATTGAGGCGGAGCTACGCATTGCAGTGCGCCCTTTGGCGTTGCCCATCTCAAGCGGCCCAACATTTAAGGGGGTCTACAACCTCTATGAGAGCAATTTAGCACTCTTCACATCAGATGAAAGACAGACTGCCGACGCCTCAATAGTGCAGATTAAAGAGCTCAACAACAAGGCATTAGATGGATATATTGGCGAGAAGTACGCCAACCAGCTTCGTGAAGAGGTGGAGTTGGTCGAGGGTGTCTACGAGGCCTTTGACCGTGATGCCTACCTTAGCGGCGACTTGGCACCTGTGCTCTTCGGTTCGGCAGTAAATAATTTTGGCGTTAAGGAGCTCTTAGATTGCTTTTTAGATATAGCCCCTTCGCCACGTCCAGCACCCACTGAGAGTCGTGAGGTGGAGCCTGAAGAGACAAAGATGACGGGCTTTATCTTTAAGATACACGCCAATATGGACCCTAACCACCGCAACCGCATCGCCTTTTTGAAGGTCTGCTCGGGGGTATTCGAGCGCAACAAAAACCTGCTACACGTGCGTAGTGGCAAGCAGATGAAGTTTTCATCTCCAACGGCATTTATGGCCGAGAAGAAGTCGATTGTAGATTTCGCATATCCGGGCGATATTGTTGGTCTGCACGACACGGGCAACTTCAAGATTGGCGACACCTTTACCGAAGGTGAAAAGCTGAAGTTTACGGGCATCCCATCCTTTGCCCCCGAACAGTTTAGATATATCGAGAATGCCGATCCACTCAAATTCAAGCAGTTGGCTAAGGGTGTGGATCAGTTAATGGATGAGGGTGTGGCACAGCTATTCACCTCAACGCTGAATGGTCGCAAAATTATCGGCACGGTTGGGGCGCTACAGTTCGAGGTTATCGAGCACCGCTTAGCCAATGAGTATGGCGCAGCGTGCCGCTGGGAGCCCATCTCAATATATAAGGCGTGCTGGGTCGAGAGCGACAATGCCACCCAACTCGCCGACTTCAAGCGCCGCAAACACACCAATATGGCGAAGGACAAACACGATCGTGATGTCTTTTTGGCCGATACAAGCTACGCCCTAACGTTAGCCCAAGAGAATTTCAAGGACCTGCGCTTCTACTTCACCTCAGAGGTGTAAAATAAAAAGGGAATGTGGTAAAAAGGGGCTGACTGATTGGGGATTGATTATCCAACGATACGTCATTGCGGGCTTGACCTAATAGTTGCCCAAATAAATTTACGGAGAGAGTAATTATAAGTGATAAACTACACAATTTCGTCATTGCGGGCTTGACCCGCAATCTCAACTTCAAATGCTGTAATGGAGATTGCGGATCGTAGCCCGCAATGACACGTATGGTATCTTAATTTTTAGTGGATACCAACATAACAAAAATGAGCGACTTATGAGTCGCTCATTTTTCATATAAAAAGGATCACCCCGTAAAGTGTGAAAAACCCACCATTAGAGATTTGATAACAAGATGAATTTTGGGGCTTCGTGCAGGCTTTCAAAGCGGAGCATACATTAGTATGTGAGCATTTGAAAGACAAGGGATGTGCCAAAAGTCGCTTGTTTGCCAGCCTCAAAATCTACTCATCATCATTGTCGGTGTAAGCTTTAAGCAACTTATCCTGCACATCAGCTGGCACCTGCTCATACGATGAGAACTTCATCGAGTAGGTTGCCGAACCTGAAGTCAATGACGAGAGCGTTGTCGAATAGCGATATAGCTCTGCCAAAGGCACCATTGCGTTCAGACGGTCGAAACCCTTATCGGACTCCATACCCATAATCATCGCACGGCGGTTCTGCAAATCGCTCATCACGGCACCCATATAGTCGCTCGGCACCAACACCTCAACGGCATAGATGGGCTCCATAATCTTAGGACCTGCATTGCGGAACGCCTCCTTGAATGCATTACGAGCCGCCAACTTGAACGAAATCTCGTTTGAATCAACCGGGTGCATCTTACCATCATAGACCACAACACGAATATCACGTGCATAGGAGCCCGTCAATGGCCCCTCGTCCATCTTCTCCATTATACCCTTCAAAATAGCGGGCATAAAGCGTGCATCGATAGCTCCACCGACAATCGCCGAGTAGAATTGTAGCTTACCGCCCCACGCCAAATCGTGCTCCTCCTTATTCTTAACATTGACAACCAAGTCGCCCTTGCCCGCAACCTTATAGTTTTTAGGCTCGGCAATGCCCTCAGTGTATGGTTCGATGACGATATGCACCTCGCCAAATTGACCTGCACCACCCGACTGCTTTTTATGACGATAGTCCGCCACAGCCACCTTAGTGATGGTCTCACGATATGGGATTTTGGGGGCAATAAACTCAAATGCCACCTTGTTCTCGGCCAAAATCTTCGACTTTAGGATATTTAGGTGGTGCTCGCCTTGACCCTGAATAATGGTCTGCTTTAGCTCCTTTGAGTACTCCACCAAGATGGTTGGGTCTTCGTGCTTAGCATCTGCCAAGATCTTGCCCAGCTTCTCCTCATCGCCCTGCTCTGTACACTTGATTGCGGCACGGTAGCGTGGCTCGGGGAATACGATAGGCTCGAGGGTTATGGGCGATGTGGGAGCGCACAACGTATCGTTGGTGCGTGTAGCCTTTAGCTTGACCGTACAGCCAATATCGCCCGCCAAGAGCTCTGTGACCTTGATGCGGTTCTTGCCTGCAACGGCAAATATTTGCGATAGCTTCTCCTTGTTGCCCGTGCGTGAGTTCAGTAGCTCACCCCCTTCGGTCACCTTACCGCTTATAACTCTGAAATATGTAATCTCGCCAATATGCTGTTCGATTTGGCTCTTGAAGACGAATAGTGCCGCTGGTGCGTTCTCATCGGCCGCAACCTCCTCGCCCTCTATGGTTAGGAACTTAGGCGCCTTCAATGGGCCGGGCGCTACGTTGATTATAAACTCCATCAAGCGCTTGGTACCTATATCACGTTTGCCGCTGGTGCAGAACATAGGCATTATGGCACGTGTCGCAACGCCAATCTTCAGACCTGCACGTATATCGTCTTGGGTCAAAGCCCCCTTATCGAAGTATAGCTCCATCAGCGCCTCATCGTGCTCGGCAGCCGCCTCGACCAACTCTTGGTGTAGAGCCTTAGCTCTATCCATCTCATCGGCTGGAATATCCAACTCCTCACGCTCGCCATCGTGGTTCTTGAAGCGGTATAGCTTCATCAAAAGAACATCGATAAATGAGCTAAACTCCGCACCTTGATCAACGGGGTACTGCACAATGATTGGCTTTACACGTGCCGACGCCTTAATCGACTCGATAGCGGCATCGAACGCCGCCTTATCTGAGTCTAACTGGTTGATAACGCCAACTACTGGCTTTTGCAGGATGCGTGCATAGCGAGCTTGAATCTCACTTCCCACCTCCCAGCCGCTCTGGGCATTAAACAGAAAGACACCCACATCGGCCACCTTAAAGGCAGAGAATAGGTTACCACAAAAATCATCCGAGCCGGGACAATCGATGATATTTAATTTGCGCCCCATAAACTCGGTAAAGAGGGTTGTTGAGTATATCGAGCGTTTGTATTCGTGCTCGATGTCGGTGTTATCCGACAGGGTGTTCATACCCTCAATACTACCCCTGCGGTCGATGACTTTTCCCTCAAAGGCCATCGCTTCGGCAAGGGTAGTTTTCCCGGTGCCGGGTGCACCAATAAGAACGATGTTCTTAATCTCTTTAGCTGAATAATTTTTCATATTCCTGTTCGTTTTAAAGTTAGTTTTTTAGTTTCGGTTCATCGTGATACCTACACAATTAGTGTATCGTTGCTCAATATACGAAAAAAATATGAAACAACAATAAAATTAACAAAAAAATCGCCCAACTTGGGCGATTTTCACTACAATTAGGTATAATATCAACAACCACGCTCGAAAGCGTCAATCCTCACTACCCTACACCGATAACAGCCTCCAACTCCTCGACCGTGATTGGGATATGCTCTGTGCCTAATGTGCGGCAGCCATCATTTGTGACCAAAATATCATCTTCGAGACGTATGCCACCAAAGTTGTGGAACGCCTCTAAAGCCTCGTAGTTTACGATACCCTTAAATTTACCTTCGTTGCGATACTTCTCAATCAAGGCGGGGATAAAGTAAATTCCCGGCTCATTGCTTAAAACAGTGCCCTCACGCAGGCGCCACGTTGCACGGTGCACACAGCTACCCACTGTAGCTGCACGATGCACAAGTGACGAGAAGTCAAAGCTACGCTCGCCAAGAGCCTCACAGTCGTGCACATCCATACCCATTCCGTGCCCTAAGCCGTGAGGCATAAAGAGCGCCATAGCACCTGCCGCAACGGCATCTTCGGCCGAGCCCGACAAAAGCCCCACGCCACGCAACCCTTCGGCCATAATAGTTAGCGCTGCCGTATGGGCATCCATATATAACATATCGGGTTTTACAATCCTTTCAGTGTTGGCGTGCGCCGAGAGTACTATATTATATATATCACGTTGGACATCGGTAAAACGACCCGAGATTGGGTAGGTGCGTGTATGATCCGAGCAGTAGTTATTAACGGTTTCGGCACCTGCGTCGCACAACAGCAGTCTCCCCGACTGCAGAACGCCATCCACGTTGTGGTTGTGGAGCGTCTGTCCATTCTGCGTAACGATGGGGCGGAACGACACGCCTGCCCCCTCTGCAAGGGCTATACCCTCGATTAGGCCTGCTATCTCACGCTCAACAACACCCTCACGACACATTCTCATTGCCGCTGTATGCATCTTATAACCAATAGATATTGCACGTTCGATTTCGGCAATCTCCTCCACGCTCTTACGCTCACGCATTGCCGACACGGCAAACATCAAATCGACAGACTTGGCATCGTGCAACTCTGAAACATCCAAACCCAACAAGTCAGATAGCTGCAACTTTGTTTCGGCTCGATATGGGGGCAAGAAGTGCACTTTGCGCCCCTGCTTTATCGCCTGCGAAATGCACTCAGCGAGCGAAGCTATCGGACGAGTGGACTCAACACCAACCCTTTCACCCAACTCACGCTGCGAAGGCAGAACACCACTCCATATAATATCATCCACCGTTTGATCATCGCCAAAGAGAGTATCCTCGCCCGAATCAATATCTAAAACGCCCGCTAAATCGGAGTTTTGCAGACCGAAGTAGTACAGAAATGTCGAGTCCTGCCTAAATGGGTATGCGTTATTTAGATAGTTATATGGCGAATAGCCACTACCCAAGAGGAGCACAAGCCCCTCGCTCAATCGTGAGCGCAACTCCTCACGGCGCTCCTTATAGGTTTTTGATGAAAACATAGTTATCCCGTTTTTGATTTTGACAAATTTAGATATTATTTTGCTCTATTGCAATAGTAGTCGCTATTTTCTACCCCTTGCGATGGCTTCGGGCAGCGGGAAGGCGACCCTCGAGAGGCTTATCAAAGCTGCCACAGCCACCAACACAGCCGAGACCAAGAAGGCGTAGTGGGTGCTCTCATCGGGTAGGCGATGGAACAAAAAGGCCATCATAGCGGCACCTATCGATTGACCCGTTAAGCGTGCCGTTGCCAACATTCCACTTGCCGAGCCGCTGCGTGCAGCTGGTGCCGAAGCGATGATGGTGCTACTATTGGGCGATTGAAACATACCAAAGCCAACGCCACACAGCAAAAGTCGCCATAGAATATCGACAACTCCGACCTCCCCTCTAAGCGAAAACATCAACAGCAGCATAACCGACATCAACGCCAAACCAACACCCCCCAACAAACCTGCGTGCAGACGCTCCATAGCGATGCCTGCCAACGGAGCCACGACCATAATGGCGGCTGGCCATACGGTCATCATCAACCCCGTATCGACATCCGAAAAGCCATATTTGTGCTGTAAAATAAATGGCAGAGCAACAAGCGTCAGCATCTGCCCCATAAATGAGAATATGGAGGTTGCAATGGATAGGCTAAATATCGGTTTACGTAACAAATCCAATGGTAGAATTGGGTTCTCACGCCTCGACTGCTGGCGCACAAATATAGCCCCAACAGTAAGCACAGCCGCAAAACCGATAGCTATTATTGTGCTATTCACTCCGTGCGCATACCCCTCAATCGCCCCAATCAAGAGTCCAAACGTGAGGGCATTCATCGCAACATCTGCCCATCTCAATGACTTTACCTTTGTCGCTATCTTTGTCATCGGCAGGTAACGTAGCGATAGCACCAACGTTAGAATACCAATGGGGATATTGACCAAAAACAACCACGACCACTCCCCTACCGACAAAATTACCGCAGCGATTGTCGGCCCCGCCACAGCCGACACAGCGACCACCGTAGCGTTGATACCCATACCACGCCCCAACTTAGATTTTGGGTATATGAAGCGTACCAAAGTGGTATTGACCGATGTTATGGCTGCAGCGCCCATACCCTGCACAATACGAGCCGCAACCAACGCCTCGAGCGAGGATGCCATAGCGCAGAGGGCAGATGCGAGGGTAAATATCACAAGCCCCACGATATAGACCCTGCGGTGTCCAATAATATCGCCCAAAGCCGACAGAGATAACAACAAGACCATAATTGTGAGCTGATAGGCGTTGATTATCCATATCGAGTCGGCAGATGCGATACCCAAATCCTTACAGATTGTTGGCAGTGCGACATTGGCGATAGTGCCATCCATCACCGCCATAACAACACCAAACGACACAGCAACAATTGCCCAAAGCCTACGAGGCATCGGAACACCCATCTCTAAGGATGATAGTTGCGCTGTTTGGTTACTCATTTTATTTATATCTTAAAATAGTACTATTACATTAAAATCACTGTTGCACTGTTGCACTGTTGCACTGTTGCGCCATTGAACACCTAACCATACCGTCATTGCGGGCTTGACCCGCAATCTCTTAAAAGATTGTTAGTCAAAATATTGAGATTGCGGGTCAAGCCCGCAATGACGAAAAAGAACGGGAGCGAGTGCAATTGCGGGTCAAGCCCGCAATGACGAAAAAGAACGGGAGCGAGTGCAACTGCGGGTCAAGCCCGCAATGACGAAAAAGAACGGGAGCGAGTGCAATTGCGGGTCAAGCCCGCAATGACGAAAAAGAACGGGAGCGAGTGCAACTGCGGGTC
>CAYJJV010000009.1:0-7639 GCA_964370585.1 uncultured Alistipes sp. | reverse complement strand
GGGTCAAGCCCGCAATGACGAAAAAGAACGGGAGCGAGTGCAACTGCGGGTCAAGTCCGCAATGATGTGGTGGCAGCTTTTAACGTAAATCTAATAAACCCTAAACACCCACCGCCTTTAAGCATCGACAAATTTATATAGCTTATCCGAACGACGAACCACCTCGCCACACTTTATCGCACATATCGTGCCTTGATGGGTCTGAGTTATGGGTTTAGCATCGGCGCTATGTAGCTCCTCTAATCTCTGCTCAACAACTCCTGTTGTTGCCCCCATAAATAGTAACTCTTCGCCTACTTGAAGCGTAGATGCCTCGACCAAGACTTCGGCAACCGAAATCTTCTTGAAAAAGTTTGTCACACGACCCACATAGACCTTGCGTTTGGTAGCCGACGAGCCGTGCGCCTCACTATGTTCAGCAGTTGTTGCTCCTGCATAGTATCCATCCCAAAAACCACGATTAAAGACCGTCATCAAGCGATTTTTAAGCTCCGTTTTCAGCTCATCGGTGTACTCGTCACGCTCCATCGCTCGCAAAGCCTCGTTATAGCACTCCACAACACGCTTTACATACTCCGCACCACGTGCACGCCCCTCAATTTTGAGTACACGAACACCTGCGCCAACCATCTTATCCAAGAACTCAATGGTACACAAATCCTTTGGCGATAGGACATAACGCCCATCCATATTGAGCTCCTCGCCCGTATCGGTATCCTTAATGGTGTAGCGTCTGCGGCACATCTGACGACACGCCCCACGATTTGCCGAGCACCCCGTTTCGTGTAGACTCAAGTAGCACTTACCCGAGATAGACATACACAACGCTCCGTGCGCAAACATCTCAATTTCGACCTCTTCACCACGAGGCCCTAAAATCCTCTCCTGCTTAATTTCGTGGTGTATCTTGGCAACCTGCTCTAAGGATAACTCTCGAGCCAAGACCACCGTATCGGCCCATTGTGAGAAGAACTTAACAGCCTCCGAGTTGGTAATATTACACTGAGTCGAGATGTGCACCTCAACACCCACACGGCGAGCATAGAGAATAGTCGCAAAGTCCGACGCAATTATGGCATCAACACCTGCACGGCGGGCAACATCGATTAGTTTATGCACATCACGCATCTCATCTTCGTAGACCACCGTATTGACTGTCAAATAGGACTTAACACCCGCTAAGTGTGCTATTTGAACAATCTTCTCTAAATCGTCGTATGTAAAGTTAGCAGCCGATGCCGAACGCATATTTAGCTGCCCCACACCAAAATAGATGGAGTTCGCCCCTGCATTTATCGCTGCGTGCAACGACTCATAACTCCCCACTGGAGCCATTATCTCAATACTCTCTCTTAACATATCTACACCCTTCTTGTCATCAACGATTGTGCATACTCACGCATTTGCTCGATGCGATGCGCCTCAACCGACAAAGAGTCCAACACCAAAAGTGCACGCTCAAAACGAAGCGTTATCTGCTGTTCGGTTATGTGTGCAATATCATACTTATCGTAGATAGCCTTGATGGCAGCAATCTTCTCCTCATCCGAGAGTGATGCATCCTTATATGTATTGCGCAACACCTCTCGTTCGGCATCTGTGCTATGACTCATAGCCGTAATCATCAAGTAGCTCTTCTTCCCCTCCAAAATATCGCCCCCAATCTTCTTGCCCAGACGCTCATCGCCATAGCTATCCAGCAGGTCATCTTGGAGCTGGAAGGCTAAACCCAACTCCACAGCAAAGCGGCGCAATGCTGTGCAATCCTCATCCGAAGCGCCCCCAATTATCGCCCCCATCACTGCAGCACCGACAAACAGCGAGGAGGTCTTTAGCTCAATCATTCGAGTGTACTCCACAACTGAAACCTTGCCACGCTGCTCAAAATCCATATCATACTGCTGCCCCTCACACACCTCCAACGCCATATCATTGAAGATGGGTAGTATGCGAGATAGCTGTTGCGATGGCACAGAAGCCAATAGGCGATATGCCGAGATCATCATCGCATCACCCGACAAGATAGCCACATTTTGCCCCCACTTCGAGTAGACCGACTCCTTGCCTCGTCGCACCTGTGCGTTATCCATAATATCGTCGTGCAGAAGGGTAAAATTGTGAAATATCTCCACTGCCGCTGCCGCCGAAAACGACTGTTGTAGATCATCTGAGAATATGCCGCACGAGAGCGCCAAGAGCATAGGGCGCAGGCGCTTACCTCCATTGGATAGCGAATATGTGATTGGCGCATATAGCTTTTCGGGCTCTGACGAGAACTCAATTTGTGCCAAATAGCTCTCGATAGCGAATAGGGTTTGTTCGATGTTTTGCATTTTGATTCGATTTTTTTGATAAATCTCCGCCCCCAAAAGTACAAAAAACTTTGCAGTTGAAGAATTTTTTGCTAACTTTGGCAGTGTTTTAGAGTAAAAAATCAAAATATTATAATAAATAAACCTAAAGCGTGCAGTGATGCTCGCAATAAAATCTTCACTAAAACTATGAAAAAATTAGCTATTGGAATTGACATCGGAGGCATCAATACAGCCTTTGGATTGATCGATGAGCAGGGGGATGTATATGCCGAATCGGTCATCTCGACAAAGAAGTACCCATACGTAGATGACTACAAAACATACATAAAGGATCTATGCAAGGCGATAAAGACTATGGTGGGAGCACTCAACTTTGAGCACGAATTGGTGGGTGTTGGTGTTGGAGCACCTAACGCTAACTACCACAAGGGTACGGTCGAGACACCAGCCAATCTATGGAAATTCAAGGATAGTGACACCGTGCAGGATGAGAGCCGTCGAATGTTTAACTTAGCTGCCGACCTCTCGAAGTGTTTGGGTGGTATGAAGGTGCAGATTACCAACGACGCCAACGCTGCAACCATTGGCGAGATGATATATGGCAATGCTAAGGGGCTGAAGGATTTTGTGATGATAACACTTGGAACTGGCTTGGGAACTGGCTTTGTTGCCAATGGCGAGATGATATATGGTCACGATGGCTTTGCTGGCGAGGGTGGTCACATCATCGTCGAGCGTGGCGGTCGTGATTGCGGTTGTGGTCGCAAGGGGTGTCTGGAGACCTACGTATCAGCTACCGGCATTAAGCGTACAGCCTTCGAGATGATGGCCGAGAAGAATATCCCATCGACACTGCGTGAGATAGCCTTCGACGACTTGGACTCATCGATGATTTCGGCTGCTGCAGAGGCGGGCGATGAGCTTGCACTGGAGATCTTCCGCTCCACTGGCGAGATGTTGGGGCGTGCACTTGCCGATATTGTCACAATCTCATCACCCAAAGCTATATTCCTATTTGGTGGTCTGTCGAAGGCTGGCAAGCTAATCTTCGAGCCCACGAAGTGGTATATGGAGGAGAATCTGCTATTTGTCTTTAAGAATAAGGTTGATATCCTCCCAAGTGGTATTCAGGGCAAGAATGCAGCTACACTTGGCGCTTCAGCCCTAATTTGGCAACAAGAGGGGGCGAAATAGTTTCCCACAACACAAAAAAATAGAGGGGCGGAATAATAGCCTACGACACATAAGAAAAGTGGCAACCAGAAATCAGTTGGTTGCCACTTTTTGTTGCAAAAAAGATACCTAAAACTCAACTATACCCTGCTCACTAAAAAAGTGGTGCAAATAGCCTCATAAAGGACTCCGCAAGTCGCTTACGACGAGGGCGATTAAACCAAACAGCGGCACTTACCTCATCGCACGAGGCGATATCCTGCTCATAGATCGCACTTAGGCGCTCAGTGAAGAGCTCATCATAGATAAAGGCGTTAATCTCGAAATTGTGCTCAAAGCTACGAAAATCTACATTCGACGAGCCGACCAATGCCAAATCACTATCCACAATCATCATCTTCGAGTGCAGGAACTTCCCCTCATAGAGATAGACCTTGCCTCCAGCCTGAATCAAAGGGGCGATATATGAGTGCGATGCCAAATCTATCATCTTGGAGTCGGAGTGTGAGGGTATCATCAATCTTACATCGACCCCCGAAAGGGCTGCCGTCAAGAGCGACGAGTTTATCATCTCGGTTGGGAGGTAGTAGGGGGTTTGTAGCCATATACGCTCTTTTGCTCGAGCTATGGCGTAGCTTTGGGCTTGAAGTAGAACACGCCACTGCCCAAAGGGGCCAGCTCCAAACACCTGCATTATAGAGTTTGTTACGGTGGAGGATGCAGGGAAGTACTTTGCATCGTCAAGGCTGCGCTTAGTTGTTGCCGACCAGTCGCTTAGAAACGATACCTGCAGACCCAGCGCACCGCTACCCTCGACTCTAAAGTGCGTATCACGCCACCCACGTTTTTTTGTACCAAAGAGGTATCTATCGGCAACATTCATACCTCCAAAGTAACCCACACGACCATCGATGACCACAATTTTACGGTGGTTACGATAGTTCACCTTGCTGGTCAAGAGCGGGAAGCGCACATTCAAAAAGCCATACACCTCGCCTCCTGCCCTGCGTAGTGGCTCAAAAAATGAACCTCTAACACCCGAACAGCCAACATCATCGTACAAAACACGCACCTCGACACCCTCACGACACTTAGCAATTAGGGCATCACGGAGCCTTGTCCCGATTGTATCACCATCGAAGATGTAGTATTGAAGGTGTATATGCTCTCGTGCCGTAGCAATATCTTGGAGTAGCGCCTCGAATTTGCTCTGGCCATCTGTAAATATCTCTATCTCACTTCCATATTGAGGAATAGCGTGCAGCGTGTTGCGCAAAAACTCCGAAAGGGGTCTATGGCGCTCCGAGATACTCAACTGAGCCAAAGGGTCACGCTCTTCAAGCTGTGTTGTGATGCGCTTGCGGGTTCTGCGGTTAATGATACGTTTTTTGCTTAGGTTCTGACCTAAAAATATATACAACACAAGCCCCACAATGGGGACAAATAGCAGTACAACAATCCACGGCAGAGCCTTTATGGGGTTGCGATTATCTGTTATTACCACCACAACCACCACAGCTATTGTTACCAAATATACTATGGTAAATATATTTGTTAAAATCGACAGCACGGCGCTCTTCTCTTGGGTTAGTATCTTACTCTACTCTTCTTCTCTCAGCACACTACTCTTTGGCTGGCTCTGTGCCATTGTCCTCTACACCATCCACCCCCTCTGCATCATCTGCGCTCTGCTCAAATGAGATTGAGTATAGCAGGTGCTCCACGCCACGCAACAGATTGCGTTTCTTCTCATTTGGCGCAAAGACATAGCCATCGAATGTGAAGATGGTGTTGGTTTTAGTGTCGATTGTTGTGTAGCTCACAAACGGGCCACCCATATAGTCGTTAGCAACATCCCAAAATCCACGTAGCTCCAACCAGACACGCCCCTCAAGACGAAATGCCCTAAAATCGGGCTCATAGATTGGCGCTGTAATCATATACGACCCTTCGGACGGACCCGGAATCTGAGCCGCAAACCTATTGCGTGCCGCCAAGAGCGCTTCGGGTGTTATCGACTCCTTGCCCTTGTATGGACGTGTGTAGATAAAGAAGCCTTGACTTGTGGTTGGGTATTCGCAGCGTGCCCAGAGGAAGTTCTCCTTATCGTCTGCTAAGATATAGCCTCGTGGGATATTCATCTCGACACCAAAGCGCTCACGCACAGCCCTCTCAACGGCTAAGTTGCCATACTCTCTGTTCTGTTTCAGGTCACGATCACGCTCAGCGCCCTCCAATGCCTGCAGAATACTCTGACGATTCTTCGATATATAATCAACGAGTGCTGAGTCGGTTGGTGCCTGAATTGTCATAACTATCTGAGGTTGAGCCGTCACATCATATTGAATTCCACTCTGAGCCGACTGCACCTTCTTTTCAACAATAACCTTTATAATATTACGATGGTCGGCAACCATACCCTTGAAATTCTGCCCATTTACACGGATAATATTGAATTGGGGCTCTATCTGGTTGAGATATGGCACTGGCTCGTTGAATACCGCCTTAATCGTATCGCCAACCTCGCCACGCCACTCCGCTTCAGGGCAAACAACAACCACTTCGTAGGCTCTACCCTGTGCCGCCTTGCGTGTCGAAGAGAGTGTCGAAAAGGCGTCGCACGAGCTAAAGAGCATAGCAACACAGAGCGAAATAATTGAAATTGAGTAGATTTTTTTCATAATTTTGTCGATATAAATAGGTTATTTTCACAAAAATAGGCAATTTTTTCTGAATTGACTAATTTTTCACTACATTTGTTCACTTATGCGTTTCAAACCACCAAAGATTCTAAGGCGACTAATGCCCAACCTTATATGGGAGATTGACGATGAGAATGGCGTCTTTCTAACCTTCGATGATGGCCCCACACCCGGCGTAACGGAGTGGGTGCTTACCATATTGGAGCGTTACAAAGCTAAAGCCACATTCTTTGTTTTGGGGAAAAATGTTGAGATGTACCCCGATTTGCACCAAAAAATCATCGATGCAGGCCACAAGATAGGCAACCACACCTACTCTCACCAAAAGGGTTGGGGGATGAGTTTGGAGCGCTACACCGAAGATGTCGATTTTGCAAACGACCTCCTAAATAGCAACCTTCTGCGCCCTCCGTATGGTCGCATCACCCCCTCACAAGCACGCTTTTTGGGTCAGCGTTACAAGCTGATAATGTGGGATATACTATCACGTGACTACAACCGCAACATATCGCCACGCACGTGCCTGAGGAACGTTGTGCGCCACCTACAGCCGGGCTCTATTGTCGTCTTTCACGATAGCGAGAAGGCGTTTCGCAATATGCGCTACGCCCTGCCACGCACCTTAGAGCACATCCAAAAGATGGGATTAAAGTGCAAAACTATCGAGTTGTAGTGCAGGGCTTTGTGATGAGCAGAAATTTTGTTACCTTTGCATCGCTTTTAGAGGAGAAAATTATTAAATAAAATTATAATATTATGGCAACAACAGCTGACATTAAAAATGGTATGTGCATCGAGATGGATGGCAAGACCTATCAAATCATCGAGTTTCAACACGTAAAGCCGGGCAAGGGTCCAGCCTTCGTTCGCACCAAGCTCAAGAACTTGGAGAATGGCCGTGTGGTGGATAACACCTTCTCGGCAGGCTCTAAGATTGAGCCCGTTCGTGTCGAGCGCCGTCCATACCAATTCACCTATGAGGATGATTTGGGTGCTCACTTTATGCACACCGAGACCTTCGAGGAGATTAACATCGACAAGAACCTAATCACAAACTACGACCTAATGGCGGATGGCCAGATTGTCGAGGTTATGTTCCACACAGAGAAGGAGTCGGTACTCTCGGCCGAGCTTCCACCAATTGTCGATATGGAGGTTACCTACACCGAGCCGGGCGTCAAGGGCGACACAGCATCGACCAACTCGCTAAAACCTGCAACTGTTAATACGGGCGCTACAGTTCGTGTACCACTCTTCATCAATACGGGCGATAAGATTCGTGTTGATACCCGCTCACGTGAATACTACGAGCGCATCAAGTAGTCTGAATGCATAAAGTAATTTGAGCGCCAGACCTTAATGGAAGTGGCGCTTAATTTTTATTCAGTAAATACAAAAACAATGAAGAGATTTTTATGCGCCATAGGCGTAGCGGGGTTGTTGTTTAGC
>CAYJJV010000008.1:44657-79153 GCA_964370585.1 uncultured Alistipes sp. | reverse complement strand
CACAAATATAGCAAAATTTCTGTGGATTCTAAAAAATAGTATCCAATACGGTGTATAGTTTTTGGATGGGGAGCCCCATAACGTTGTAAAACGACCCCTCGATATGTTCGATTGCAGTGTAGCCAATCCACTCTTGGATGCCATACGAGCCAGCCTTATCAAAGGGTTTGTAGTTAGTGATATAGTGCTCTATCTCCTCCCTTGTCAAGTCCCGAAAGTGCACTTTGGTTGTGGCGTCAAAGGTGTGCAGGACATCGCCACGCCTAAGCGTGACCCCCGTTATGACTCTGTGCTCACGCCCCGATAGCGAGCGCAACATCTCACGTGCTGCAGCCTCGTCGGAGGGTTTGCCTAAGACGTTATCACCCAAAACTACAACCGTGTCGGCTGTGATGAGTATCTCGTTTGGGCATAGCGCTGTGGGGTAGGCTCGGCTCTTAAGCTCCGATAGGTACTTCGCTACACCATCTATGGCGATGGTTTCGGGGTACACCTCATCGCACTTGTATGGGAGAGTAACATCGAACGTAAACCCTGCTCGTGTCATCAACTCGCAACGGCGTGGCGATTGCGAGGCGAGCAGAAGTCGGTATGGTTTTAGTTTTTCGTTGAGTAGCATAGCAGTGTAAAATCTTTTCTGCAAAGATACTATTTTTGGTGGCAAAGAGAGTATTTATCACTAAAACTACCTGCTAAAACTTTTTTTATTGCCAAAAAGAGCTTTTTGTCGGGTCGTTATCTTAAAAACTCTCTAAAATTTTCTACCTTTGTTGCCTGCTTTCTATTTTTGTGGCTTAAGTGCTGCGGAGCTGGTAAATTATTAATAAGAGGTAGAGGATGGCATTGGATATATTGGAGATTCTCATTCGAGGGGTAATGGTCGGGGTTGCGGCATCGATAACTGTCGGTCCTGTGGCGGTTCTGTGTATTCAGCGCACCCTATCAAAGAGCCGACAGTCGGGCATCGCATCAGGTCTTGGTGTGGCGTGTGCCGATGCGCTTATGGCTATGGTGGCAATGCTCTTCTACTCGATTTTGCAGACCCAAATCGAGCAGTACAACACGCTTCTAAGGGTTGTGGGTGGTATATTTGTTGTTATGGTAGGGGTCTACGTCTTTATGCAAAATCCAGTGTTGCAGATTCGTCGTAACCGTGCTGGCAAGAGCTCGCTATGGCAAGATTTTGCCTCGATTTTTGGCATTACGTTGGCAAATTTTATCGTTGTAATTCCCTATATTCTCGCCTTTATGGCGGCATTTAAGGTCTCCTCAGATACGACAAACCATACGCTGGATAGCAATTTGGCCCACTCGATTGTGGTGATTGGGGGCTTCTTTCTGGGTTCGGTGGCGTGGTGGAGCATCTTAGCGTTTGTGTTAAGTCTATTTCGTCGTCGCTTCAAACCCCGCCATATGCTAACCATTAACCACGTTGCAGGCGTTATTATAGCCCTTTTGGGTATCTATACAGTACTATCAACATTTTATGATATATTCCCAAATGTCTAATCCAACACAAAATATTATCATCGCCATAGATGGCTTTTCGTCGTGCGGTAAGAGCTCCTTTGCAAAGGCGATAGCTGCCCATTTGGGCTACATCTTCATCGACACTGGGGCGATGTATCGTGCCGTTACATACTTCGCTCTGCAAAATGGGGCTATTCGAGATGGAGTGGTCGATACAGAGGCTGTTGTAGCGCTCTTAGATGAGATTAACATATCGTTTCGCTTCAACGAGGGGCGTGGCGCAAGTGATGTATATGTCAATGGCGAGTGTGTCGAGAGTGCGGTGCGTACAATCGAAGTTAGCCGCTTTGTGAGCCCCGTAAGTGCCATTGGCGAGGTGCGTGAGCGTCTGGTTGCAATGCAGCAACGAATGGGCGATAAAAAGGGTATTGTGATGGATGGCAGGGATATTGGCACGGTGGTATTTCCATCAGCTGAGCTAAAGATATTTATGATAGCCGACCCACGAGTGCGTGCAGAGCGTCGATTCAAAGAGCTGCAGGCAAAAGGCGAGAGTGTATCCTTAGAGGAGATTGAGCGCAATGTTCGTGAGAGAGATTATGCCGATATGAATCGTGAGATTTCGCCCTTACGTCAAGCCTCTGATGCCATCGTATTGGATAATAGCACAATGACAGTAGATGAGCAGATGATCTGGTTCAAGGAGCTCTTCGATAGCCGTTTTAATAGATAATCCCACCCACAATGAGGGTCGAGATAGATGATAGATCGGGTTTCTGCTTTGGTGTTGTCAGAGCCATATCAAAGGCAGAGGAGGCGATAGCTAAGGGCGATGTTGTCTACTCTTTGGGCGATATAGTCCACAATCGTGTCGAGGTGCAACGACTTCAACGTGAGGGGCTTATAACTATCACACACGAAGAGTTAGAGCGTGCCGCTTCATCTCGCCTATTTATCCGTGCGCACGGTGAACCCCCTTCAACATACGCTTTGGCTCGTGAGCTTGGCATTGAGTTGGTGGATGCAACTTGTCCTGTTGTGGCGAAGCTGCAGAGACGTGTTGTGAGAGCGTATGCTCAGATGCAGGAGGTTGATGGTCAAGTCGTTATTTTGGGTAAACGGGGCCACGCTGAGGTTGTAGGCTTAACGGGGCAGGTTGGCAACAGGGCTATAGTAATTGAGAGCGAAGATGATTTGGGTGCCGTAGATTTCACACGCCCAATATACTTTCTGTCGCAAACCACGCAGAGCATTGCGCTTTTTGAGCATATAGGCGAGATTTTGCGCCAACGCTTGGATAAGGGGATTAGCTTGATTGTCGATGATACGATATGCCGTCAGCTCTCCTCACGTGATGCTCATCTCGAGAAGTTTGCAAAGTCATACGATATTATTATCTTTGTGAGTGGAGCTAAGTCCTCGAATGGGAGGGTTTTATTCGAGGTGTGTCGCAGGGCTAATGTGCGAAGTTACGCTATCGAGGAGCCTTCGCAACTGCAACAACAGTGGTTTGAGGGGGCGCAGAGCGTTGGCGTGTGTGGTGCAACATCGACCCCAAAGTGGCAGATGCAGCAGGTGGCAGATGCAATTATGAGCTATTAATTGTGTGGAATGAGTGGTTTTACTCACTGTAGGGGAGTTATAAAAATTCCCGAAATAAAAAAGTAATAAAAATAAAGTTATGAGGTATCTAAAAAGAGCATTGAAATATTTTTTCGTTCTTATCGTTATTCTATTGGCGATAAATCTTTTGATTGGAGATAGCATCTTCTTGGAGTTGTCGATAGTGGATGCTCTGAAGGCTATGGCATCCTCAGAGCGCCATATTAAGCTCTTTGCCGTTATTGTTATACTCTCGGCTCTATATCCACTCTTTGGCTATGTTAAGCGTCGTGTTGTGGGGAGTGTCGATGAGAATCGTGACCAGATTATTGCCGCCTTTGACTCTGTGGGCTTTCATCTGGTGCGTGAAGAGGATGGCGTACTCTATTTTCGAGCATCGAATGTTGTGCATCGAGCGCTGCTGATATTCGAGGATGAGATTAAGGTTTGGCAATCGGGCGATGAGATTGTGCTCGATGGCATACGTCGAGGCGTTGCGAGGGTAAACTATCGCATAGATATGTATATTACAAATAGCAAGTATGATTAGTAGGGTTTTTAGATATTGTTTAGTTTTGGTGGCGGTGATGACTCTATCGCTTCTCTTTGTGTGTTCGGCACGCAACGACTTTGGGCTGGGGCGAACGATGGAGCTTGTGGTCAATATGATGCGTGAGCTAACAACACAATATGTCGAGCCTATCGACTCTGATAAATTGATGCAGGGGGCGGCCGACGGTATGGTCGAGATGTTAGACCCCTACACCGAATTTATCCCCGAGAGTGAGATGAAATCCTTTGAGTTGATGACCACTGGCGAGTATGGAGGCATCGGTTCATTGATTCGCCAAAAGGGGGATTGGGTGCGTATTGCGCAACCATATAAGGGTTCGCCTGCCGATAAGGCTGGACTAAAGATTGGAGATAAAATCGTCTCAATCAATGGAAAATCGGCTGAGGGTTTTACGGTCGAGGATGTTAGTAGTCGCCTAAAAGGGGAGGCTGGCACATCTGTGCGTTTGGAGTTGGAGCGCTTGGATAGCACTCGATACAAAGCGAAGATTGAGCGTGAGAGAATCGCTATTCCGAGTATCCCATACTGGGGTTATCTCTCGGATAGTGTGGCATATATCCGCCATACGGACTTCACGGATGGGTGTTACGATGCAATGCGCTCGATTCTTGAGCCAATGCTATCGGATGGACATTTGAAGGGTTTAGTTTTGGACTATCGTTCAAATGGTGGCGGTGTGATGCAGGAGGCGGTCAAGATACTATCGATGTTTCTACCCAAAGGCACTGAAGTGGTTAGCACAAAGGGTCGAGAGGCGAGCTCTGAGCGTAGCTATACGACTCCATTTGAGCCCATTCTGCCCAACCTGCCGTTGGTGGTGTTGATAAATGGCTCGTCGGCATCGGCTGCTGAGATTGTCGCTGGAGCCCTGCAAGACCTCGATAGAGCCGTTGTTATTGGGCAGCGTAGCTTCGGTAAGGGTTTGGTGCAGTCGCCCGTGCCGATAGGTTATAATGCTATTTTGAAGCTCACAACAGCAAAATACTATATACCTTCGGGTAGATGTATTCAGGCAATCGACTATTCGCACTCACAGAGCGGCGACGTGCACTCTGTGCCCGACTCATTGATTACCGAGTTTACGACACTATCTGGGCGCAAGGTCTACGATGGTGGCGGTGTGATGCCCGATGTTAGGTTGGAGCCGCAATATGTCTCTCGCTTTGCAGTGACTCTATACGCTTTGGGATTTATCGAGGATTTTGTGGATGAGTATATGGTCAAAAACCCAAATCAAATAGTTGATGTTAAGGGCTTTTCGATTACCGATGCCGATTTTGATGATTTTTGTCGCTTTATCGCCACCAAAGAGGTGTCATACGAGTCGGAGACACGCCGAGCGCTGAAGATTCTGCAGCGTGCCGCCGATGATGATCGCTATACCGAATTATCGAAGCGCTTTAAGGAGTTGGAGGCTGAAATAGAGGATGATACAGCGACAAATCTGCAAACCTATCGTAGTGAGATTATCTCATCTATCAATAGCAATATCGTACTGCGCCACCACTACTCTGAGGGTGTTGTCGAGCACTCGCTAAAGGATGATAGCGAGATAAAGTGCGCTCAGGAGCTTGTTTTGGAGCCCAGTCGAATGGAAGAGATACTAAAGCATCAAGATACAAAGAGCAGGTAATAACATAAAAAGCCCAACCAATGAAGTTAAAGTTGATAATGAAAGGACTATCCTTCCGCCAGCGCATAGCGATAATTGCTGTGGGTGTGGTGTTGGTTTTAACGTCGTTGGTCTACACAAATCGTATGGCTCGTGAACTGAATGTAAAGGAGCAGAACGATGCCGAGTTGTGGGCTTTGGTGATGGAGCGCTCGTCACGCAATATTATGGGGTCACGTATGGAGAATGACCCAATAATCACCGCCATACGTGGTTATGGTAATAATATCCCGTTTATTATAACCAACGAAAATCTAAAGGTTCTACAGTCGCACTTAGTGCCCAACAAGATAGTAGACCACCCCGACAGATTGCGTGAAGAGATAGATAAATTTGCCGCTATAAACGCCCCAATACAGGTGCGATACCCTTGGTCGGGCGACTACTACCACATAATCTTCTATGGCGAATCGACACTCTTGAAGTCGCTATACTACCTCCCCTACATACAATTCTCTGTCTTGGCAATATTTCTATATATCGCCTATATCGCCTTTCGTTCGTCACGAGAGGATGAGCAGAATCGTGTCTGGATTGGTCTGGCTAAAGAGACTGCCCACCAGTTGGGCACTCCGACATCTTCGCTGTTGGGGTGGATTGAGTATCTTCGCTCACAGAGTGTTGATCAGGATGCAATATCGGAGATGGATAAGGATTTGGCCCATTTGATGAAGATTGTAGATCGCTTCTCAAAGATTGGCTCTGAAACGCCACTCTCAGAGGTTAATTTGAATGAGGTTGTGGGCGAATCGGTGATGTATTTCCGTAAGCGCATACCACGCAATGTGACCCTCGATTACAATGGATTGGCTGTAGCTCCGATTAGGGCTCAGGTCAATACAGCGCTCTTTGAGTGGGTGGTCGAGAACTTGATGAAGAACTCTTTGGATGCACTGCAGGGACAGGGTAGCATCAATGTTAGAATACTCTCGGATGCTAAAAATGTAATGATCGAGGTGAAGGATAGTGGTAAGGGTATCCCGAAGAGCAACTGGCGTAGGGTGTTCGAGCCGGGCTTTACGACTAAGACTCGTGGCTGGGGGTTGGGTCTATCGCTCTCACGTCGCATTGTTGAGGAGTATCACAACGGTAAGATTGCTGTTGTGGAGTCTGAATTGGGTCGTGGGACAACAATCCGAGTGACACTAAAACGACCACAATAATAGATAATTTTGTAAGATGCCTACCGCCGAAACAGCTACTATCAAATCCTCTCTAATCGACACCCAAAGTGGCGAAGTGGAGCTATTGGAGGGCGATTCAATGGCAATATCGGCAGACTCTGTCGCTCTATACCCCTTCACTCAACCCAATAAGGCGACAAATGAGCCTATGCAAGTTGAGCCGCAGAGAATATATGGCGAGGGCTCTACACTGCATAGTAGCTCTCTTGTGCCTACCTCCAATCGAGAGTCGTTGATCGAGAATGCCCCCTATCAGATACTACTCTTGGGTGTTGTGCTGATATATGCCGCCCTTCTGCATCGATACTTTGGCGAGGCAAAGGCTTTACTTGTGCGAATAGTGCGTGATATGTTTGGTCGAGCTCAGGCGACATCAAATCTTAACTTTGGGGGGCGTTATAGCTATATTGTAATGGTCGCTGGGGCCCTATTTATGGGCGTTTTAGTTGTAAAATTTGTCGATATAAGTGCACCGAATATAACAGATGAACACCTATATTTTGGTGGTTCAGTTGGTCTAAGTACTCTGTTTATGGTGCTTTTCATACTCTTGGGAATCTATCAGCGCATAGTTGGGTGGGTGGTTGGTGCAGTGACACTTAGTCGCCCCTTTATCAAAGCCCTTGAGTCACTGAGAGCCATTTATAGCATCGCTGCAGTTGCGACTCTGACTCCACTTTTTATGCTCTATATCCTATCCTCTGATAGCCTCAGCTCCCCAATCCTATACCCTATTATTATTGTGCTCTGCATCTATTTGTTTCTATATTTGAAGGAGGGGGCAAATCTCTTTATTTCAAAAAAAGTTTCACTTTTACATTGGTTTTTGTATCTTTGCACCGTCGAAATCCTACCCATCTCCCTTATTTGGCTCACCATAACACGATGAGGATGAATTATAAAGGGGCAAGAGGTTAGGTGTGAGGTGTAATTAACAAAATTTTTAGGAGTTGAAAGTTGGTAATATTTTGGTTTCACAGCCAAAACCTGCAGTAATTGAGAAGTCGCCATTTTTTGAACTTGCACAGCGTTGCAAGGTTGAGATTGCGTATCAGCCATTTATCAAGGTTGAGAGTGTGTCGCTTAAGGAGTTTTTGGCGCAGCGAGTTGATATTTTAAGCCACTCGGCAGTAATATTTACATCACGCACAACTGTTGATAGCTTCTTCCGCATCTGTGAGGAGGCACGTGTGACGGTGCCCGAGACGATGAAGTATATCTGCCAAACAGAGGCTGTGGCACTATATCTACAAAAATATATCGTCTACCGCAAACGAAAAATATCGTTTGCTGATGGTTCATTTACTTCACTATTGGAGCTTATCATAAAGAATAAGACGCAGAAGATGATTCTTGCACTTAGCGAGCCCCATAAACCTGAGCTACCCGATACGTTGGCAAAGTTAAAGCTACCCGTTAGCCCAGTTGTCTTGGCACGCACGGTGGCTGCCGATTTGGAGGGTGTCAATATTGCGAGCTACGACCTTTTGGCGCTATACTCGCCTTCGGATGTTAATGCACTTGTTGAGAATTTTGATGTTGAATCGCTGCCTGCCGTAGCGATATTTGGCGAAGGAACACTGCGTACAGCCCTTGCAGCTGGATTACGTGTAGTGGCAAATGCCCCAACAACGGTTGCGCCCTCGATGGTTAAAGCGGTGGATATATACTTAGAGAAGCTCAAAAATGGCGAGCCCATCGAACCCATTGTCCTAAGACGTGATACCGAGAAGGAGGAGTTTATTAAGACACAACAGTCAAAATTGGCTAAACGTAGTCGTGTTCGTCGCACAACTACGACCACAAAAAAGTAGTTATGGCAGCAACACTCCACCGCTCAGAGCGCCTTCGTGGCATCGGGGCTGTGCGTCGTCTTTTCGAGAGCGGGCAGAGTGGCTTTGTATACCCATTTCGCTACCTATACTTCATAGATAATAGTGCTGAAGAGCAGGGTGTTAGGGTGCTCTTCTCAACCCCTAAACGATTTCATAAGCGTGCCAACAAGCGAAACCGCCTGCGCCGTCAAACAAAGGAGGCGTATAGATTGCAAAAGGGGGTGTTGAGCAGTGATTTAATGCAAGGCGTGGAGTGCAAAGAGCCCGCAAATAGTGGCCGCACGATTGATATAGCATTAATCTACTCAACAAAGGATTCTCTACCATATAAAACCATATCAAATGCAGTCAAACGAGTTCTGGAGGCAGTTCACAAGGGGCTTTAAGCGACTGCTTGCCTTGCCATTTTTGCTTTTGGTGCGAGTATACCAGCTCTGCATCTCGCCTCTAATCCCACCCTCGTGTCGATATACTCCCTCTTGTTCACAATACTCTATTGAGGCGCTGAAGAAGTATGGGGCAGTGAAGGGGCTGTGGCTGACCGTGAAGCGCATAGCACGTTGCCACCCTTGGGGCGGAAGTGGTTACGACCCCGTGCCATAGTTGCAGTGACCCCGTGCCATAGTTGCAGTGACCCCGTGCCATAGTTGTAGTTGCCCACTACCATAGCTGCAGTTGCCCGGCGCCATAGTTATATCTACCTAACTGTTTTTGTCGTAGATTGTATCTTTTATCTCCGAAATATCAACCAACTTATTGACTATTGCATATATTGTCAAACCCGCTGCAGAGTGAATCTGTAGTTTGGCGGCAATATTTCGACGGTGAGTTATTACGGTGTGAATTGAGATAAATAGAGTATCAGCTATCTCTTTGTTGGTCAAGCCTTTAACTACACATACTACTATCTCGCGCTCACGCACGCTGAGCGACTCACTATTTGTCGTTGTAACGGTAGAGCTGAGGTGTTTTACGGCAGGGATATAGATTTTATCCTCGACAGCGTTGTGTGATGCGAGCTCCTTTTCGCAGGTGAATATATCGAACAGAACGCCACTTAACTCGTTGGTTGCCCCTTCGGGGTAGTATTTGATGATGATGTTCTTTAGCTCGGTGAGCTTCTCCTCGATATGTTCGTGCTGAACGACAAACTCCTCGATGCTAAATGCTCCGTTTGAGCGACCCTCCAATAGCTCCTCTACATAGGGGAAGAGCTCCTGCTCCTCGTATGACATATGTTTGCTCACTTCGGCAACATACTCGTCGAAGAAGCGCATAATGGCGAACGATACATCGCTATGGCTACAATCCACAGCCTCGATTAGCTTGCGGCGTATCGAGGGTAGACGAAAGTCCAAAAAGTAGCTGTGTGAGTTGTGTAGATACTCCGTGAGGCTCTTAATTGATACCTCGTCACACTTCAAATAGCCCTCATCTAACTCTAATAACATATTGACAACAGCTAAGAAGGTTGTGGTATCGACACCATTCTCCTCGCACACCTCAGTGATGCTCCTATCGCCAAAGCCTAATGGGATGCCAAAGCGGCTCATCACTTGAAGTACGCTATATTTATCGCAGACAAGGTCGCTCATTCGCTCCTCGCCTCTATATTGGGTTTTTATCATAATTATAGTTTTTTATCTTTTGTCAATATCTTGATATGTAGTCTGTAAAATTGCCTTGCCAATGGGCAATAGACTTGGATTTGTATTAGTTATAGATGTTTGCGTTGCAGCGTCCCACACAACAGCGCCATCTTCATCGACAACACCAAAACCATCGTTGAAGGTGTAGTAGGCGAAGTGTGGCGTGCTGGGGCACAACATATTTTTGCTATAATCATAGTCGGCATACGATACCCCCATTTGAGCAAGTATCGTTGCGCAAATATCAATCTGCGCACCGTATGTGTCGATTTTCTGCGCTTTGGCAACCGCTCCGCCCGTCCATATCATAGGTATTCGGTGGCGTAGAGGCGAGTTGTATTCTAACGTCTTGGGGTATGGGTAGCCGTGATCGGCAACAAAGACCAAGAGCAGATTATCCCACGCTTCGCTCTCTTTGAGTGTTGCAACCATCTGCCCGATAGCCATATCGGTAAATGCCATTGAGTTGAGTACCTTATTCTCAAACTTGCTTAACGGCACGTCAAACGGTGCGTGGCTACTCAAAGTTAATAGACCTGCCAAAAATGGGGTGTTGGTTTGGCTCTGCTCAATGATATTTTGGGCAAAGTGTTCGCACATAACCATATCGTCATAACCCCAATCGGCTGGCTCGACATCAAGCGATAGATTCTGCTGCCAGATAAGCTCCTCCCACCCCGTTGCGTACATATATGAGGCTTGATTTGTGAAGTTCAGATCGCCACCATACGTAAACGATGTGGCGTACCCCTCACGCTGCAAAGAGCGAGCAATGGAGGGTAGGTTGCGGCTCTTTGACGGGAGCTTCATAATTGAGATGTGAGTTTGAGCAGGAAATCCGCTTAAAATTGCCACCTCACCACGATCCGTGCGAAAGGATGATGCAAAGAAGTTCTCAAACCACACCCCCTCTTGCTTTATCTCTTGTAGTTCAGGTGCTACCGCTTCGCCATCAACTCTTTCATCCATAATCACACGGCTAAAGCTCTCCAAGAGCACTATCGCCACATTTGGACGCTCTCTATTCAACACAATCAATGTGCTATCTTGACACTCTACACCTCCTCGCACGCACTCAAATATCTCTGCTCTCTCGGCCTCATCCAGCAGTTGATACTGCTCGGCATAGTTGTGGCTCTTGCCCAGCGTTGAGAGGAGGGAAAAGACTGGGTTTATCGCTGCGTGGTTTAGGTATTGGCGTGGGCTGAAGTAGACCTTTGAAATATTTGCTACAGATGCTTCGGTACCGCCACGAATTGCCAAAAAATCGAGCCCCATCGCCAAAACAATGAGTGGCGTCGCCAAAAATGCCCACTGCCATTGTAGCCTCTTGGGAGGGAAAAACCGCACGACATACCTATACGCCATAATCATCAGTGTAGCGTAGAGCACAAATAGCAGTGATTGTACTATGATTGTCGCCAAATCGACACTCTGAGTTACCCCTTCAGGGTTTGATAGGTAGACCAACACGGATGAGTCGATACGAAAGCCCCAATGTTCATACAACCCAACATCTATGGTAAATATGGCAGATGTTACAACGCTCACTGCGATAAAGTAGCCAAGCATCACCCTTCGTGTCCACTTTTCAGGTAGCTTAATCCATACCGAGAGCAGCACAACTATCAACGGTAGAACCGAAACATAGCCTGCAGTTGTCATATCTAACTTTAACCCATTCCACAGCACCGCTAACCAATCCGCTACTGTTGTATCGCCCCCGACAGATAGGTTGAAGAGCATAAAGAGCGGTTTTTGCAGCGCCATCAAGAGCACTGTAACAAAAAATGGAGCCACTATGGAGGCTATGCGTCGCATAATATTTTGGGTGTTTTGCTTCTCTAACTAAAACTAAGCTAAATTATCGCTCCTCTATAGCTTCTCGCCATAGGCCAAATCGCCTGCATCGCCAATGCCGGGAACGATATACGAACGTGATGTTAGCTCCTCATCGAGTGCCGCACACCATAGCGTTGTCGAGGCGTGTGGGATGTTGTTGCGAACATAATCGACACCCTGCTCGCTGGCTATGATGGCTGCGATGTGGGTGTGGCGAGGCATACCACCCTTTTGACACAGCGCCTCGTATGATAGTACCAACGATGCCCCAGTCGCCAACATAGGATCGACTAAAATCAGGGTCTTGCCCTCCAAATCGCCACACGATATATACTCAACCTTGACCGTGAACGAGCCATCCTTGCGGCTCTTGCGATATGCCGATACAAAGGCGTTTTGGGCATCGTCAAAGTAGTTCAAAAATCCTTGATGGTAGGGTAGACCCGCACGTAGGATAGTTGCAACAACAACCTCATCATCAATCATATCAACTGTAGCTTCACCCAAAGGGGTCTCGATAGTTTGGGGTTTGTAGCTCAGCTGCTTCGAGATCTCGTAAGCCGTTATCTCGCCTATGCGCTCCATATTGCGACGAAAGCGCATCGAGTCGCCCTGTACGCTCTTGTCACGCATCTGGGCGATAAACTTATTGAGAATCGTGCGTTGTAGATTTAGAATGTGTGTTGTCATAGCTCTCTTTTATTTTAATATAGAAAGTTGTTGAATGGATAGCGCCCTGAGTGTATCTCACGCACCATACCATATAGATTAGTGCGCAGGGTATCGACATAAAGTCTCTCACGTGCCGAGATAAATATGCAGGGGGTCTCTGAGCGTGCGAACCAGCTCTTCTGCATCTGCTCTAAGGATATATTCTCACGTGTGGGGGGTGTTAGGTCATCCTCCTCCTTTTCGATATGGGTGTAGGCGTCAATCTTGTTAAAGACCAAATACACTGGTTTGTCGCCCGCACCAATATCCTGCAGGGTCTGCTTCACCACCTCGATTTGATCCTCGAACTGTGGGTGCGAAATATCGACAACGTGCAACAAAAGATCTGCCTCACGCACCTCATCAAGGGTCGATTTGAACGACTCTACAAGTTGCGTGGGGAGTTTTCGAATAAAGCCAACTGTGTCGGATAGCAGAAATGGCAGGTTGTCAAAGACCACCTTGCGCACAGTTGTGTCTAATGTAGCGAAGAGCTTATTTTCGGCAAAGACCTCACTCTTGGCAATTAGGTTCATAAGTGTCGATTTTCCTACGTTGGTGTAGCCCACAAGTGCCACACGCACCATTGAGCCTCTGTTTGAACGCTGTACAGCCATCTGACGGTCAATCTTCTTGAGCTCCTCTTTGAGTTTGGTTATTTTGTTGCGCACGATGCGTCTGTCGGTCTCGATCTCACGCTCACCAGCACCGCCACGTGTCCCCGTGCCACCCCTTTGTCGCTCGAGGTGGGTCCACATACCCGTCAAGCGTGGGAGCATATACTCGGCATTTGCCAGCTCGACTTGGGTCTTGGCATAGGCGGTTTGCGCACGTGACATAAATATATCAAGGATTAGGCGTGTGCGGTCTAATATGCGGCAGGGTATCTCCTTCTCGATGTTGCGAGTCTGTGAGGGGGATAGCTCATCGTCGAATATAACGACATCAATCTGCTCTTCGGTGACATATTGCGCAATCTCTTGCAACTTGCCCGGCCCGACATATATTCGTGATGAGGGTGTTGATAGTCGCTGCTTGACTATGTGTACACTCTCAATGTTGGCAGTTGTGGCGAGGAACTTTAGCTCGTCCAGATACTCATCCACCAGCTCGTGCGACTGTCCATCACGCACCACCGCCACGAGCACCGCTCTCTCTGAGCGCTCGACATCCAATGTTGTGTTATCTTTTGTTTTTCTCTCTTCCACGCCTCTGTATTGTGCTACAAATAGGGGTACCCTGCTCATATATCGAGCCAGATACCCCAAATATTGTGTTTAGTGTAAAAATTAGTTCTGTAGGCGGAAATCAACTGGTAGAGTGTACTTTACACGCACCACTTGGTTACGCTGCTTTCCGGGTGACCATTTTGGGGACATCTTCAGAACACGAGTAGCCTCGTCTGATAGCGAACGGTCGGGAGTCTGCATAACTACGATGTTTGTAAGCGAACCATCACGCTCGATGATGAAGGTCAATGTTACACGACCCTGAATACCATTCTCAAGTGCTATTTGTGGAAACTCCAAGTTCTTCATAACCCAATTACGGAACGTTGTAAGGTCACCACCTTGGAACGAAGGCATCGTCTCAGCCACAAGGAATGGCTGGTCGTCGATAATCTCCTCCTCCTGCACTTGCACCTGCTGGATAACCTCAGTATCGGCATCAAACTCGGCGAAATCGACCTCAGTTGTGATTTTAGTGTCGTTAGTTACAACCTCCAAGAGGTCAGCGATAACCTTAACCTCAACCTTCTTAGGGGGTTCTGGTGGCTTTTGGTCTTGGCGAGTAATCTCTGCCATCTGCTCATCGATTGGGCCGTAATCCATATCAAGAACCTCGATACGGTGCTCTGCTGGTGTGTACCAAAACGCCACGATAACTGCAAGTAGCGCCACTACGATACCAATCTCTAATAAAAGACCTCGCTTATTCTGAAGGTCTGCTTTAGGTGTTTTTTTGATTTCCATCTATTATTTTAGTTTTAATTGTTCTCAGCTATTTTGTTTCGCCTCACCACACCCCTATCGAGTAAATAGCATATGTGTGACCCCACAAATATAGATATAAAAAATCAAAAATTGAGCGTGTGAGGAGAAAAATGTATTAAAAATGTGTAAATTTGTGCCAAAATCTATCTTTTATGGGTTGCGAAGAGCAAAAAAATGATACTCTGTATGGCAAAACTTTGGATGAGATAGTCCAAATTTGCGCAGATCTGGGACTCCCAAAGTTTACAGCTAAACAGATTGTGGGGTGGCTATATAAGCACCATACGGACGATCCTATGGCGATGACAAACCTATCGAAGGGGGCACGTGAGGCGTTGAACCAGCGATTCACAACCTCTTTGAGTAAGCCGTGCCGTGAGAGCGTGTCGAAGGATGGCACTAAGAAGTATCTATTTCGCACCTCGCAAGGTGGATTTATTGAGTCGGCATATATTCCTGATAATGAGCGTGCTACGCTGTGTATCTCCTCTCAGATGGGGTGTAGAATGGGGTGTAAGTTTTGCGCTACTGCTCGTCAAGGACTGCAACACTCGCTATCGACTGCAGATATTTTAAACCAGATTGTATCGCTGCCCGAGCGGGACAAGCTAACTAACTTTGTCTTTATGGGTATGGGCGAGCCGCTGGATAACTCGGAGAGTGTGTTTCGTGCCATCGATATTATGACCTCAGAGTGGGGTTTTGCCCTCTCTCCCTCACGCATAACCCTCTCTACGGTGGGTATTACCCCGAAGATTCGTGAGCTCATCGAGCGCACACGTGTCCATATCGCTGTGAGCCTGCACAACCCTATCTCGGAGGAGCGTGCAGAGATTGTCCCCATCGAGCGTGCCCACCCCATCGAGGGCGTTATCGATATATTGAAGGAGTATGACTTCTCGCACCAGCGTCGTGTCTCGTTTGAGTATATCGTTATGAGTGGCAAGAACAACTCGCCACGCCATATCAAGCATCTGTGTAGATTGTTGAATGGTCTGAAGTGCAGGATGAACTTGATACGTTTCCATAAAATTGAGGGTTCGCCATACTTCTCGCCCGATGATGAGAAGATGCTCCGCTTTCGTGACACATTGACCCAGAAGGGTATTCACACCACAATTCGCACCTCACGAGGCGAGGATATAGAGGCGGCGTGTGGACTACTATCTATTAAAGAGCGTGTCTAACAGCTCACTTTTCACACACCCCTTGCGACTGAAATCCTCACATACTAAGGTATGCTGCGGTTTCAGCCACTGCACGATGCGCAAAAATTGAACTATTATTCACACCCACAGTGTTGTCGATGCCTTTAGCTCTTGAAAATATTGAGGTGCGATAGCATCGGGTTGCGACTCGAGAGTAGAACCATCTCCAAGATTAGAAGCGCTAAAGCTATCGCTAAAAGGTACTGGAACTGTTCGTTGAACTCCTCGAATTCGAGCGATGCCAACTCGCTCTGCTCCATACTATTTATCTCGCCAACAATCTCATCCAAACCGATACTCATCTGCGAAGAGCGCACATAGGCACCATCAGTCACACTCGCCAACTGCATCAATAGCTCTTCGTCGAGTTTCGATACGACCATCTCCCCTTCACTATCGGTAATAAACTCGCCATTAATCTCAATGGGGGCGCCTTCGGGCGTGCCGATACCAATGGTGAAGATCTTGATGCCCATTTGTGCAGCCTGCTCGGCAGCTGCAAGTGCATCATTGTCGTGGCTCTCGCCATCGGTGATTAGCACTATAACACGGCTCTGATTCTCGGCCGTAGAGCTCGAAAATGATAGCAACGCCTGCGAGAGTGCCTGCCCGATGGATGTCCCCTGCACCGATACTAACGAGGGCGATATTTTGCGGGTAAAGGCCTTTGCCATCCTATAATCGGATGTTATGGGTAGCTGTACCTTCGCCTCGCCAGCAAAGACCACCACCCCGACACGATCCTGCTCCAAATTGTCGAATAGCTTGCCGATAGCATATTTTGTACGCTCCAATCTATTGGGCTTAAAGTCTTCGGCAAGCATCGAGTTAGAGACATCGACCGCCAAGACCATCTCGATGCCCTGTGAGCGCTCCTCACGCAATTTTGAGCCAAACTGAGGGCGACAAAGAGCAAATATAAGCATTGCCAAAGCTGACAAAAAGATACAAAACTTAATAAATATGCGCCCCTTAGAGTAGTCGGGCATAAGCTCTGATAGGAGTGTTGGGTTACCAAAGCGTGCGATGCGACGAAGGCGCTGACGTGATGAATACCAAAAGAGCACGACCAGCGCAGGTAACATAAGTAGCAACCATAGATATTGTGGGTGGGCTAATCTAAACATAATAGTGGGGCTTTATGGTATTCGTTTAAGTATAAAATTTGCCAAAAGGAACTCTACTATAAGCAGCGCAATGGCGGCAAATACCCAACGAAGAAATAGCTCTTCATAGGTTATGCGCTCCGAGATTTCAACTTTGCTCTTTTCGAGTTGGTTGATTTGGTCATATATCGCCTTTAGCTTTTCATTGTCGGTTGCTCGAAAATACTCTCCACCAGTGCTTTGGGCGATCTGTTGTAGGGTCTTCTCGTCAATCTCGACCTTTTGGTTTACGAAGGTCAGTTTTCCAAACATATCGTATGCTGGGTAGGGCGCCATACCTTCGGTGCCTACGCCAATGGTGTAGACCTTAATGCCCTGTGCTTTAGCAATCTCGGCGGCGGTCAAGGGGGCAATCTCGCCACGATTGTTCACGCCATCTGTCAGAAGTATGATAACTTTCGACTTGGCATCGCTCTCACGCAGGCGGTTTATTGCCGTAGCCAGACCGTTGCCTATCGCCGTTCCATCCTCGATAATGCCACTGCGGATGCGTGACAGGAGGGTCTGCAGGGTGCTCTGGTCGGTGGTCAAGGGGCTCTGGGTGAATGCCTCGCCAGCGAAGGCCACCAAACCCACTCTGTCGCCATATCTGTCGGCGATGAATGATGCCGCCACCTCTTTTGCTGCCGTCATACGGTCGGGCTCGAAGTCACGTGCGAGCATCGAACCCGAAATATCGATTGCGAGCATAATATCTATACCCTCGTTGTCGGAGTTTTGTATCTTATTCACATCTTGGGGGCGTGCCAAAGCCACCACAATAAGCGAGAGTGCCGCTATGCGCAACACAAAAGGGAGGTGTCGCAGGTAGTAGCGCACGGTTTTGGGTGCACGACGCACGGTGGCTGTTGTGGATATTTGTAGCGATGCTCCACCTCGTCTGGTGCACCAAATATAGTGCACGATAAGCGGTATTGCAATCGTCAATAGCCATAAATAGTGTGGTGATGCAAAGTGCATAATCTAATTTTTTACCAATTTTTACCCCCTTTAACTACGACACCTTGCTGCTCTTTGAGCTTATCCTGTGTCTTATCCTCTTGCGCCTGAATGGCGTTCAAAATCTGCTCTTGCTCCTGCTCTGAGATGCCAACTGGCTGGGTTTGAGCCTCGCCTTGCTGCTCTTTGTCGCCCTTGTCGCCCTCATTGTCTTTGTCGCCCTGCTCTTGGTTCTGCTCGCCTTTATCCTCTTTGTCACCCTTATCCTGCTGGTCATTTTGACCCTGCTCCTCTTTGTTTTGGTCGCCCTGCTGCTCATCTTGATTTTGATCCTTATTTTGATCATCTTCGCCACCGCCTCCATCTTGGTTTTGATCATCTAATAGGCGCTTAGTGTAGGCGTAGTTATACTTAGCCATTGTATCGGCAGGGTTTAGGCGTAGCGAGTTTTTGTAACTCTCCAGCGCCTCGTTGAGCTTCTGCTGTTTGAACTGAATATTGCCCAGATTGTAGTGTGCCATAGCCCTAATATCGTCACTCTGAAGCGTATCTAAAACCACCTTTTGTGCCACCTCTTCGGCACTCTCCATTCGCTCTGCCTTGTAGAGTGCATTGGCGAGGTTATATTGCGCTGCAAAACTTGTGGGGTCAGCCTCTAAAGCCTCGTTATATCGCTCGATGCTCCTCTCGTATTCGCTGTCGTTGTAGTCTCTATTACCCTTGCGGATTTTTGAGCGCTCGGGTGATAGCTGCGCAAAGGCAGTCGTAGTACTGAGCACCAAACACAACAATATATATATAGTATATCTAATTTTGCTACTCATCATCATCTCTGTTTTGTTCATCATCTGTCACTTCAACTTGTTTTGTCTCCTCAACAAAGTAGTATACCTTCAAATAATCAGCCTCATTGTGCTCGGCATCGGGGGTTGCTTTGGCAAACTTTACCAAGTCGCCACTCTGCAGTACAGCCTGCAGATCCATTGATGCCTTTGTGGGTAGCTCCTCTGAGCGCATAGCCTCCAAAATCTCGTCCGACGTCATCTCCATAGCGCCAATGCCCCAACGTGAGGCTATGTAGGTGCGTAGAATGTCGGTGAGCGAGGAGTAGTATAGCTTATATCGGCTATTTTGCCACAGCTTTTGGTGGTGCAGCTCCTCTAAGGCCTTGATAGCCACAACGTGGGCAGGTGGTGGAGGTGGCGATTTAAATAGATCGCCAATGCGCTTGCCACGCAAGGCAAGGTATCGAACTAATAGCCAGTACCCCACCCCTAAGAGCGCTAATATAGCTAAAGCCCAGAGTGTGTAACCTCGAATTTCACGAAACCTAAATGGTGTGTGTATCTGGTTTTTTAGATCGTAAATCGACTGTGAGGTTGAGTCGATTGCGTAGGTATTGACATATAACAGAATCGAGTCTGCACCAAAAAGCGTGTCGATAATATTTTTGTCGGCATACAAAACGCCAGCCTTACCCAAGTTAAAACGCCCCTCTTCGAAGGCGGCAAAGCGGTAGCGCTTACGAAGTTTTAAGCGCCTACCCTCACGCTCGATAGTATCGATGGGTAGCTCTTTGTATAGCTCTATCTGCTCTTTAATAGAGTCAAAGAGTGGAAAACTTATCTCTTGCGCCAAATCCTTCTCCACATCGATTACATAGTCGAATCTATCGCCAATCATCACTGTGTCGGGCTCTACATATGCCCTTACCGTTGGCATACTCTGCGCTTGGGCAACGCCTGCGAAGGCTGCCAAAATGAGTATTAGTGCACTTCTCATCGCTGTTTAAATAGTTTAATTAGCTCGACGACATAATCCTCATCGGTGGTTATGTGTGCCGTATCTACGCGGTTCGACTTTAAGATTTGCGAGATCTGCTCGGTGCGCTCCCTCCATTCACGCTCGTAGTGCTCTCTCACGGCACGTGACGAGGTATCGACCCACACCTTTTTGCCTGTCTCGGCATCCTTTAGCTCGACAATACCAACATCGGGCAGTGTCGCCTCACGAGAATCAAAGAGCCTGATGCCCACCACATCGTGCTTGCCCGTTGCGATCTTTAGAGCATCCGAAAGTGCCGTACGATCGGATGTTGGGGTTAGAAAGTCGGACAGAATAAATGTTGTGCAGCGCTTCTTATTGACATTGGTCATATAGCGCACAGCTTCGGATAGTTTTGTCCCCTGCCCTTCGGGCTTAAAGCTGATTAGCTCACGGATAATCATCAAAATGTGGCTGCGACCCTTCTTTGGAGGGATAAACTTCTCGACCCTATCCGAGAAGAAGATGCACCCCACCTTGTCGTTGTTCTGTGCTGCCGAGAATGCCAAAACAGCGGCAATCTCAGTTATAATGCTCTTTTTAAGGCGCTCCTTTGTACCAAACATTCGTGATGCCGATACATCGACAATGAGCATCATCGTCAGCTCACGCTCCTCCTCGTAGACCTTCACGTGGGGGTTGCGTAGTCGTGCCGTGACGTTCCAGTCAATATCACGCACATCGTCCCCTGCACGATACTCACGCACCTCAGAAAATGACATACCACGCCCTCGAAAGGCGGTGTGGTACTTGCCAGCAAATATCTCGTTAGATAGACCTCGAGTCTTAATCTCTATCTTGCGAACACGCTTTAGAATATCATTTTCACTCTCCATCGCCTGCATTGCTTATGGGACAATCACATTATTCAAGATGTCTGTTATAATCTCTTCGGTCGTGATGTTTTCAGCCTCAGCCTCGTAGGTCAGACCAATGCGGTGGCGCAGAACATCGTGACACACAGCACGCACATCTTCGGGAATGACGTAACCCCTGCGACGAATAAATGCATAGGCACGTGCCGCCTTTGCCAACGAAATTGAGGCACGAGGCGAACCACCATACGAGATGAGGTTCTTCAGTCGCTCCAAGTTGTACTCCATCGGCTCACGTGTGGCGAAGATAATATCGATGATATACTTCTCAATCTTCTCATCCATATATACATCCTCGACAACTTTACGAGCGGCGATGATGCTCTCGGGTGTTACCACCTTCTCAACTTTAGGCATACCTGCGCCCGAAAGGTTCATACGCACAATATCACGCTCCTCCTCCTTCTTGGGGTATGAGATTTTGGCCTTCAACATAAAACGGTCTACCTGCGCTTCGGGCAGTGGGTATGTACCCTCCTGCTCCAATGGGTTCTGGGTTGCAAGAACCAAGAATGGTTGCGGAAGTGGGTAGGTCGTATCGCCGATTGTTACTTGTCGCTCTTGCATCGCCTCCAGAAGAGCCGACTGCACCTTAGCGGGCGAGCGGTTGATCTCATCGGCAAGGACAAAGTTGGCGAAGATGGGACCCTTTTTGACCATAAACTCCTCTGACTTCTGTGAATATATCAACGTACCCAAAAGGTCGGCTGGCAGAAGGTCGGGGGTGAACTGAATACGTGAAAAGTTGGCATCAACAGCCTCAGAAAGTGTCGTGATGGCCAACGTCTTTGCCAAGCCCGGAACACCCTCTAAGAGGATATGCCCATTTGATAGTAGACCAATTAGAAGGGTATCCACCAAGTGGCTCTGGCCGACGATGACCTTGCCAATTTCATTGCGTAGGGTCTCTACAAAGTGGCTCTCACGCTCGATGCGCTCGTTTAGCTCTTTGATGTTAATAACTGCACTCATTGTATATGTTTTTTATTTTGTTGTTTACACTTTTGTTAAATTCAACGTTTGACGTGCAAAAATATTATTTTTTTCGCTCAAAAAAAACTCTTTTTCAATCTTTATCTAACAAAAAGCGAGCAATTTGCGAAAAAGTTTTGTGTGGCGAGATTAAAAATAGCCAATTTTACACTACATTTGTGCGATGGAATCGGAGATTTTAAAGGGGTTAAACCCTGCGCAGCGAGCCGCTGTTGAGAACTATGATGTAGCCTCGTTAATTATCGCTGGGGCAGGGTCGGGCAAGACACGTGTCTTGACCTCACGAATCGCCTATATGATTGAGCGTGGTGTGGCGCCACACAACATTTTGGCGCTAACCTTTACTAACAAGGCTGCCGAGCAGATGCGTGAGAGAATCGATATGATGATACCCAACGGCAAGTCACGTTTTATACGTATGGGCACATTTCACTCGGTATTTTCGAGAATCCTGCGTGAGAACTCCGAGAAGATTGGTTTCCCCAACACCTTTACAATTTACGAGCCTTCGGATAGCAAAAACTTGATTAAGACAATTCTCAAGGAGCTATCCCTATCGGACAATGATAAGTATAAGCCAAACGCCATCTTGTCGAGAATTTCGTTTGCCAAAAACTCGCTTGTGACCCCATCGGCCTATGCTGCCAATACGAGCTGTGCGGCGGAGGATAGGGCAGCTGGGCGTGCACAGTTTAGCGTGATATATACAACATATTGCAACCGTTGCAAGCAGAATGCGGCGATGGATTTTGATGATTTATTGTTGCAGACAAACATCCTACTCAGAGATTGCCCTGAGGTGTTGGCTCTCTATCAAGAGATGTTTCAATATATCTTGGTGGATGAGTATCAAGATACCAACTACGCCCAATATACAATCATTCGTCGTCTATCGGCACTGCACAATAAGGTGTGTGTTGTGGGTGATGATGCTCAGTCGATATACTCGTTTCGAGGGGCTAAAATTGAAAATATCCTCTCCTTCAAGCGTGACTACCCAGCAGCGATGACCTTTAAGTTGGAGCAGAACTACCGCTCGACACGCACCATTGTCGAGGCGGCAAACTCGGTCATCGAGCGCAACTCGAAGCGTATGCAGAAGGAGTGTTTCTCTCAGGGCGAGCGTGGTGAGAAGATACGCATCTTCAAGGCCTACACCGATCGTGAAGAGGCCGATATGGTGGTTGCTGATCTGCGTGAAAGGGTCCTGCGTGATGGCGAGGAGTGGAGCGAGGCTGTGATTTTGTATCGTACCAATAGCCAATCGAAGGTCTTGGAGGATAACCTGCGCCAGCGAGCAGTCCCCTATCGCATATATAAGGGTAGCTCGTTCTATGAGCGCAAGGAGATACGTGACGTTATGGCATATATACGTCTTGTTGTCAATGTGCGAGATGACGAGGCGTTTAAACGCATCATAAACTACCCCACACGTGGTATTGGCGATACAACCGTACAGCGCATTGCAGATATTGCAGCTGAGCGCAACCTGTCGATGTGGGAGGCGGTAGATACCTTGATTGACGAGCCCATAGCGGATGCTGTGCAGAAGCAGATTGTGCGCAAAGTCAAAGATTTCGTGGCGATGATACGTGAACTCTCGATGTTGCGTTCGTCGGGCGAGTTGTATGAGTTTGGTGTTGCGGTGGCTACACGTTCGGGAATTATCCCTTCGCTTAAAGCTGAGAACACCCCTGAGGCTGCCACCGCTTTGGATAATATTGAGGAGTTGTTGAACTCGATACAGCAATATAAGGAGCAGACCGATAAAGAGATTGCAAACGGGGAGCGTGATGTAGAGGATATAGCCACATTAGAGGAGTGGTTGCAGAGCGTAACACTTATGACCGATATGGATCGAGGCGAAGAGGAGCAGCGCAACCGAGTAACGCTGATGACGGTACATTCGGCCAAAGGTTTGGAGTATAAATATGTCTATATCGTAGGTATGGAGCAGGGGCTATTCCCATCGCAACGAGCCTTAGAGGCGGCAGATGATGTGGAGGAGGAGCGACGTCTGTTCTATGTGGCATTGACCCGAGCAAAGGTGGTGGCGACAATCTCATTTTGCGAGATGCGCTTTCAATGGGGCAAGTCGGAGTTCGTGCGCCCCAGTACATTTCTCTCTGAGATTGATTCTCAATATGTTGAGGCTGAGGGGGATGTTCTCGCTACGATGAATCGTGATGTGGCGATGCGTTCAGCTGCCCAAAGTGCCTCGTCATACTATGGCTCTCGTCCGCAAAGGGGCACTTCGGGTGGCTCGGGTGGCGGATATAGTCAAAAAGGGGGTTCAACACCTCAAAATAGAGTCTCGGTGGATGAGCTTCGCCAAAAATTCGACTATCGCTTTAAGGATAAGACGCCAAAACCTGCCCCCGCACAGAGTGGTATCGCTCAGGTGCGTCCAACGGCAAATATGCGTAGTGTGGGCATATCTCAAAAGGGTGTAGAGCCAAATGTTGCCACTGAATCAAGATATAGTGTTGGACAGCGAGTTAAGCACCCTCGATTTGGTGCTGGTGTAGTTGAGCGTATCGAAACTATCTCAACAGATAATAAATTGACAGTGCGCTTCGATAGTGCAGAGTGGGGCGAGAAGAGCCTACTTGAGCGCTTTGCTAAGTTGGAGGTGCTATGACACAAAAGCAGAGATACGAGGGGGTGATAGGGTGGTTCGAGGAGAATATGCCCGTTGCCGAGAGTGAGCTGAACTATGAAAACCCCTACCAGCTCTTGGTGGCGGTGGCTCTATCGGCACAGTGCACCGACAAGAGGGTCAATCTGACTACTCCAGCTCTATTTGACGCCTACCCAACGCCTCGTCACCTCGCAGAGGCGAGTGCCGAAGAGATTTTTCAATATATCAAGAGTATCTCATACCCCAATAATAAGGCACGCCACTTAGCCTCGATGGGGCGGATGCTGTGCGAGGAGTTTGGGGGCGAAGTACCCACCGATCTGGATGCCTTACAGCGTCTGCCGGGAGTGGGTCGCAAGACGGCTAATGTCTTGGGGGCGGTTCTGTGGGGTAAGGAGGTTATGCCAGTCGATACTCACGTCTTTCGTGTGTCGAACCGAATAGGGCTGACCAATAACTCTAAAACCCCTCTGCAGACCGAACGAGTGTTAGAGCGCCACATACCCTCGCACCTTCTACCCATCGCCCACCACTGGTTGATACTGCACGGGCGCTACCAATGCACGGCACGCAACCCAAAGTGCGAAACTTGTGGTTTGACAGCTTGGTGCAAGAGCTTCCCGATGCAAAAACCCCTTTAGTGGATAGGTTGGGTTTGCATAGTAGAGAAAAAAAGCCTATATTTGCAAAATACAACCACATAGCCCTACATCGGCAGGGCTCTTTAATAGTTCAAAGATGGAGTTACCAAAAAAGGATATTGAGCAGTTGCAAGCGCTACTGTCGGGAGGCGAAAAGCAGATTGTAATTGTTGGCCATACAAACCCCGATGGCGATGCCATAGGCTCTTCGTTGGCGTGTGCCGAGTGGTTGGATAGTTTAGGGCATAAGGTTACGTGTGTTGTGCCAAATAAATACCCCTCGTTTTTAGCGTGGATGGATGGCATCGAGCGCATCGTTATCTTTAAGTGGGACGAAGAGGGTGTTGCTCAAAGGGCTATCGAGAAGGCTGATATTATTATATGTCTGGACTTCAGTGCCATATCTCGCCTTGAGATTCTGAGCGATACGCTGCAATCCAACACCACAGCCAAACGAATATTAATCGACCACCACCTCTCACCCGAAGGGGGCTTTGATCTCTCATTTTCATACCCATCTTCATCGAGCACCTGCTATCTTTTATACTCGATAATTGTGGCACACTCGGGGCGTGATGCCGTAACGCAACGTATGGGCGAGGCGCTATATGTGGGTATGATGACCGATACGGGTAACTTCGCCTTCTCCTCGCTCACACCCGATCTTTTTATGACCGTCGCCTACCTTGTTGAGAAGGGGGTACGTGTGGCAGAGATAAATTCACGAGTATACAACTCCTACTCCGAAGGGCGTGCACGTTTGTTTGGCTACGCCATCAATCGCAAGATGGAGATAATCGAGGGGGGTAGGGTTGGCTATATGTCGCTAACTGAAGCTGAGATGCGCCGCTTTAAGTTTCAGCAGGGCGATAGCGAGGGCTTTGTAAACTATCCTCTCACAATCGAGAATGTCAAGATGACGGCGATGTTCTTGGCAACACGCAAATTTATCCGTGTATCGCTACGCTCAAAGGGCAATGTGGATGTCAATGATTTTGCACGCCGTTTCTTCAATGGCGGGGGGCATAAGAATGCCGCAGGTGGCAAATCCTTTCTCTCGATGCCCGAGACCATTGAGCACTATATTAAATCAGTTAGGGAGTTTGTTAGCGAGGGTTCACTTCTCGAGCGTGAATAACAGCTCATTTTCACTTATCCCTTGTCTGCAAAATCCTCACATACCGCAAGTATGCTGCGGTTTCAACCCCTGCACGATGCACAAAAATTGACACATTATTCACACTCTCGCTGTTGTGGTGGTGGGGGGTATCATTGCAAAGAACTCACAGCTATGCGTCATTATGGGCTTGACCCACAATCTCAAATTGAACATCAAAAAATCCCATTTAGAACATTTTTTTGGTGATTTCGTATAAAAAATTTGGCATTCACACTTTGGTTTTGTACTTTTGCCCCGCTTATTCTCTTTGCCCATAGGCAGAGAGCAGTACAAATCTAAACAAAGAGTGATGAAAAAAATTTTTCTATTTATTGCGTCGTTATGCGTAGTGGCGTCGGTGCAGGCAGAGGGTTATCAGGTCAATAGCCTATCGGCAAAGCAGAGTGGTATGGGACATACAGGAACGGCGATGAAGTTGGGTTCAGAGTCTATATTTTTTAACCCTGCAGCAACAGTGTTTCAGGAGTCTAAGTTCCACATCTCTGTCGGAGCGACTGGAATCCTATCAAATGTAGAGTACTCGCCACTTCCATCGATGGGCAACGACTACACAAAGGGTGCAGTTGAGAAGTCAGATAACTCACTATCGACTCCTATACATATATATATGAACTACAAGCCAACCGAGCGCCTTGCCGTAGGTCTTGGCTTCTATACCCCTTATGGTTCGTCGATGAATTGGGGTGACGACTGGTCGGGTGCACACCTTATTCAGTCGATTAACTTGGCGGCATACACCGTGCAGCCAACCGTTTCGTATAAATTGGCAGATAACCTATCGATAGGTATCGGTGCAACAGTTACGTGGGGTAACTTCGACCTATCACGTTCGTTGCTATCACCCGCTACTCGTCAGGGGCTTATTGCGGGTGTTATCGACCCAACGCTCGCCTCTCTTCCTACGGGCGCACCTCAAGTCGCTATACTTGAGGGCGCAAAGGAATATCTGAACGCTACGATGAATGAGTCTATCGTATCGACAACTCTTTCGGGTGACTCAGATATGGCTGTAGGTATCAATGCAGGTATCTTTTGGGACGTAAACGAGAAGATCTCACTTGGTATGACCTACCGCTCTCGCCAAATTATGAAGGTGGCGAAGGGTACAGCCGTTATGCATAAAGATGCACAGGCGGCAGAGCTACTTGATGCTCTTGGTACAATGATGGGTGGTGCGTCACTGCTTCCAGCCCTTGATCAGGGTACATTCCACACAGAGTTGCCATTGCCTGCAAATATTACGTGGGGTGTTAGCTATCGCCCAATCCCTAAGGTTGAGTTTGCACTCGACGTACAGTGGGTAGGTTGGTCAGCTTACGAGGATTTGAACGTAGTGTTCAACGAGGAGGAGCTGGGTATTGCCCCAATCTACTCTGTGAAGAACTACTCTAACACCTTGATTTGGAGATTTGGTGCACAGTACCACGCAGCAGACTTTTTGACCCTTCGTGCTGGTTTGTATGTAGATGAGAGCCCAGTTGATAGCTCATATCTAAACCCTGAGACCCCATCAATGACTAAGGTGGCATATACGGGTGGTTTCACACTTCGCCCATCGAAGTCGATAGAGGTTGATTTTGCATATAGCTACATAACGCCTGCAAACCCAGAGCGTACTGGCTCATACCCACTATATAGCACCTCTACTGGGGAGCTAAGCGAGGTATTTTCGGGTAACTACGACCTAAATGCGCACCTATTCTCAGTGGGTGTAGGGTTTAAGTTTTAGTATTTAAAAAATTTATACTATATTTGCGATGTAATAGGGGCGTGTGTAATCGTGAGGCTCCTATTACATCGTTTTTTGGCTCTATAGTTCAAGGGATAGAACGAGGGTTTCCTAAACCCTAAATTCGTGTTCGAGTCACGGTGGGGCTACATTTTTTAGGGGGCGCTTGCATAGTTTATGTGTGGTTTAGCCCCTCTCTATTATTTTATAGGATTATGATAAGTTTCGGTAGCGACAACCACTCGGGGGTGCATCCTAAGGTATTAAAGGCTATTGAGCAGGCAAACTCGGCGCACGCTCTGGCCTATGGCGATGATGACTATACGCTGAGGGCACAAGAGGCCTTCAACTATCTATTTGGGCGTGAGGTATCGACCTTCTTTATGTTCAATGGCACGGGGTGTAATGTTACCATCTTGAAGGCTCTAACACAGAGTTTTAATTCGATTATCTGCGCCGAGTCGGCACACATTAATGTCGATGAGTGCGGAGCTCCCGAGCGCCATACGGGGTGTAAGGTCATCTCAATTCCAACACCAGATGGTAAGCTCACCCCAGAACTTATTCGCCCTCAGCTAACGGGCTTTGGCTTCTGCCACCACTCACAACCAAAGGTCATTACAATATCGCAAACCACCGAGCTGGGAACACTCTACTCGCCCGTTGAGGTGCGAGCACTTGCCGATTTAGCGCACGATTATGGAATGTACTTACACGTTGATGGTGCACGCATTGCAAATGCTGTTGTGGCTAGTGGTGTGTCACTTCGAGAGCTGACCATCGATGCAGGGGTCGATGCCATCTCGTTTGGCGGAACTAAGAATGGTATGATGATGGGCGAGGCGGCAATATTTTTTGATAAGAGCCTCGCCGCAAATTTTCTATATGAGCGCAAGCAATCGATGCAGCTATACTCAAAAATGCGTTTTGTGGCTTCACAATATTGCGCCTACCTCAATGGTGGGTTGTGGCTCGAGTTGGCATCACACGCCAACGAGATGGCAGCCTATTTTGAGCAGCGCCTTAGAGCCTTCCCCCACATCACAATAACTCAACCACGCACAGCGAATGCTCTATTTGTCATCTTCCCTACGGCCTTGCGTGATGCCCTGCGTGATGACTACTTCTTCTATGACTGGAATGAGCAGTCGGGCGAGGTGCGATTGATGTGTTCGTTTGATACAACTAAGGAGCAGATTGACGACTTCATCTCAAAGATTGAATAGAGAGTGATTTTTCGCACATCCCTCGTGCCTGAAATCCTCACATACTAATGTATGCTGCGGTTTCAGTCTCTTCACGATGCCCAAAAACTCATCTCTCTATTCAATCCTTCTCTTTTTTGAGTGATTTTTTGCACATCCCTCGTGCCTGAAATCCTCACATACTAATGTATGCTGCGGTTTCAGTCTCTTCACGATGCCCCTTAAAGTAAAGGGGCAACCAGCAACTTTTACTGATCACCCCTCTATCTACTCTACCACCAACGTTTAGTTCACAAACATCGATGAGATCTCTTTGTAGTTGTGCACTCGCTCAATTACGTCGGCGAATATATCGGCAACCGACAAAACAGTGAATTTACTCAAATCCTCACCCTCTTTTAGCGGAATTGTGTCGGTTACGATCACCTCTTTCAGGGCGCTCTGGTTGATGCGCTCGTAGGCAGGTCCCGACAGTAATGGGTGGGTGATGGCAGCTCTAACGCTGCGTGCGCCACGCTCCATAAGCATATCGGCAGCCATACAGATTGTGCCGCCCGTGTCGATCATATCATCAACTATGACTATATTGCGATCCTCGACATCGCCTATGGCGGTCATCGTACCCACGACATTTGCCTTTGCTCGCTCCTTGTGCGAGATGATAATCGGTGCTGAGAAGAACTTAGCATACGATTTTGCACGCTTTGCACCACCCATATCGGGGGCAGCGATGGATAGGTTTTCGATATTTAGAGAGGTGATATAGGGGACAAATATTCCGCTGGCATATAGCGCATCAACTGGAATATCGAAGAAACCTTGAATCTGGTCGGCGTGCAAATCCATAGTCATAACACGATCCACGCCCGCCGCTAAGAGCATATTTGCCGTCAGCTTGGCAGCAATCGGTACACGGGGACGATCCTTTCTATCTTGGCGTGCCCACCCATAGTATGGTATTACGGCTACCACTTGGTGTGCCGATGCTCGGCGTGCGCCATCTATCATTAGCAGAAGCTCCATCAAATTCTCCGATGGTGGAAATGTCGATTGGATGATAAAGACTGTGCAGCCACGAATTGACTCGTTAAAGCTGGGCTGGAACTCGCCATCGCTAAAGTTTAGGAACTCCATCTGGCCGAGTTTTGTGCCAAAGCTCTCTGCAATCTTTTGGGCAAGATATTCAGAGCCACGCCCTGCGAATATCTTAATTTTATGAATAGCCATACTGTGTGAGGGTTTTGATGGTACAAAATTAGATAAATTTTCCCAATTTTATACTAATTTAGATAAAAATTACTCCACTTAGAGCCTGAAATAGTGTCGAGATAGCGCCTTAAGCTCCTCTTCGGGGTGGTTGGCATCGAAGATACCATACACAGCCGAGCCCGAGCCCGACATCGAGGCGTATATCGCACCTGCTGCCTTTAGCTCCTCTTTGGCCGCTGCAATGCAGGGGTGTTGAGCAAAAATATGCTCTTCGAAGGCGTTTCCGATTGACTCCTGCCACCTCTCGATGGGCTCCATCAAGCGCTCATATAGCGACACATCGGGCAGGTGGGGTTTGATGCCAGCATAGGCCTCAGCGGTTGAAACGTTTACTTCGGGCTTGATGATAACAAGCCACTTGTCCTCTAAATCCAGTGTCACGGGGGCCATAACCTCGCCACGCCCTTGACAAAGTTGCGCTGTGTTGTGGATAAAAAATGCTGTGTCGCTACCCAGCTCTAAGGCGTGCTCTAATAGCTCATCTTCGCTCAAATTGAGGTTGAAAAGGGAGTTGATACCTGCAACAACAGCCATAGCATCTGCCGAGCCCGAGCCTAAGCCTGCACCAAAGGGCGCACGCTTATCTAAGTGGATGCTGACCCCCGATGTGGCGTAGTGGTGCTGCATCAAATAGTAGGCTTTGATGCATATATTATCCTCTGAAGAGCAATCCAACTCGATACCCGACTGTGTGAACTCAACATCGTCAATATCTCGACGCTCGATAGTTATCTCATCGTATAGCCCCTTGATGGGGTAGATTAGGGTCTCAATGTCGTGGTATCCATCCTCACGACGACGAATAACATCTAAACCGATGTTTATTTTGCAGTTTGCCTTGATTTTCATAGAGCAAAGATAGGAACAAAAATCAAATTTTATGAAAAAAATTGTACTTTTGTCCTCTATGAAGTTCAGAACCGAGATAGATATTGCCCCCTTTGCGAGGGGTTTGGAGTATGGCGAGGGTGTGCTTTCGTTGGGCTCGTGCTTTGCTGAGAGCATTTCACGACGTCTTGCTGAGGCGAAATTTAGCCTTACGATAAACCCAACGGGTATATTATTTAATCCAATGTCGATACTCTCGGCGCTGCAGAGCTTTGTGCAGGGGCGAAGAGTGGCTCAAGGGGAGATTTTAGAGGGTAACGGGGTGTGGTATAACCACAACTTTCATAGCTCGTTCAGCTGCCCGACCTTTGACGAAGCGGTGGCGAAGATGGAGCGTGGCTATGCTCTTGGCGAGGGGGCATTGCGGGAGTCGAAACACCTAATCTTGACCTTTGGCACGGCATTCGTATTTGAAAAAGATGGGGCGATTGTCGCCAACTGCCATCGTGAAGCGACTTCGGCATTTGTTAGGCGTAGGCTCTCGGTGGATGAGATTGTCGAGGGGTATTCACGCCTAATAGAGGAGCATCTAAAGGATAAGCATATTGTCTTGACAGTCAGCCCTATTCGTCATCTTGCTGATGGGTTGGATGGCAATTCGGTTAGTAAGGCGATTTTGCGTCTTGCGGCCGAGCAGTTGTGCGAGCGTTTTGATTGTGTTCACTACTTTCCATCATTCGAGATTGTGTGTGATGACTTGCGGGACTATCGCTTCTATGGCGAGGATCTGGTGCACCCTTCGCAGCAATGTGTCGAGTATATTTGGCAGAAATTTAAGGGTGCGTCTATCGGGGCGAGGAGTCAAAAGCTGCTGCCAACTATCGAAAAGGTTCTCTTAGCAGCAAAGCACCGCCCACGAAACCCCCAAAGCGAGGAGCATAAGGGGCTATGTCGAGCTACTTTGGCGACGATTCAAAGCATCAAAGGTGTCGATTTTAGCGACGAGATAGAGTACTTTAACCGAAGTTTGCAATAAATTGATAACTTTGTAGCCGTAAAAGTGATTTTTAAGATGATAAGATTGATATTTGTAACCCTACTCACGCTCTTGGTGGGTGGAGAAGAGATATTTGCAAAGCCACGTTTAGTGGTGCAGATTGTAGTTAGTTCGATGCGTTCGGAGGATATTGAGCGCTACAACAAAAATTTTGGCGATGGGGGCTTTCGCTACCTCACTCAAAGGGGGGCATACTGCACTCAATCTCATTATGGTTTTGCACAGACCACAACGCCAGTGACCCTCACCACCTTAGCGACGGGGGCGATGCCCTCAACGCACGGAGTTGTTGGCAAGGGGTGGGTGGACTACACCTCGAACGCCTATCAACACTTAACGGTGGGTGATATGGGATTTGGGGGTTACAACCTTATTGCGCCAACACTATCGGATGCGCTTTTGAGCTACTCTCCCAATAGTCAAGCAGTGACAGTTGCACTTGACCCAATATCGGCAATTACGATGGCTGGGCGAAGTGGCGATGTCTATTGGCTCAACGAGGAGCACACAACGTGGCAGTCGTCGCCCTACTATGCGAGATTGTTGCCACAGTGGGTGGCGCAGAGGAATCGTGAGCGATATAACACCTCACTGCTATTTAATTCGGGGTGGCGAAGGTTGCTGCCCGAAGAGGAGTATATCAACGAGCGTGCCTTCGACATTTCGTCAATTAAGCGTGGGCGTTCGGTATTGACCGCTGAGCGTCGCCTACGTCACGGCTCGGATTACGAGCGCTTTAAGTACACCCCAGCGGGTAATAGTATTACGATTGATTTTGCAATTCAGGCGATTTCGAACTACGATTTGGGGCGTGACGATGAGCCCGATTTATTGAATATTGTGTTCGATTCATCACGCTACATAACCGAACTCTATGGGCCAGAGTCTGTCGAGGTGGAGGATATGTACTACCGTTTGGATAGAGATATAGCGACACTTTTGACCTTTATTGGCGCTCGCTTTGAGCCAAACGAGGTGATTGTCGTACTCACTTCGGCACACGGCACAAGCCCATCCTATGATGCAGGACGAGAGGAGTTGGATCGTCTAAATATTCGCCAAACGGAGGTTATCGTCAATGGCTTTTTGAATGTTAAGTATGGCACTGGCGACTGGGTTTTAAGGTATGAGGATAGAAATTTGTGGTTAAACCACAACCTCATATATGAGAAGGGGCTAAGTTTAGAGGAGGTGCAGAACGAGGTGGCTATGTTTATGATGCAGTTTCGTGGGGTGTCGCACGCACTCTCAGCTACGGCGATGCGAAATAACTACTTCGGAGCGGGGTATGCGCAGAAGATGCAAAATGGCTTCTTCCCAAAGCGCTCGGGCGATGTGGTCTTGAACCTGATGCCGGGCTGGATTGAGAGCCGTGAGGGTGTCTACTCATCGTCAGGCTCAATGTATGGATATGATACAAACGTGCCGCTAATTATCTATGGCGGCGATATAGCTTCGCAGCTAATCGAGCGAGAGGTTGATATGGTGACGGTAGCCCCAAGTGTTGCTCGAATCTTAGGCATCACAGCGCCAACGGCTGCTGAAGGTGGAGTTTTAACCGAAATAATTGATTAAAAGATGGTAAAAGATTCGATACAGGAGGCTATTATCGAGGAGTTCTCGCTCTTCGATGAGTGGTTGGATAGATATGAGTATTTGATTGGGTTGGGCAACGAGTTGGAGCCGATTGGTAGTCAATATCGTACAGATAAGTATGTAATCGAGGGGTGTCAATCTCGTGTGTGGATATGTGCCGAGATGGATAACGGACGCATTAGCTATGGTGCGGATTCGGACGCCATAATAACAAAGGGCATAATTGCGTTATTGTTGCGAGTTTTGAATAATCGAACTCCAGACGAGGTGCTATCAACCGAGTTATACTTTATCGAGGCGATTGGTCTGAGCTCAAACCTGTCGCCAACCAGAGCCAACGGCTTGGTGGCGATGATTAAGCAGATGCGTATGTACGCTTTGGCGTTCAAGGCTAAGGCGTAGTGAGATGGATATTAGGGCAGAAATAGAGTTGCACACACAAACATATTTATAAAAAGATGACAGCAAACGAAATTCTTGAGGTTGAGAAGCAGATAGTCTTAACGCTCAAAAATATATATGATCCCGAGATTCCAGTCAATATTTATGACTTGGGGTTGATATATGAGATTGACTTCACGCCCGACGGTGTGGCGACAATTCGTATGACCTTAACGGCGCCCAACTGCCCGATGGCGGATATGATATTGGAGGATGTTAATCGTGAGGTGCTAAAGGTTAAGGGTGTTGAGAAGGTCGATGTTATATTGACCTTTGAGCCCACGTGGGATAAATCTATGATGTCGGAAGAGGCTCTCTTGGAGCTTAATCTATTCTAATTATGTGTGCTAAGGGTAGGCGGATTGATGCAG
>CAYJJV010000008.1:12449-44557 GCA_964370585.1 uncultured Alistipes sp. | reverse complement strand
CGTGAGCGTAGCGTAAAGGGGGCTGGCGAGGCGATGCTTTTGTCTGCTTCGGGGCTCTTGGAGCTATACCCCTATGACGATTATACGTTGGATTTAAGGCGCAACTTCGACTATCTCGCTCGCAAATACAATATCGAACCAATCTCACCCTCAGTGTGGGATTTAGATGGTATACGCCCGCCAAACCACCCCGTTTTGCGTTTGGCTCAGGCGGCTGAGTTTATCGCTCAAAACCAATTTTTGTTGGAGCGTGTGATGCAGTGTCGTAGTGGGCGTGATGTTCGAGATTTGGTCTCGGTAGCCGCCTCGCCATACTGGACTGAGCACGATGTGCCATCCAAAAAGGGGGCTAAGAAGGTGAAGCGTATTGGTAGCTTTAAGGCAAATATGATTGGTATTAACTTTGTGTCGATTCTTCAATTTGCCTATGGTAGCCACACCGAAAATGAGCAGTTGCGTGATAGCGCACTCTCGCTTCTGGAGCAGTTGCAGCCCGACGAAAATTCGTTGGTCAATATATGGATAGCGGCAGGTTTTGAGCCAGTGAACGCCTTTGAATCGCAGGCGCTATTGCAGCTCACAAACCAATATTGCGCTCTTTCGGAGTGCGAGAGGTGTCCGCTGCGTAGACGTTTGCCGCAAAGCTAGCGCAGGTTTGGATAGTGGATAAAAAATGATTACCTTTGCATCTAATTGAGAAAAAAGATTAAAATATGGGTATTGTAGCAGGTGTAATAAAGGCTATATTTGGCTCTAAGGCGGATAAGGACCGCAAAGTTATCGAGCCATATTTATTAAAAATCAAAGAGGTCTATCCTACGATTGAGCCTCTTTCGGATGATGAGCTCAGAGCGAGAAGTGCAGCTCTTCGTCAGAGAATTGCCGACTTTATCGCTGATGATGAGGTATTTATCGTAAAGACTAAGCAGGAGCTTGAGTTGCCCGATGTTAGTTTAGAGCAGAAGGAGCGCCTATCGAAGGCGGTGGATGATAGGCGCAAGACGGTGGACGAGAAGATTGAGCAGGTGCTGGATCAAATTCTACCTGAGGCCTTCGCTATTGTCAAGGATACGGCACGTCGTTTTACACAAAATGATACGATAACAGTCACAGCAACCGATTTTGATCGAGAGTTGGCGACAACCAAAGATTTTGTCAAAATCGATGGCGATAAGGCTATCTACTCGACACACTGGATGGCGGGTGGTAACGATCTAAATTGGGAGATGATACACTACGATGTGCAGCTCTTCGGTGGCGTGGCACTGCATCGTGGTAATATTGCCGAGATGGCAACCGGTGAGGGTAAAACCCTCGTGGCAACTCTGCCCGTATTCCTAAATGGACTCTCGGGCAAGGGTGTGCACGTTGTGACGGTGAATGACTATTTGGCACGCCGTGACTCGGAGTGGATGGGTCCTCTATACCAATTTCACGGCCTATCGGTGGATTGTATCGATCGCCATCAACCCAACTCGGAGGCTCGCCGTAAGGCATATTTAGCAGATATTACGTTTGGTACCAACAACGAGTTTGGTTTCGACTACTTGCGTGACAATATGTCCTCTTCGACTAAGGATTTGGTGCAGCGCAAGCACCACTACGCCATTGTCGATGAGGTCGATTCGGTATTGATTGACGATGCACGAACGCCACTCATCATCTCGGGACCAGTTCCGAAGGGTGATGACCAACTATTCGAGCAGTACTGCCCCTCAATCGAGCAGCTATACAGCCTGCAGCGTAACCACGTTACGGCACTCCTGACGGAGGCTCGTCAGCTAATCTCGGATGGCAATACGGATGAGGGTGGCATTAAGCTATATCGTGCCTATAAGGGTCTACCAAAGTATAAGCCCTTGATTAAGTTCCTATCCGAGCAGGGCATAAAGTCGCTACTGCAGAAGACCGAGAACACCTATATGCAGGATAATAACCGCCGTATGCACGAGATTACGGATGAGCTGTTGTTCGTAATTGACGAGAAGATGAACTCGGTGGATTTAACAGATAAGGGGCACGAGGCGCTATCAAAGCGCTTCAACGAGGATGGATTCTTCCTTCTGCCCGATATTGGCGAGCAGGTGGCGTTGCTGGATAAGAGCACACTCTCGGACGAGGAGCGTGCACAGCGCCGTGATGAGGTTATAAACGAATATTCGGTTAAATCGGAGCGTGTGCACACCGTTATCCAGCTTTTGAAGGCCTATGCGATGTTCGAAAAGGATGTCGAGTATGTTGTGATGGATAATAAGGTTAAGATTGTCGATGAGCAGACGGGACGTATCTTGGATGGTCGCCGCTACTCGGATGGCCTACACCAAGCCATTGAGGCTAAGGAGCGTGTGAAGGTCGAGGCGGCAACGCAGACCTACGCTACGGTCACTCTGCAGAACTATTTTCGTATGTACCACAAGCTATCGGGTATGACGGGTACTGCCGAGACCGAAGCATCGGAGTTCTGGAGCATCTACTCGCTGGATGTTATCGTTATTCCGACCAACCGCCCAATTTTGAGGGATGACCGCCAAGATTTGATATATCGCACCAAGCGTGAGAAGTACAATGCCGTAGTGGACGAAATCGTCCGCCTAACATCGGCTGGGCGTCCAGTCTTGGTGGGTACAACATCGGTCGAGATTTCGGAGCTCTTGAGCCGTATGCTCAAACTTCGAGGCATTAAGCATAATGTCTTGAATGCCAAGCAGCACCAAGCCGAAGCGCAGGTCGTAGCCGAAGCGGGAAACGCAGGGCAGGTGACCATCGCCACCAATATGGCGGGTCGTGGTACCGATATTAAGCTCTCGGCCGAAGTTAAGGCGGCGGGAGGTCTTGCTATCATCGGTACCGAGCGCCACGATAGTCGCCGTGTAGACCGTCAGCTTAGAGGTCGTGCAGGTCGTCAGGGTGATCCCGGTTCGTCACAATTCTTCGTATCTATCGAGGATGATTTGATGCGTCTGTTTGGTTCGGAGCGTATTGCATCACTGATGGATAGAATGGGCATCAAAGAGGGCGAGGTTATTCAGGCTGGTATGATGACACGTGCCATTGAGCGTGCACAGAAGAAGGTCGAGGAGAATAACTTTGGTATTCGTAAGCGATTGTTGGAGTATGACAACGTGATGAATGACCAACGTAAGGTTATCTACAAGTTGCGCCGTGATGCTTTGGATGGCGAGCGCATCGATATAACGTTGAATAATGTGATGTGTGACTATGCCGCAACACTCAGCGCAACAACTAAGGGGGTCGATTATAGTGATCTGCGTATCGAGCTTATTCGTGAATTGGCTATGGAGCCTTCATTCGATGAGCAGACCTACAATAGAGCTGTTGATGGTAGGGCTGAGGAGCTGGACAACCTCATTATTGAGGATTTGACCGCATCGATGAGTCGTCGCTCTAAGTCGATTGCTGACACCGTGCGCCCAGTAATGGAGAGGGTCTATGCGGATCGTGCCGAAGAGTTGGATTCAAATATCTACTTCCCAATCACGGATGGTCACTTGGGCTACAACGTGCCAGTGAACTTGCAAAAGTGCAAGGCGTCGGATGGTGGCGAGATATATCGTGTATTCTCTTCGGTTGCGATATTTACAACAATCGATGAGCTATGGCGAGAGCATCTACGTGAGATGGATGACCTACGCCAGAGTGTTCAGAACGCCACATACGAGCAGAAGGACCCACTGTTGATATATAAAATTGAGTCGTTTAACCTCTTCGAGGCGATGCTCATAAAGTTCAACCGTGATGTCTTGGCTCTATTGAACAAGGCTTATGTCCCAGTATCGCAAGGTGGTGACCCTAAGCAACAGCAAGCTCAGCGTGCGAAGGTTGATGTTAATAAGCTACAGGAGTCACGCCAGCAGGCGGCAGCGCAGGCGGGTCAAGGTGAGAAGCAGAAGCCAATGCCCGTACAGAGCGAAAAGAGGGTTGGGCGCAACGAGCCCTGCCCTTGCGGAAGTGGCAAGAAGTACAAGGTGTGTCACGGACGAGGGGTTTAGTATAGGTCGGATATTTAGTATAATAGGGGCAAGATGGGCTATAACGAGAATAAACAGCGACAATTAGATATTCGATACCTTCAGATGGCAAAGGTGTGGGCAGAGAACTCATACTGTGTGCGTCGCAAGGTGGGGGCGCTCATTGTCAAGGATAAGATGATCATCTCGGATGGCTATAATGGTACCCCTTCGGGCTTTGAGAATGTGTGTGAGGATGAACTGGGCAAGACCAAAGCCTATGTCTTGCACGCTGAGGCGAATGCCATCACTAAGGTGGCGAAGAGTGCCAACAACTGCGATGGCTCGACACTATACATTACGGCAGCACCCTGCATCGAGTGCTCGAAACTGATAATTCAGGCGGGAATTAAGCGTGTTGTCTACTGTGATGACTACCGCTCGGAAGATGGCTTGGAGTTACTCTCACGTGTTGGCATTGAGTGCGTGAAGTGCAGCGTGGAGTAGTTCTCGCTCCGAATATGTGACCTTTAGTATGGCGAGGGGCTCTTGTGGCTCCTCGTTTTTTTGTGCGGGTAACTCACTGTAATTGTATATCATAGCTATATTGCGCTCCACATCGCCCGTCCCAAAATCAAAGCCATCGGCGGTTGATAACTCAACCCTATATTCGCCCCGAAACCCAAAACGTGAGTAGTAACCACGCAGTGACTCACTGTCGGGAATCAAAAATGCAAAATCATCCCCTTGTGCCTGAACTATGTGCAGTGCCTTTTGCAGAAGTTGCGTGCTGTAGCCCCTGCCACGATACTCCTGAGCGGTAGCCACACCATATATATATGTAGCACGCCCTGCGCTACTCTCAAATGGGACGAGGTGCAGCATCGAGACCAATTTACCATCTTCATAATGCGCCAACATCCTCTCCTCAGAGAGATAGTTTACTAAAAAGTGGTCGATAAACTCATCGCCATCCCCAAACGCCTCACGCCAAAGAGCCTTACACTGAGCCATCTGCACAGAAAGCTCAACTCCAACCCCTTTCGATAGAATTTCGGTGGGGTGGTAGGATAGTTTCGCCTTGCGCACCCCCTCAATACCCATATCCTCCTCACGGTCGATGAATTTATAGTGCGATGGCAGGCTCTCGGCAAATAGTCGGTTAATTACGGGGTAGGCACTCTCAAAACCTACATCCGCCTTCTCGATATGGGTGTTAAATACCTCCTCGCTCAGGGGCGAACCATATGTAAATGCGACAAGAGCATCATCAACATATATCACGCCACCCACAAGCCCCAACGCCTCATAGTTGCAGAACGCAAGCTCGATGGCTTGGCACTCGGCGCAATAGCCACCCACCTGCTCTCGGTGATCTCGACACCAACGTCGCTCCAGCGCTAAACACTCCTCAAAGTGGCTACTTGATAGCCTCTCGAAGCGATATTCAGGGTGTTGAGCGTTGAACTTATTGATATGGTTGCGCTTGGGTTGGAACTTGCGCCCTGTGAGCTCTCGCAGATCTTGCGAAGAGTAGATGTAGTCGCCCCAATCTCGGCTCTGTGCTATGGCAAATTTGTCACTGAGCATCGCACCACTTCGTAGCTGTTGGGTGAGTCCCACAATGCGCAGGCATTGATTGTGTGCCGCAGCATCTTCTCGCAACAGCGTAATAATCGCCTCGACAGAGCCCTCGCCAAGTGGGTAGGTGTAGTATAGCTCGCTATCTGACCAGTATCGTATAACTAAAAAATCCTCAACCTCAGCCCATTCGCTGTGATAGAGTTCTCTCCAACAGAAGATGTTGGCAAACGAGAGGTCACAATTTATTAGCCCCGAGCGAAGCGTATAGCTCTCGATTGTGGCACGATCATCAACTCTTATCGCCTTGAATTTAATCATTAGGGAGGTATCTCTTATCGTCAATCGAGCGGTAGTACTGCTGGATTAAAGCCTTGAATTTGTTGGTTTGATCCTTCTGATTCAACGAATCGATATTAACCCCGCTTCGTGGTGAAACACTCGCCCCATTGTTGTCTATTGTAACAATCGCATTGTTGCTCAATGCCTTATACTCGGTATCATACATAACAGCCCACGCCTCACGCTCAGGCTCGTTTAGAATATCACGCCCAAAGGCGAAATACTCTTCATCACTGCCCAAGAGCCCCAATAGAGTTGGCATAATATCCAACTGCTGTGTGCTCTGAGATATTGTACCCTTGAGCCCTGCTGTGTGGTCGGGGGTGTATATGAAGCCAATAATGTGGTGGTTTTGGGGGAAATCTTGTGTTGTTGCCATAAACTTTTCGGATGATACGTGATCTGCAACAAATACAAATATCGTGCTCTTCATCCATTCACTCTCCTTGTATCGCTCAAAAAACTCACGAATAGCGTTATCGGTGTATGCTACGCCTTGATGGACTTTGGTATAACCTTTAGGTAGGGAGTTTTGATACTCTTCGGGCACCACGAAAGGGTGGTGTGATGAGAGGGTAAATATCGAGGCGAAAAATGGTTGAGGCATTGTCGATAGCTCCTCGCCCATAAAGGCGATAAATGGCTCATCCCAGATGCCCCAATAGCCATCAAAGCTATCGGTGCCGTGCCGAGCCTCGTAATCCTCACGGCTATAAAGTCTCTCGACACCCGCTTGGCGAGCATAGGCACCAAAGCCCATCGAGCCACGCTCCGAACCGCAAAAAAAGGCGGTCGAGTAGCCATCTTCAGCTAAAATTGCGGGTAGCTGGCGGCTCTCGCCCAACGATTGTGGCATCAAGACAAAGGGGGTTTTAAATGATGGTATGCTACCCAAAACGGATGACAAAGCTTGAATTGAGCGTGTGCCGTTGGCGTAGTGGTTGGTAAAGGTTAGACCTTCACGCATCAAAGAGTCCAAGAATGGGGTAAATCCCTTTGTTGCCCTATCTTCATACGCCTCAGGTGTGAGGTATGCCGAGTGCTCTGCCGAGAAGCTCTCCATAATAAATATCACAACGTTGCGCCCCTTAAGGTTGTACATTGTGCTATCTTTTGGGGTGTGAGTTGGCGAAAATAGACTATCTGCCACTGCATCATCAAGGTAGTGAACTCGCTCTGCCCTATTGCTGCTACTTGTTGTGCGCAAGATAGCAAATGGATTACTCAATATGAGGTTCGCCTTTTTGCTGTCTGCTGTGTATAGTGTGGCATTAGAGAGTGTTATTGGGCGTGTGGCACGTGTGAAGCCACCTCTGATGCCTGCAACGCTTAGTCCAATGGCGATGATAAAGATTATGGTGTTGATGCTATAATATGCTGTACCTCGCTTTAAGGGCGACGCCTCACGCACCCGGTGCCCATAGCCAAAATATAGCGTGGCAATCAACAGCGCCCCGGTGGGTAGCAAAAACCAATTCTCGGCAAGAAATTGCCCGATAAGCTGCAGAGAGTTGTCGTTCGAGGCAAAAAATATCTCTTCGGAGGTTAAGCGCTTTAGTGTGTAGCGAAAATATACGCTATCGGCAAAGTTTGCCACAACGATAAGCAGCGAGTTCACAACAACATAGTACCACCTAAGCGTTGCCCTCCACCATCGCCTCTCACGTAGGTGCGTGGGAAGGAGTGATAGTATAACAAATAGTGCGTTGGCATATATGATGGATGCCGTGTCGAAGAGCAGCGAGCCCCGCAATAGCTCCCACCCCTCGCTCCATCCTAACGCCCCGATTGTTGAGTAGTTGTAGATGTAGAACTCCACACGGCACAGTGCCAAAACGAGATATAGCAGAGCAATACGCCTTATGAGCATTGCTATGTGAGAGTGGAGTAACTGCTGCATCTCGACACTATTTACACGCCTTGAGCGATAGATCCAACGACTTGATTTGGTGTGTCAAAGCACCGATAGATATAAAATCGACACCCGCTTCGGCATAGTCACGCAGCGTGTCGAGTGTTATGCCACCGCTCGATTCGGTTTCACAGCGCCCTGCCACCTTCTCAACAGCTTGACGTGTGAGTTCAGGCGAGAAGTTGTCGAACATAATACGGTCGGCACCACCTGCTGCAAATACCTCATCAATATCCTCCATCGTGCGTACCTCACACTCGATGGGTATATCCTTGCCCTTAGCCTTCAGATACTCCTTAGCGCACGTTACGGCTTGGCGCACGCCACCAGCAAAATCTACGTGGTTATCCTTTATAAGTATCATATCGAATAGTCCGATGCGATGGTTCTCGCCACCACCAATCTTGACCGCCATCTTATCCAAAACACGCATTCCGGGTGTGGTCTTGCGAGTATCCAGCACCTTAGTGTGTAGACCCTCCAAGCGGTCGGCATAGATTGCCGTCTGGGTGGCAACACCACTCATACGCTGCATAATGTTGAGCAAGATACGCTCCGCCTGCAATAGCGAGCGCATACGTCCCGTAACGTAGAAGGCCACATCGCCACTCTTAATCCTCGCACCGTCCGATAGGCACTGCTCGAATACCATCTCACTATCTAAGCGTTTTAGTAGCATCTCGGCCACCTCGACACCTGCCAAGATCCCCTGCTCCTTGCACAGTAGGCGCATACGCCCACGCTCAAAGTCGGGGATGCAACTTAGCGATGTGTGGTCGCCATCGCCAATATCCTCCTTAATTGCGAGCTCCAAAAGCTCCTCAACAAATGGTATATACTCTGTTTTCATATCGTTAATTTTTAAACTCTAATTATTACTGATACCTTAGCTTGTCATTGCGGGCTACGACCCGCAATCTCACCCATTCCGTCACACTGAACTTGATTCAGAATCTCATTTACAATAAATAGATTGCGGGTCAAGCTCGCAATGACGCAACAGTGACTTACAGTGAGTTTGCAAAGAGCTTTAATCCCTCTCAATCAATACCCCCTGAGCTACAACTTTGTGGTTGAGGTTAAAGGGTGGGGTTTGGTTTACAACCTTAAAACTTAGATTAAGCTCTCTGCCCGAGTTCTCTACGAAGCATACCAACTCTTGAATCTGAAAGTCTGGTCGAGGCGTGTCATTTACTATTGGGACGATTGGCTCCTCTGTCGATACGAATGTCACCTCGCCACTCTCTGCGACGACGGCTCTCATTCTGTAGAAGCTAATATCCATTGGGGGCATTCCACCCTCAGACATTGGTGTAGATGTGAAACTTACACCCTCTAAGGTTATCTCGTAGACCGAATTACCCTCTTCATCAATTTCACACTCAACTGCTGTGCCAGTGCGCTCTGTTGATTGTGTGTTGAGGTTGGTTACATCAATCGAGCAGCTGTAGCTACCTTGATGTTGTGAGCCCTCTTCGCCACCTTCGCAGGCTACAAACCCAAGAGCGAGGGCAAAAATCAAAATTAAATTTTTCATTGTTTTTTGTTTATTATTATTTGTTTGTGTTTGCTCTATTGGTGGTGGTATGGTTCGCCACGCAGGATTGTGAATGCTCTATATAGCTGTTCGGTGAAGATGGCACGCACGATCTGGTGCGAGAAGGTCATCTTCGATAGTGAAACCATATCGTTGGCACGCTCATATAGCTCCTTCGAGAAGCCATAGGCGCCCCCAATCACTACCACAAGGCGCTTTACGCCGCTATTCATCCGTTTTTGTATCCATTCAGAGAAACCCACTGACGATGGTTGTGCGCCTCGCTCATCTAATAACGTAACATAGTCCGAAGACTTGATTAGAGCCAAAATAGCCTCAGCTTCGGCGGTGCACTGCTGCGAGGTGCTCATATTTTTTGTATTGCGCACATCGGGCAGTGTCGTAATGGAGAGTCTGCAGTAGTGGTTTATGCGCTTGGCATAGATCTCAACCAGCGCTGCAACCTCCTTGAGGTCTGTCTTACCCACAACTATTAGTTCGATTGTCATCCCTAAAAACTTATCTTAAAGGTCGGAATTAAACTCCCCAGCAGCATCTGAGTATATCACCGCTCGGCGCTTTTCAACCCCCTTCAGCCACTCATACGCTTTGTACATATTGTAGCCATTGCCCGATGGTAGGCCCAACGAGTAGGCTATGACGCAGGTGAAGTTGCGTGAGCGGTAGTATGCGCTCATCGTACGCTCGATATACTCCTTCCTAAGCGTTGGGTCGTTCGACGGTGTGCCACCCACTCGCCTATTTTGCCTATTGTCGGGGGCGTTGATATTCACACAATCGATAACCATCAATCCTAATGAGTCGCAAATTTGGTAGAAGTATCTGGGTTGAGGGTAGTCGGGGGTTATGGTGTTGTGACCCTTGCTTTTTAAGAAGGTCAAATCTTGACGTGTCGTCTTTTCGCTCTTGGCGGCGTTGTATTGCACCTTTTTTAGCTCTATTGTTTCGCCAAATTGGGTAAACGCTCCATCTTCGAAACGAATATCTGAAAAACCAATCTTCAGAGGCATATACTCCCTATAAATCTCGTTTCGGCGTGTGAATATCATAACCTTATATAGCGGTTGCGCCCCCTTGCCACCACCAATCCAACGATTTTTGTAGGTGTGGTAGATATAGGGCGAGAAGTGCATAGTGTCGGTTGATTGCCCCTCAACGCCTATATCTTGAATGTTGAGCTCCATTAACTTACCATCGGGCGAGTAGATGTCATACCCAACAGTCACCTCTTCTGTGTAGTTGAAGGTGTTTTGTGCCACAATATCTAAATCTAACACTCCAAACTTTTCGGTCGAGTCGGGGCGTAGGGCGATGGTAAAGTCACGCACCGAACGTGCGTTTTGTGAGTATAGATAGCTCCCCGATGCGTCACCACGAATGGGCTTTGATCCATTAATTGACCCTGCTTCGGTGTCGTGCAACGTGAGCGTTATAACATTCTCCCCCGACTTTACATATCTCTTTATTGCAAATTCGGCAGGCGTTATTGGGTCATCGACACGTGCCACCTCATTGCCATTTATAACGAGCGTATAGGGTGAGCCTATGCCCTCCAAGTGAAGGTATGTGTTGCCATCAGTCCACGCATAGGGTATATCGACACTCTGCCCCATAAACTGCTCGGTGAGCGACTTTGGTGCAAACTCGATATAGTGCTCGGACTTAGTGACTGCCCTTGAGTCGGCATCGTGGCGTGTGTTGTAGGGTGCGGTTTCGGTGCGAAATATGCGCCCGCTCTCTAAGAGCTCAGAGCGCAGAGTGTCAATTTGTTCTGATATTTTCTGTGCGCTTAAGGGTGCTATACACGCAACCATAGAAGCCAATAGTAGAATCGTCCTTTTCATAACATAATTAGTCAATGACTCTGACAAAGGTACTTTTTTTTTGTCAAATCACAAATAATAGCTAACTTTGTGGGGTTATTACGCTTTTATAAAAACAGAGAAAGATGATGAAAAAGCAGAGAATTATAGACTTTTTACGCTCGACAGAGGTCGATTGCGATGTGGTTGTTAAGGGGTGGGTTCGCACCAAGCGAGGCAATAAAAATGTTGCATTCATCGCCCTGAACGATGGTTCGTGCGTAGCAAATATACAGATTGTTGTAGAGCTTGAGCGCTTCTCAGAGGAGCTATTGAAGGATATTACAACGGGCGCCTGCTTGGCAGTCAAGGGTCGATTGGTGGCATCAATGGGTGCTGGTCAAGGCGTTGAGGTGCAGGCCGAGAGTATCGAGATTTATGGTACGGCAGACCCCGAGAGCTACCCCCTACAGAAGAAGGGGCACTCGCTGGAGTTCTTGCGTGAGATTGCCCACCTGCGTATGCGTACCAATACATTTGGTGCCGTGATGCGTATTCGCCACGCAATGGCTATGGCCATTCACGAATACTACAACAAAAATGGTTTCTACTACTTTCACACCCCAATTATAACGGCATCGGATTGTGAGGGTGCTGGCTCGATGTTCCAAGTGACAACTATGGATGTTGGCTCGCCCGCACGTGATGATGAGGGCCGGGTGGACTTCTCGCAAGACTTCTTCGGTAAGGCGGCACACTTGACTGTATCGGGGCAATTAGAGGGAGAGCTTGGTGCATTGGCTATGGGGCGTATCTACACCTTTGGGCCCACGTTCCGTGCCGAGAATTCAAACACCGTGCGCCACGCATCGGAGTTCTGGATGATTGAACCTGAGATGGCATTCTATGACTTGGATGACAATATGGACTTGGCGGAGGATTTCCTTAAGTACCTTATTGGCTATGCTATGGAGAATTGTGCCGAAGATCTCGAGTTTATGAACCAGATGTGGGACAAGGAGCTCTTGGAGCGCCTGCAGTTTGTCGTTGCTAACGACTTTGTGCGTCTGGACTACACAGAAGGCGTTGAGATATTGAAGGCGTCGGGCAAAAAGTTCGAATTCCCCGTTGAGTGGGGTTCAGATTTGCAGTCCGAACACGAGCGCTACCTTGTCGAGGAGCACTTCAAGCGCCCCGTTATCTTGATCAACTACCCACGTGATATTAAGGCGTTCTATATGAAGCAGAATGACGACAATAAAACCGTTAGAGCGATGGATGTGCTATTCCCTAAGATTGGCGAGATTATCGGTGGCTCGGAGCGTGAGTCGGATTTGACCAAACTAAAGAGCCGTATCGAAGAGATGTCAATCCCCGAGAAGGATATGTGGTGGTACTTGGATACTCGCCGTTGGGGCACAGCGCCACACGCAGGCTTTGGTCTGGGATTCGATCGTCTGTTGATGTTCGTTACGGGAATGTCAAATATTCGTGATGTGCAACCATTCCCTCGCACACCCAAAAACGTTGAGTTTTAGACTACTACAAAAAGAGTAACCCATACTCACTGTTATGAGGAGATCCTTTAGTACTGTTTATTAATTACTAATAGGTCAAAATTATGGCAATCAACCAAAAACAGGTGCTATCGCTACAACAGAAGTTGTCGCCACAGCAGATTCAGATGATAAAGCTCTTGGAGCTTCCAACTGTTATGCTCGAACAGCGCATAAAGCAGGAGATTGAGGATAATATCCTCTTGGAGGAGGATGCAAAGAGCGAGGAGGCACGAGAGGATCCGCAGCAAATATCGGTTGAAGAGTATCTAAAGGAGGATGACACCCCCCTATATAAGAGTCGCATAAATAACTTCTCGAAGGATGATAAGCATCGCACACCAATCCTAACCGAAGGGCGTTCGTTGCAGGAGTTCTTAGTCGAGCAGTTAGGTTTTCGCTCACTCTCGGAGCGACAGATGCGCTTGGCAATATATATCGTGGGGAGCATCGATGAGGATGGCTATTTGAGGCGAGATTTGGAATCCATAGCCGATGATATAGCCTTTACGCTCGGCATCGAGAGCACAGCTCAGGAGCTGGAGGCTCTTCTGAAGATTATCCACCAGTTAGAGCCTGCGGGTGTCGGGGCACGTACCCTGCAGGAGTGTCTGCTACTGCAGATTGGGCAGATGAGCATAACGACCCGCTCACGACGTTTGGCACGCAAGATATTGACCTCGCACTTCGATGAGTTTGTTAAGAAGCACTATGAGCGCTTGATGGCACGCCTGCAGGTCACGGAAGATGACTTTCGTGATGCAATTGATGAGATACGTCACCTCTCGCCCAAGCCCGGCAATCTGCATATTGAGGGTGGTGCCGACAACACGCCATACATCATCCCCGACTTTATTTTGGAGTATAACGATGGCGAATTTAACCTATCGCTCAACTCATACAACGTACCCGATGTGCGCATCAACCGCCGCTATGTCGATATGATGCGTGAGATGGTCTCCACAGATGGGCGAGTGAAGGAGGCAGATCGTGAGACGGTGCAGTTTGTGAAGGGGAAAATCGACTCGGCAAAGTGGTTCATATCGGCGATAAAGCAGCGCCACGACACCCTTATGCGCTGTATGCAGACAATTTTGGAGTATCAGAGTGAATACTTTAAAGATGGAGATAAATCGAAACTGCGTCCGATGATTCTAAAGGATATTGCCGATAGAACTGAGTTGGATGTATCGACCATCTCGAGGGTCGTAAATAGCAAATATGTGCAGACTCAGTTCGGCATAATACTCCTAAAATCGCTCTTCTCGGAGGCTATGCAGACCGATACGGGCGAGGAGGTGTCGAGCTATGAGATTAAAAATATATTACAGCAGTGCATCGATGATGAGAACAAGCGCCACCCCCTAACCGATGAGGTGTTGATGGATATTCTAAATCAGAAGGGGTATCGTATTGCCAGAAGGACTGTCGCCAAATATCGTGAAATGTTGAATATCCCCGTAGCTCGCCTACGCAAACAGATCTGAGGTTGAATAGGGGTGGGGGATTCTGACTCTTTTGTCCCTTCAGTCCCTTTTGCCCCTTAGCGTATATCGAAGTTAAGTAGCTCATCGCCACAAAGCGTTGCGCTGAGCGTATCGCCAATAGATAAGCTCTCGATTTTATGCTCGGCACCTATATATATAAGGTCGCCAATGCGAAGGGTTACATATTTTGATAGTTCGGATAGCGCTCTATCCAGACTGATGGTCATCTGTTGGGTGGAGAAGCTCGCTACCACCTCGCCATTGTGCTTCAGCTCACACTCCAACGAGTTGGTGTTGCCCCCAACGCTCTCCAAGCTCAAAAAGCGTGGTGATGTGGCAGCCGAGTGGTCAAACGAGGTCGCCTTATCGTGTGGTAGCCCCTCGTCGATAGCCCTCTGCAGGGTGTCGGCAGCGGTAAAGTTGATGCCCAGCCCAACCTCTGTGTAGTAGCGGTGAGCAAAGCGTTCAGAGATATGTTTGCCGATGCGATCTATCTTGACTATCAGGCATATATTACCCACAAGCTCTTTGCAAAACGATGGAAAGTATAGCGGGTCGTTGTTGCGCAAAAGTGCCGTGTCGGGTCTGAGTGAGAAGATTAAATCCTCAGCTACGGTGGCTGTGAAGCTGTTGTGTATTGTAATTAATTTCATCTCTTTAGCTCGTTGTATATTCTTGCAGCAAAGCGTGCGCTTGCCCCCTTGCCTCCTATTATCTCGCTCAACTCCTTGAAGTCGGCGAGCATCTTTGTGCGCTCTTCGCCATCGTAGAGTATAGCTCGTAGCTGAGTTTCAGCACGATGGGTCGATAGGTCGGATTGCAGAATTTCGGCCACCGCCTCACGCCTTAGATTTAGATTCACCAGCGAGATGTAGGGCACCTTGACGATCAAATCCTTGAAGAGCATATTAAATCGTGAGGTGCGGTAAAGCACAATCTCGGGGGTGCCCAAGAGTGCCGTCTCAAGGGTCGCTGTGCCCGATGTTACGATGGCGGCACGTGAAGCGATAAGAGTTTCGTAGGTTGCGTTGTAGATGCACTTTACACCGCTCTTGCCAATGATTTTATCATATATACCCTTGTCAATCCACTCAACCCCAGTCACTACAAATTGGTGGTCGGGGAAGAGCTTGGCAGTGGCAACCATAAGGGGAAGGTTGGCCTCAATCTCCGATTTGCGACTCCCCGCCAAGAGCGCCACAATGGGACGAGTGTCGAGTGAGTGTTGCGCTCTGTACTCCTCTGGGGTTGGTAGCTCTGCCTTGCGCTTTTCAAGGGCATCGACTATGGGGTTACCCTCGAAGATGGGGTCACAACCCTTTCTGCGGAAGAAATCTATCTCGAATGGGAATATCACAAATAACTTATCCACATACTTGCGTACCGACTTAACACGCCATTCGCCCCACGCCCAAACCTTAGGGGCGATGTAGTATAGGGTCTTGATGCCTTGACGCTTTGCCCAGCGTGCCATCTTCATATTAAAGCCCGGATAGTCTATCAAAATCAGGGCGTCTGGCTTGAAGCGTGCCACATCCTCACGGCACTCACGCATCTGTCGTAGAATTGTCGGTAGGTTGGCAATAACTTGCAGAAGCCCGAAAAATGAGTTTTCACGATAATCTTTCGCCAAAGCCTCTGTGCCGCCTACTTCAGCCATTAATTCGCCACCCCAAAAGCGAAATTCGGCATTGGGGTCTAACTCCTTTATCTCTCGCATAAGGTTTGCGCCGTGCAGATCGCCCGATGGCTCGCCTGCAATTAAGTAGTATCTCATCGAAAAAGGTGGGTTATTTGTCCAATAAATCGGGTCTAAGTTTTTGTGTGCGCTCCAGAGCTTGGCTCTCACGCCACTTGTCAATCTCGGCAAAGTTGCCCGAGAGCAAAACATCGGGCACACGCCACCCCCGAAACTCTGCTGGGCGTGTGTAGACTGGTGGGGCTAAGAGGTTATCTTGAAAGCTATCGGTCAAGGCCGAGCACTCATCGCCAATGGCCGAAGGTATTAGCCTCACGATCGAGTCGGCAATGATGCAGGCAGCCATCTCGCCACCCGTCAGAACATAGTCGCCAATCGAAATCTCACGTGTCACAAGGTGCTCTCTGATGCGGTGGTCGATGCCCTTATAGTGGCCACAGATGATGATTATATTCTCATACATCGACAATCTATTTGCCTCCTTTTGGTTATACTGCACACCATCGGGCGAGGTGTATATTATCTCATCATAGGTGCGCTCTGAGGTGAGTTTTTCGATTAACTCAAACATCGGCTCGCACTTAATAACCATCCCCGCCTCGCCTCCAAAGGGGTAGTCGTCGGTTGTCTTACGCCTATCGTGGGCGTAGTCACGAAGATTGTGAACCACAATCTCGACAAGCCCTTTGGACTGTGCCCTGCCAAGAATTGAACCGCTAAGTGGCGATTGCAACAACTCGGGCACAACAGTAACAATATCTATTCGCATTGCCATCTAAATATAATATCTTTTTCGTTTTTATCACTCAGCGCCACCTCTTCGCCATTGTGCAGTGTTGTTCCACGATAGCCCATCGAGCTAAATAGTTTGATTATCTCTTGGCGATTTTTACCCCCCGTTTCGACCAATACCGTAGGATGAAAGCGCTCTAATAGCTCTCGCATCTCACTTAGAACCACAACCTCATACCCCTCAATATCGCACTTTATAAAGTCCAGACGCTCCAAGCCCGAAAATAGTTCATCGGGGCGACGCATCTGAGCTGAAAATTCCACGTCACACCCTTCGTTGCTCTCATTTACGAAGTTCTGCCCCGTGCCCATATAGCCCGTCGAGCGTGCCGAGTTATTGCCCATCGAGATGGTTTTTGCCTCGCTACCCAACGCATAGGGTAGTATCACAACATTTTGACACTTGTTGAGGTTGTGCCTTAAAACATCAAGCACTATCGGCACTGGCTCGACAGCATAGACAACCCCTTGGGAGCCTACCGAGCGTGAAAGTGTGCGTGAGTAGTAGCCCAAGTTAGCCCCAATGTCGATTGTTATATCCCCTTTGGTGACCAAATTTGGGAGGTGGTATAGATACTCCAAAGCCTCTGTGTTGCGCCCCAATCCTAAGCGTTGCCACAGAAATAGTAGCGAGCTTACACAGCGCAAGTACCCCCGCAAGGGCAACACTCGATAGAGCACCCTATTGATAATACCCCTCATTAGTCACGGTAGTTTACCTCGTCGTTTAGAACCTCGACAATGAATGGGTTGTATAGCATCTCGTGCGAGATTGTTGAGTCTGCACCGTGACCGGGATAGATGCGTACATCCTCGCCCAAAGGTATAATTGAGTCGATAATTGAGCGCATAATCCACGAGTAGTCGCCACCGGGTAGGTCTGTACGCCCGATGCTCTCACGAAATAGGGTGTCGCCCGTGAATAGGGTGCGTGTTGCATCGTTGAAGAGCACAACGTGGCCGGGAGTGTGTCCCGGTGTTGGGATAACTTGTAGTGTGCTATTGCCAAAGGTGAGCTCTTTAATGCCATCAAGGTCTATATCCACCTTTTTGGGTAGCGCCCCAACCTCGATACCGAATATAGAACCGCTGGTCGATGCTCCATCCAACAAGAATTGATCTTTGGCGGACATTGCAAAGGGAATCCCGTAGTGTTCGCATAGGCTCACTGTACCTAAATTGTGGTCGAAGTGGCCGTGTGTGGCTATCACCATCACGGGTTTTAATCCTCGCTCTGAGATGAAGTTAAAGAGTGCCGTGTTCTCCTTTGGCGTTGAGTTGCCAGCGTCAATTATGACGCACTCTAAACTGTCGTCCCACAGGATGTAGGTCATCTCTTGAATGGGGTTGAATTGAAGTGATGCTATCTGCATAGTCTCTATAATTTTATGCAAATATAGTGAGATAAGGCGTTGAAAGCAAAAATAATCTCAAATTATGGGAATCTGGTTAAATTTTTAACCTATTTTGTTTTACCTTTGCAACAAATTGTAATATTTATGGGTAGAAAAAGGGTTAAACATCCGATAATCGAAAATCTTGAGATTGTTGCGCTTGCCGCCGAAGGTAAGGCGATGGGGCGACATAACGATATGGTGATCTTTGTGGCGCAGTGCGTGCCGGGCGATGTTGTCGATGTGCAGATAACAACGAAGCGACGTCGCTATATGGAGGGGCGTGCTGTGAAGTTTCATCGCACATCTGAGTTGCGCACAGAGCCATTTTGCGCACACTTTGGGGTGTGTGGTGGATGCAAGTGGCAGAACTTGCCATACGATGAGCAGCTGCGCCAAAAGCAGACTCAAGTTGTAGACCAACTCTCTCGTATAGGTGGTGTTGAGCTACCTAAGGTGTTTCCCACGCTGGGTTCGGCTCGCACTGAGCTCTATCGCAACAAGTTGGAGTTTACATTTGCCGATCGTCGTTGGCTAACCCCCGAAGAGATAGCTTCGTCGGAGGAGATTACACCTGAACCAGCCTTAGGGTTTCATATTCCGGGTATGTTTGATAAGATACTCAATATCGAGAGGTGTCACCTGCAAGCCGAGCCCTCGAACGAAATTCGCAATGAGATAGCCTCTTTTACGCAGGCAAATGGATTTTCGTATCACAACGCCCGCTCGCACTCTGGGTTGATGCGCAACGTAGTTATTCGCACCTCGACAACGGGCGATGTTATGGTCATCGTGGTTTTTCATAAGGATGACTCAGAGCGCATAGAGTTATTGATGAACCACCTAAAGAGGAAGTTTTCGCAGATTACATCGCTCTTTTATATCGTCAATGAGAAACTCAACGACTCCATCTCAGACCAAACGCCAATCCTATACTCGGGCAAAGACCATATTGTGGAGCAGATGGAGGGACTGAAGTTCAAAATTGGGGCAAAATCCTTCTATCAGACCAACTCCGAGCAGGCGTATGAGCTATATAAGGTGACACGTGAGTTTGCCGACCTAAAACCTACCGACACACTATACGACCTCTATACGGGGACTGGTACGATTGCCAACTTTTGCGCTGCACAGTGTAAAAAAGTTGTGGGTGTGGAGTATGTCGATGAGGCGATTGAGGATGCCAAGATAAACTCGCAACAGAATGGCATTGAGAATACAAAATTCTATGCTGGCGATATGCGAAAAGTCCTATCGGACGCATTTGTGACCGAAAATGGAGCTCCCGACGTTATAATTCTCGACCCGCCACGAGCAGGTGTCGATGAGCCAGTGTTGGAGGTTATAAAGCGTGCCGCACCCCAACGAATTGTCTATGTGAGCTGCAACCCAGCAACTCAGGCACGAGATTTGGCCATATTGGATAGCGACTATAAAGTTGTGGCGGTGCAGCCCGTTGATATGTTCCCCCATACGCACCACGTGGAGAATGTTGTGAAGTTGGAGAGGCGATAGATGCAGTGTTTTTGCATTTTTTGCATTTATATTATATATTTGTAATGGAAAATTAAAAATTTGATACTATGAAAAGAGTTATTTTAGCGGCTATTGCCATTGTTGTTTTTGGTGTTTCGATGGCACAAACAGAGTCTAAGTATGATAGTTATGTCCAAGTTTCGGGAGTTGCCGAGATGGAGGTTAAACCCAATCTATTCTACCTATCAATCACAATAGACGAGGCCGACTCAAAGGGTAAGATCAGCGTTGCCGAGCAGCAACGACAGATGATTACGGCACTCACAAGATTGGGTGTTGATGTAGCCGAGCAGTTGGAGTTTACCAACGTCACGAGCGACTATTTCCGTCGTGGGACATCCGTTGCAACGGGCACATATCAACTTAAATTGATGAGCTCTGAGATGGTGGCAAAGGCTTGGCAGGCGTTGGATGCACTTGGAATTTCGAGAGTGGCACTGAGCCGTGTTGAGAACTCGGATATGAAGAGCTATATCTCAAAATTGCGTGCTGAGGCGGTGCAGAACGCTAAAAAGAACGCTCAGGAGTTGGGCGAGGCTTTGGGACAGACGGTAGGTCAATGCTTCTATATCTACGACTCGAACTACTACAGTCAATTACCAGCCTATGATGGTTTGATGCTCTCGGCTCGTACTAAGAGCGCAGGTAGCGTCAATAGCGAGGCTATGGAGGTCGATTTTAAGAGCATAAAGTTGCGTTGCGACGTGAATGCTAAGTTTATATTGAACCAATAGGAGGTAATTTTTCTCCTTGCACAATAAAAAACAGCATAAAAGTTGCGTGGGAAGAGAAAAAATATTAGCTTTGTTCTCTTTGCTCATTTAAAATGACAGCGCTATGAAAAGGCAATTTACATTCGATTATGAATCCTATGCCACTTTGAGTGAACTCTCGAGTGGCGATAGGGAGTGTGTGGATATGGCACAAAAGGCTGTGAAGTCGGCCATTGCCCCCTACTCTAACTTCAATGTAGGTGCTGCGGCACGCCTTAAAAGTGGCAAGATTCTAACTGGCAGTAATGTCGAGAGTGAGGTCTATCCAGCAGGACTGTGTGCCGAACGCTCGTTGCTCTACTACCACCAAGCCAACTTTGCCGATGACCCCGTTGAGGTGATTGCTATCGCCTCAGAGCCATCTCAAAGGGAGTGCTACCCCTGTGGGCAGTGTCGCCAAGTGTTGATGGATGTTGAGCGCCGTCAGGGCAACAAAATACGTATAATAATGAGCGGTAATGGTACAGCATCAGTGGTCGAACAGGCTGCCGACCTGCTGCCCTTTACCTTCTCGCTCTAAACCAAAATAAGATGTTTACACCCAACGATATACTCTTTGAAGATAACCATATTTTAATAGTCAATAAGCACGCCGGTGATTTGGTGCAGACCGATAAGTCGGGCGATAGCTCCATCGAGGATGAGGTTAAGGCGTTCATCAAAAAGCGTGACTCAAAACCCGGCGAGGTCTATTTGGGTGTTGTACACCGTATTGACCGCCCGGTGAGTGGTGCGCTTCTGTTTGCCAAGAGCTCGAAGGCTCTGGTTAGACTCAACGAGATGATTCGTGATAGAAAAATTGTCAAAAAGTATTGGGCTTTGACCGAAGAGCGCCCAAATAATGAGGGGGGCGAGCTAAAGCACTATATTGTGCGTGATCCGAAGACCAACCGCTCGCACGCTCACATATCTGAAAAACCAAACTCAAAATTGGCACACCTCAAATATGAGGTTATAGGCGCATCGTCGAACTACACCCTCTTAGAGGTGGAGCTCATCACGGGGCGTCACCACCAAATCAGAGCGCAGTTGGCAAGAATGGGGTGGCCTGTGCGTGGCGATTTGAAGTATGGCGCCAAGCGCTCGATTGCCGATTATAGCGGTATCTCGTTGCACTCACGCTCGCTCTCATTCGAGCACCCAGTGCGCCGTGAGATGCTAACTGTCAAGGCACCACTCCCAAAAAGGGATAACTTGTGGAGCTATTTCGAGGCGATATAATCCACTTAAATTATGCGTCTATTAATTCAGCGTGTTTCGCACGCTTCTGTCAGTGTCGGCGCAGAACTGCACTCAAAAATTGGGGCGGGTCTGCTTATCTTGATAGGTGTGGGGTTGGATGACACGGTGGAGGATATCGACTACTTGGTGCATAAAACAGCTCATCTGCGTATCTTTGACGATGCGGATGGGGTTATGAACCTTGATATTTTGCAGACTCAAGGCGAGGCGTTGGTCGTGAGCCAATTTACGCTGCAGGCCTCAACACGCAAGGGCAACCGCCCAAGCTATATCGCTGCCGCCCCAGAGGCTGTGTCACGACCGCTGTACGAGGAGTTTGTGCGCAGATTGTCTGCGGCGTTGGGTAGTGAGGTTAAGATGGGGTGCTTTGGGCAACATATGCAGGTTGCGTTGGAGAATGATGGGCCCGTGACAATTATAATAGATTCGAAAAACCGATAAAATTATTAAATAAATAGTGATGAAGAGAATTTTTATGTATTTATTGCCTCTTGTGGCAATCTGTCTAAGCTCTTGTAGTGATGACAATGGTTCAGATGCGAACGAGTGGTTTGGGATCCCCGAATCAGTTGTTGTTGCTCAGGGTACAAGTGTTATTGTAAGCTGTGACACAAACTTTGCAGAGGGTGTACTTTCGCAGACAAACTTTGGTGTCGCCTATGCCTCAATAGTTGATGGTGGCATCTCAGAATTTGTAGATGCTACAGATGTTTCTCTTGTGGGTAAGACAATTACGGCAGAGCTGAAGAATCTTCAGCCCAACACCACATACGTGGCCTATGCCTTTGTTGATGTGAGTAGCGATAGAATCTTGAGCGACCGTACAGCCTTCTCAACGGGTGCAGGCCCAGCTGTTAGTTTGAATTTCGGCACCCCTTCGGCAACAAATGTTGAGGCATCAACGGCAACAATCGCCTGCTCGTTTGACTATGAGGGCGAGGCGACAATAACTGAGGTCTACTTTACATACTCTTCGGGTGGCGCATCGCAACGTATCAACGTATCAACTGCCGAAGGTGCAAAGAGTGCCAATCTGAATAGCCTATCGCCCGAGAGTGTGTATACATTCACTCTGTCGGTGGTAGCAGGTGCAACATACAACAGCGCTGCAGGGACGTTTACAACAAAAGAGGGTAGCGTAGCACCTCCCGTTGGAAGTGCCGAGTATAGCGGTTGGATGGAGCTACCAGCTCAAGATAAGGCGAACTCTGACCACCACTATGCATACCACATAACCGATGTTTCGTCGGGCAGAGGCTGGGAGTATCGTAACTATGGTGTATGTTACTCTGAAAAGTACCAAAATGCACTTTGGGTTGCAGCGCCACTACACGATGTATATATTGAGAGAAATACAGATCGCACAGACGCCTATGACTATGATCCTCAGGTGTCATCAAATATTCAGTCAAGCACAGGTGGTTGGGGCTCGCCATTTAATCGTGGCCATATGCTCTCTTCTGCCGACCGCTATATTAGTCGCTTTGCAAATGAGCAGGTCTTCTATATGACAAATATCTCGCCACAATACTCTGCTAACTTCAATACGGGTGGTGGTTCGTGGAATGAGTTTGAGGGGTACATAGATACCCAATGGCGTGGCGGTAAGGATACGCTCTACTTAGTGCTGGGGTGCCTATATGAGAATCCAACACACAAGCAGGCAGGTTCAACAATCCCATCACACTACTATGCCGTTCTGTTGCGTGCTAAAAGTAATAACTCAAACAAGACGTGGGTGCGTGATTTGGCAGCCGATAAGTTGCAGTGTGCGGCATTTATCATCGAGCACGAGAATCAGCGTGGCATCGAGGCTGAGATGGTGACAGTTGAAGAGATGGAGGAGCGTGCTGGGCACGAGTTCTTTGTCAATGTTCCCAATGCGCCGAAGAGTGTAATGAATCGCAACGACTGGAACTATTAGAGCTAAGGCTGAATAGGGGGCGACTTTTGAAACATCCCTTGTCTCTTAAATGCTCACATACCGACAGTATGCTCCGCTTTAAGAGCCTGCACGATGCTCCAAAATTCACTCCCCTATTCAACCTTAGGGGGTGGGGTGATTAACAAGTGCTATTTTTGAATATCTAACGATAGATCGTCATTGCGGGCTTGATCCGCAATCTCACTTGCAGCAGTGTATAATAGAGATTGCGGGTCAAGCCCGCAATGACGTATCGGTTGGCTTTAGCGCACCAACATTCACGATTGTAACCATTATCATTCATAAATTCATAATTAAAAAATGTATCAGTGGGGCGATAATAGACGATTTAATAGCTATGCACGCTACTTTCGTGCCCTCTTTGGCGAGCGGGTGCAGAAACTCACGGTCAATGCTGGCTTTACCTGCCCAAATCGTGATGGCACGCTGGGCAGTGGGGGGTGCACCTTCTGCAATAACGAGGCATTTACACCCTCATATTGTATGCGGGGTTATGACCTTATGCGCCAAATTGAAGAGGGGGCATCGTTTCATCGTAATCGCTATCGAAGAGCCTCAAAATATTTAGTCTATTTCCAATCCTTCTCCAACACCTATGCCCCATTGGAGCAGCTAAAAGAGCTATACGAAGAGGCGCTGAGCTACCCCGATGTCGTGGGCTTAGTTATCGGCACTCGCCCTGATTGTGTGGATGAAGAGAAGTTGGACTATTTGGCTGGATTGGCTAAAAATCACTATATTACAATCGAATATGGCGTTGAGTCTACATTCGATACTACCCTGAAAGCGATAAATCGTGGACACGACTTTGCCACAGCCCAGCGTGCGATACGACAGAGCGCTGAGCGAGGTCTGAATGTTGGAGCACACTTTATCTTGGGGCTACCCCAAGAGTCGGACGAGATGCTTTTAGAGCAAATCGCAACAATCAACTCGTTGCCCTTGACCACAATAAAATTTCATCAGCTACAACTCTTCAAAGGGACAGTAATGGCGCAGGAGTATGCCAAAAACCCCGATTCGTTCCGCTTTTGGGAGTTGGAGGAGTATCTCGAGCTCTTTACCGAAATCTTGCGCCGCCTGCGCCCCGATATTGTTGTCGAGCGCTTTGCCTCTGAAGCGCCACCCCGCTACCACTTAGGTCGCAACTGGGGTTTGGTGCGTAACGAACAACTTTTGGCGATGTTAGAGCAAAAATTAGAGCAGAAAAATGCGCATCAAGGAGAATTTTTTATACCTTTGTAGGCAGTAAGAATTGATTGCATCGCTTTTATGAAGAGAATAACAACGACATCGGTTTTAGGCACAATAAAGGAGTACATAATGATGACCATCGGTATGATGCTCTACTCCTTTGCGTGGATTGGCTGCATCCTGCCCGTGAAGGGTATGGGAGGTGGAGCTTCTGGTTTTTCACAGATTATATGTACCGCACTTGGCTTCGCTGGAGTAGATATACAGATTGGTACAATGGTGCTCATTATAAATGTCATATTGCTGATTGTGGGCGGTTTAATTGTGGGGTGGAACTTTGGAGTAAAGACCATATATTGTATTATTGTCATCTCGATAACGATGAATGTGTGGCAGGATATACTGCCTGAAGGGGATTTTCTGCACTTAGAGCGCACGCTCTCGGTCATCTTGGGAGGTATCTTGGCAGGTCTGGGTGTGGCAATTAGCTTTATGCAGGGCGGCTCGACGGGCGGAACAGATATTGTGGCGATGATTATAAATAAGTATCGCACAGTGAGTTATGGTAAGATTGTCATCTACTCCGATTTCGTTATTATAGCCCTCTCGTTGGCAGTAGGGTTCAATATTGATACAGTAATATATGGTTACCTAATGACAGCTGTGTTTGGCTATACGGTCGATGTTATTATGTCGGGTAATCAACAATCAAGTCAGCTGTTTATCGTAACAGCAGACTATGAGCGTATGGCAGATGCCATTATCAACACGATGCAACGTGGCGCTACGCTAATCGATTCGCAGGGGTGGTACACAAAGGAGCGCTCGAAGATTGTGATGGTGGTGTGTCGCAAGCGTGACACCTCGATGATTCTAAAATTTGTCAAGACCATCGACCCCGATGCCTTTATTACCGTTGGTTCGGTTATGGGTGTTTATGGTAAGGGTTTCCAAGCTCTCAATAAGCTATAATGGCATCGTATGCCGATATAGTACTGCCCTTAGCGCAACCCACCTATACGTATGCTATCCCTGAGGGGCTATCGCTCGAGGTTGGGGATGGTGTCTTGGTGCAGTTTGGGCATCGAAAGTTCTATACAGCCATTGTTTGGCGTCTGCACGATGTAGCGCCAAAGGTTAAAAGGGTTAAAAATATCATCCGCAAACTATATGATGTGCCGCTGTTGTCGAGAAACCAAATTGAGTTTTGGCAGTGGCTGAGCGACTACTATATCTGCTCGTTGGGCGAGGTGATGCGTGTGGCGTTGCCCTCGATGGTGAAACCGAGTGCCGATAGTGAGCAGGAGTTCGAGGGGCGGGAGTATAGACCACGCCAAGAGCTATATATCTCACTTTTAGGTCGGGATGAGGCCTTAGAGCAGGAATTAGATAGGCTGCAAAGGCGAGCCCCGAAGCAATATGAGGTGCTTATGCACATTGAGCAGGCGATTAAATGTCAGGCAGATATTGTTGATTGTCAGGCGAATGTGGCTGTGCCACGCACGGCAGTGGATGTAGATCTGGCTACGTTACGCTCGTTGGAGAAAAAAGGGTTTCTCTCTACTGAATGGCGTGCTGTAAAGGGGAAATTTACACCTCCCAATTTCGCTCTACCAACACTGTCAGAGCACCAATTACAGGCATTTAAGGGGATAAAGAGCTCCTTTTACAGCCACGCAACAACTCTTTTACAAGGCGTTACCTCGTCGGGAAAGACCGAAATATATATTCACTTAATATCGGAAGCTCTGCAGCGTGGTGGCGATGTCTTGATGTTGGTACCCGAAATTGCCCTCACGGGGCAGTTGGTAGAGCGTCTTCGGCGTGTTTTTGGCGAACGAGTAACCCCGTACCACTCACGACTATCGGCACGAGCAAGGGGGGAGGTATACCTACGCTTGGCATCATCTTCGGGGGGCGAATTCGTGGTTGGTGTTCGCTCATCTATCTTTCTGCCACTGAAGAACTTGCAGCTTATAATTGTCGATGAGGAGCACGACACAAGCTATAAACAGTCGGAGCCCGCACCACGCTACAGTGCACGTGATTGTGCTGTATATTTAGCTCACCAACTCTCGATAAATACCCTTTTAGGGAGTGCAACGCCATCCTTAGAGTCGTGGCTCAACGCTGAGAGTGGACGATATGGCAAGGCGCAACTCACAGAGCGCTATGCAGAAGGGGTCTCACCACAAATTATCATCCGTGATAGGTTGCGTTCAGCCAAGCGTGGCGAATTGAAGATGCACTTCGATAGGTTGCTATTAAGTAAGATTGAGGAGCGCTTAGAGCGGCGTGAGCAGGTGATTCTTTTCCAAAATCGTCGTGGTTTTGCTCCTTATGTAGAGTGTGGGGCGTGCGGTTGGCGAGCAGAGTGCCCCAACTGCAATGTCTCGATGAGCTACCATAAGGCGAGCGGTGATCTTCGCTGTCACTACTGCTCCTATACAACGCCTCTGCCTAAGGCGTGCCCGAAGTGTGGCGAAAAGGATATTGCCCCGCAAGGGTTTGGTACAGAGAAGATTGAAGAGCAGATTTCACAGTTGTTTCCTGCGGCACGTGTGGCACGATTAGATAGCGATATTGTCGCTTCGCAAGGGGCGCTTAGGGCGATAATCGATAGCTTCGAGCGTGGCGATATTGACATATTGGTTGGGACACAGATTATAACCAAAGGGTTTGATTTTGGAGGTGTCTCGTTGGTCGGTATTTTGAATGCCGACAACTTGCTGCATAACCCCGATTTTAGGGCTTCAGAGCGTGCTTTTCAGCTTCTCTCTCAGGTATCGGGGCGAGCTGGTAGGCGCAGGGCAGGGGGCGAAGTTATTATCCAGACCTCAGAGCCAAACCACCCAATCCTGCAACAGGTTGTGGATGGCGATTATCTCTCTATGGCACACTCGCTACTCTCTGAGCGTGAGGCATTCTCATATCCGCCATATGCTCGCCTGACCCTTATTGTATTGCGCCATAGCGATCAAAAATTGTTGTTTGATGGCGCCTCAATGCTCGCTTCAGAGCTTCGTGAAAAGTTTGGGCGCAGATTGTTGGGGCCAATCTCGCCACCCATCGATAGGGTGCGTGGCGAGTGGGTTGTAAATCTTCTACTCAAAATCGAGGCTGGGGCATCCTCTTCTCGTGCACGCCAAATTCTAAAGTGCACGCTTGACAACTTCTCGTCGCAACCCCAATATCGGACGATAAATCTAAGTGTCGATGTCGATCCTCAGTGATATTCTGTATGATGTGGCGGCGCTCATCGCTCCACGCCGCTGTGCGGTCTGCTCTAATGAGTTGCTGCGTGGCGAACACTCTGTGTGCACACTCTGTCGCACGACAGCACCCTTGTGTGGCTTTGTAGCGGAGATTGATAACCCAGTTGCGAGGATATTTTGGGGTCAAGTGCCTATCGTATTTGCCTCTTCGTTTCTCTTCTTTTCGCAAAAGGGTGGTTGGCGTGAGGCGGTGCACAACTTCAAGTATCGCTCTCAGTGGCGTGTAGCTCTTGATCTGGGCGAGTGGTATGGACGAGCGTTGGCTGAGAGTGGATTGTATGGCGATGTGGATATGGTTATTCCGCTGCCTCTACACCCAATTAAGCGCATCAGAAGAGGCTATAATCAGTCGGAGTACTTGGCCGAAGGTGTTGCTCGACAGCTGGGCGTTAGAGTAGATAGGCGAAGTGTTGTGCGCCATCGCAATACCGCTACACAGGCTCAAAAGCGTCGTTCGGAACGTGCTCAAAATGTCGAGAGTGCATTTTCGGTACGCAATGTTGAGGCGCTGGAGGGGCGCCATATTCTGCTTGTGGATGATGTCCTAACAACGGGTAGCACCATCTCTTCGTGCGCTTTGGAGATACTCTCGGCGGTGCCCACAGCCCGCATCAGTGTCGCAACATTTGCCGTCTCACGTCATAGTGTGAGCGTGAAGGTGTAAAACTCCATCTACCTCTGATAAATTTAGAGTGTCGTTTTTGGATTTATGCCCATAAATTACTATTTTTGGGCTTTTAATGTGATATATACCCAATATGGCAAAGATAAGTAGAGCTGCAGAGCGAAATAGAGAGAGTTTTAAGGAGCTAACAGATGCTGTTGGCAACGTTCCACCTCAGGCCGTTGAGTTGGAGGAGGCGGTCTTGGGTGCCTTGATGTTGGAGCGTGATAGCATAATTGCTGTTCAAGATTTTGTCTCGCCTGACGCCTTCTACACCGAAGAGCACCGCCTAATCTACAAGGCGATAAACGACCTCTCGATTGAGCTAAAGCCTATCGACCTATACACCGTGACCGAGCGCCTGAAGGCGAATCGTGAACTTAGCCGTGTGGGTGGGGCAGCATACTTAGCGCAATTAACACAGAGGGTCGGCTCGGCTGCCAACGTGGAGTTCCACGCCAAAATTATAGCGCAGAAGTTCGTGCAGCGTGAGTTGATACGCTCCGCTACCGAGATACAGCGCCGTTCGTATGATGAGGCTACCGATGTGACCGATTTGATAGGCTTTGCCGAAGGGGAGATCTTTAAGGTTGCCGAAGGGTATGTTAAGCGCTCGGTACAATCCTCAAAGGATATATTGGCACGTGCGCTGACCCAAATCGAGGAGGCATCCAAAAATACGAGCGCCTTTAGTGGTGTCCCATCGGGCTTTATGGCCTTAGATAGGGTGACGCTCGGGTGGCAGCTATCGGACTTGGTTATCATCGCTGCACGTCCCTCGATGGGTAAGACGGCGTTCGTTTTGTCGATGGCTCGCAATATGGCTGTCGAGTATGAGCAGGGTGTGGCCTTCTTCTCTTTGGAGATGTCATCCGTGCAGTTGATGATGCGTCTGATTATTGCCGAGACGGGGCTTCGTGGCAACGATGTGAAGAGTGGACGTTTGACCCCTGAGCAGTGGCGCCATATGGAGTCGGCAACAAAACCGTTGGGTACAGCGCCGCTATATATTGACGATACACCAGCCTTGTCTATATTTGAGTTTCGCTCGAAGGCTCGCCGACTGAAGATACACCACGAGATTAAGATTATCATAATTGACTACTTGCAGCTAATGACGGGTAATCAAGATACGAAGGGTAACCGTGAGCAGGAGGTGGCATTCATATCTCGAACCTTGAAGGCGATTGCCAAGGAGCTCAATGTGCCAATTATCGCCCTCTCACAGCTCAGTCGTCAGACCGAGATGCGTGGCGGGTCGAAGCGTCCGCAACTATCCGATCTTCGTGAGTCGGGGGCCATCGAGCAGGATGCCGATATTGTGGCATTTATCCACCGCCCCGAGTATTATGGTATGCACGAAGATGAGAGCGGAATGCCAACGGCAGGTATGGCTGAGATAATCTTGGCTAAGCACCGTAATGGTGCTGTGTGTGATGTTAAGTTGCGCTTCCAGAAGGAGCAGGCTCGATTTGTGGATATGGACGATGCGATGATGATCGCTTCGGGTGGTGCCGACCCTACGCAATATGATGACTTTGCCAGCGACTCGAATGCATCTTCCGTAGGTGCATTAGGCTCTGCGCAGGGTAGTGGAGAATTTGATATTGCGCCCCCGAAATTAACCGACGAAGCACCATTCTAAACCCTACAAGAGTATGTTTATCCGCACCTTTTCGAGCTCAATAATTGGAATTGACGCTGTGATGGTAACCGTTGAGGTCAATATCGCAGGGGGTGGTCTGGGTATGTATCTGGTAGGGCTGCCCGATAATGCGATTAAGGAGAGCGAGCAGCGTGTGCGTGCCGCTTTTGAGAATAGCGAGGAGAAGATGACCTCAAAGAAGGTGGTCGTTTCACTCGCCCCAGCCGATCTTCGTAAGGAGGGCTCGGGCTTTGATCTACCCATTGCCGTGGGCATCTTAGCGGCTATGGGGCGTGTTGAGGCAGAGGCTGTTAGCGATACCATCTTTGTCGGTGAGCTCTCGTTGGATGGCTCTGTGCAATCTATTCGAGGGGTTTTACCCATAGCCGTGTGTGCTCGCCAAAATGGCGTTCGACGTATTGTTGTACCTAAGGATAACGCCTCTGAGGCGGCAGTTGTAGAGGGTGTTGAGGTTATTGGAGTTAGCACGTTGCGTGAGACAATCGACTACCTAAATGGGGATATTAGTATTGCCCCTGCACGCAGCGAAATTAGTAAAGAAGAGCGTATTGCAGGGTTATATGAGGATGATTTTGCAGATGTTAAGGGGCAGGTGCACGTGAAGCGAGCTTTGGAGATTGCAGCTGCTGGTGGGCATAACGTGATAATGATTGGCTCGCCCGGTTCGGGTAAGACGATGTTGGCTCGTAGATTGCCAACCGTCCTCCCGCCGTTGAGCTATGAGGAGGCGCTACAGACCACCAAGATACACTCGGTGGCAGGTAAGGGGGGCTTTGAGCGAGGCTTGGTTGTAGAGCGACCATTTCGTGCTCCGCACCACTTGACATCGCAGGTGGCACTGATAGGTGGCGGACAGTCGCCACGTCCGGGCGAGGTCTCATTGGCGCATAATGGGGTGTTGTTCTTGGATGAGTTGCCCGAGTTTGGGCGCAACGTGTTGGAGGTTTTACGCCAGCCGTTGGAGGATAAGACGATAGCTGTTTCGAGGGCTAAATATAGTGTCGAGTACCCCGCAAATTTTACGTTGATTGCTGCGATGAACCCCTGCCCTTGTGGCTATTATAACCACCCCACGAAGGAGTGCCAATGCTCGAAGGGTTCGGTTGCGAGGTATATGAACCGAATTTCGGGACCCTTGATGGATAGAATCGATCTACATATTGAGGTCTCACCAGTCACCCCAACAGAGATTGCTGCAAAGAGCGAGTCCGAATCAAGCGCTTCGGTGCGAGAGCGTGTCGAGGCGGCTCGAGAGCGACAAAGAGTGCGCTTTGAGGGTGTTGCGGGGGTGCATACCAACTCGATGATGAATAGCGCACTGCTCGCCAAGTATTGCGTTTTAGATAGTAATAGCCAAGAGTTATTGACTCGTGCTATGGAGCGACTATCTCTCTCGGCACGTGCTTACGATCGAATTTTAAAGGTGGCACGCACCATTGCCGATATTGCCGATCGAGATGAAATCCAGATGGGCGATATTGCCGAAGCGATAACCTTCCGCTCGTTGGATAGAGGAAATTGGGGTGTGTAAATGGTTGATAAAGAGATGAAAAAATTGAAGATAATACTCTCGGGAGGTGGTACGGCAGGGCATATTCACCCTGCAGTGGCAACGGCCGAAGAGCTTACTCGCCAAGCGGGCGACGGAGTTGAGATACTCTTTGTTGGGGCGCTGGGGCGAATGGAGATGGAGCGTATACCCTCGTTGGGTTATAAGATTGT
>CAYJJV010000008.1:6418-12349 GCA_964370585.1 uncultured Alistipes sp. | reverse complement strand
GCATACGAGGGTATGGAGCGATTTTTTCCAGCCGAGAGGATTGTTTTGACGGGCAACCCCCTGCGAGGTGCCTTTAGTCGTGATGGCGTTGAGCGTCAGCAGGCGTTGCAATACTTTGGCTTTGAGGAGGATGTGCCTACTCTTTTGGTTGTTGGCGGGTCGTTAGGTACACGCACTCTGAACAGTATGATGATGAGCTGGTTGAAGCTACAAAAAAGAGAGAGGATACAGATAATATGGCAGTCGGGCAGATACTATGATGGCGAGGTTAAAGAGTTTTTGAGTGCTCATAACTCGGATGGAGTGTGGCAAGGGGCATTTATCGAGAGGATGGATTACGCCTATGCTGCAGCCGATGTGGTTATCTCAAGAAGTGGCGCTTGCACCGTCTCGGAGCTCTGTTTGGTGGCAAAACCGACAATCTTTGTCCCCTCGCCCAACGTGGCTGAGGATCATCAAACTCGTAACGCTGAGGCGCTATCGAAGCGTGGGGCAGCGCTCTTGGTTGAGGATGCTCTCTGCGAGGCAGAGGCGATGGAATTGGCGATTGAGCTTTTAACTGATAAAGCACGCTTGGAGGATATGAGCCGCCGTATTGAGGCTATGGCAAAGCCCAATGCCGCAAAGGATATTGTTGCACAAATTATGAAATTGACAAAATAGGATGAAACCTCAAAACATATACTTTTTGGGTATCGGTGGCATAGGTATGAGCGCTTTGGCACGCTACTTCTTGGCTCAAGGGCATAGGGTGGCGGGCTATGATAGGGTAGCAACTCCACTAACTGATGAGCTATCTAAGGCGGGGGCTGCGGTGCACTATGAAGATAGTGTGGAGTCCATCCCCAAAGAGTTTTGCGACTCCGAGCGAACGTTAATCATCTATACGCCAGCTATTCCAGCAACGCACAGCGAGCTTAACTACTTTCGTGACAATGGCTTTGAGATTAAAAAACGCTCACAGATTTTGGGTGTTTTGAGCCAAGGGCGCTACGTGATGGCTGTCGCTGGTACGCACGGCAAGACCTCGACCTCGACACTCTTGGCGTGGCTGAATCGTTGTGTGACAGGTGGTGGCAACGCATTTTTGGGTGGCATCTCCAAAAACTTCTCTTCAAACTTCGTTGTGGGCAGTGGCGATAGGTTGGTTGTAGAGGCGGATGAGTTTGACCGCTCGTTTCTGCAACTGCACCCCGATGTGGCGATTGTGACAGCAACCGATGCTGACCATTTAGATATATATGGCACTGAAGAGGCTGTACGTGAAGCGTTTGCACAGTTTGTGTCGCAAATACAACCTGAAGGTGCACTAATACTCAAAAAGGGGGTTGAGCTCAATGTTACCAACGATAAGATAGTTATATATCGCTACTCGTTGGATGATAAGTGCGACTTTTATGCCCAAAATATTGAGTTGGGTGAGGATGGGCACTATACATATGATATTGTGACACCAACGACAACAATCGAGAGGTGTCGCTTGGGCATTATTGGGCGTGTGAATGTTGAGAACTCTATTGCCGCTGTGGCAGCGATGTGGGTGGCGGCTAAAAGAGGCGGCGAGGAGTTAGATGAAGATAAGCTGCGTAGTGCGTTGTTTGATTTTCAGGGTGTTAAAAGGCGCTTTGATATATATATCAACACCCCCACACAGATATATATCGATGACTATGCACACCACCCCGAAGAGCTTACGGCTGCTATTTCGTCAATTCGTAAGGCGTTCCCCGTGCGAGAAATTACTGCCATATTTCAGCCCCATCTCTTCACTCGAACACGAGATTTCGCTACTGAGTTCGCACGTGCCCTATCGCTATCAGATAGGGTTATACTGCTCCCAATATACCCAGCTCGAGAGTTGCCTATTGAGGGTGTAACATCCTCAATTATAGCTCAAAACATAACTGTTCCCTGCCGCTTGCAGAGTCTTGATACGTTGGTCGATGTAATTGGAAACATCGATACTGATATTGTGGTTAGCTTTGGAGCTGGCGATATAGATAAATTGTGCGATAAAATTGCACAAACACTTAAAAACAAAGGTGTTGAATAGGGCTGTCAAATACCTACTCTTAGCTGCCGTTTGGGGCGGTGTTGTGGCATATATACTCTATGCTGCTGCACTCTCTGCGCCCAGACGCACGGCACAAGTTGTGGAGAGCATAAATATCGATATTGCCGATAGCACAGCGAAGGGGTCACTGCTAAATTCGACACGAATTCTGAAAATGCTCACCCAAAGAGGGTTGGTGCGTTTGGGGGATAGCCTACACCGAGTCGAGCTCTCACGTTTGGAGGGTGCTATTGCCGAGAGCCGTGCAGTGCGAAGTGTTGTCGCCTATACAAACTCGTTGGGCGAGCTACATATTCGTGTGAAGCAACATCGAGCTAAGGCACGCTTTTTGGCGGATGGCAATAATAGCTACATAACAGAGGATGGCTACGTTTTTGATGCTCCACCCTTCACTTCGTTATATTTGCCAGTTATAACGGGCGACTATAAGCCACCATTCCCGAGAGGGTATCAGGGCGATGTTTTGATGTGGATTGAGGCTCAGCTTGAGCTGTGCGATAGTGTGATTTTGGCGCTCGAGCGATCAAAGCTCCCGATTCATAAAGAGCAGGATGACTATCTGGATGAGTATCTTAAGGTTCGTAACACATATCTTAAGCATAGAGTATGGAGTGGAAAGAGTCGTGAGGAGTTTGAGGCCGATGTCGATGCTCTGCGCAAAAAGAAGAGAGCCAAACTAAAGGAGTACCGCTATCGTAAGCGGGTGATAGCTGAAAAACTCTCCAAAATTGAGCAACTTCAAGCCGATGAGCAAGAAAAACAAAAAAAGTTGCTGAAAAATTACGAAGATTTCACGAAACTCATTACCTTTGTAGAGACAATAGAGGATGACGAGTTTTGGGCGGCAGAGATTGTACAAATAACTGCTCGAAATAGTGCATCTGGTGCTTTGGAGATAGAGCTGATCCCTCGTAGTGGGTCTGCTCGTATTCTGTTTGGGCGTGTGGAAAAGGTCGAGCAAAAGTTGTCAAAGATTGAGAGATTCTATCGAGATGGATTGTCAAAGGTTGGGTGGGATCGCTACCAAACAATCGATATAAGGTATAAAGGTCAAGTAGTTTGTAGAAAAAAATAGAGAACCAATGGTTGGAAGAAGTAGTTATTTTGTTGCCATAGATTTGGGCTCTTCATCGGTAATTGTTGCCGTTGGAGAGAAGATTGCGCAGTCAGAGCTAAAGGTTTTGTGCACCGTAACGAAGCCCATCGAGGGGGTGAATGCAGGTCAAATAGATAATATCGAGCTTGTGAGCAACGCAATAAGTGAGGCTATTGTTGAGGCCGAAGAGCAGATAGGAGATAAGATATTGGATGTCAATATCAACATCTCAGGAGAGTTTGTGCGATGCGCTCAACACACAGATCATATCTTTGTTAGCGACCCACAGAATGGCGTGTCGCAGAGTGATGTGGATGCTTTGTTTGATCGTATGCGTAATGTGCAAGCGCCTGAAGGTGAAGAGATAATGGAGCGTATACCGCAAAATTACACTTTGGATGATATTCGTGAGGTGAAGAACCCAGTGGGTTCATTTGGACGTAAGTTATCATCGACCTTCAACTTTGTATTATGCCATAAAACTCCAATTCAACGTGTTGAGATGGCGCTTAGACGCTTAGGTAAGAGAATTTCGAGTATAACATCGACCGTCTTGGTGGTGCCCGAGTCGCTGCTCTCAGCAGAAGAGCGAGCTGAGGGTGTGGCGGTTGTCGATATTGGTGGGGCGCTCACAGATGTGACAATCATATACCGAAATGTGGTGCGATATGTCGTTACGATACCTATCGGAGCGAACGCTATTAACAACGATATTCGCACGATGGGCGTGCCTGAAAGACACGTCGAGAGTCTGAAGCAGAAGTATGGCACAGCGGTGGCAGAGCTCATCGCTGATGATAAGATAATTAGGGTTGCAGGGCGCACAGCACGTGATGCAAAGGATATTTTGTTGCGTAACTTAGCGATTGCTATCGAGGCACGCCTGCAAGATATTGCTGAGTTTGTTCACCAAGAGATTAAACTCTCGACCTATGGCGATAAGTTGGCTTATGGCATAGTTTTGAGTGGTGGCTCGGCAAAACTCCCCAATATTGATGAGCTCTTTAAGCGTGTTACGGGTATGGATGCACGTGTAGGTGCCCCTGAGGTTGGCATTGCGGCTGAGTCGTTGGATGCAGTTGATGACCCAGCTTTGGCAACTGTTGTAGGGTTACTCTTGAAGGTTGCAGCTCAAGCGCCAATATCGGTCGGTGGTTCAGCAACGCAGAGTGCATCGCAAACCCCACAGCAGAGCCCCATTGGAGTTCCGCCTACTCCGACTCAAAGAGCTACACCGCCACCCGCACCTGCGCAACAATCTGTGCCACCCACAGCGAGTGTGGAGCAGGAGCGTGAAGAGTATGCCGAGCCACAACAAACGCCACAAGAGGCTCCACAGCAGGAGCCAGAGCGTATTGCTGAGCGCCCAAAGAAGAATTGGGGGGCAATATTCCAGAGTAAATTGGATAAGATTAACAAGGTCTTCTCAGCGCCAGAGGATGAGGAGCTATAACTATAAAGATTAGTGTATGACAGACGATTTGCTATCTGAGATAAGAGCTCCACGTTCGGAGGGGTCAATCATTACAGTCGTTGGCGTGGGAGGCGCAGGCGGTAATGCTGTGAACCATATGTTCAATATGGGTATTCGAGGAGTGCGCTTTATGGTTTGCAATACCGATCAGCAGGCGCTGGATAAGAGCCCAATAGAACAAAAATTGCGTTTGGGTTCGGAGGGACTTGGAGCAGGAAATGACCCCGAGAATGGTCGTAGGGCAGCTATTGAGTCGTTACCCGCTATTCGTCAGCAGTTGGAGCAGAATGGCGCTAAGATGCTCTTTATCACTGCCGGAATGGGTGGTGGAACGGGTACTGGCGCTTCGCCCGTGATTGCCAAGTTGGCACGTGAGATGGGGCTGTTGATTGTGGCGATTGTCACATCGCCGCTTGCTGTCGAGGGGCAGATACGCTACGATCAGGCTTTGCGTGGAATTGATGAGATGCGTGAACTTTGCGACTCACTTCTGATAATCAATAACGAGAATATTTTAGAGATATATGGGCGCTTGTCACTAAAGCAGGCGTTTGGTAAGGCGGATGATATATTGGCATCTGCGGCAAAGGGCATAGCTGAGATTATTACAGTGGAGAGTGATTTGGTAAATGTCGATTTTGCCGATGTTTCGAGGGTCATTCGCAATAGTGGTCGTGCGCATATGGCGGTCGCTGTTGCCAATGGCGAGAATCGTGCACAGAGGGTTGCCGAAGAGTCGCTATCATCGCCACTTTTGAACCACAACCTCATATCTGGAGCTAAAAATATTCTGCTCAACATCTCGGTTGCCAATACCGAAGAACTTATGTATGATGAGGTTCACGCCATCTTGGAATATATGCAGCAGAATGCTAGTGTTGAGATTGGTGATGGGGTTAGGCGCAATGCCAACCTAATTTGGGGTACATCTGAAAAGCCACAGTTGGGTAGCTCTATCGAGTTGGTTGTTGTGGCGACAGGTTTTGATGTGCCACACGCATCGCAGGCAGATGAGGCGCAAAGCGTGCAGGATGCATCGCAAACATCCTCCGATGGGGAGCCACAGCGAAAAGCGGTGGCATCTATCTTGGAGCCCGCTAAGCCTAAGTCACAGAGCATACCAAGAGCTGCTGAGATGGTAGTTTTGGGTAAAAAGAGCACTCGATATGATAATATTGCGGAGCTCTTATCTAAACCATCATACCAAACTCGTAATTTGGAGTTGGTGGTTCAGGTGGCTAAGGCTCGCAAGGAGGTTCTGCGTAGTGAGAGCCCTGATGCAGAGCC
>CAYJJV010000008.1:0-6318 GCA_964370585.1 uncultured Alistipes sp. | reverse complement strand
GAGTCGCTCTTTTAGTTGTATGAATTTAGGGAGAGGGTATGGTTTTATCTCCCGAAAAATATAGATTTTGGAAGATTTTATATCGTGGATAGAGTTTAATGCTGAGGCCCTAACGCCCCAGACGATGCTATTGTGTGGCGTGGTGTTGTGCTTGTTGTGCACATCGGCGCTTGTTTCGGGGGCGGAGACCGCCTTCTTTTCGCTCAACCATAAGGATATTCATCAGTTGCAGACACGCAACGATGGCTCGGCAAAGAGCATTGTGAGGTTATTGACAGATGTCGATTTGCTGTTGGCTACTATATTGGTTGCCAATAATTTAGTCAATATATGTATTGTAATACTCTCGGCATCCATTATAGATGAACTTCTGCATTTTGAGCGCTTCGAATTCCTATTTAAGGGTGTTTTGGTCACCTTCCTGCTACTCTTCTTTGGCGAGATTCTTCCCAAAATTGCAGCACAAAATCGACCGCAACGATTTGCACTCTTTGTGGCACGACCTCTGCTTTTGTTGCGAAGGTTGTTCTTCCCGCTATCCTACATCTTGGTTCGTGCAAGCTCTCGAATTAGCGAGAAGGCGGCACGCCACCGTGAAATCTCGTTGGATGAGCTCGCCGATGCTGTCGATATGACCCAAAATAGCTCTAAAGAGGAGCACGAGATGTTATCAGGTATTGTCAATTTTGTGAATACAAAGGCTGAGGAGATTATGCGTGCACGTGTCGATATGACAGCTCTGGATATTACCGAGAGCTGGGAGGAGGTGAAGCGTGTGATTGTCGAGTCGGGATACTCTCGTATTCCGGTCTATAATGAGGATGTGGATGATATTCGTGGCATCTTGTATGTCAAGGATATGCTACCTCATATCAACAATGATGATCAATTTAAGTGGCAGCAACTGTTGCGTAAACCATATTTTATCCCTGAGCATAAAAAAATCAACGATTTGTTAGCTGAATTTCAGACAAATAAGGTGCATTTGGCAATCGTTGTCGATGAGTATGGCTCAACGTTGGGGCTGGTCTCTTTAGAGGATATTTTGGAGGAGATTGTTGGCGAGATTACAGACGAGAGCGATGCAGATGAGCGTCTATATACTCGCATTGATAGTCGCACGTTTCTATTCGAGGGCAAGACCCATATTGGCGATTTGGAGCGAGTGGTAGGTGTTGATGAGGATCTATTTGGTGATGTTCAGGGTGATGCTGAGACCTTAGGGGGCCTTATGTTGGAGTTAAAAAAGAACTTCCCACGAAAGGGCGATAGTTTTGTTGCGCACAATATTCGCTTCACCGTCGAGCGTATGGATGGTCGCAGGGTAGATAAAGTGCGAGTTGAGATTTTATGAGTCAAGAGCTAATTTTGCGCCCTGTGATGAGCCTTGACAAGGTTCGTGAGTGGGTGACAGATAGTGAGTTACGACAAGCCGAAGAGTTTGGTGCGGCGAAGCGTGCAGCGGAGTACTTGACGTGGCGAGCAGTCATAAGGGAGCGCTTAGGATTGGGTGTGCAGATTGAGTATGACTCGATTGGCGCACCTTTTTTAGTTGGCAGCGATACCCATATCTCTATCTCACATACGGATGGATGGGTGGCGGTAGTGTTATCGAGCGAGCGTTGTGCTGTGGATATTGAGTGCGAGCAGCGAGATTTTAACCGTGTTGCGAGCCGATTTGTGAGCCAAAGTGAACTCGCATTGGGTTTTGATGAGGCTCTTTTTGGGGTGATTTGGTGCGCTAAAGAGGTGCTCTATAAATATTCGGGGCGTGTCGGATTAGACTTTTTGCGTGATATTCATATCTTAAATATCGATATTGTGAAGGGGAAAGTTTTGGGGTGTGTGGGAGATGAAAAACCCATCACGATGCACTTGGAGGTGCGTGATGGGCTTATTGTTGTATGTGTGATGTAGCCTTTAAAGGCAAAACAGAGCTTTACTCCTTTGCCTTGTCGATGATTCTCTGCAGATCTTTTAGGAGCTCATCTCTCTGCGAAGCCCCGATTATGCGACCCAATAGGTTGCCATCAATGTCGAAGACCAAGCTTAGTGGTATCGAGCCATTGCCATAGCGTTTAATCAGCTCTTTGCCCACACTCTTGTCGGCATCGTAGCGTGCCGAGATGAAGTTCTCGTCGAAAAACTCTCCAACCTTCTTGTTCAGAAAAACATCACGTTCTAATGCTCTACAAGGCGGACACCACGTAGCATATACATTTATGAATACCAATTTTTTCTGCTCTGTGGCTATCTTGTGCAGCTCATCTGTCGTGACGTTGTAGAATTCAATCTGTGCCGATGCCGTTGCAACGGCAATGGTAGCGAGGAGTGTTATGAATAGTTTTTTCATCGTTATGTTTATTTTTTGGTTTGCAAAAAGTGTGCATAATTTTGTGTTATGCTTATAATATAACGTTTTGTTTGAGCAATTAGTATGCAATAGGTAAACACACTAAAGGGATGGCCACTAATGTGACCACCCCTTGTTTTTCTGTTTGCACTTAACTCATCTGCAAATCACGCAAAACCTATCTGTTTTAGCTGACCTGCACTCTTGCCTCCCCTTTATATTGACTATAGAGAGTTGGTGTGGAGTTGGATTGCGCTCTTTAAGTTACCAGCCTTGTTTTTGTGGATGATGTTCATCTTAGCCAACTTATCCAACATAGCTGTTACCTTTGGTAGCAGGGTCTCTGCTGCGCTCTTCTCAGAGGTAGCGCGCAAAGCTCTGACTGCGTTACGAGCAGTCTTGTGAAACAATCTGTTGTGAGCACGTCGCTTTAAAGTCTGACGAATTCTCTTCTTTGATGACTTATGGTTTGCCATAATTCGCTAATAATTAATATTTTAATACTCTTGTAATTTTTTCTTAAGTAGCCCATAGGAGAGTCGAACTCCTCTTTCAAGAATGAAAATCTTGCGTCCTAACCGATAGACGAATGGGCCAACGTTGCTATTTTGATTGCCATAAGTGGCTACTTTAGCGGTGCAAAGATAGTTAAAAAGATATAAGTTGCAAAAAAATGGTGCGTTAAAGTGCTCTTTTTTTTACGTTTTGTTATTTTATCACTTTGACGCTACCGTTCAGGGCGTTAAATTCTACCCCTTCGCCACTAAAAAGAGGCTCAATTAGTCCACTTTTAGCCATCTCTGAGGCTGGTAGGTTATCGACTCTTTCATTGTTGATTAGTGCCACGAAGTCGCAGAGTGTTAGGGCAATATCCAACTCGTGAGTCGAGAATATTATCGTTTTCCCGCTCTCGTGGGCTATGCGACGCAGAAGTGCTACGAGGGCATATCGTGATGGCATATCTAAAAATGCTGTCGGCTCGTCAAGCAAAATTATGGGGGTGGATTGCGCTAAGGCACGTGCCACCATAATGCGTTGGCACTCTCCGTCGGACATCTTATCCATCGTTTTGTTGGCAAAATGTGCCATCCCCATCTGTGCCATAGCTCCGTCTACCACTGCATAATCCTCCTCGTTTAACCCTCCTGCCCAGTTTGTGTAGGGGGCACGCCCTAATGCCACCACCTCACGGCAGGTGAGGTTGTCGATGCGTACACGCTCCGTGCTCACGAAGCTCACAAGGCGTGCTAATTGGTGCGCGGGGAGCGTTGCAAGGCTTTGGCATTGGATTAGAATTTCGCCACCGCTTGTAGCCTTGAGCGCCGCTATCGAGCGCAAGAGTGTGCTCTTCCCGCTGCCATTTCGACCCACAAGGGCGGTGAGTGCCCCCGAGTTAAATGAGGTTGTGACCCCATTTAAGAGCTCTGTTGCACCATAGGCGAGGGATATATTTTTAAGTTGGATGCTCATTATACTGCTCGTCGATTTTGGAGAACAACAAAGATAACTATCGGAATCCCGACAAGTGCCGTGATGGTGTTTATTGGTATGACCAAGAGCTTCGATGCAATATCACACGCAATTAGAAGCGTCGCTCCAATTAGCATTGTGGCGGGCATCAGTGTGCGGTGGTTGGCTGTGGAGAAGAGCGTGCGTGCTAAGTGCGGAACGGCGATGCCGATAAATCCAATTGGACCACAAAATGCCGTCACGGTGGCGGAGAGAAGCACAGTCGAGATGATTATCAAGAGTCGTGTGCGCTTGACATTTAACCCCATCGTGCGGGCGTACTCTTCGCCCATAAGCAAGATATTGAGAGCCTTTATGAGTGTGATGCAGAGTGTGAGCCCTATGCCCACCATTATCGCCATTATCGCTAATTGTAGTGCCGTGACATCGCCCAAAGAGCCCATTGTCCAGATGATGAACGACTTGAGTGCCGCCTCTTCGCTGAGGTACTGCATAATCTCGACCAGAGAGGCTATTGCCGAGCTGAACATCACACCCAAGATGAGGATTACCATTATATTTTTGATGCTACGAGAGATGGCTATGATGATAAGTAGAACCGCTGCTGAGCCCACCCAAGCTGAACCTGCAATGCCCAGTGTGGAGATCAGCGAGTGTGCTGAGATGCCTAAAATAGGTGCTCCCAACAGAAAAATTGCAACGCCCAAACTTGCACCCGAGCTTACACCTAAGACGTATGGGCCTGCCAGTGGGTTGCGAAATAGGGTCTGCATCTGAAGTCCTGATGCGGAGAGTGCAGCACCCGATAGGAGCGCTACGATAGCCTTCGTGAGGCGTATTTTAAGGACTATATCACGTGCCGTAGGGTCTGCATCGCCACCCGTGATGATGCTCCATAGCTCATCTAAGGGTATTGCAACGCTGCCCCAAGCAACATCCACAACAAAGAGTGCAACGAGCGCTAACGAGAGTAGTGAGAAGAGTGTTGATTGTCGTCCCATAGCTATTTGAGGCGTTTGTAGTAGTGGATTGACTCTTGCGCTGTGCCGTTGAGGATATTTTGTATATCTTGTAGCACGACATCGGGGCGCATAACACCACTCTCCCAGAAGTCAGACCCGCCACGTGGGGTCTGCTGGAGGTTGTTATTCCACACCTGCCCACTCTTAACGCAAGGCGTCGAGGCGAATTTTGGGTTTTGTGCAAGGAGGCTCTCGAGTGTGTTGTGGTGCCCTACGTTGAGCCAAACATCCGCCTCGTTGGCAAGTAGATAGGCGCTCTCCATATCTATGGGTTGAGAGGCGGATGAGTTGTTTTGTGGGTAGATATACTCGCCACCTGCATCCTCGATTAGGCGCACCATATAGCTTCTGCGTGAGGGCATAAACCAGCTGTCACGGTAGGGGGTGTTGAGCATAACCCTTTTGGAGGTGCTCTTCGATCGCCCCTTTATGGTGTTGTAGCGCTCGGCAATGGCACCGATAAGCTCCTCACCTGCACTACGCTTGTCGAATAACTCCGCTATGACCATAGCCCATTCAGCTTTGCCGATGGGCGAGTGCTCGGCATAGTCACCTATATATATATAAGGTATGTCGATCTCTTGGAGCTTGGATGTGATGGTGGTCTGCTCGCCTGAAACGCCATAGAGCAGGACAATATCGGGTTGCAGAGCTAATAGGAGCTCAAAATTTATGTTTGTATCGTAGCCAACATCCTTTGTTGTCCCATTTTTGTATCGCTCTTGTATCTCGTTGTTGGATATATACTCGATGCCCGAAACGCCAACTATGCTCTGCGCCTCGCCCAAAGCATCGACCATTGCGATGTAGCTCGATGAGAAGGCAACAATGCGTTTAACGGGCGCCTTGATCACCTCGCACCTAAAATTGGAGTAATCGCCCGTATCACGCACAACCAGTAGGTGCGATGGTTCACTTTTGTCGCCTTGCCACTTTTTGTGGAGTGCGATAAGGGTGTTTGCACTATCTGTATTGCCTTTAATATCGAATCCTGAGGCATACTTTGGGGTGTATATTGACTCTGTAAAGTGCTCTAAAGAGTGCTTTGGGGACTCGGCGCAGGCTATGGTAAGGGTGCAAAGAGCAAATATTATAAGGTGTAAAAATCTTCTCATCGCCACAAAAATACAAAAAAATGTGAGGCAATACCCTTGATTTGCTAAAAATATGCTATATTTGCACTCCCAACAGCAATGTTTGGGTGAGCACAGTTCTATTTTCGGGGTGTAGCTCAGCCCGGTTAGAGTACACGTCTGGGGGGCGTGTGGCCGCAAGTTCGAATCTTGTCACCCCGACAAGAGCAGCAGAATCAGTCACCGAAGGTGGCTGATTTTGTTGCGTTATAGGGGTGATCAAACTTGTTTGAAATCACCCCTATAACGCAACAAAACCAACTCTGTTGGCAGTTCTGCTGCTCTTTAGTCACCCTGCGGGAGCACGCAAGATGGACGAGGCTGCAAGCCGAAGTCAATC
>CAYJJV010000007.1:83927-85437 GCA_964370585.1 uncultured Alistipes sp. | reverse complement strand
CGCCGTTGCCCGTGATGTGGGCGATGTGGGTGACGACTTGACGGATCTCCTCGCTTAACAGATCGGTCGGAAGTGCGTCATCTATCGCTTTTAAGGCGCTAAAGAGTGCCTCCTTAGCATCTGTGAGTGCCTCACGGTGGCGAAGCGATGATACCACATTATTGCCGTTGTAGAGCGCTGTCGTGTCTATTGTCGTGCGCAATGCTGTGCATAATCTGTCGATACCCTCGCCACTCTTTGCCGAGATGGCGATTGTGCCATAAGCACCTTTAACATCCTCAACACCTCCAACACCAATAACGCTTTCAATACTCTCAATTTTAGGGTTGAGGTCGATTTTATTTATAACCCTTATATGGCGTTGTTGGGGTGCAAGGTTGAGTCGAATACTATCATCGCCTCTCTCGCCCGCCACTTGTAGTTCGATTACGATGTCGGCACGCTCAATGCTCTGCATCGTGCGCTCGATGCCCATTCTCTCGAGTCTATCGTCGGTTTGGTGGATGCCCGCCGTATCCAAAAAGCGGAATCTAACGCCATCGATTACAACCGCCTCTTCAATCACATCACGTGTGGTGCCAGCTATCGACGACACCATTGCTCGATCCTCGTTCAGAAGGCGATTTAGCAGGGTGCTCTTGCCCACGTTGGGCGCTCCGACAATCGCTACGGCTATGCCCTCTTTGATGGCGTTACCCAGCGCAAAGGAGCTCTCAAGGCATTGAACCTCAGCGAGTATACTCTCTACGATGTTGCGTATTTGAGCTCTGTCGGCAAACTCGACATCCTCTTCGCCAAAGTCCAATTCGAGCTCCAAGAGCGAGGTTAGGCGCAACAACTCCTCACGCATTGCATCCAGTGTTGTGGAGTATCCGCCACGCATCTGTGTCGAGGCGAGGCGGTGTTCAGCTTCGGATGAGCTGGCGATAATATCGGCTACAGCCTCAGCCTGCGAGAGGTCTAACTTGCCATTGAGAAAGGCACGCATTGTAAACTCTCCGGCGGTGGCTGTGCGTGCGCCCGAGCGAAGCAAAAGCTCCATAATTTGGGAGGATATATATGCTGAGCCGTGATGCGAAATCTCGACCGAATCCTCGCCCGTATATGAGTTTGGGGCACGAAAAAGCGTTACAAGTACATCGTCCACCGTGCGCTCTGCATCGACAATCTCGCCATAGTGAAGCGTGTAGCCCTTAGCGTCGAGCAGTGGTTGTTGTCCTCGAAAAATGGTATCGACACAGCGCACAGCATCCCTACCGCTCACTCTAATTATAGCGATTGCACCACCTGTGGCGGATGCGGGGGCGATGATTGTGTCGTTGTCATGTGTCATCCGTTACTTTATCTATCTGCCTTCGATGCGCAGGCGCTGGCCAATTCGCAATTTATGTGCACTTTTGAGGTTGTTCCAACTCATAATCTGTCGAACCGAGACACGGAACTTCAGAGCAATAGCCCCCAGTGTATCGCCCGACTTGACACGATAGATCTGTCCTGCCATTTGGGCACG
>CAYJJV010000007.1:75279-83827 GCA_964370585.1 uncultured Alistipes sp. | reverse complement strand
GGCGCCTTTATGGGTGCGATGTTGTGTTGGTTGTGGTAGGCATAGGCGTATGAGGCACCGATAAAGGCGGGGATGTAGCCTCGAGTTTCACGTGGCAAACCATAGTATATATCCCAAAAATTCTTACCTCCCGTGCGAGCTATCGCCTTGTTTACATTGCCCGGACCGCAGTTATACGCTGCAATAGCCAATAGCCAGTCGTTGTATATTGCGTGTAGATCTTTGAGGTAGCGTGCCGCAGCTCGTGTCGATGCTACGGGGTCACGCCTCTGGTCAATCATCGAGTTCACCTCCAAGCCGTAGTGTTTGCCCGTTGAGGGCATAAATTGCCACAAACCTGCAGCGCCCATAGGCGATACTGCAGTTGGGTTGAGTGCCGACTCGATGATGGGCACAATTCGCAACTCAACGGGCACGCCCTCCTGAATTAGAATATCCTCAATCATCGGGAAGTAGTACTGCGATAGACCCAACATACGGCTCATAAGGGTGTATGTGGTGTTGGTGTAGCGATTAATATAACTCTTAACGACATCGTTGTAGGGTAGACGTATGGGTGATACGAGGGCATTTAGTCGGCTGATATAGACTGAGTCGGGAACCCTATCCGCTGCCACCGAATCGACATTGATATAGTATTTACGTAGCTCCTCGAACGTGGCATCGCTCTGCAGCATTTGCCACTCGGCAACCAATGAGTCGATCTGTTCGCCACTTAGTCCCAAATCTATATCGGTAGGTGGGGCGGTTGGTTCGATGATGGGCTCTTCGGGGGCGGGTTTTGTCGCCTCAATCCAAACGGTATCGTATATGGTTACTACTTGCGGCTCTTTAGCCTTCGCTTTCAGCTCTTTTTTTGCCTTGCGCTCCTCACGCCAATCCTGCCACCAGCCGTTGTTTGATAGTGCGGGCATAGTTGCCCCAACGAGCAGTAGGATAGTAAGTACTCTCTTCATATTTGGGTCTAAAATCTTACATTGAGGTTGAATCCAACAATTGGGGTATTACCGCCAACAGTTGGAGAGTATGAGTAGTCAAACATCGGCTCTAAATCCATCGTTAGGTCATCCGATATATCGTAATCTTTAAGGTGTGCATCTACGTGAGCATCGACAATTTGGAATACATACAGTACTCCAGTTAGGATTATAGCCAAGTCACGATTACGGCGATAGTTATTGCGCAGATCTCGCATATACTCAGCCGAGTAGGCACCACCGAACTCATCGGGCGAGCCGTCTGGGTATTTGTCGGGGTTCGCCTCATAGTCGGCAGCTAAAGAGTATGCCTTCTTGAAGCGTTGGTATCCACGATTGTTCCAATCGATGACGTATGCCATCGTGGCGAAACCACCAACAACGAAGGGCACCTTCCAGTAGCTCTTGTTGTAGATTTGACCTGCTCCGGGAAATATGCAGGCAAGAGTTGTCGCCTTTTTGACATCCGAGACATCGTTTGTGGCGTAATTCACAGCTGCATCACCCACAAAGTAGAGGTACGATGCGATGCTCACGCCAAGATAGATCTGTCGTCGTGTGTTGCTACGAATCATCTCGGCTTGCAGCTTATCCAACTCGGGAGTACGCTCCATCGAGACATTTGTGATGGCGTCATATTCACGCTTCAGTGGGCGATATTTGCTATTTTCGTTCAGAAACAGCGCCAGTGAGCCACCCACCGTACCGTAGAGGATTGGGAGTTTCCAATACTGTTTGTTATATATCTGCCCATATCCGGGCACACCCAATGACAGCCAGCTAACCTTCGATAACGACATTGAGTCGTTCATAAACCACCCCTCACGGAATACACTCTTGCGGCGGGTGGTGTCGATTGGCTCTTGCCCGCTGTTGATTAGAGCCATACGCTCGGCAAATATCGAATCTAAATACTCTATGTTGTCTGTGCGTTGCGATGCCAAAGTGGTTGAGTCAGAGAAAAAACTCTCTCTTGATAATGAATCAAACTCTTGGTGGAGCTGCGCAAAGCGCACCGAGTCACGATAGCTGCGCAACGTGTCGGGCACATCTTTGATGCCCCCACGCACGTAGGTGCGAGGACCACGCTTTAGTTGCGCCATCGAGGGTAGTGCGATTAGAGTTGCCAATGCAACCGCCATCGAGATTTTAAACCACAATTTTGCCATTATTTTTTCAGTCGTGCGATGATTTTGTCAATGTCGCTATCGCTCTCAAAACCAATTACTATCTTGCCACCTCCCGTTTTTGAACGCTTGATGCTTATCTCTTGCGAGAATATACCCTCAAGGCTCTCCACTAAACGTGTGTAGCTCTCAGGATACTCCTCCTCCACATTTTGTGCCTTAGCCTTTCGCTCAGAGAGCGAACGTACCTCATCTTCGATTTGGCGCACCGACATAGAGCGCTTGACGCACTTTTTCAAAAGTCGCAACTGCTGTGATATATCTGCCCCAGCTATCGCCTTGGCGTGCCCCATAGATATTACACCCTCCTTGATGGCAAGCTGTATCTCGCTGGGAAGTTTCAACAGTCGCAGGTAGTTCGAAATCGAAGAGCGCTTTTTGCCAACACGCTCAGATAGTGCATCTTGAGTTAGCGAACACTCATCAATAAGGCGCTGCATACTGATAGCAATCTCGATAGCGTTCAGATCCTCACGTTGGATATTTTCGACCAATGCCATAGCGTGCAACGTTTCGTCATCCACCTCACGGATATATGCTGGTAGCGACTCTAAACTGGCACGCTGTGCGGCACGAAAACGGCGCTCACCACTGATGATGATATATTGTCCGTTGTCACTCTCTTTGACTGTAATTGGTTGAATAACACCTAATTGACGTATCGAATCTGCCAGCTCATCCAAAGCCTCCTCATCGAACGACTTTCGGGGCTGTGTGGGGTTGGGTATTATGCTTTTAATATCGATTTCAGATATTTGGCTCATCGCTTTGAGCTTCACATCGGGTATCTCTGCGCCAAATATGGCATCGAGTCCACGTCCTAATCCTCTCTTTTTCATCGTTGTAGTTATTTTTTACGGTTGCGCTTCAAAAACTCTTTGGCAAGTGATAGGTAGTTCTCAGCACCTATCGCCGATGCATCGTATAGCATCGCGGGTTTGCCGTGTGAGGGTGCCTCGCCTAAACGGACATTGCGCTGAATTATTGTGTCATAGGCCAGTGCTCCGAAGTGCTCACGCACCTCTGAGACCACCTGATTGTTGAGTTTATTGCGCATATACATCGTTAGGACAAAGCCCTCGATGGCGAGCGCAGGGTTTAATCCATCCTTCACTTTGCGAATCGTGTTAAGGAGTTTCGATAGCCCCTCTAAAGCCAAGTATTCGCACTGCACAGGTATCAAGACGCTATCGGCAGCGGTCAGGATGTTGAGTGTTGTGTAGCCCAACGAGGGTGAGCAATCGATAAATATGTAGTCATAAACATCACGCACCGAGTCGATTATGCGCTTAACGACAAAGTGTGCGTTCTCCATATTTGAGAGCTCGGTATCGGCAGCCACCAAATCAATCGAGGATGGTAACAACCATAGCTTCTTAATATCTTCACTTTGGAGTATCACATCTTTGGCCTCTCGTTGCGCTGTGATGCACTCGTAGATACCCTCTAAATTTATCTCAAAGCCCAAGCCAGAGGTGGCATTTGCCTGCGGGTCGGCATCCAACAACAGCACCTTTTTACCCAACAAAGCCAGTGAGGCTGAGAGGTTAATGGCTGTGGTGGTCTTACCTACGCCACCCTTCTGATTTGCTAAAGCAATAACTTTTCCCATAGAGTTTTATCATTATAAACAGCGCAAATTTAGTGAAATATATCCAATTTTACAACCCAAATCGAAAAAGTAGGAGAGTTCAATGAGTTTCTTAAAAAACGTGGTATTATTACAAAAATTTGCTTTTGGTATCTCTTTGCACTATCTTTGGTGCACAAAAAGTAGACTATAATAGTGAATTGATAGATTTATTATGGAGAATAATATTGATAAAAAGGTGGTTGATACACCAGAAAATGAACCTAAAGAGGTTTTTTTAGGCGACAAGAATCCGTTTAAGCGCAAGGGCTATCCAAGATTGATGGATATGCTTGCTTTCTTGGGCATCGCTCTGGTTGCCAATCTTTTGGTTGGAACGGTTATGGTATTTGTCTTTGGTGGCGATGTTTTTCAAGATGACTATGCTGATCTACACCAAAAGGCCTACGCAATGGCTATGTTATACCTCTTCGGTATGGGATTGACTCTGGTTGGTGTGATTGCATATCGCAAAGCTTTGAAGGCTCCAAAGATTAAACTAAACCTCTCACTACGTGGCTTTAATCCTATACTACTGTTGTGGGGCTTTATCTTGATTGTGGCTGTGGGCATTATTATCGAGCCGATACTTGCTTTGATGCCTGAGATTGCGGCTCCACCCGTTGGGCGTGGTGCGTGGGCGATCTTGACTACTGTTGTCTTAGCCCCCATATTTGAGGAGCTACTGTGTCGAGGCTACATATTGGGCGATTTGAAAAATAGGTATGGCGCTATCGTTGCCATCTTAGGCTCATCTCTGCTTTTTGGTATTCTGCACCTCTATCCTGCGATGATTGTAGCAACAACAGCTGTGGGTTTAGTGTTGGGTTACATATACGTGGCATCACGCTCGCTGTGGTTGGTCATTGCGTTGCACGCTCTGAATAATGCAGTGTCGTATATATTGATGATTTCGAATAACTACAACGTCAATTTGAGCGAGTTGATAACAAACAGAACACTCTATGGAGTTGTCTATGGGGCGACATTTGCCCTGCTCGCTGTGGCAGTATATAAAATTGTGCGTGAACTTCGTCGCCAAAACGCAGATGACGAGGCGTATAAAAATGAGGTTGTTGAGTAATAAACTGAGCGCATTTGCGTTCTAAATTGGATTAAGGTATATCTTTTGATGGTTGCAAAATGGGGATTAAGGTGAAAATATTGCTTTTTGTTGTTGGTGTGATGCTGTCGGGTTGCCGTCAGCTACCTAATCCATTCGACAAGGAGGTGGTATTGGCAAAGGTGGGCGAGAGGAGCCTAAAAAAGAGTGAGGCGTTAGATGCGATGCCTAAGGGTCTGCAGGGCGAGGATAGCACACAGTTTATGGATAGTTATGTGGAGCGCTGGCTACTAAAACAGGTCAAGGTGAAGCAGGCTGAAGAGCTATTTTTATCCTCAACAGATGATGTTGAGCGTATGGTCGAGGAGTATCGCCAATCGCTTCTAATGCGTAAGTTGGATAACTACTTTGTGGATAAAAATATCGATACGCTATTTACCGATGCGCAAATCGAAGAGTACTACAACGCTCACAAGGCTACCTTCAAGTTAGATAGAGCCATTGTCAAGGGGCGTGTTGTTCGATTTGATGCCGAGTATCGCCAGTGGGCTAAGCTGAAGAGCTTGATGGGGTCAAAAAAGCAGACAGAGCAGGAGGATTTTATCGAGATCTGTCGTAAAAATGGCTTCGAGCTCACCCTCTTTGACGTAGAGTGGATAGATTTTTCAGAGTTTTTGAACTCACTGCCGACCTTGCGCTCGAAGAGTTACGACTATGTGTTAGATAAAAAGGGTGATGTGCAACAGATGCGTGACACGCACTATATCTACTACTTTCAGATTTACGAAGTGCGTGAAGTGGGCGAATTAATCCCGCTCGAGCGCCTGCGTTCGACTATCCGCCGCATACTCTTCAATCAGCGCCAGAGCGAGATAATCGATGAGCAGCAAGAGCTACTAATTAAGAGCGCTGTCGAGAGTGGCGTTGCAAAGAGATATATTTAGAAACGATTAAAATTAGATAATGATGTTTAGAAAAGCGATTTTTATTTTGGTAATGTTGTCGGTAGCTCTATCTGCTTCGGCACAGTCGCAACAGTTGATGTTGGATAAAGTTGTTGCCGTTGTGGGTAACTCATCTATCCTGCACTCTGAGGTGGAGGAGTACTCACAACAGTTAGTTGAGCAGCGTCGTCAGCAGAACTACACCTCCGATCGTGACCCTATGAATGAGGCGTTAGAGGCACTTTTGACACAGAAATTACTCTATAATCAGGCTCAAATTGACTCTGTGATGATAAACGATGCTGGTATAATACAACAGGTCGAGAGTCAGGTTCAACAGATGATTGATGAGGAGGGCGGAATGAAGGAGTTAGAGGCTCGAGAGCATATGGCAGTCTTCAATATTCGTGAGATGTTGCGCCAACGTTACGAGCAGCAGGCCTATGCATCGGCGATGCAGGACGAGGTGGTTAGTGGTGTTACAATCACGCCGGGTGAGGTTGAGCGCTACTACAAAGCAATCGACAAGGATTCGTTGCCTATAATTGCCGACCAGTATGTCTATGCACAGATTACCAAGTTCCCAAAATCGATCGTTGAGGCTAAGCAGCGTGCACGTGAGCGCTTGGTTGAGATGCGTTCCCGTGTAATCGATGGCAAGGCGTCGTTTGAGTCTTTGGCACGTATGTATTCTCAAGATCCCGGTACGATGTTGCGTGGTGGCGAGATGGACCCTACACCCTTGCAGGGTCTTGATCCTTCGTTTGCTCAGGCGTTGGAGGGTATGACTGTGGGGCATATATCGGAGGTTGTCGAGTCGCAATATGGCTTCCATATCATACAACTTTTAGGTGTTCGTGGACAGCTATACCACTTCCGCCACATCCTACTTCGACCATCCTATACTACCGACGAACTGGTACAGACAACCACCGTATTGGATAGTTTGGCTAACTTGATACGTGTCGATTCAATTACATTTGAGGCTGCAGCCCTGCAGCACTCCGACGATGACTCATCGAAGATGAATGGCGGTTTGGTCTCAAATAATGATGTACTGAAGCGTTATAGCGCTGCCGATGCTAAATTGACCGAGACAAAGTTCTTGAAGGAGGATTTTGGTGCCTATAAGGGTTTGGATGATTACCACGCCTTAACACGTTTGGAGGTGGGCGAGATCTCGGATGCCTACGCAACAGAGGATATGTTGGGCAACCAGATGGGTAAGGTTGTGAAGCTCCTTGAGCTAATACCTACACACACAGCCTCGCTTGGTGAGGACTATCTGCGCATCGAGCAGTTGGCTTTAGAGGCTAAAAAGGAGCGCACATTCAAGGAGTGGCTCTCAAAGAAGATTGATGGGATGTATGTATTTATTGATCCAGAGTTCCGTGACGGAGAGTTCGAGTATAAGGGTTGGGTAAAGTAATTTTGTAGTGATTAGACGACTATACATATCGACCATTATATTGGTGATGTTGGGTGTGCTTACGGCACGCACTCAGAGTGGTACGCCGCCACAAAAGTCAGACAAGAGGCTCATTGATCTAAAGACTGATTTGTCTGGTTCGATTCCCGGTCACGGCGATTCGCTTGTCTTTATGGTTGGCAACTTCGCAGCTCAACACAATGGAGCGGTTATCACGTGCGATAGTGCTGTGCGATATTCAGATACCCGTATTGAGTTCTTTGGCAATGTTCTTATAAATAAAAACACGACCTATGTATATGGCGATCGTGCTCTGTATGATGGCGCTGTGAATGAGGCACGTGTCTTTTCGGATATTGTGAAGGTTGTCGATGAGGATGCAGTGTTATACACCTATAAATTCCTGTTTAACACCTTAACCAATATCGGCGAGTATGGCGATGGGGGTGTTATGACCAATAAGGGTAACGTTATGGAGTCCGTTCGTGGTTATTACTACTCTGACACGAAAGAGGTTATAGGTGTTGATGATGTTGAGTTACGTAGCGAAGAGTATGAGATGACGGGTGATTCGGTTATCTACAATATGGCGACCGAAAATGCATACTTCTACCAAAATACCAATATTTGGAACAAAGACAACGACTATATCTATGCCGATGAGGGGGCGTATGAGAGTAAAGATACACTCTATATCGTCACTCGTAACGGCTATGTTTTGACCGAAAAGCAGGAGGCGTGGAGTGATAGTATATATATGTATAGAGCGAAAAATTACCTGCGCCTGCACAGCAATATTCAAATTGACGACACAGAGCAGAAGGTTCTATCGTTTGCCGACTATGGGGAGTGGTGGGACGAGCGTGGCGATCTATTTATGACACGTCGTCCATCGTTGATTAGTTATGATACCTCTGAAGAGGCCGATTCGCTCTTCGCCCGTGCCGATTCAATCTATATGTACACCATTCGTGAGGGTGATACCTCTAAAGTGATTGGCTCGGATTCGGTTGTTGTAGCGACAGATGCCACAGCGGAGCTCGCTGATATTGCTCTTAATGGTGAGCAGATGGTCACTTCGGATATGAGCGTTGGGGGCGAACGTCTGAAAGCGATGGCGGTTAGCAAAGAGGCATTGACGCCACAGCCTGAACCACAGCCTGAACCACAGCCAGCGCCCGAGCCGAATCAAGCGGCTGCATCTGCGCCCGAGCCACAACCCGCACCCGCACCCGCACCCGCACCCGCACCCGCACCACAGCAGGAGCCTGCACCACAACCTGCACCACAACCTGCACCCGCACCACAGCCTGAGCCA
>CAYJJV010000007.1:33937-75179 GCA_964370585.1 uncultured Alistipes sp. | reverse complement strand
CCTGAGCCAGCGCCTGAGCCACAGCCTCAACCTGAGCGTGAACCCGCACCTGCTCCACAGCAGGAGCCTGAGCCAGCGCCCGCACCACAACCCGAGATGGCACCACACCCTTCAATGGTGCAGAGTGAGCGGGAAGAGGGGGCAGATTTAACAGCTTCTGAAGTGGATAGTTTAGCACAAGAGCTCACCGACTCATTAGCAGTAATCCCAACCGACTCGGTGCAACTCAGTGAGAAGGAGCTCAAACGCAAAAAAGAGCAAGAGGAGCGAGAAGCCGAAGAGCTTAAGCGAAATGAGGAGCGAGCGCAACTATTAGAGGAGATTGCAGCCGAGCGTCGCCGTAAGACGACAGCTAAACTCTTAGAGGCTGAAGAGCGTCAAGAAGAGCGCTTGAAAAAGCGTCGTGACAAGGTTATAGATAAGATTTTAAAGCGCAAGGCGAAGGCTGAAGAGCGTGGCAAAACCCCAAAAATTGACTCCACAGAGCTTCGTGAACTCGATAGATTACTCTCAATTAGCAGCGCAGCGCAGGACTCAATAGTCAAGGAGTTGGGGGCGCCAGATCTTCTGCAGGACTCACTCTCAGAGGAGGAGCCAGCAATGGTGCCGACTGTCGATTCACTGCCAAAGGCGGATAGTATATATCGCCTAATTAAGGCGTTCCGTGACGTTAAGATATATAGGTCGGATGTGCAGGCTGTGTGCGATTCACTCACCGCCTTGAGCCTCGACTCAACAGCACATCTATATATTAATCCCGTATTGTGGAACAAAACCAGCCAAATTAGTGCCGATATAATGGATATATATACCAAGAATCAAGAGCTCACTAAGGCCGATTTTATTGGTGCTCCAATGATGGTTAGTATGATTGATACGCTACATTATGACCAAGTGGCAGGAAAGGAGATGACAGCATTCTTCCGCCAAAATCAGATATACCGCAACGACGTTAATGGTAACGCTCAGACGATATACTATATGCAGGATGGCGAACCACTTGTGATTACAAGTATGGGGGTTATCGAGAGTGGCGATATTACATTTTTTATTGAAAACCAGCAGGTTGTAAAGATTGTCTATCGCCAAAATCCCGATTTTGATATATACCCCATAGATGAGATTCCTGCCGACCAAGAGCTAAAACTTAAAGGGTTTAAGTGGGAAGAGGAGCGTAGACCTACAAAAGAGCAGATATTTGATAGGCAGGTACGTTCAACTCAACGTGAGGCAAAGCGTGAAGTCCCTAAGCCATTCTTCCCAATTCAAAAGAAGATTGACCACAATAAAAACTACCTTATCGAGCAGAATTTGTGGTATGACCGCAATGAGAGTGTCGATGGGGCGACTGTGGAGTGGATGCGTGGCTTGGGGTATACGCCCGGCGAGAGGCGCAAGGAGAACCCTTAGTGGTAACATACGAACTTTAAAAAGATCAGCCAATGGCTGTAGTAAAGAGCATATATAGAAACAATGTGCAGATATTTCATCTGTTTAGCGACAACCACCCCGATGTCGTAGCATTGGCTCGTGCAAGTGGTTCGTTAGATGAGTTTTTAGATAGGCTAAAGGGGTATTTAGAGGATTTTAAACTCGCAATTAGCGATAAGCAGTGCGATGCGATGCGTGCTGCGGATGATATTTTGACCCTTCTTGAGTTCAACGACACCACAGTTGAAGAGTTCTCAAAAAGCAGTAGTTTTCACACCAAGACAATTACCCATCTATGGGAGTTGTTGCAGCAAAGGGATAGCTTCTCTGTTAGTTCAGACCTATATATCGATCTATATCATCAATTCGCACGCCTTAAATCTGCAGAGCCTCAGCGCCCATCCGAACAGAGCCTCAGGCGCTCGATGGATAGGTGGAGTAGTGGGCTCAAGGGCGATATTGTAGCGGTGCGTGAGGCCAATAAGGAGCGAATCATCGATAAGCTAATCGCTCGTATCGAGCGCCACCAATCATCAAATGCCCGTTACCATTTTGCCGACGATTTGAGTTATGACCAAAAGCGTGGATTGGTCAATACGTGGTGGGATACAAGTGCTTTTCAGTTGGCTATGGCAGTTAAGAGCCCGCAGGCGCTCAATAGCTACCTCGATGAGTCGTTGTCGGATGAGAAGATGACGCTCTTAGAGCTCGCTAAGCGCAAGGGTATGCCATTCTTCGTCACGCCATACTACCTCTCGCTGTTGGCAACACGCAAAGAGTATGACGATGCGGCGATACGTAGTTATGTGCTCTATTCGCCCGAATTGGTCGAGGCGTATGGTACTATTCGTGCGTGGGAGCGTGAGGATACTATTGAGGCGGGCAAGCCTAATGCTGCTGGGTGGTTGCTTCCCGATGGACACAACGTTCATCGCCGTTACCCCGAAGTTGCAATTCTAATTCCCGACACTATGGGGCGTGCGTGTGGCGGTCTGTGCGCATCGTGTCAGAGGATGTATGACTTTCAGAGTCTGCGTTTTAACTTCGATTTGGAGGCGCTAAAGACAAAAGAGTGTTGGGCTAAGAGATTAGAGCAGTTGATGCACTACTTTGAGAATGACACACAAATTAGAGATATTTTAATCACTGGCGGTGACGCCTTTATGAGTCGCAACGCAACGCTTCGCAATATCCTCGAGGCGGTCTATGCAATGGCCGAGCGCAAGCGCAAAGCCAATAAGAGTCGCAAGGATGGCGAAAAGTATGCTGAATTGCAACGTGTAAGGTTGGGTTCACGACTGTTGGCCTATCTGCCAATGCGCATTGATGCCGAACTTGTGAGTATCCTCAAAGAGTTTAAGCAGAAGGCGTCATTGATAGGCATTAAGCAGTTTATCGTACAGACCCATTTTCAAACTCCATTAGAGATAACCCCCGATGCAAAGCTCGCTATTGAGGCTATTTTGTCGGCAGGCTGGACAATCACAAACCAGTTGGTATACACGGTCGCCGTCTCTCGCAGGGGGCATACGGCAAAGTTGCGTCGAATGTTGAATAGAATGGGCGTTGTCTGCTACTACACCTTCTCGGTGAAGGGCTTTGAGGAGAACTATGCACTCTTCACACCTGCCTCACGCTCGATGCAGGAGCAGAGAGAGGAGAAGTCTTACGGCTTGATGAGTGATAGTCAGCAATCTGAACTATACTCACTCATTACCAGCGATGAGCCTTCGGGTAGGCGATTGGAGCACTTTTTAAGGTCGCACCACCTGCCATTTGCCGCCACCGACCGCAACGTTTTGAACCTCCCTGCCATTGGCAAGAGTATGACCTTCAAAACTGTTGGAATAACGGATCAAGGGAGGAGATTGTTGCGATTCGAACACGATAAAACACGTCGCCATAGCCCAATTATTGATGAGATTTCGAGTGTTTATATTGTTGAAAATAAATCTGTTGCTGCCTATTTGCGTCAAATCGAGTTGATGGGCGAGGATAGCAAGGAGTACGCTTCGATTTGGAGCTATATGAGTGGCGAAACTGAGCCTCGATTTGAGTTGTATCGCTACCCCGACTTTGATTTTAAGACAACCGAGCATATCACAAATATCGAGGTTGAATAGTTTTTGTTTTGAGAGCAGTAGTGATGCGTTAAGTTTTATTTTATTTGCATAATATAATGATTAATAGCAACTTGTGTAGTTATTTGCAGTAAACGATTTGATTGTAAAATTCAGTTTTCGTCATTGCGGGCTTGATCCGCAATCTCATAAAAATAGCTGACAATTAGAGCGTTGAGATTGCGGGTCAAGCCCGCAATGACGTGGTAGGAGCTTTAACGCATCACTAATATTTTGAGAGTTAATCATAAAGTAGATATTTATGGAGTCAATCAGAGAGTTGTATAAAGTTGGTAGCGGGCCATCGAGTAGCCATACTATGGGGCCGAAGTTGGCGGCAAGGATCTTTGCAGAGCGCTGCAAGGGTGTCGATTCGTTTCGTGTAACACTATATGGGTCGCTTGCCGCTACGGGCAAGGGTCACTTGACAGATGTTGCTATCTTATCTGTATTGGAGAGTGTGGCTCCAACGCAGATTCTTTGGCGAGCCGATGTTGTTAAGCCCTTCCACCCAAATGGGATCTTATTTGAGGCGTTCAAGGGGGACGAGGTGATTGACGAGTGGACGGTATATAGCGTTGGTGGTGGCACGATTGTCGATGAGAGTGGTGCCGACACTCAAAAAAAGAGCGTATACCCTATGACTACAATATCTGAAATTAAGGATTGGTGCTACCGTGAGGGTAAGACCTACTGGGAGTATGTCGAGGATTGTGAGGGTAAGGAGATTTGGGACTTCTTGGATGGTATTTGGACATCTATGTGCGACTCGGTTGAGCGTGGACTCAACAACGATGGGGTTCTGCCCGGTGGGTTGAAGGTTGCACGCAAGGCGAGTACATATTTTGTGAAGAGCAAGAGCTATACCGACTCCCTACGCTCACGTGCTCTGGTCTACGCCTATGCCTTAGCTGTGTCTGAGGAGAATGCGTCGGGCGGAGATGTTGTGACCGCCCCAACGTGCGGTTCGAGCGGTGTTGTACCATCGGTTTTGTACCACCTATCTACATCTCGTAACTTCTTGAGGATACGTATCTTGCGAGCTTTGGCAACGGCAGCTCTGTTTGGTAATATTGTCAAGACCAACTCTTCGATTTCGGGGGCGGCAGTTGGTTGTCAAGGTGAGGTGGGTGTTGCCTGCGCTATGGGTGCTGCAGCTGCTTGCCAGCTATTCGGAGGTACGCCGTCGCAGATTGAGTACGCTGCAGAGATGGGCTTAGAGCACCATCTGGGCTTAACTTGCGATCCAATGTGCGGTCTGGTTCAGGTCCCCTGCATTGAACGCAATGCGATAGCGGCGGCGAGAGCTTTGGATGCCAATATCTACGCTACGCTATCTGATGGCTCGCACTTGGTGAGCTTTGACCGTGTTGTTGAGGTTATGAACGAAACGGGTCACGACCTGCCAAGCATCTACCGTGAAACCTCTGAAGGGGGGTTGGCAAAGAGCTACAATTTACATAAGATATAGGACTACAACAGCGGGCAAGAGGTGTAGAGTTGCCCCTTTATGCAATCTAATCTCTTGTCGAGGCGGCGCACTATAAGCTCTCTTTAAAGTAGCTATTCAAAAGCTCACTTGCAGCGACAAATGATGTCGTGGTGCCAGCGCTTAGCTCCTTTTCATATCGCTTTAGCGCCTCTTTGATTTCGGTGTTTTGGTAGAAACTACTGCGCAACGCCTCATCGATGCTCTCATACATCCAATACCTATTTTGGTGGTTGCGGTTGTGTGTGAAGTGATCATTCTCTTTTACGTGGGCGATATACTCTTCCACTCCGCTCCACACCTCGCCGAGCCCCGTTTTGTCGGTCGAAGAGCAGGTGTATACACGGCTCTCCCACTCGGATGCTGAGCGAGGAAATAGCCTCAGGGCGCTCTGAAACTGCACTCGAGCCAACTCAGCACGGTGAACGTTGTCGCCATCCGCCTTTGTTATTACCATCAAATCTGCCATCTCCATAATGCCACGCTTGATGCCCTGAAGTTCATCGCCAGCGCCAGCAATTTGCAGCAACATAAATATATCAACCATAGAGTGTACGGCGGTTTCAGACTGCCCAACACCCACAGTTTCGATAAATATTACATCAAAACCTGCCGCTTCACACAAGATGATTGTCTCACGACTCTTGCGTGCCACGCCACCCAACGAACCTGCCGAAGGCGAGGGGCGGATAAAGACCCTATCATTTACTGTGAGTGATTCCATACGTGTCTTATCGCCCAGAATCGAGCCGCCACTGCGCTCTGAGGATGGGTCGATAGCCAATACGGCAAGGCGGTGCTTGTCGTGCGTGACCATCGTGCCAATCGCCTCGATAAAGGTCGATTTGCCAGCACCCGGTACGCCCGTAATTCCGATACGAATCGACTTGCCAGCATAGGGTAGACACCCATTGATAATGGCTTGGGCTTGAGCGAAGTGGTGTGGATTGTTGCTCTCGATAAGTGTTATGGCTTGCGAGAGGATGGTAATATCGCCACTAAGAATACCGTCAAGATACTCTTGGGTCGATAGCTCACGCTTTCTGTGGCGCTTGAAGTGTGGGTTTACGATTCTTTGCTCCGTAACGCCACGTGTCACGTTGAGGGCGCTCGTTGGGTGCGCCTCAATATGCTCATCTTCAAAGTGTTTCAACTCGAACTTAGTCGCCATACTATATTAATTGATAATTTTATTAATTTGACTCTCAGTGAGAAGATTTGAGTTGCCCAGCCACAGCGAGCGATGTTTGTCATCCAAGAGTACCCCAAAGGGTAGGTAGCTAACCCCATAGCTCTTGAAAATCGCCCCCTCGGGGTCGATAGCAACAGCAATTTGAGGCGATAGGTAACCCTTTAGCTTTGATGAAATATCCTCTGTTTTGCCCTTGGCAACAACTATAATCTGAATGCTATTGCCCATTGCCACACTCAGCTCTTGGAGTCGATCCAGCGAGGCGGTCGAGGCGTTGTCGTTAGCAACAAAAAATTCGACATAGGTCAAATCGGCACTCTGCGCTTTGTTGTTGTTGAGCCACGCCGTAGGCTTTATCTCGGGTGCCTTACTGCCGATTATAATGCTTTGAGCCATAGAGGCGTGTATGCCTCCAAGAGCTATAAATATCAAGATAAGTGCCACTTTTTTCATAACTTAATCTGAGCTGGTTAAAAAGCGAAGGTAGTGTTTTTTTTGTAAAAATCCGAATACTCTATCCACATTTGCATTTTTACAACTTTGACCAAAGAGCAAAAATTGGTGCAAAAACTCATTTTTTGAGATATTTTGTGGTTAATTCTTTGGCTATTGTGAAAGATTACCCTATCTTTGTGTGTTCAAACGATTTTAAATATAACAACATAATAACATTAATAAATTTACGCTATGAAAGTTTCTCATATTGAGCACATTGGCATCGCCGTGAAGAGTCTCGACGAGGCAATCCCCTACTGGGAGGGAGTATTGGGTCTAAAATGTTACGCTATCGAGGAGGTGGCAGATCAAAAGGTGCGCACAGCATTCTTTATGCTTGGCCAGACCAAAATCGAACTTTTGGAGCCAACATCTGACGAATCGACAGTGGCTAAGTTCATCGAGACACGAGGTGTCGGTTTCCACCATATGGCTCTTGCTTGCGAGGGCATCGAGGAGCAGTTGGCCGACGCTGAGGCGAAGGGCGTGCGCCTAATCGACAAGACCCCACGCAAGGGTGCTGAGGGTTTGACAATCGCATTTTTGCACCCAAAATCGACTCAAGGTGTCCTAACGGAGCTTTGCGAGAATAAGAACAAATAGAATAAACAATTATACTTTTATGAGCGAAATTAAGAGTAAGATCAGCAAGTTGATCGAGAATCGTGAAAAGGCACGTCTTGGTGGCGGCCAAAAGCGAATTGATGCACAACACGCAAAGGGCAAATATACAGCTCGTGAGCGTATCACAATGCTACTTGATGAGGGTAGCTTCGAGGAGTTTGATATGTTCGTTACGCACCGCTGCTACGACTTCGGTATGGAGCGCAGCCACACATTTGGCGATGGTGTAGTGACTGGTTATGGAACAATCGAGGGGCGCTTGGTATATGTTGCAGCTCAAGATTTTACAGTGACAGCGGGTTCGCTATCACTCTCGATGTCGGATAAGATCTGTAAGGTTATGGATATGGCTCTTCGCAATGGAGCGCCTTGTATCGGCATCAACGACTCGGGTGGCGCACGTATTCAGGAGGGTGTGAACGCCTTGGCAGGTTACGCAAATATCTTCCAGCGTAACGTAATGTCGTCGGGTGTGATTCCTCAAATCTCAGCTATCTTTGGCCCTTGTGCAGGTGGTGCGGTATACTCGCCAGCCTTGACCGACTTCATCATTATGAAGAAGGAGAGCTCAAATATGTTCCTCACAGGCCCTAAGGTTGTGAAGACCGTGACGGGCGAGGATGTAACTCAGGAGCAGTTGGGTGGAGCCTTGATGCACACCACACGTTCGGGAGTTGCACAGTTTGCCGTTGATAGCGAGGAGGAGGGTCTACAGCTTATCCGCAAGCTCATCTCGTATATGCCGCAGAACAATATGGAGGATGCTCCATTGGCTGCCTGCACAGATAGCATTACACGCTTAGATGAGTCGCTAAACGAGATTATCCCCGATCAGGCTAACAAACCATACGATATGTTGGATGTTGTCCGTTCGATTGTCGATTCGGGCGAATTTTTGGAGTCGGCAGCAGGCTTTGCTAAGAATATCATAACCTGCTTTGCTCGTTTTAATGGTCAATCGGTTGGTATTATCGCCAATCAGCCTAAATATATGGCGGGTGTATTAGACTCGAACGCCTCACGTAAGGCTGCACGCTTCGTGCGCTTCTGTGACGCCTTCAACATTCCAATCCTAACGTTGGTGGATGTTCCGGGATTCCTTCCGGGTACATCGCAGGAGTATGGTGGCGTAATCACACACGGCGCAAAGCTACTATTTGCATATTGCGAGGCGACCGTTCCAAAGGTTACCGTTACGCTTCGTAAGGCGTATGGTGGTGCATATATCGTGATGTCATCTAAGCACATTCGTGGCGATATTAACTACGCTTGGCCAGCTGCCGAGATTGCAGTGATGGGCGCAAGTGGCGCCGTTGAGGTGCTTTATGGTAAGGAGCTTTCGGCAATCGAGGGGGCTGAGGCGAAGGCTAAATTCGTTGCCGAGAAGGAGGCTGAGTACAACGAGAAGTTCTCGAACCCTTACAACGCTGCTCGCTATGGCTATATTGACGATGTAATCGAGCCTCGCAACACACGTTTCCGTGTGATACGTGCCCTACAGTCGTTGGCTACTAAGCGTCTGCAAAATCCCGCTAAGAAGCACTCTAATATACCTTTATAATAGCTTTTTGATATGATAAATGTATTGAATATAACAAACAGTTGGGGCTGGTCGGAGATGCTATCCATAGCGTTAGTGGGCTTCGGTTTGGTCGTTGTGGTGTTGGTGGGCTTGGTATTTGTGATGAAGATGTTTGGTATTGGTATTAGAAACTCACGCCCACTCATCATTAACCCTGCTGCCGAGCCAGTGGCAGCCGAGCCAATCATCAGCGATGAGCAGATTGCTGCCATCGCAACAGCTCTAAAGCTCTACAAACGTGAGATTCACGACAGAGAGTCCGAAGTGATTACAATCCTCAACATCAAGAGAGCATACTCGCCTTGGAACTCAAAAATTCACGGTTTAACCCAACTTCCTGATAAAAGATAATAAAAATATGAAAGACTATTCATTAAAGATTAATGGACATAGCTATACTGTCCAAATCGACACACTTAACGAAAACTCAACCACAGCACGTGTTGTGGTAAATGGCGAAATGTTCGAGGTTGAGATCGAGGGCGAGAAGGTGGTATCTGCCTCTAAGCCTCAAGTTGCTCCTTTGTCGACAGGCGAGTCGGTGGCGGCAATTACGCCCGTTGCGCCTGCTCCTGCTGCGCCACTTGCAGCTCCTGCTGCCTCTGCGCCAAAGGCCGCTGCAGTTGCTGGGGGTCACGCCGTGCGCTGCCCACTACCCGGAACAGTCACTACGATTAATGTTGCGGTAGGCGATAAGGTCTCGGCAGGTCAAACCCTACTTATTTTGGAGGCTATGAAGATGGAGAATAACATCGATAGCGACATTACAGGTACCGTAAAGCAGATTGCCGTACAGCAAGGTGCAACAGTTATGGAGGGTGATACTCTAATCGTTATAGAATAAGCAAGATTATGTTAAAAGCATTAACATCAGGATCATTTATCACAGATAGCCTGCTCGGATTTGTTGAATCTATGGGTATATCGGCTATTGTGAATAATATGGATTGGGCAAATGTGGCGATGATAGGTGTGGCGTTACTGCTACTCTTGTTGGCTATTAAGTATAAGTTCGAGCCGTTGTTGTTACTCCCTATCGCCTTTGGTATGTTGCTCACCAACCTACCTTTAGCCAATATGTTCCACTCGGATCTATTCGCTGGCGGTCACGTTCATTGGGATAGCTTCGTGGATGAGGCGGGTCTGTTGGACTACCTATATTTGGGTGTTAAGTTGGGTATCTACCCCTGCCTTATATTTATAGGTGTGGGTGCGATGACCGACTTCGGACCACTTATCGCCAACCCCAAGAGCTTTCTGTTGGGTGCAGCGGCGCAGGTGGGTATCTTCCTAACATTCTTGGGTGCCTACGCCTTAGGTTTTGCCCCTAATGAGGCTGGCTCAATCGCCATCATTGGTGGTGCCGATGGACCGACATCGATCTACCTAACATCGTTGTTGGCTCCCGAGCTTTTGGGGCCTATCGCTGTTGCGGCATACTCATATATGGCTCTGGTGCCTGTTATTCAGCCACCTATTATGCGCCTTTTGACCTCTAAAAAGGAGCGTCAAATCAAGATGAGCCAGTTGCGTCCAGTATCTAAGACCGAGAAGATTATCTTCCCCATAGCCATCACAATCATCATCGCTCTGCTGTTGCCAAGCGCTACGCCATTGGTGGGCTGCTTAATGCTGGGTAATCTGATGAAGGAGTCGGGCGTTGTGGATCGTCTAACCAAGACGGTACAGAACGAGATGATGAACATCGTTGTCATCTTCTTAGGGCTAACGGTTGGCGCTACTGCTACTGCTGAGGCGTTCTTCAATATGCGCACTTTGGGTATTATGGTCTTGGGTATCGTGGCATTCGCTATGGGTACAGCTGGTGGAGTTATGTTCGCTAAGCTAATCAACCTATTCTCTTCGGAGGGTAAGAAGATTAACCCACTTATCGGTTCGGCAGGTGTTTCGGCAGTTCCGATGGCGGCACGTGTATCGCAGTCTGAAGGTCAGAAGGCCGATTCGTCAAACTTCCTTTTGATGCACGCTATGGGACCAAACGTGGCGGGTGTTATTGGGTCGGCAGTGGCGGCGGGAATTCTGTTATCCTTCTTAGGCTAATTGGAGTGCGAGCTTGTCTCGAAAACATTTTTGGTACATCCCTCAGAGTTGCAATGCTCATTTACTCGAGTAAACTGCGCTTTCAACTCTTTCACGATGCCCCAAAACTGAATTCCGATACAAACTCTGCTGCGTATGAGTGGGGTTGCTTAATAGAGCCTTACTCAATAACTTAAAGCTCAAAATAAGATAAATAAAATTAGGGTGGTTGAGAAACTGCCCTAATTTTTTGATATTTTCAATAAAATCCTCCATTTGTTTTTTATTTCAGAAATTATTTCTACCTTTGCACACCCTAAAAAGGGTAAAAACATTTAATTTAATAAATTATTATGAACAATTACGAAACCGTTTTCATTGTCACACCAGTTCTTTCTGACGAGCAGGTGCAGGAGGTGGCTGACAAATTCCAAGGCGTAATAACCGAGAACGGTGGTCAAATTGTGAATAGAGAGTCGTGGGGCTTGAAGAAGCTTGCATACCCTATTCAGAAGAAGACTACTGGGTTCTATTTCCTTGTTGAGTTTACTGGTGAGGGCACAATCATCAACACACTTGAAACACAATTCCGTCGTGACGAGCGTGTGATCAGATTTTTAACTTTTAAGCAGGACAAATTCGCTGTTGAGTATGCAGAGAAGCGTCGTGCAAAACTTTCTAATAAGCAGGAGGAGTAAACTATGGCACAAGAGAACAACAGACCACAGTCAGAGATTCGCTACCTAAACCCAGTTTCGGTAGACGTTAAGAAGAAGAAGTATTGCCGTTTCAAAAGAGCGGGCATCAAATACGTTGATTACAAGGATGGTGAGTTCCTAAAGAAACTCCTAAACGAGCAGGGTAAGATACTTCCACGTCGTCTTACAGGTACCTCTCAGAAGTATCAGAAGAAGGTTGCGCAGGCCGTTAAGCGTGCTCGTCACCTTGCAATTCTGCCATTCGTACAGATTGTATGAAATAATAAAGAGCAGAAAAAATGGAAATAATTCTTATCAAAGATATCGACAATCTTGGCTACGCTAACGAGATCGTAAACGTTAAGCCGGGTTATGCAAACAACTTCTTGATTCCTCAAGGCTACGCTAAGTCAGCTACTGCATCAGCGAAAAAGGTCTTGGCGGAGAACCTACGCCAGCGTGCACACAAGGATGCTAAGATTCTTGCTGATGCTCAGGCTTTGGCTGAGACAATCGCAAACCTACCACTTCAATTCGCTGTTAAGGCTGAGGATGGTAAGCTATTCGGTACTGTTACATCGGCTGACGTTGCTGAGGCTTTGGCAGCTAAAGGTGTTACAGTTGAGCGCAAGCTAATCGCTGTGGATGGCATCAAGACTGTTGGCGAGTATGAGGCAACAGTACGCCTACACAAAGATGTTAAGGCTACAATCAAGCTAAGTGTTACTGCATCTGAGGAGTAATCCTTCGAGCAGAACAGAATATTGAAGGGGGTGCCGATAGGTGCCCCTTTTTTGTGTGGGTTATAGCGAGATTGCGCCCTATTTTTTTTGCGAGCGTGCCTAACAGCCCATTTTTTGCACATCTCTCGACCCTCAAATCCTCACATACTGTCGGTATGCTGCGGTTTGAGAGCCTTCACGATGCACAAAAATTCATAAATATTTACTAAGAGCTAAAATAGCACATCCGTCATTGTGGGCTTGACCCGCAATCTCTTGAAGGAACTAATAAAAGATGTTGAGATTGCGGATCAAGCCCGCAATGACGACACGTAAAGATTAACGTATTGTTGCTACTCTTCCTCCGATGCGATGCTCTGGGCGACCGTATAGGCAGTTGTCCAAGCCGCCTGCAGATTGTAACCTCCCGTTACGGCATCAATATCGAGCACTTCGCCAGCGAAATATAACCCCTCGCACCCTTTTGCCTCTAAGGTTTTGGGGTTAATTGACGAAAGGGCAACACCGCCCGATGTGACAAACTCCTCTTTGTGTTGCGAACGCCCAACGCAGGTGTATATGTCGCCACTGAGCGTGCGGACGATAGTGTTGAGGGTCTTTTGTGGTACCTCACCCCAGCGTGTCGAGGCGTTGATGGCGCCACGTTGCAGGATATGGTGCCAAAGACGTGTTGGTAAGCCATAAGGGCGTATCGAGCCAATCTGTTTGCGGCTATCCTCACGTGCGATATGTTGTAGCTGCTCCTTAATCTTATCTTCATTCGACACACCTACCCAATTTATAGATATTTGACAGGCGTAATCAACATCGGCAAGGTGGCGGGCAGCATAAGACGATAGACATAACGTAGCAGGTCCACTCACGCCCCAATGTGTTATGAGCAGTGCCCCTTCGCCCCGAAATTTGGTGCCTACAACGCTCGCAAAAGCCCTCTCAGCGACAGCACCCATCAAATCGGTGAGTGGGCTATTGGCAATTTTGAGCGAAAACAACGAGGGCTTAGGCTCTATAATCTCAACGCTTAGTGAATCGAACATCGAGTAGCCATTCGGGTTGGGCGAACCACCCGTTGTGACGATGACCCTATCAAAGTTGAGAGTTTGTGATGCAGTATTGAGCTCAAAACCGCCATTGATGCGCCTAATTGCCTCGACTCGAGAGCGCATCACAATCTTAACGCCTAACTCATAACATAGGCGAGCGAAGGTCTCAATTATCTCATCCGAGCGTTGCGAGCGTGGGAATACACACCCATCCTCTTGGGCGACTAACCTCACGCCACGCTCTTCGAACCAGCTAATGGTGTCGCTATGGTCAAAGCGCTTGAAGAGGCGTGCAATAAGGCGCTCGCCACGTGGATAGAGCTTTGAAAGGGAGCTTGTGCCCTCAAAAGTGTTGGTCAGATTGCACCTCCCGCCACCCGATAGGCGCACCTTTGCCAGAGGTCTGTCACTGCCCTCCAAAATTGTGACATCCACCTTTGGGTTTTGCTCCTTGATATTTATTGCAGCGAAGAATCCTGCCGCTCCACCCCCTATGATTGCTACTCTCATCGTGTCCTCTTTTTTGTGAAAGGCACAAAGTTACCATTTTATGTAATATTTCAATCTTAATTTTGATGGTGGGTTCGGAATTTTGTAAAAAATCATAAAAATAGCTACATTTTTCGGAAAAAATTTCTACCTTTGCACCGATGCAATATCAAAAAGCAGGGGTGGAGCTGAGTCATACTCCACACATCAATGCACGTCTACGACGACTGTTGCGTGTTGTTACTTTGGTTTAGAGCTAACTCTACAAATCAAGGTACTGCACGCTATTTTCATTTGGTTGCAATGCAACCTCGAGCCTCGACGGAGGGCAAAAATCACACGGAACGTATAATTTTTTAGGGCATAAAAGCCTATTTAGTTACATCTATTGGGATGAAAGTTAATATCTATATCGCTACCTCATCACACGTACATTTTGCCAATGCAATTTGTGAACTATACATCATCTCGGCACAGGAGCGCCGAACGGGTATTGCCAAGCGTACACCTGAGTATATAACGCAGAAGATTGAGGAGGGCAAGGCAGTAATCGCTCTGAGTGAAGAGGGCGAGCTGGCGGGTTTTTCGTATATCGAGTGTTGGGGACACTCGCAGTTTGTTGCCAACTCGGGGTTGGTTGTGGCGCATAAGTTTCGCAAGACGGGCTTGGCACGTGCCATTAAGGTCAATATCTTTGAGTTATCACGCAAACTCTATCCTAACGCTATGATTTTTAGTATCACGACGGGTCTGCCCGTGATGAAGCTCAATACGGAGTTGGGCTACCACCCCGTAACATTCTCTGAGCTCACGGATGATCCCGAATTTTGGGCTGGGTGCGATACCTGCCGCAATGTCGATATTTTGAAGCGCAACGACTATAAGATGTGTCTATGTTATGCCCTGCTGTATAACCCAAAAATCAGGCGTCCAAAGTCGAAGCTAAAGCACGTTACACAGGTCGAAATTGACCCCGAAAAGCAGAAACGAACTCGTGTTGGGGCGCTTAAAGAGTTCTTTTATCCACTTAAAAATTTGTTAAATATTAAAAAATAGAGATATGAAAAAGAGAGTTGTATTGGCATTTAGCGGAGGTTTAGATACCTCGTTTTGTGTCCCCTATCTAAAGCACGAAAAGGGCTTGGAGGTGCACACGGTTGTTGTAAACACTGGTGGCTTTTCGGCAGAGGAGTGTGCCCAAATTGAGCAGCGAGCTCTGGCTTTGGGAGCAACATCGCACAGGTGTGTGGATGCTGTTCAGACCTACTATGAAAAGGGTATTAAGTACTTGATTTATGGTAATATACTCAAAAATTCGACCTATCCACTATCTGTTAGCTCAGAGCGTGTGTTTCAGGCGATGGAGGTGTTGAATTTTGCACGTGAGGTGGGTGCCGATGCTGTGGCGCACGGTTCGACTGGTGCGGGCAATGATCAGGTGCGATTTGATATTGTCTTTGAGATTTTGGCGCCCGAGATTGAGATTATAGCCCCAATTCGTGAGCTGCAACTGAGCCGTAAGGATGAGATTGACTATTTGGTAAAGTGTGGCTTTGATTTTAGCTGGGAGAAGAGTAAATACTCTATCAATCAAGGTGTTTGGGGTACAAGCATCGGTGGTGTTGAGACCCTATCATCTGACGGCTACCTGCCCGAAGAGGCATATCCTATAAAGGCTACGAAAACTGGCGAGCAGACAATACGGATTGGTTTTGAGTGTGGCGAGCCTATGTCGCTCAATGGCGAAAAGCTAACGCCCATCGAGGTTATAGAGCGCATCGAGGCTATAGCTGCACCCTATGGTATAGGGCGTGATATGCACGTTGGCGATACGATTATCGGGCTAAAGGGTAGGGTCGGCTTTGAGGCCGCATCGCCACTGATTATCATCAAGGCGCACCACACCTTAGAGAAGCACACGTTGGTCAAAGGGCAACTATACTGGAAGGAGCTCATCGCTACCTCGTATGGTCAGATGATGCACGAGGCGCAGTACCTTGACCCTACGATGCGTGATATGGAGCAATTTTTGGACTCCACACAGCGCAACGTGACGGGCGAGGTGGAGGTTCTGTTGCGTCCATATAGCTTTTTGGTTTTGGGGTGCTCTTCGCCCTTTGATATGATGAACTCATCGTTTGGCGACTATGGCGAGATAAATAAATCCTTCTCGGGGCGTGATGTTGTTGGCTTTACGAAGGTCTTGGCAAATCCGCTCAAAATCTACTATTCACTTAACAAAGTTGAGGAGAATGAGTAATAAAATCGAGGTGTCGATTGCGGGAAGTACTGGCTACACGGCAGGCGAGCTGTTGCGTATATTGATTTTTCACCCTTCGGTGGCGAAGATAAATGCGCTGAGCTCATCGCAGGTGGGTACACCCATAGCTGATGTGCATCGTGACTTGGTGGGCGATACAGAGCTCTGCTTTACCGATAGTGTGGGAGAGCCTGACGTACTATTTTTGGCTTTAGGGCACGGACTCTCGAAGGAGTTTCTGGATAAAAATCCACTGCCTGAGAGGTGCCGAGTTATCGACTTGGGCAATGACTTTCGTTTGGAGCCTCACTATGCGGGGCGTGATTTTCAGTATGGGCTTGTCGATTCGTTCCGTAGCGAGGTTGCGGCGGCGCACAATATCGCAAATCCGGGCTGCTTTGCAACGGCTATCGAGACGGCTTTGGCACCGATGGCTAAGGCGAAGCTTTTGAGTGAAGATATTCACATCACAGCACTCACTGGCTCGACTGGGGCGGGCAAAAATCCATCCGCTACAACACACTTTAGCTATCGCACCGATAATGTCTCGATATATAAGAACTTTACGCACCAACACTTGGGTGAGATTGCTCTGCATCTGGGTGTTTTAATGGGTGCAGATGTGCCACAGATAAATTTTGTGCCGATTCGTGGCGACTTTGCTCGTGGAATTTTTGCCAGCATCTACACAAAATATGATGGAGTGCTCGATGAGGCGTATGAGCTCTTCGAGAGCTACTATGCATCTTCGCCCTTTGTGCACCTATCGCAAAAGGCGGTGAGTATGAAGGAGGTTGTAAATACAAATAAGTGTCTGCTGCACTTGGAGTATCACAATGGCTATCTGCATATTACAAGCGTAATTGACAACCTCGTAAAGGGGGCAGCAGGGCAGGCTGTGGAGTGTATGAATTTGATGTTGGGCTTCGGACAGCGTGCTGGTCTGAGCCTTAAAGCTAACGCCTTTTAGAAATGGAGCTATATGATGTATATCCGCTAATGGCGGTTGAGCCCGTTAGGGGCGAAGGGTGCCGAATTTGGGATAGACAGGGGGTGGAGTATTTAGATATGTATGGCGGTCACGCTGTAATCTCTATAGGTCACTCCCATCCTCGATATGTTGAGCGTGTGCAGAGCCAAGTGGCACGTTTGGGTTTCTACTCCAACTCGGTGCAGAACCCTTTACAGTGTGAGTTGGCGAGGAGATTGGGAGAGATGAGTGGATATGCTGACTACTCGCTGTTTCTGTGCAATAGCGGTGCTGAGGCGAATGAGAATGCCCTCAAATTGGCATCCTATCATACGGGGCGCAAGCGAGTGTTGGCACTGCGAGGTGCGTTTCACGGTCGAACGAGTGCCGCCGTTGAGGCGACCGATAATGAGCGATTGCAGGCGTCGCTGAATAAGAATGGCAATGTAACATTCATCGATGCGAACTGCATCGAGAGTGCTCAGCGAGAGCTGAAAACGGGTGAGTATGCCGCCTTTATCGTAGAGCCAATTCAGGGCGTGGCGGGGATATATGAGCTCTCGACAGAGTACCTGCAAATAATTGCACAGCTCTGTCGTGCCAACGCAACGATGCTCATCTTTGATGAGATACAGTGCGGTTATGCCCGCTCGGGAGAGTTCTTTGCCCACCAAGCGGCTGGTGTGCGAGGCGATATTGTGACCATAGCTAAGGGTATGGCGAATGGTTTGCCCATCGGGGGTGTTATCATCTCGCCTGAGATTGAGGCGTGGTCGGGGCAGTTGGGGAGCACCTTCGGGGGCAACCACCTCTCGGTTTCGGGGGCGATTGCGGTCTTGGATGTGATTTGTGAGACAGACTTACAAGAGAATGCTCGTGCGATGGGACAATATATCGCCGAGCGCCTAAGTGAGTATTGTGGCGAGGGCAAAGCAATTAGTGAAATTCGAGGTCGAGGCTTGATGCTGGGCATCGATATGGCAGAGGGATATGAGGATGTTCGTGCAAAGCTACTATCTGAATATAAGATATTTACGGGTGTTGCAGGTAAAAATACTATTCGCCTGCTACCACCATTAACAATAACACGCACTGAGATTGATGAATTTATTGATGCGTTTAAAAATTGTATAAAAAGATGAGAAATTTTCTATCAATAAAAGATGTTGAGTCACTGAAAAGCGCACTTGAAGAGGCTAAGTATGTGAAGCAAAATCCATATACGGATCAAGAGTTAGGGTGCAACAAAACGATGCTCTTAATATTTTTCAACTCTTCGTTGCGTACACGCCTAAGTACACAAAAGGCGGCGATGAATCTGGGAATGAACGTTATTGTGCTGGATATTAATGAGGGTGTTTGGAAGTTGGAGACCGAGCGTGGCGTTGTGATGGATTCGGACAAACCCGAGCATATTTTGGATGCCATCCCAGTTATGGCATCCTATTGCGATATTATAGGTGTGAGGAGCTTTGCGGGGTTGAAAGATAGAGCGGCGGATTATGCTGAAACGGTTATAAATCAATTTGTTGCATTGGCAGGCAAGCCCGTCGTAAGCCTCGAAGGGGCGACTGGGCACCCGCTTCAGAGCTTTGCCGATTTTGTGACAATCGAGGAGCATAAGCAAAAGCCCCGCCCGAAGGTTGTTCTTACGTGGGCACCACACCCCAGAGCACTGCCGCAAGCGGTAGCCAACTCATTTGTGCAGTGGTCGGTGGCGGCAGACTACGATGTTGTTGTGACCCACCCAAAGGGGTATGAGCTTAGCGAGGAGTTCACTCGTGGGGCAACAATCGAGTATGATCAACGCAAGGCATTCGAGGGTGCTGATTTCATCTATGCCAAGAATTGGAGTGCGTATGAGGCCGAAAACTATGGCAAGGTGCTATCGACAGATAGGGCGTGGATGGTCGATGAGGAGAAGATGGCACTAACTGCCAATGCATATTTTATGCACTGTCTACCCGTTAGGCGCAATATGATTGTCTCGGATGGGGTGATTGATAGCGATAGGTCGTTGGTTGTCAAGCAGGCGGCAAATCGTGTTGTGTCAGCGCAGGCAGTGATTAAAACAATACTCAAAAATTTATAGCCAACGATGGAGCCATTAACAGTAGTTAAGATTGGGGGTAATGTAATCGACAATGCAGAGGCGTTGGAGCGTTTTGTAGCCGATTTTAGTGCCTTGCAGGGTGCTAAAGTGTTGGTGCACGGGGGTGGCAAAGTGGCCTCGCAACTGCTCAATACGATGGGTATCGAGGTTAAGATGCACGATGGTCGTCGTATTACAGATAGCAAGACGATAGATGTTGTGACGATGGTCTATGGCGGTTTAATCAATAAGGGGTTAGTGGCTAAGTTGCAGGCTAAGGGGTGTAACGCCTTAGGTCTTTCGGGGGCGGATGGCAACGCAATTCGTGCCACAAAACGTAAGGCTAACCCTATCGATTGGGGCTTTGTGGGGGATGTTCTGCCCAGTGGGGTAAATGTTCAACTTTTGGATAAGTTGCTCGATGGGGGCATAACGCCAATATTTTGCGCTTTGACACACGATGTCAGCGGCTCGCTGCTAAATACCAATGCCGATACGGTGGCATCGGTGGTGGCGGTGGCGATGGCAGAAAAGTATGCCGTGCGTTTGGTCTACTGCTTCGAAAAGGATGGTGTTTTGGACTCTAACGAAGAGCTAATAAGTGAGATAACCCCCGATATTTATGCCACTCTAAAGGGTGATAAGGTGGTCAAGGATGGTATGTTGCCTAAGTTGGATAACGCCTTTGCAGCGCTCGATGGTGGCGTTTGTGAGGTGATTATCAAACACGCTCGTAACCTGCTAAATATAACCCAAACAACTATCAAAAGATGATAAATATAGAACAACATACCTCACAAGCTGTTGCGTTGCTCAAGGAATTGATAGCAATTCCATCCTACACTTCTGAGGAGGGCGAGGCTTCAGATTTTTTATATAACTATCTGTGTGATAGGATAGAGCGTGAGTGTGTTGGCGTTGATGTTGAGCGCCTATACAACAACTTATTGTTATCAACACCAAAGCGTGAGGGTTTGCCAACATTGATGCTCACGGCACATTTGGATACCGTGCCCCCTTGTGAGGGCTATTCGTTCGAGCCGCACACGCCACAAGAGCGTGATGGAGCTATATATGGATTGGGGGCAAATGACGATGGGGCATCGTTGGTGGCGATGGTCGAGGCGTTTCTCTATTTGGCAAAGCGTGATGATGTGAAGCTCAATATTCTATTGGCTTTGTGTGCTGAAGAGGAGCGCTCGGGCGATGGGGGTATGCGTGCCGTTGTGGCGAAGCTATCTCAAGAGGCGCTTCCCGATATGGCGATTGTGGGCGAGCCTACGGGGATGCGAGCAGCCATTGCCGAGCGAGGATTGTTGGTCATAGATGGCTGTGCAGAGGGCGAAAGTGCCCACGCAGCGCACTCTACGGGTGTTAATGCGCTCTATGTAGCTTTAGATGATGTGGCGGCATTGCGATGCTTTGAACTGCCTAAAATATCCCCTACGATGGGTCGAACGAAGATAACTGTCACCTGCTTTAAGGCGGGTACACAGCACAATATTGTGCCCGATAAGGCGCACTTCACTATTGATTGCCGTCCGACGGATTGCTATACAAATGAGGAGATTTTACAGATTTTGCAGTCCCAAACTAAGAGCCGACTCACGGCTCGCAACCTCAAAAATAGAGCTTCGGCAACCCCCACCGATAGTGTGTTGATGGGTGCCATCGAGAGGTGTGGCATAGCGACCTATATCTCGCCCACGACATCCGATTGGGTATGTTTGGGCTCAATTCCAGCCGTGAAGATGGGGGCGGGCGATTCACAACGTAGCCACCGTGCGGATGAGTATGTGCTCATAAGTGAGCTTGCGGATGCAATTCAAGGTTATATAAAATTTATCGAAAATATATAGTATGGCAACTTTATGGAGTAAGGGTGTAGATGCCACCCAACGTGTTGAGGAGTTTACCGTAGGCAATGATCGTGAGCTAGATATGCTGCTTGCGCGCTACGATGTTGAGGGCAGTAAGGCGCACGCAGCGATGATATGCTCAATTGGGCTATTGACCCAAGAGGAGAACGAGGCTCTGCAAAGAGGCTTAGATGAGATTCTAAAGAGTATCGAGCAGGGCGAATTCAGACTCTCGGATAGCGTTGAGGATATACATTCTCAGGTCGAGCTGATGCTAACCGAGCGCTTGGGCGATGTGGGTAAGAAGATACACGCTGGGCGCTCTCGCAACGATCAGGTGGCAGTCGATATTAAGCTCTTTTTGCGTTCGGAGTGTGCTGAGTTACGAGATGGCGTTATGGCACTCTTCGCTCATTTACAACGCCTTAGCGAGGAGCATAAAGAAGTGTTGATGCCCGGCTATACCCACACCCAAGTTGCGATGCCATCTTCGTTTGGATTGTGGTTTGGTGCCTTTGCCGAAGCTCTAGTGGATGATATGCAGATGCTCAGAGCCGCCCATATGATAGTAAACCAAAATCCGTTAGGTTCGGCGGCAGGGTATGGTAGCTCATTCGCCTTAGATAGGGATATGACAACCTCCTTGTTGGGCTTCGATACTCTAAACTACAACTCGATAGCGGCACAGATGGGGCGTGGTAAAGCTGAGCGTGCTTTAGCGTCGGCGATGGCGATGATAGCCTCGACATTGAATCGCTTGGCGAGTGATTGTTGTCTGTATATATCTGCAAATTATGGTTTTATATCCTTCCCTGACGCCTTGACCACTGGGTCGAGCATTATGCCCCACAAAAAGAACCCCGATGTGTGGGAGGTTATACGTGCTAAGTGCAATCGGGTGCAGGCGCTACCAAACGAGATGGCGATGATGACAACAAATATGACAACGGGGTATCATCGTGACTACCAGCTCTTAAAAGACGTTCTCTTTCCATCCATTGAGGCTCTACGCTCATCATTAGATATGGCTCTGTATATGCTCGAAAATATCTCGGTAGATGAGAATATCTTGTCAGATGAGAGGTATAAATATCTCTTCACGGTCGAAGAGGTTAATCGACAAGTTGCTGAGGGTGTGCCCTTCAGAGATGCATATCGAGCTGTTGGGGAGGCTGTTGCGAATGGGAATTTTACCTTCTTAGGCGAACTACACCACACCCACAAGGGGAGCATCGGGGAGCTATGCACTGATCAGATAGCCGAGAAGATGGAGCGAGCGAAATTTTAAAAAATATCATTATTGTTGCCTATTTATGTGATAAATTTGGTAAAAATTAGCTATATTTGCACAATACGCAGATATAATTTTTACCTATGGCATTTAATAACAACATAATGATTGTCCGCCAACGTCTGTTGGCAGAGCTACTTAAGCTGTGGATTAAACACGAGCTCATCGAGAAGATAAACCGCCTACCCATCGAGCTTAGCCCCAGAAAATCGGCACACGCGGGGCGCTGTTGTGTGCATAAAGAGAGGGCTGTTTGGAAGTATAAGACCCTGCCGATTTTGGGTCTTACGATGGAGGCTGAGACCGATGAGCTAACGACCTTAGCTGAGTATGCACGTGTGGCGCTGGATCGTGCCAAGCAGGGTAAGCAAAAAGATAGTATTATGTGTGTGGTGGATGAGGCGTGTTCGGCCTGTGTTCACACCAATTATGAGGTTACAAATCTATGTCGTGGTTGTACGGCACGTAGTTGTCAGGTTCACTGCCCGAAGCGTGCGGTGCACGTAAATCGTGCAACGGGGCAGGCGTGGATCGACCACGAGGCGTGCATAAACTGTGGAATATGTAAGCAGAACTGTCCATACCACGCCATTGTATATATTCCCGTGCCGTGCGAAGAGGCGTGCCCCGTGAAGGCTATCAGTAAGGATGAAGATGGTATTGAGAGAATCGATGAAACAAAGTGTATCTTCTGTGGTAAGTGTATGAATGCCTGTGCATTTGGTGCAATTTTCGAGCTCTCGCAAGTGTTCGATATTTTGTATAATATACGCTATAAACAGCAGGTTGTAGCGATTGTCGCCCCCTCAATTTTGGGTCAATATGATGCCCCCTCTGAGCAGGTCTATGGCGCCATCAAGGCGATTGGCTTTGCCGATGTCATCGAGGTGGCGCAAGGTGCGATGGATACAGTCAAAAATGAGGCTGAAGAGCTCATAGAGAAGATAGCTGAGGGGCAACCATTTATGACCACTTCGTGCTGTCCAGCCTATATCGAGCTGGTCGAGAAGCATATCCCAAAACTTAAACCATACGTCTCGCACACTGGCTCGCCGATGTACTACACGGCACGCAGAGCGAAGGCAATGTATCCCGATGCGAAGATTGTATTTATTGGCCCCTGCTTGGCAAAACATCGTGAGGCTCAGCGTGATGAGGCTGTCGATTTTGTTATGACATTCGAGGAGTTGGGTTCAATATTTAGCGCTAAGGGTATCGATCTGAAGAGTTGCGAGCCCAAAAAGATGGCCTTCACTTCGGTACGTGAGGCGCACGGCTTTGCCCAAGCTGGCGGTGTTTCGGCAGCTGTTGTGGCATACTTAAAGGATGGCGCTAAGGATATTAAGGTGATGCAGGTGGCAAATATCGATAAGAAGAGTTTGAATATGTTGAAGGTGATGGGTGTTACGGGTAAATCGCCATCTCAATTTATTGAGGTTATGGCGTGTGAGGGTGGTTGCATCTCTGGTCCATCGTCGCATAACGCCATCGCAAAGGCGAAAAAACAGTTTGCCGTTGAACTGGCAAAACAGAGTGAAACCTATGATACACAGATGGATAGATAGGCTCTTTTGCGAGGGTAGTTTGCCAAAAGAGGGGTATTTGGATATACTCTCCTCTTGCGATATGCTCTCTATCGACTATCTACACCAAAGAGCTCGTGAGAGGGCTCAAGAGTGTTTCGGGCGCTTGATCTTTTTGCGTGCCTTAATCGAGATAACGTCATACTGTCGCAACGACTGCTACTACTGCGGTATTAGACGAAGTAATCTCAAGGCGGAGTGCTATCGACTATCGAAAGATGAGGTTTTGGAGTGTTGTGACGAGGGGTATCGTTTGGGATTGCGAACCTTTGTTCTGCAGGGAGGTGAGGATGCCTTTTTTTCGGATGATGTGGTTTCGGATTTGGTCTGTGCGATTCACTCAAAATACCCCGATTGTGCAATTACGTTGTCGCTTGGCGAGCGCTCAAAGCTATCTTACGAACGCTTTTTTGAGTCAGGTGCATCACGCTATCTGCTTCGTCACGAGAGTATTAACCCTACTCTATACTCAAAATTGCACCCTAAAGAGCTCTCACTCGGCAGTAGGGTAGACTCTTTGCAGTCACTAAAGCAGATTGGCTATCAGGTGGGTACGGGCTTTATGGTGGGGGCGCCACACCAAACAATCGAAGATATTGTCGAAGATATTGAGTTCATCGAGCGCTTTCGCCCCCATATGGTGGGCATAGGGCCATTCGTCGCCCACTCTGCAACCCCATTTTCGGGGGCGAATGATGGGAGTGTCGATTTGACTCTGCGCTTAATCTCGATTTTTAGGTTGATAAACCCCCAAGCGTTGATACCCTCAACAACGGCATTAGCAACTCTGGATAAGATGGGGCACGCACGAGGTGTCAGTGCAGGAGCGAATGTCATAATGCCAAACTTTACCCCCCAGAGCGTGCGCAAAAAGTATGCAATATATGATAATAAGGCGGCGTTTGGTAGCGAGGCGGGGCAAGGCATCGAGATGCTTCGTGCTACATTGAAAGGGGTTGGGTATGATATTTCATACGCACGAGGCGATAGTGAAATGGATTAAAAATGGTGGAGTATGTATGATATAAAGTCAAATAGAGCTGAGGAGTTTATAGCGCACCAAGAGATTTTGGATACGCTGCAATGTGCTAAAGATAGTGCAAAAAATCTTGTCGAAATTGAGCGTATAATCCAAAAGGGGGCTTTGGGCAAGGGGCTGACGCATCGTGAGGCGGCCGCTCTGTTGGAGTGCGAGGATAGGGAGGTTGTAGAGAGGATTTTTGCTCTGTCAGAGCAGATTAAGCGGCGCTTTTATGGCAACCGAATAGTGATGTTTGCACCTCTGTATCTTTCGAATTACTGTGTTAATGGGTGTGTTTATTGCCCCTATCACCTTAAAAATAAGACTATTCCAAGAAGGCGGCTCACCCAAGATGAGATTCGTGAAGAGGTGATAGCCCTCCAAGATATGGGGCACAAGCGACTCGCCATCGAAGCGGGCGAGCATCCGCACTACGCCCCGATCGACTATATATTGGAGTCAATCAAGACGATATACTCCATTAAGCATTGCAATGGCGCAATTAGGCGTGTGAATGTCAATATTGCCGCTACTTCGGTTGAGAACTATCGTAAGTTGCGAGATGCCGAGATAGGCACCTATATTCTGTTTCAAGAGACATATAATCGCAAGAACTACGAGGCTCTGCACCCGACTGGCCCTAAGAGTGACTACTCATACCACACCGAAGCGATGGACAGAGCTCTGCAGGCGGGTATTGATGATGTGGGTTTGGGGGTTCTGTTTGGGCTGAATACCTATCGATACGACTTTGTGGGGCTATTGATGCATAACGAACATCTGGAGGCACGCTATGGTGTTGGTGCACATACGATTAGTATGCCGAGAATATGCCCAGCAGATGGTGTTGCAACTGAGGATTTTAAGGATGCCGTATCTGACGATATATTCTGCCGTCTGGTGGCTGTAGCTCGTATTGCACTGCCATACACGGGGATGATTATCTCGACCAGAGAGTCGCAACGAACTCGTGAGAGGGTGTTGCGTCTGGGTATCTCGCAAATTAGCGGTGGCTCACGCACGACAGTTGGTGGTTACGCCTCTGTGGATGATGATGTAGCTCTCTCGGCACAGTTTGATGTGAGTGATAACCGCTCGTTGGATGAGGTTGTTGGCTGGCTTGTTGATTTGGGGCACATACCCTCGTTTTGTACCGCTTGTTATCGTGAGGGGCGCAAGGGCGAACGCTTTTTTCAGCTTGTTAAGGGGGATAAAATCGCTGCGTGCTGTACACCAAACGCCATTGTCACATTCAAGGAGTATTTGGAGGATTACGCCTCGCCCCAGACCCGAGCCAAAGGGCTTAGGCTTATCGCTGAGGGTCTGCAAGGTATCGATAGTGAGAGGGTTAAGGAGCTCACTGAGCGCAATTTGTTGCAAATCGAGCGAGGTAGACGAGATTTTAGATTTTAAATATCAGTGTTGATTAAATAGCGCAAAATTATGAACCAAACACCCAACGCAAATAGACTACACATAGCCATCTTCGGGCGACGCAACAGTGGTAAATCATCGCTCATAAATGCCATCACGGGGGGCGATGCAGCGCTCGTATCGGCAGTGGCTGGAACTACGACCGATACGGTGGCTAAGGCGATGGAGATAGAGCCTTTGGGTGCTTGTTTGATAATCGACACGCCGGGCTTTGATGACGACACGCAGTTGGGTGAGGGGCGCATCGAGCGTACACGTCGCACGGTGGAGCGTACAGATATTGCGCTGATGCTATTCGATGGCGAGGATTTGTCGCTTGAGAAGCTATGGTGTGAGGATTTGCGAAGGGCAAATATTCCGATTGTAGCTATTATAAGCAAGGCTGACTCTCGCAAGGATTCAGAGGAGTTAAGAGCCAAAATTGAGAAGCAGTTGGCGTTAAGACCGCTGTTGCTAAGCGCTGTGCAAGGCTTTGATTTAGAGCCTATTCGCCAAGCGTTAATTGAGCTTGAACCCGAAAAAGATACACCGACAATATTGGGTAATCTGGTCGAAAGAGGCGATAGCGTTCTGCTTGTGATGCCGCAAGATAGGCAGGCGCCAAAGGGGCGTTTGATCTTGCCTCAGGTGCAGACTTTGCGTGAGCTTTTAGATAGAGGGTGTGTAGTAAGCTGTTCAACAACAGAGCTCTTCTCTCAGGCTCTCGTGTCGCTCGCCGAGCCTCCGAAGTTGATTGTGACCGATTCGCAGGCCTTCTCTGAGGTCTATGCAAAAGCTCCAAATGGGAGCTCCGTAACCTCATTTTCAATCTTAATGGCGGGGTATAAGGGGGATATTGGCGCATTTGTCGATGGGGCGAAGGCGATAGACTCTCTGACGCCGAAGTCTAAGGTTTTGATTGCAGAAGCCTGCACCCACGCACCTTTAAGCGAAGATATTGGGCGTGAAAAGCTACCTCGACTTTTGCGCCAGCGCATTGGCGAGGGGTTGCAGATCGATATTGTTGCGGGGCGAGAGTTCCCCGACAATCTGCAGGCCTACGATGTCGTTATTCACTGTGGTGGCTGTACGTTCAATCGCAAATATATGATGCAGAGGGTTGGAGTGGCACGCTCGCAAGGGGTGCCAATCACAAATTATGGCGTTGTTTTGGCGCATCTAAATGGTATATTGGATAGGGTAGTCTTGCCCTAAATTTATAAGTTTTTCATAGGTTGGTAGGTTTTGTTGTATTATTTTTGATAAATAGCCACTCTTTTAGACGAAAAATATCAAAAATAGTTGTGTAGTTTAAAAAAATTATTACCTTTGTTATCAACATAACACAAACATAACTTAAAACAAAACCCTAAGCTTATGAAATTTAATAATAGGGATCAATTTGAGGCTCTGCATCAAAAGGCTGTCGAGCGCCTAAAGGTCAGAGAGTCCTCGTGTGGCGAGTGCGCCAAGAGTGTAGCTGCGCTAAGTCGAGAGAATCCCAAAATGGAGCTATTGGTATGCGCTGGTCCCGGCTGTAAGGCGATGCTTGCCGATAGGATTATCACATCGTTAGAGAGTGCAATTAAAAAACATCTGCCCGATGGCGATATTAGTGTCGTTCCGACTGGCTGTTTTGGCTTTTGCGAGAAGGGACCTATATTAAAGGTAGTGCCCGACAACACCTATTACGTGCAGGTGACCCCCGAAGATGCCGAAGAGATTGTTACGAGCCACTTAGTCAAGGGCGAAAGGGTTGAAAGATTGCTCTATAAAAACCCCGATAATGAAGAGCCTATCGTAACGGCAAAGAGCTACCCATTCTATAAGAAACAGCTAAAAATTGCGCTACGCAACTGTGGCTTTATCAACCCCGAACTAATCGAAGAGTATATCGCAAGGGATGGCTACAAGGCATTCACAAAGGCTATCTTTGATATGCGCCCCGAAGAGGTTGTCGATACCATCAAACAATCGGGACTTCGTGGTCGTGGTGGCGGTGGCTTCTCGACGGGGCTGAAGTGGGAGTTTGCCGCAAAGTATAGCGCGCCCGAGAAGTATGTGGTGTGTAACGCCGATGAGGGCGATCCGGGCGCATTTATGGATCGCTCGATTATGGAGGGCGACCCACACTCGGTTATCGAGGCGATGGCAATTTGTGGCTATAGCATCGGTGCGAAGATAGGTTTGATATATGTGCGTGCTGAGTACCCTTTGGCAATCGAGAGGTTACAAAAAGCGATAGCACAAGCCCAAGAGCGTGGATTGTTGGGTGAGAATATTATGGGTAGTGGCTTCTCGTTTACGATTAAGATACGCTATGGCGCTGGTGCCTTTGTTTGTGGTGAGGAGACCGCTCTAATCCACTCGATGGAGGGTAAACGTGGCGAGCCGACCGTAAAGCCACCATACCCTGCCGAGTCGGGCTATCTGAATATGCCGACCAACGTAAACAATGTCGAGACATTAGCAAATATCCCTGCAATCATCGTCAAGGGTGCTGAGTGGTTCAGCTCGATAGGCACCGAAAAGTCTAAAGGCACAAAAGTCTTCGCTCTGGCGGGCAAGATTAACAATGTGGGTCTAATCGAGGTGCCGATGGGAACGACCCTACGTGAGGTTATCTTTGAGATTGGAGGCGGTATCAAAAATGGCAAAAAGTTCAAGGCTGTGCAGACCGGTGGCCCTTCGGGTGGCTGCTTGACTGAGAAACACTTAGATATCCCGATAGATTTCGATTCGCTCGTGGCGGCGGGCTCGATGATGGGTTCGGGCGGTATGATTGTGATGGATGAGGATGACTGTATGGTTGCCGTGTCGAAATTCTTTTTGGAGTTCTCGATGGAGGAGTCGTGCGGAAAGTGTACCCCCTGCCGAATTGGCAACAAACGCCTATACGAACAGTTGGATAAGGTCTCAAAGGGCGAGGGCGATGCCGAAACCTTAGCTACGCTGCGCAATCTGTGCAACGTTATCAAGGATACGGCACTCTGTGGCTTGGGTCAAACATCACCAAATCCAGTCCTATCGACCTTAGATAACTTCTATGATGAGTACCTAACACACATTACTGAGCGCACCTGCCCTGCGGGTCAATGCAAGGATCTTCTGACCTACTATATAGATGCACTCGCTTGTAAAGGGTGTACGCTATGTAAGCGCAACTGCCCGGTGAATGCAATTATCGGAGAGAAGAAGCAGCTCCACGTTATCAATGTTTCGCAGTGTATCAAGTGCGGTAACTGTGTTTCGATGTGTAAGTTTAACGCCATTAAAACTCGATAGACAATGAAAATGATCTCATTAAAGATAAATAACCACCTCATAAGCGTGCCTGAGGGTACGACAATCCTTGAGGCGGCAAAATCTATAAATATCTCCATCCCAACCCTCTGTCATATCGATATGAAGGGTATGTGTATCCAGAGCGTACCGGCGTCGTGCCGTGTGTGTGCCGTTGAGACGAAGGGCAGGAAGAACCTCGCCCCAGCCTGCTCAACACAGTGCGCACCGGGTATGGAGATCTTGACCAACTCATCCCGAGTTATGAATGCTCGTAAGTTGGTCGTGGAGCTAATCCTATCTGACCACCCCAACGACTGTCTGCGCTGCCCGAAGAATGGAAATTGTGAGCTGCAGGCCTTAGCGGCACGTGTTAATGTGCGTGATTTGCCATTTATGGGTGGCGTGCGTGCCCCTCGCAAGCGTGAGGTTACGCCCTCGATTATCCGTGATATGGATAAGTGTATCTACTGCCGTAGGTGCGAGTCGATGTGTAACAATATTCAGACTGTTGGGGCGTTGTCGGCTGTAAATCGTGGCTTTGAGGCTATCATCTCAACAGCCTTTGAGAAGGAGTTAAAAGATACCGAGTGCACCTATTGTGGTCAATGTGTTGCCGTGTGCCCCGTTGGAGCACTTACCGAACGTAACTTCATAAATAAGCTAATCGAGGATTTGGCGAACCCTCAAAAAACGGTCATCGTACAGACAGCTCCAGCGGTGCGTGTCGCCTTGGGCGAGGAGTTTGGCTTGGAGCCGGGCGTGAGCGTTACGGGTAAGATGGTGGCGGCTCTACGTGAGTTGGGCTTCGACAAGGTCTTTGATACCGATTTTGCTGCCGACCTCACAATTATGGAGGAGGGAACCGAGCTCTTGACACGCTTGGGTAAGTTCTTGGCGGGCGAGAAGGGCGTGCATCTACCCATCTTGACCTCGTGCTGTCCTGCTTGGGTCAATTTCTTCGAGCACCAATTCCCCGATTTGTTAGATATTCCATCGACGGCACGCTCGCCACAGCAGATGTTTGGAGCAATAGCGAAGAACTACTGGGCTGAGAAGATGGGCATCAAGCGTGAGGATCTGGTTGTTGTCTCGATTATGCCCTGCTTGGCCAAGAAGTATGAGTGCTCACGTGAGGAGTTCTCGGAAGGTGGCGACCCCGATGTAAACTACTCGTTATCGACTCGAGAGTTGGCATCGTTGCTGAAGCGTGCCAGCATCGACTTTGCGGGTCTGAAGGATGAGGAGTTTGATAACCCGTTGGGCGAATCGACTGGTGCAGCGGTTATATTTGGCGCTACGGGTGGCGTGATGGAGGCGGCACTCAGAACAGCTTACGAGCTACACACGGGGCAAGAGCTCAAGCGTGTAGATTTCGAGGCTGTGCGCGGTTTGGAGGGTGTAAAGCGAGCAAGTGTCGATGTTAATGGCTTTGAGCTAAAGATAGGTATTGCACACGGTCTGGGCAATGCTCGTGAGATGTTAAATGATATTCGTGATGGCAAGTGTGAGTACCACGCTATTGAGATTATGGCGTGTCCGGGTGGTTGTATTGGTGGTGGTGGCCAGCCTCTGCATCACGGTAATAGTGACATTTTGCGTGCCCGCACTGAGGCGTTGTATGCTGAGGATAGAGGCAAGAAGATACGCAAATCGCACCTTAACCCCCACGTTATCAACCTATATCAGGAGTATTTGGGGCATCCGCTGAGCGAGCGTGCGCACCACCTGCTACATACCCACTATTTCAATAAATCGAAATAAATTACAATATTATGGAATATAGCCCTATAAAACTATCATCTAAGTCGATTGAAGAGGTTGTTGCGATATGTGATAAGCACGGCAACTCGGCTTTAGAGTTAATTGGTATTCTTCACGAAACGCAAAGCCATTTTGGCTATCTACCCGTTGAGGTTCAGGCAATTATTGCAAAGCAACTAAACATTGCTCCGTCACGTGTTTATGGTGTTGTGACCTTTTACTCCTTCTTCACGATGACCCCAAAGGGTAAGTACCCCATATCGGTGTGCTTGGGCACGGCGTGCTATGTGAAGGGTGCCGAAAAGGTGTTGGATGAGCTGAAGAAGGTCTTAAAGGTGGATGTTGGAGGAACAACCCCCGATGGGGTCTTCTCTCTATCGTCGTTGAGGTGTGTTGGTGCTTGCGGACTTGCGCCCGTTGTTTTGGTTGGCGACCGTGTCTATGGTCGTGTAACAATAGCCGATGTGGAGAGGATAGTCAAAGAGACTGACCCTACGTATCAGTTGTAGGTTTCAATTAAAATTGTCGTAAAAAAGCGTGAGCCAACTCATAAATTGGTTCACGCTTTTTATATCTATTTAGCTACTCAGCTGATTGTGTGGGCTGTATATCATTGGTGCCTTTTTTGCCTCTCTCGCCCCCTTGACTGTTTTGATCCATTGGGCGTTTGGGACGCTCGGTTTGCTGTGTCGTAAATAGGTTCTTTTTGCATACAGATGCATAGTAGCTACTCCAACGCTTTGTCGCCTTCTTATCTTCGACAAACAGAGCGAGCATCCTATCATTCAAACTCTTATGTGTAGGTATGGTTTCAACCTTGATTTTCTGAATTATCTGCATCGCTTGGCGCATACTACTCTGCATATTGCCTCTCTGAGCCTCATCACTTAGAGTACTGTGTATTAACTCTAAAGAGTCCAATTGTGGCAAGTAATGAAACATTACTCTATCATAATCAACAAGATAGTCGCTGGTAATAGTTCTAATTTGACCTATTGTTGCATCATCTTTGACTTTGCAATTTTCGATTATCTCTTCGATATTAATCGTAAATAATCCTGTTGAGCCTACCAGTTGTTCGGCTGTGATGTTAGCTGCTCTTTGAGCAGGTGCTCCGCCACCTTGACCGCCACGACCACCGCCCATCGAGCCACCCATTCCACCACGTTGTGCGAGCATTGGGGTAGCTACCAATGCAAAAAGCGCTATTAGCACTATGCAATAAATTCTCTTCATTGTAGTTTTTTATATGTTTTGACTACAAAGAGAGTAATTTTTCTGAGTATTTAGAGATACTTATATTTAAAGTGTCAAATTTTAAGCGTGAAGTGTCAATTCTAAGGCTTGAATTTCACAAAAGAAAAATTTTATGTTAAAAAATGCATAAAATTTGGCAAATAAAAATATTGTTCGTATATTTGCGAACAGTTAGTAATTAAACGAACGATATGATTAAGAGGGAATATACTGAAAAAGAGGAGCTTACAGCACGTTTTGCAAAGGCGTTGGGGCATCCAGCACGCATTGCGATACTAAATTTTTTGGCATCGAGCTCATCTTGCTACTTTGGCGAGCTACACGAAATTTTGCCTTTGACAAAGGCAACTGTATCGCAACACCTATCTGAATTGAAGGATGCAGGGTTGATTCAGGGCGAATTTGAGCCCCCCAAGGTGCGTTACTGTATAAATCGTGAGCGTTGGGAGCTGGCTAAGGCGTTGATGAGTGAGTTCTTCGATAGTTATAAAGAGAAGATTTCGTGTTGCGGGTAGACAACTATTAATTTAACTAAATATTTAACAAAAGATGAAAAAGTTATTGATTTTATTGTTCGCTGCATCGGCATTGATGACATCGTGCCTATCGCAGACAAAGAAGGAGGGTAGCGCTGAGACGACCAAAAAGGCAACTGAGAGTGTGCAGGTGGAAGATACTGTGGATGGCACAGTTAAGGTTCTATCGTTCCACACAAACAAGCGTTGCGTTACCTGCAAGGCAATCGAAGAGAGAACTCGTGAGGCTGTTGCTGAGATGAACAACGACAAGGTTATATTGAGCGTTATCAATATTTCGGATAGCCAAAATGAAGCTATGGCAGATAAGTATGAGGTTACGTGGTCGTCGTTGGTGTTGGATAATGGCAAGAGCGTGAATAATCTGACACAGATGGCTTTTGGTTCAGCTCGCACAAACCCCGACCTATTCAAAGAGCAGCTAAAGGCTGAAATTGCTAAAGCATTGCAGTAATGGAGTTTTTGCAACAACTTTTAGATAGCTCAACAACCCCAATTTTGACAGCGTTTCTGTTGGGGTTGCTCACAGCTATAAGTCCTTGTCCATTAGCCACAAACATCACGGCTATTGGCTTCATTAGCAAAGATATAGGCAATCGCCATCGCATCTTTCTAAATGGCCTGCTATACACTTTGGGGCGAATTATCACCTACGTAGGTATCTCGCTCATCATCGTTCCCATCCTGCGTGAGGGTGCAAGCATCTACGCAATTCAGAAGTCGATTAGCGCCTATGGCGAGATAGTTATCGCCCCAGCACTTATCTTGATAGGTCTTTTTATGCTCTTCAAGGATAAAATCAACTTCCCATCTTTTGGCTTTAAGGGTAATGCCGACAAGGTGAAGAAGGGAAATTGGTGGAGCGCAATACTTTTGGGTGTTTTGTTCGCCTTTGCATTCTGCCCTACGAGTGGCGTCTTCTATTTTGGTATGTTGATGCCGATGTCGGCAGCCGAGTCGGAGGGGTATCTCCTACCGCTGGTATTTGCAATCTCGACTGGTCTGCCAGTTATTATTGTGGCGTGGATATTTGCCTATAGCGTGGCTGGAATTGGACGATTCTACAAGAGTATGCAGGTGTTTCAGAAGTGGATGAATATTATCATCGCCATTGTATTTATTGCGGTGGGTATCTACTATGCGATTATCAACTTTATGTAAAAAATTTTAGAACTATTGTTCGCAATTAGTCAAACAACAAACAAACTAATAATTATAAAACTATGGAAATTAAAGTATTAGGAACAGGTTGCGCAAAGTGCAAGACAACCTATGCAGTTATCGAGAAGGTGGTAGCAGAGAGCGGTATTGATGCTCAAATCATCAAGATTGAGGATATTGTTGAGATTATGAGCTACAACATTTTGGGCACACCAGCTGTTGTGGTTGATGGCGCAGTAAAAATTAAGGGTCGTGTACCATCTGAAAATGAGGTTCGTGAGGCGCTTGGGCTAAACGCATAAGACGATGGAGGTAAGAAAAGAGTTAAAAATCCTATTTTGGATTGTCGTTGTCTTTACGGCGGTATTCTTTATGCCGATTGGCAGCGAGAGATTTATGACCGCTATCGATGCCACGTTAGACCTATCTAAGTGGTATGCTCAGGAGCACGTCGTATTGTGTCTTTTGCCAGCATTCTTCATTGCGGGAGTAATCTCGATTTTTGTATCGCAAGGCTCTGTACTTAAGTACTTTGGTGCAAATGCTAAGAAGTGGTTGTCGTACACCGTTGCGGCTGTATCGGGTGGTATTTTGGCGGTCTGCTCGTGCACGATTCTACCTCTATTTACCAGCATCTACAAGCGTGGTGCAGGTTTGGGTCCTGCCGTTGCGTTTCTGTATTCGGGTCCTGCAATTAGTATCCTATCGATAATCCTTACGGCACGCATCTTAGGTGTTGAGTTGGGAGTTGCACGTATGGTCGGTGCGATCGTATTCTCGATTGTTATCGGTCTTGCGATGTCGTTCCTATTCCGTAAGGAGGAGAAGGCAAAAAAGGAGGAGCAGATGAACTTCGTTGCCCCACCCGAGAAGCGCCCAATGTGGCAGACTTCGTTGCACTTCTTTACGTTGGTCTTGATTTTGGTATTTGCCAACTGGGGAGCCCCCTCGTCAGATGATGGCGGTGTGTGGAGCTGGATTTTTGCCAATAAGTGGTATATAACTGGAGCCTTTGGTTTGGTGTTGTGCTATTCATTGGTTAAGATACTCAAAATTAAGCTCTTGTGGGTCGTAGCTGCGGCTGTGGCGACACTTGGTTCTGCATTTTTGGCCGACGCATTTATCATCAACACAAAGTTGGTCCCTTTAGTACCTATGTTGGTGGCGATCTCTGCCTTGTCGCTAATTACACTATACGACAAGAAGGATGACGATAATCGTGAGTGGACGCTCTCATCGTGGGGCTTTGCAAAGCAGATTATGCCTCTGTTGGGTATCGGCGTTGTGACGGCGGGTTTTCTGCTCGGTTCGACACACGATGAAACATCCATAGCTGGTGTTATCCCGAACGAGTGGGTTGAGTGGGCTGTTGGCGGTAACTCATTGCTGTCTAACTTTTTTGCCAGCTTTGCAGGTGCATTTATGTACTTCGCAACATTGACCGAAGTGCCTATTATTCAGGGCCTTTTAGCATCGGGAATGGGTGAGGGTCCAGCCCTTGCGTTGATGTTGGCAGGTCCATCGTTGTCACTACCTAATATGTTGGTAATTCACGGTGTGATGGGTACTAAAAAGACGGTAGCTTACGTCTCTTTAGTGATTGTTATGGCGACCATCTCGGGTGTTGTTTTTGGAACATTCTTTGCTTAAATTAATTTAGTTATGGCAACAAAGATATTGGTTTTATGTACAGGTAATAGCTGTCGCAGCCAGATGGCGCACGGCTTTTTAGAGTCATTTGACAAGGATTTAGTGGTCTGCTCGGCAGGTACCGAAGCGAGTGGTAAGCTCAACGAAGGTGCTGTCAAGGCGATGGCTGAGGTGGGCATAGATATTTCGGGCAACACATCGGATTCGGTCGATAAGTACTTAGGCGATGAATGGGACTACGTTATTACGGTTTGTGGAGGCGCAAATGAGGCGTGCCCAGCCTTTATTGGTAAGGTTAAGCATCGCCTGCATATGGGTTTCGACGACCCTTCGCACGTGGTTGGCACACCCGAATTTGTTGAGAGTGAGTTTAGGCGTGTGCGTGATGCGATAAAGTATGAGTTCTTTAAGTTCTACATCGAGCAGGTAAAGGGCGAGAAGTTGCCCACGTGCTCGTGTGGTGGAAAGTGCTAATGGTATGGCTAAAACGCAAGGAATAGGTCTTTTTGAGCGTTATCTAACCATTTGGGTGGCGTTGTGTATCGTGGTGGGTATTGCCGTAGGGCACTACCTGCCAGCGGTACCACAATTTTTGGGGCAGTTCGAGTACGCTTCAGTCTCGATACCTGTCGCAATATTGATCTGGTTGATGATCTACCCAATGATGCTCAAAGTTGATTTTCAGAGTGTTAAAAATGTAGGTAAGCGACCCAAAGGTATATTGATTACCTGTGTCACTAACTGGTTGATTAAACCATTTACGATGTTTGGTGTCGCTTGGTTCTTCTTCCACGTGGTATTTAAGTCGTGGATTCCTTTGGATTTGGCGAACGAATACTTGGCGGGAGCCGTTCTGTTGGGTGCTGCACCCTGCACGGCGATGGTCTTTGTGTGGAGCCACCTAACACGTGGTGATGCTGCATATACATTGGTGCAAGTAGCTGTCAATGACCTTATTATCTTGGTTGCATTTACGCCCATCGTGGCTCTTTTATTGGGTGTGACAGGCGTTGTAATCCCTTGGGATACCTTGATTTTGTCGGTTGTATTGTTTGTCGTTATTCCACTTGCGCTGGGTGTTATGACGCGTATTGGTGTGGTTAAGCGTCGTGGTGTGGAGTATTTCAACAACGTTTTTGTGAAAAAGTTTGACAACATCACAATAATTGGACTACTTTTGACGCTTATTATCTTGTTCTCGTTTCAGGGCGACAGAATCTTGGCAGCGCCTATGCACATCGCCTTGATTGCTGTTCCGCTCATCTTGCAGACTGTGCTAATATTTTTTGTGGCATATCTGTGGGCAAAGTGGGCGAAATTACCACACAACGTAGCAGCGCCAGCGGGAATGATTGGGGCGAGTAACTTCTTCGAACTCTCGGTGGCGGTTGCCATATCGCTATTCGGCTTGCAGTCGGGTGCGGCTCTGGCAACTGTTGTGGGTGTCTTGGTTGAGGTGCCAGTGATGTTGATGTTGGTCAGAATTGCAAATAATACAAGGGGTTGGTTCCCCGCAAAATAGAGATCTATGAAGAGTAAAGTCTTGATGTTAGTAATTTTGGCATCTGCCATTTTTGGTAGAGCGGCGGCAGCTGAAAAGTCGGTCGAGGCGAAGTTGGCGGCAGCTAAAGAGCAGGGTAAGAGCGTTTTGATGGTGGTTAGCGATAGCCACAACAGAGCGGAAAACCTCAAGACTTTGGTCACATCCACAATCGATGGCCTGCAGGGTGTTGTATTGGTGGAGATGGATAGGGATTATCACAAAAATCGTGAGTTGGCATCTGAACTACGTTTGGAGCAGGCACCCATCCCGATGCTTCTGATATTCTCAAATGAGGGGCAACTGTTAGGTGGTTTGACCGAAGCGCAGGCGACAGAAAAGAGCATCTTAGGGGCTATCCCAACACCTAAGTTCAACGAGATAAGTAGCGCCCTAAGGGGTGGCAAAGCGGTTGTAGTTATGGTCTCGAACGAGGTTTTTGAGAGTCACAAAAGTGCCAACAAAGTGATGGATGCAGTGAAGGGCAGACTCTTGAATGGTGTCGAGATTGTGAAAATTGACACCAACGATAGCGCTGAGGCGAATGTTATTCGTATGCTCAACATCGAGATTGAGTTGGTCGATAGCCACATCATAGTTATGAATTCGCACGGTCGCACAACCGCTCGATTTGACACTCTACCTGAGGTGGGCGAGGTGGTCGAGGCGGCTTTGGAGCATAACCATAGCTCGACGTGTGGTTGTGGAGGGTGTTAGTCGTTAAAGCTCATTATCGATTCATTAGAGGGAGGGTCATTAGTTGATTCTCCCTTTTTTTACTCTTTTGCGTAGATGAATCTAAAACAAAATTATATCTTTGTATTGCTTTAAACAGCCGACAAATAGAACTATACCCAAAAAAGATAGAGATATGGAGAGTAAAATGTTTATGGACTACAAGTATGACTACTTAGAGAAGATTAACCTTTCAGATGTGGTCGCTGTTGATGATAATGTGTGGTTTAGCCAAACCCTATGCAGGGTCAATAGCTCGATTGTGCGTGTTGGGGTCTTTGTAGAGGGCGAATTCCCGATGCATAGCCATAAGGATGATGATGAGCTATTTTTTGTTATAGATGGTTGCATCACAATCCAGACAGAAACAGATAGCTTTACGCTCAATAAGTATGAGGGCGTTTGCGTGCCTAAGGGTGTGATGCATAGACCCATAGTGCGTGAAAAATCGGTTGTGTTGATGGTCGAAAATGATGATGTTGAGCTCTTTGGATCAACTGGGAGTGAGTAGTATTTACTTTCGTGGGCGGTATGTAAGCTCTGTGATGCCGTTGTAGCTCTCAGTTGCAATGAGGCACAATTCAGTTGTCACAACACCATCTTCGAAGAGGCGTGTGCCACCACCCAAGATGGTGGGTATTACGGCTATGTGGTATCTATCGATAAGGCCTTTGTTGATGAGTTGATTGGCAATTTTAGCACCGCCGCAAATCCATATATCTCTCCCCTCTGTGCTCTTCAAACGTGATATTAGAGCATCGAGATTCTCGGCTGTGAACTCCACGTTGGGATTGCTCAACGCTTGACGATGTGTTACGACATAGCACTTTTTACCCTCGTAAACCCACGCATCGGGCGAGAGCTCCGTTAACACTTGATGGTATGTTGTGTAGCCCAAAATTATGGTGTCGATTGTGTCGTAGAACTTGGCATATGTGCCCTCGTTGTCGCTCTGCGAACCATCGCCTGAGAGCCACGCAACGCCCCCTTCGCTATCGGCAATATAGCCGTCAAGGCTCATAGCGATGTATAAAACTACCTCTCTCATATTCAGTTATCTATTCTGTTTTTCCAACTCCAAAATCGCCTCTTTCATCTCCATACCCCCCGCATAGCCAACCAACTTTCCGCTGGCACCAATAACTCTATGGCAGGGCACAGCGATGGTTATTGGGTTGCGATTGTTCGCCATCCCGACAGCCCGTGCCGCACGTGGTGAGCCAATCTGAGTAGCAATTTGCTTGTAGCTGCGTGTTTCGCCATAGGGGATGGTGCAGAGCGCTGCCCAGACCCGCTTTTGGAACTCGGTGCCGTTGAGCTCATACCTAAAGTCGAACTCACGGCGCTTGCCCGCCAAATACTCCTTAATCTGCTCGAATACCTTGTCCGTTAGTGGTGTGGGGTGGCTATCTGACGATGGCTCTTCACACCTCTTTAGCCAAGTGATGGTGTCTGTGTTGTAGCCGATTGCAAGCCATCCAAAGCGAAATTTGTAGTAGGCTATATTGTTCATCTTTAGTCTATCGTGTGTTATTGGTGTGTTAAGTGTAGTGTGTCGTCATTGCGGGCTTGACCCGCAATCTCAACATTTTTCTTTAGATTGCGGATCAAGTCCGCAATGACGTAAGCGGCACTTTGAAATCATAAAAAATGGTGCAACAAATTTACTCTGTTGCACCATCTTAAATGTTGGTTGTAGCTTACTTTTGTTGCAACTCTGATGTGTCAGCAACAACCATACTTTTGTCGATGCGAAGGGTTACGTTGCCATCAACCTCGATAAGAAGAGTTGTCTCCTTTACCTCTTTGATAACACCATAGATGCCACCCGCTGTGATAATCTTGTCACCCTTCTTTAGACCCTCACGGAACGCCTGCATCTGCTTGCGACGCTTAGACTCTGGGCGCCACATAAAGAACCATAGTACCACGACCATAAGTCCGATCATCAAAGGGAAGCTGTACTGCTCCAAAAAGCCAACCTCTGGCGCTACTGGAGCTTGAAGAAAATTAATCATATTGTTTAAGTTTTAAATGTTTTTTAACGCTTCTGTCGCAACAAATGTACGAATTTTTGTTTGTTAAACAATTTTTTGTGATAAATTATTGCGGCGCTCTGGTGTTTGGTCAAAAAATGGCACGCTACACTACGTCATTGCGGGCTTGACCCGCAATCTATATCGATAGAGTATTAAGTGAGATTGCGGATCAAGTCCGCAATGACGTAGTGATAATTCAGAGTTGAAGTTGATTTGGTGCTCACAAATCGATTGGTACTCCCAAACGGTTGCCTTTCACTATTGGTTGCTGCCCCTGCTTCTCTGTTCCACTACTCAACCTCGCACTCGACGAATAGCTGCAAGGGGCGTTTCGAGCCGCTATGTGTGACATCGATACGCTTAACCAACCATCCCCGCTGTCCTCGTGTGTTGAAAGTTACCTTCAGTGGTGTTGCGTAGGTGGGGTTTATCGGCTTTGTGGAGTGCTCTATAGTGGTGCAGGCGCAATCGACACTGTAGCCTAAAACTACCAACGGTTTTTGTGTTTGGTTCTCAACCCAAACCACCTTTTGTGCTATCTCGCCCGAGTTTAGGCGCCCAAAACGGATGGTATCTGCCCCGATTTGTGCAGTGGTTGTGTCTGAAATTACTATTTTTTGGGCTTTTTGTGGTATCTCTGTGCTTGGCAAAGCCCCATCTACTCCATCTGCCCCTTGATTAGCTCTACCACCGCCACAGCTAACACAAGAGCTAAAGAGCACAGCAGTGATAATAGTTGTAATATAGCCTCGCATAACCTTATATCCACTTATAGTTCCTCATTGCCCCTCGCTGTTCTTTACACCCTTTGTCGCCTCTCGCTGCTCTTTACACCCCTTGTCG
>CAYJJV010000007.1:29163-33837 GCA_964370585.1 uncultured Alistipes sp. | reverse complement strand
CTCGCTGTTCTTTACACCCTTTGTCGCCTCTCGCTGCTCTTTACACCCCTTGTCGCCCCTTAAAGAAGCCCTGTGCCACTCTTTTGGATCTGCCCCTCTTTGCTAAGTGAGCCAACAATCTTATCCAGCACACCATTGATGAAGGTGCTACTGCCGGGTGTAGAGTAGTATTTCGATATTTCGATATACTCATCCAAAGTGACCTTTATGGGGATTGAGCTAAATGTTACAAGCTCAGCCATTGCAGTACCGATGATTAGGTTATCCATAAAGACGATGCGATCCAAATCCCAGTTTGAGGTGAAGCGCTCGATATACTCTTCGTATGATGAAAAATTGACCAGTGTGCGTTGAAATAGTGAACGCACAAAGTCCAAATCATCCTCGCTCTTGAACTTAGGCAGAACCTTAACCTCGCTCTGTGATGGGCGCAAGTTTGATAGCGTGCGCATTATCATCATCAATATAAATGGCATATCGTCGCACCATAGAATCGAGCTCTCTTCGAGCATCGTATCCAACGCCTCGCACTCCTGCAGCTGCATAAATAGCGACTCTAAGAGCTTTTTGTCCTCGTTAAATGTGTTTTCGCCACTTATCATATACTCTGTGTAGTAGTCGCTCTCGACCATTTGGTTGTATATCGAACGGATAAGCTCTGGGTGGCGACTCCACGATAGGGTGTTTGCGCCAGCATAGTCGCTAATTGCTTGTGAGGCAGCAATTTTTGATATTATGGAGTTGTCTGTAAATTTTGTGTTTGGGTTCAAATCCTCCGCTGTTGGGAGTTTTTTTCTCTTAGCTAACTCTTGTCGGGTCTGTGCGTAGTGCGCCAGTTCGATGGGTAGCATAAGCATCTGAATATATAGGTCATACGCCCTATCGACAGAGTTTAGCAGGCTCTTTTCGGATGCGATCATATTGTCCGAGCCAGATTTTAAGTGTGCATAAAGAGCCTTAATAACTTTTATACGAAGTAATCTTCTACTAAGCATTGTTATAGTGTGTTTTTGAGTGCGCAAAGATATGTAGATTTCTTTGAAATAAAAAATATCTTGTCGCCTTTATTTTTTGTCGCCAAGAAGCATCTGACGAAGGCGGCGACAACTCTCTTCGGCATTGGGGTAGTCGAAGTGAAAGCCTGCGATGCCAATATTTCGTGCCGCCTCGATGTTTGCTGCTCTATCGTCGATAAATATCGACTCGGATGGCTCCAGCTCAAAGCGCTCTAAGAGTCGGTTGTATATCTTAGCTTCGGGCTTTATTGCCCCCTCCTCGCACGAGACGACATCACCATCGAAGTATTTGTAGATGGGGCGTTGGCGAAGATTGTCGATGTAGTCACGTGACATATTCGATAGTACGTATAGCTTGTAGCCCGCTGCCTTCAAATCCTCAATTAGGCGGGCGGTTGGCTCTACAACATCCTGCCTTATGATGGATTGTTTAACAATATCACGGCAATACTCCACGCTACGGCCTTTGAACTGGCTAAGCTCTTCGTAGACCTCAGTTTGAGTCAAAGTCCCTCTGTCGTACTGCTCCCAGAAGTGGGGCGGTGGCTCTTGGCGCACAAAGGTGAAGAACTCCATAATCTCTTGTGGAGTCTTTTTTGCGTCACGGTGGAAGACAACGCATCCTAAATCGAAAATAATATTTTTCATCCTCGCAAATATATGTGTAACGCCTGCAAAGGTAGCTAAAAATGGTGAGTTGTGAGCTATGAAGTTCGTAATTGTAATAAATTTATAAATTTTTGTGTTAAAAATGTTTGTTTTTTGGAAAATATATGTATATTTGTAATCAACATAATGAAAATATGGCTATGGCAAAGATTAAAGGAACAATCATCGTCAATAGGGAGCAGTGTAAGGGGTGTGGTGTCTGTGTGACAGCCTGCCCTGTGGATGCAATCTCCCTCTCGGAGGATGTTAATAGTAAAGGTTATCACATATCGCATATGGTTAAAGGCGATAGTTGTATCGGGTGCGCTGCCTGCGCAATGGTCTGTCCCGATAGCTGTATAGTAGTTTATCGACAAAAAGTAGAGTAAAAAAGATGGCTAAACGAGAGGTAAAACTGATGAAAGGCAACGAGGTGATCGCTCACGCAGCGGTGCGCTATGGTTGCGATGGCTACTTTGGCTACCCCATAACTCCACAGTCGGAGGTTATGGAGACTTTGATGGATTTAAAACCGTGGGAGAGTAGCGGTATGGTTGTACTGCAGGCTGAGTCTGAAACGGCATCCATAAATATGGTATATGGCGCTGCGGCTACGGGCAAGCGAGTGATGACCTCATCGTCGAGTCCGGGTGTGAGCCTTATGTCTGAAGGGTTGAGCTACTTGGCAGGTGCCGAGCTACCCTGCTTAATTGTCAATGTGCAACGTGGAGGTCCCGGTCTGGGTACCATCCAGCCCTCGCAAGGGGACTACTTCCAAGCCTGTAAGGGTGGTGCACACGGCGATTTTCATATGATTGTCTTTGCCCCCAACTCAGTGCAGGAGATGCACGACCACGTGTGGGAGGCGTTTGATATGGCATTTAAATACCGCAATCCAGCTATGATCTTGGCCGATGGCATCGTGGGTCAGATGATGGAGCGAGTTGAGCTTGCCCCACAGCGTGAACGCATCTCGGATGAGGCGTTGCGCTCCGAGCACTCTTCGTGGGCGGCATTTGGCAAGAGCGAGGATCGTGAACAGAATGTGGTCACCTCCTTAGAGCTACAAGCCGAACGTATGGAGGTTATCAACCACCGTCTGCAGGCAAAATATAGGGCGATGGAGGAGTGCGAGGTGCGCTACGAGATGACAGACTGCGATGATGCCGACTATGTCATTGTGGCATTTGGCTCGGCAGCACGTATCTGCTCTTCGACAGTCGAGATGGCTCGTTCAGAGGGCATTAAGGTGGGGTTGGTGCGCCCAATTACGCTATACCCATTCCCCAAAAAGGTGCTATCTGAGTTGGCCGCACGTGGCGTTAAGGGCTTCCTTACAGCAGAGCTCAATGCAGGTCAGATGGTCGAGGATGTACGCTTGGCGGTCAATGGTAAATCACCAGTTGAGCACTATGGCCGTCAGGGTGGTGTGATATTTACACCCGAAGAGGTGTTCGAAGCGCTTAAAGATAAACTTCTAAAGTAGCAGAGTTATGGCAACAGTTGAGATAAAAAAGGAGAACTTGGTCTACTCAAAACCAAGACTTATAAAGGATAATGTGATGCACTACTGTCCGGGTTGTAGCCACGGTACGGTGCACAAGTTGGTCGCAGAGGTTATCGACGAGATGGGTATGTCCGATCGTGCCATTGGAGTATCGCCAGTGGGGTGCTCGGTCTTTGCCTACAACTATGTCGATATTGATTGGATTCAGGCGGCTCACGGGCGTGCTTTGGCGGTCGCAACTGGCGCAAAGCGTGTGAACCCCGAAGCTTTGGTCTTTACCTATCAAGGCGATGGCGATTTGTCGGCTATCGGTACCGCTGAGTCAATTCACGCCGCTGCACGTGGCGAGAATGTTGTGGCTATATATGTCAATAATGCGATATATGGTATGACGGGTGGTCAGATGGCCCCAACGACGCTCTTGGGGATGAAGACCTCGACAACGCCGTATGGTCGTGATGCAGCGCTAAATGGCTATCCATACAAGATTGCCGATATGATGGCACTGTTGGATGGTACGACATACGTAACACGCCAAAGTGTACACACGGCAGCTTCGGTACGTAAGTGCAAGGCGGCGATACGCAAGGCGTTCGAGAACTCGATGGCGGGAAATGGTTTCTCGTTGGTTGAGGTGGTGGCGAGCTGCAACAGCGGCTGGAAACTCTCGCCCGTAGCGGCAAATCAGTGGATGAGTGATAATATGTTCCCATTCTACCCATTGGGCGACGTTAAATATGTAAAAAAGGAGGAGTAACGATGAAAGAGACACTAATAATTGCAGGATTTGGAGGGCAGGGTGTCCTCTCAATGGGTAAGATATTGGCCTACTCGGGCGTGATGCAGAACTTCGAGGTCTCGTGGATGCCATCCTATGGCCCCGAGATGCGTGGTGGAACAGCTAACGTCACGGTTATACTCTCTGACAAACATATTTCATCACCCATATCCAACTCATTCGACACAGCGATTATCCTCAACCAGCAGTCGATGGATAAGTTCGAGCCTTTGGTTAAAGAGGGTGGAGTGCTTATATATGATACCAATGGCATAACCCGCCACCCACAGCGCAAAGATATTAAGATTTACACCATCGATGCTGCAGCCGAGTGCGCCAAATTGGGGCAGGCAAAGCTATTCAACACGATGATTTTGGGCGGGTATCTCAAGGTGCGCCCAGTGGTTGAGATGGAGAATGTTATGATTGGGCTCAAGAAATCTCTGCCCGAGCGTGCGTGGAAGATGCTCCCCGACAACGAACGAGCAATCCAACACGGCGCCTCCATCATCCAAGAGGCCTAACGAGGGACTGCTGGAGGGAGACTGCTTGATGGGATACTTGAGTGGGATACTTGAGGGGGACTGCTGAGGGGGCTTTGGGGTAGTTTGAGGTGACTTGTGACAACTTTGGAGTGGCTTTGGGGTAGTTTGAGGTGACTTGTGACAACTTTGGAGTGGCTTTGGGGTAGTTTGAGGTGACTTGTGACAACTTTGGAGTGGCTT
>CAYJJV010000007.1:19369-29063 GCA_964370585.1 uncultured Alistipes sp. | reverse complement strand
TTTGGAGTGGCTTTGGGGTAGTTTGAGGTGACTTGTGACAACTTTGGAGTGGCTTGTTGGTGCTGAAGAGTTGAATTGTTAATGTAATGCTCTCCGTCATTGCGGGCTTGACCCGCAATCTCATAAAAATGCACTGTCAATCAAATAGCACAAACTCATAGCTATCGGTTAGGCATATTGGGCAGATGTTGTGAGAGTACTCTTCGAGGGTTATGTCGCCACACTCTGGACAAACGCAATATGTTGTAGGTATAATAATAGCGCAATCCTCCCCCAAGTGCATATCCATTAGGTGAATGTGCGCAGCATCGCTGGCAGCGGCCCACACCAATGCCTGTGCCGCATATCGGTTTTTGTTCGCAAATGCTCGCTCGATCTCTCTGTTGGAGTGGCTTTGAAGTGTGTTGCGGGCATATTTTATACTGTGCTTAAGATTTATCGGTGTCGTGGCGTTAAAGAGCGCAACATCAACAACCTCACTCGCTCCACCCCCAAGATTCTCAATTATAACTGCCAACCTCTCTTGATGAATACGCTCTGAATGTGCCATTGCCATAAATAGTGCCGCTGTGTGTGGCCTACGTTCACGCTGTGCAACACCTGCAAAATGGTCATATTGCCTCGATTTAAGCTCTTTTCTATGCATACAAGCATTTAAATCTGTAACAACACTGGCCCATTGTTCGCCCTTTTTGTGAAAAGTGATACTATCGGCCGCAAAGTATAACCACACTATAACAGCGGTCGATGTAATAAAGAGAATAAGAATAATCAAAGGCCTTATTTTCATAGTTTTATGTTGTTTTGCAAATAGATTTAATTTAGCAATGTAGTTGCATATTTTATGCCATTAAAGAGCAACAACACTACTATTTTTTAAGTAAAAAATACCTATTTTATATATAAAAAGGGTGTAAAATTCCACCTCTTTTAGACGGTTTCAATGTGTAACCTTTTTAGAACAAAAAAAGGAATATTGTAACCATTTTCACCCCATTATTTACAGGTTTTAATAAACACTAATTTATTTTTAAATTTATTTGGAAATTGGGTTTCGACACCTTATCTTTGCCCTCAACACTAAGTTTATGTTTACTATTTTTAATTACTAAAAGATGACGTTATGGTAAGAAAAATTCTACTATCGTTGATCATTACTTTCTCTGCAGTTGCTATGGGTTTTGCCCAGAGCGCTACTGTTAAGGGTAAGGTAACTGACTCAAACAATGTACCTGTTATAGGTGCGACCGTTTTTGTTGAAGGAACACAAAACGGAACTGCGACTGACGCAAATGGAGATTTTACTCTCTCAGCGCCTTCGCAAGGTAATCTTGTAGTTACTTATGTAGGTTACACACCTCAGACAGTAGCTATTGCTGGCAAGACCTTCTTTGATGTTGTACTTGCAGAATCTTCTCTCGCAATCGATGATGTTGTGGTTGTTGCTTTTGGTAGCAAGCGCAAGCAAGATATGGTGGGGTCTATCAGTAAGGTTCAAGACAATATCATCTCAAATTCGCAAGCCAGCTCTGTATCTTCAGCTCTTGAGGGAGCGGTAGCAGGACTTCAGGTTGTTACTTCATCGGGTCAGCCAGGTGATGATGCATCTATCGTATTGCGTGGTATTGGTTCTTTGAGTGCAAATAACTCTGCACTTATCGTTCTTGATGGTGTTCCATTCAATGGTAAGCTATCTGATATCAGTACTTCGGATATTGCATCTATCTCTGTGTCAAAGGATGCTGTAACTAACTCACTATATGGATCACGTGCATCTAATGGTGTTGTTATGGTAACAACTAAGAGCGGTTCAAAGAGCAAGCATTCAATCAATTTCAAGGGCTCTTGGGGTGTATCTTCTCGTGCCTATGATGATTATGATATGGTTACTGATCCGGGTGAGTTCTATGAAATGGCTTGGTATGGTATTCGTAACACTCAGTTGATGGCTGGTGATACACCTGCAGATGCATCTCAATTTGCTACAGATAACCTTCTTTCTGAGCTTGGTAACTACAATGCCTTTATTATCCCTAATGGTGAGCCATTGGTAGGCCTTGATGGTAAGCTAAACCCAAATGCAAAGACTCGTTATAACGACACCTTTGCAGATGCAATGTTCGACACATCACTTCGTCAAGAGTATATCGCATCGGCATCTGGTGGTAACGATAAGACAGACTACTACTTGTCTATGGGTTACCTTGATAACGACTCTTATATCATTGGTTCATCGTTCGAGCGTTTGACAACTCGTCTTAACTTGAACTCACAAGTAAACAAGTGGTTACGTGTTGGTGGTAATATATCATACTCTGAGACTGAGTCAAATGGTCTACAAGAGAGTTCATCGGCTGCAAGTAACCCATTCCAAGTAGCTCGTGACTGGGCTCCTATCTTCCCAGTTTATGCTTATGATGCTGAGGGTAACGTAGTTTTGGATGACAAGGGTGCACCTGTCTATGACGCTGGTACTGGTCAAACTGAGGGTACAGTATCTCGTCCAGTTGCAACAAATCAGAACGTTATTGCTAACCTATACGAGGATATCCGCAATTCAGTTCGTCGCAACTTTATGAGTCGTCTGTTTGTAGAGGCTAAGTTCTTGAACTACTTTACATTCATCGCTAACTACTCGTATGACTACACTAACTACAGTGGTACAACCTACTATACACCAACTATCGGTGATGGTCAATCGTTTGGTGGTCGTGGTACAAAGTCGAGTGCGAACTACATCACTACCAACTTCAACCAAATTCTTAGCTATGATCGAGTAATTGATAAGCACTCAATCACTGCAAAGTTAGGACACGAGTACTACAACTATGAGTTTGATACTTTTGAGGGACAGAAGACTAACTTCTTCGATCCAACAAACCCAGAGTTGGATAATGGTGGTCAAATGCAGTATATAAGTAGCGCTGTTACAAGCCACAATATCGAGGGTTACTTCGCTATGGCTGACTACAACTATGATCACAAATATTACGCTTCAGCTGCCTTCCGTCGTGATGGAACATCTCGTTTCCTTGACAAGTGGGGTAACTTCTGGTCAGTAGGAGCTGCTTGGCGTCTTTCGTCTGAGGAGTTTATGTCGTCAGCATCGTGGGTAAATGACCTTAAGATTAGAGCAAACTATGGTATTCAAGGTAACGAGAATATTGGTTACTACACATATATGTATACTCCATACACAGACCACTATAGTGTCTCTTGGGATGGTTCACAGCTCTCAACTAACATTGGTTTCTATGGTAACCCAGATCTAACTTGGGAGAAGCAGGCTACATTAGACCTTGGTGTTGATTTCCGTCTATTCGACCGTCTATACGGTTCTATCAACTACTTTGAGCGTGTAACTGATGATATGCTATTCCAAGTACCACAGCCAACATCAACTGGTCGTCCATACAACTGGGAGAACATTGGTTCTATGAAGAATAGTGGTTTAGAGATCGATATCAACTATGATGTCTTTAAGACAAAGGATCTTCGTTGGACAGTATCGCTTGTTGGTGCAACCTACAAGAACGTACTTCTTACACTTCCTGAGAAGCAGAGAGAAGAGGGTATCGTAAGCGGTGCATTCAAGCGTATGGAGGGTAAGAGCATCTATGAGTACTACACTTATGAGTATGCTGGTATCAACAAGGACGCTGCGATTGGTAACGTAGGTGCGGCATCTTGGTACACTACAGACGATGAGGGTAATAGAGTAGTTACTACAGATTATTCTTCGGCTGAGAAGGCTTACATTGGTAAGAGTGCAATTCCTGATTTCACAGGAGGTTTCAGCACAACACTTACATATAAGGGTATAGATTTGTCTATCGCTACTGCATTCCAAATTGGCGGTTACGCTTATGACTCGGCATACACTGGACTTCTTTCAAGTTCATTCTATGTTGGTCACCACGAGGATATGTGGGATACATACAACCCAGAGACTGGCAAGGGATCAATTCCAGTTTGGGATGCTAACAACTCCTCAAACTCATACACACAGACCTCTGATGCACACCTTGTATCTGCAAGTTACTTCAACATCCGTAACATAACTGTGGGTTATACACTTCCTAAGTCAGTTACAGAGAAGCTATATATGCAGAACCTACGTGTATATTTGACAGCAGATAACCTTGCATTGTGGAGTGCTCGTCAAGGTTTTGACCCACGTGTGTCACTATCTGGTGGAAATGGCTCATTCAGTGGTTACTCTCCGATGAAGACTATTTCGGCAGGTATCGAGATTACTTTCTAATGAGTGCGTTGATACTAATAGATAATTAATTATTAATCTTATGAGTGTATATGACTCAAAGATAAAATTTGAAATATTAAGAGATATGAAAAAAGGAATAATATTAGCGATAGCCGTATCCTCAGTAGTGCTTTTTAGTGCGTGTACAGAGGATCCAACTGTCACAGGAACTCTTACTCAAGAGAAACTAAGCGAGGTGGGTGCCGGAGATCCAGATAAGGTATATAGCTCACAGGTTGCAGGTATCTACTCAGATTTCCAGTCTTATGTAGCTACGGATATGAGTCACAACTACTTTGGTCAAAAGAGTTTTGACTATCTTACGTCACTAATGGGAAATGATATGGTAATGACAGGTCGTTTTGCGATGTCACTATATCACTACCTATTGGATTACGGAGGCGAGAACTATGTTCCGACCTCAAACAGATGGGCTGAGTATTATCGTCACATTGATAATGCAAATAAGATTTTGGCAACAATCTCTGTTGATGAAACTAATCCTGCGGTTCTGAAGTACAAAGCGATCGCTTTGACTACAAGAGGTTATGCATATTGGCAGCTGACAAATCTATATCAATTTGCCTATAAGGTTGGTGTAGATGGCTCTTCGTGGGGCAAGCCAGCAACAAATGCAGATAACTCGCAGGAGTTGTGTGTGCCTATCGTAACTGAGACTATCACGGGCGAGCAGCCACGCTCTACTGTTGAGCAGGTCTACACTCAGCTTTTGGGTGACCTTGAGGCGGCATACGCAATATTCAACGATATAGGAATGGTAAAGACATCTTCAGCTACCGATATCGATGGTTGTGTTGCAGCGATGTACTTGGCTCGTGCCTATATGGTAAAGCAAGACTGGACTAACGCTTTGAAATATTCGCAAGTTGTTAAGTCTAACTATGAGATTCTTACTGCAGAGGCTGATATTATGCAAGGATTTAGCGATATCGCACTTAAGAATGTAGTGTTTGGTTGCGATATTACAGCTGATAATAGTGGTATCTATATGTCATACTTCTCTATGATGGACTTCTTTGGTGATGGATATGCTGGTAATGTTGTTTGGCGTGCTGGATTTAAGCCATTCGTAGATCGAATTCCAGCGACTGATATTCGTTCGGGTTGGTTTGCCGATATTGTTGTGCCTTGTCAATCTATTAAGTTTGTAGGTGCAGGTCGTGAGAATGTTGATCCAACTACTCTTACCTCTGTTGGTTGGGAGTTGGGAGATTACCTATATCTTCGCTCTGAGGAGGCTTACTTTATGGAGATGGAGGCTAAACTTCACCAAGGTGATGGCGCTGGTGCGTTAGCGTTGCTTCAAGAGTTTATGGCGTCACGTGATAGTGGTTATGCATTCAACCAAACATCTAAGGCTGAGCTATTGGCGGAGATTAACTTCCAAAAGAGAGTTGAGTTCTGGGGTGAGGGTATCGAGTTCCTTGATAACCGTCGTTTGAATATCCCAGTTGATCGTACTGCTGCAACTTGGCCTACAGATAACAACAATCACGAGAGTGGACAAATAAAGGCTGAGCAGACAGATACAAGATTCCGTTACCAACTTCCAATCAAGGAGATTGAGACAAACAAATTTATCACTCCAGACGATCAGAACAAAATGTAGTGATCCCGTCACAATGGCAATCTCCTCTATTTTTTGTAGATTGATGCTATTGAGATAATTAGAAAGCAGTTTGGTGGTTACTCGCCAAACTGCTTTTTTTGAGATGCGAGGTGGTTGAAATTTTAGATTTTTTTGGAGAATATTCTTTGAATTTTGGAGAAAAATCACTATATTTGTAAAGTTACTCTACGGAGTAGATAGATAATATTTACTAATAATACAATAATGAAAAGCAAGTTACTCTATCTGTTAGTCCTACTCTTTGCAGTGTCGTGCTACACAGAGCCTGTCGGCAAAAGCTCGGATGATGGGCAAAATTTAACGGCACGAAAAAAGATTGTCAATACATCGAAAAATGCTGACACAAACTCAATTATTGTCTACTTTGACGATGCGGCAATCGAGCAAATTGAGAGCAATGTAGCCCTTGTAACTCGTTCGGGTGGCGTTGCGACTCGTTCGGGTGTTGTGGATGTGGATAATATTTTGGAGAGAATAAATGTAGTCAAGATGCGTCGAGTATTTGTACTCAACCCCAAAAGTGAGGATCGCATCCGTGAGCGTGGTATGCACAGATGGTATGTTTTGGAGTTTGATACCGATATAGATATTGATGCGGTGGCGAGTGAGCTCTCGGCAGTGGCTGAGATTAGCAAAGTGCAGTTTAATACTCGCCTTAGAAAGGTTGCTACACAGCAGCGGGCCGTACCTATGAGTAGTGCGCCAGTTATCGCCTCTCAGACCCGTGCTGCTCGTTTCGATGACCCTAACTTAATTCGCCAATGGCACTATCAGAACTATGGCGAAAAGAGCATTACAACAGCAATAAACATTAATGCCGATATCAATGCTGAGGCGGCGTGGGCAGTGCACGCTGGTAGTGACGATATTGTTGTCGCAGTTATCGACGAGGGTGTAAAGTGGAGCCACCCCGACTTGGCGGCAAATATGTGGAAAAACACAGCTGAGCTTAATGGTAGCGCAGGTGTTGATGATGACGGGAATGGCTTTGTAGATGATATTTATGGCCATAACTTCGCAGTGGATGGTCCAGTTTCGTGGGATGTTACGGGTGGCAGCTATCAAGGCAACGATACCAGCGATACGGGTCACGGAACTCACGTTGCAGGTACCATCTCGGCTGTGAATAACAATGGAGTTGGTGTTTCGGGCGTTGCTGGTGGAAGTGGTGCTGGCGATGGAGTGAAGATTATGTCGTGTCAGATATTCTCGGGTGACTCCTACTATGGTGGTGGTGGAACAGATGAAACTGTTGCCGCTATTCGCTATGCTGCCGATATGGGTGCATCGATTATCTCCTGCTCATTTGGTTGGGCAGCTGGAGATGTCAGAAGTGACAATGCGTTTATTAATACAGCCGGAGCTGAGAAAGATGCCTACGACTACTTCATCTCAACGCAAAACAACCCAGCAGTAAGTGGCGGTATCGCCATCTTCGCTGCAGGAAATGATACTACACCTATGTCGGGTTATCCGGGTGCCTACCGTGATTATATCTCAGTAACCGCATTTGGCCCCGACTACCTGCCTGCATACTATACCAACTACGGTCCCGGTTCAAATATCGCTGCCCCCGGTGGCGAGTATGGTTTGCCCGGTGGTAGTGGTGGAGCTAACCCTTTGGCGACAGTGCTATCTACACTGCCTTCAGAGATTAACGATGGCGAACATTATGGCTATATGCAGGGTACATCGATGGCTACACCTCACGTCTCGGGCGTTGCGGCGTTGGGATTGTCGTACGCTGCGCAATTAGGCAAGACCTTTACATTGGATGAGTTTAAAGCGATGCTTTTGACCTCAGTGAATAGTATTGAGGATGGTCTGAAGGGCACAAAGTGGAACCCTGAGGCTGGTAGCTATTTTAATTTGAGCGACTACCGCAATATGATGGGTACGGGTGCTGTTGATGCCTTTCAGCTCTTGATGCAGATTGAGGGTACGCCTTGTGTGAAGATTACGGCGGGCTTAGAGAACTCTGTCGCTCTTACTCCCTATTTTGGCGAGGCGGCAGGTGATTTGACATACTACTCAATTACAGTGTCCGATGCTGACAAGAGTAAGATTGGCTTAGTGGAGGATCCTAAGATGTTGTATGGAAAGCTCGTTCTAAAACCCACAAAACCGGGTGTTGCGACTATCGCAGTTACAGCCATTGCAGGTGGCGATAATCTTGGCACATCGACAACGATGGGTGGAATGAGAATTACAAAGGAGTTTGCAGTTGTTGTTCGTGGAGCAAACAATACAAGTGGTGGTTGGTTATAAAAAAAAGAGTATTATGAAGAGATTATTTTATATAATGATTGCACTATTCTCGCTCACACAACTGGTGTCGTGCGGTGGCGATGGTGATAAACCTGTTATTTTAGGCGATGAGGATATAGTTGGCGAGTGGCATTTGACCACCTATGCAGGTCAAGCGCCTATCGATTTAGATGCCTATATTGTCTTTAATTCGAATGGTACATTTGAAATATATCAGCAGGATGAGAGTCTAAATTACGATAAGTACAGCGGACGCTATCTCCTTGACGAAGAGAATGTTTTGTCGGGTACATACACCGATAATAGTTTGTGGCGTGACGACTATCAGGCCTCTGTTGCATCTTCAGGGAATACCTTGACACTTACGAGTGTGAATAACTCTGCCGATGTTAGTGTCTATGCACGTCAAAGTGTCCCTGCCGAGATAAAGAACAGTGCGGTGATTAAGTCGCAATCACGTTCTGAGGCGCAGCTGCCAGCGTTTAGATTGCTGTAGTAGGCATAGTATAGTAACGAAAAAGGGTGTCCCACTTACGGGACACCCTTTTTCGTTGTATAGTAGTGGAATTTTCCTATTCGTACTGTCCAGATTTTAATCTCTCGACCTCTTCACGAGTTAGGAAGCGCCAATCGCCACGCTTTAGATTTTTCTTTGTTAGACCTGCGTAATATACTCTATCTAACTTAGTTACAGTGTATCCTAAAGCCTCGAACATACGTCTAACGATGCGATTACGACCCGAGTGAATTTCGATGCCGATCTCATCTTTACGCTCCTTAACATAGGCAATTTCATCGGCTGCAATCTCGCCATCGTCGAGCGTGATACCACCAGCTAACTGCTCCATATCGGCACGTGTCAGTGGTTTGTCTAAGCTAACTTGATATACCTTCTTTTTGAGGTATGATGGGTGTGTTAGCTGCTTTGTCATATCACCATCGTTGGTGAAAAGTAGCAACCCTAAGCTATTTTTATCCAATCTACCGACTGGGTATATACGCTCTGTGCAGGCACCTGAAACGAGCTCCATAACAGTCTTGTCAGCGTGAGGGTCGTCCAATGACGTTACGTAACCTTTAGGTTTGTTGAGCACTAAATAGACCCTCTTCTCCCCCTCTAAGCGCTTGTTATTGAGCATTACCTCATCATTTGGCATAATCTTAACACCCATTTCGGTAATGACATTGCCATTGACAGTGACCAAACCTGCCGTGATATAGTCATCAGCCTCACGGCGAGAGCACACCCCCGATTGTGCGATGTAGCGGTTTAGGCGGATAGCCTCTGTCTGCTCTTCACGGCTATATTTTGGGTACGAGCGAGGCTTTTCGCTTCGTGAGCGATTGAAATCTCTGTCACGACTGCCCCCTTCACGATTAAAACGTGGGCGGTCATTATTATCTCTTCGTTGGAAACCACCCTCACGGTTGCCCCCTTCACGATTGAAGCGTGGGCGGTCGTCTGAGCGGTTAAAATCTCGCTCACGATTAAATTGTGGGCGCTCGCCATT
>CAYJJV010000007.1:14138-19269 GCA_964370585.1 uncultured Alistipes sp. | reverse complement strand
TCGCCATTGTACTCACGGCGTTGGAATCCTCCCTCACGGTTGCCACCCTCACGATTGAAGCGTGGGCGCTCGCCATTATACTCACGGCGTTGGAAACCACCCTCACGGTTACCACTCTCACGATTAAAACGTGGGCGGTCGTCTGAACGGTTGAAATCTCGCTCACGATTAAATTGTGGGCGCTCGCCATTGTATTCACGGCGTTGAAATCCCCCCTCACGATTGCCCCCTTCACGATTAAAGCGTGGGCGCTCGGAATTCTCGCCTCTTAAGCGATTATCGGCTGTAAAATTTGGATTGTAAGAGCCTCTGCTCTCGCCCGAATCGGCAGCATCACGCTGCAAACGGGGGCTTCGCTCGACACGCTCTGCTGTGGCAGTAACTGTTCGCACACGCTTGTCACGTCCAAATCGTGAAAGAGCCGTTGCCGAGTCATTTTTTTGATCTTTCATATATATGATGTTAATGTGGGACAAAGGTAATTGATTTTTTGATAATGTATCATATTGCGTGCCCAAATTGTGCTGAAATTGAGTAAAATAGCAGAATTTTGACAATATTTTGATATTTTAAGTTCAAAATTCGAAGTTTGTACAATATCGCACAAAAAATAGTCGTTATATTTATGAAGTTTGGCACACGTTTTGAAAAGGATGTCAATAGCTGCGGGTTAGTAACCGCAGTGAGGTTTCTTCATTTATTTAAGTTTGGGTTAGTAGTTTTTGGAGGGCAACCTCCGACGCAGCAGGCAATCGTGAGATTCCCTGCTGTTTTTTTGTACTACCCACAATCGTGCATCGATATTTATATAGTTAGAATGGGTAGCCCACGCCAAAGTTAAGAGCTGTATTCTCCCACTTAAGAGCGCTTATCCACCTCTCGCCTACGGGGTTATTTGGGTTGTGTAGCTGTACACCCCAATCTAAGCGGATAACCGCAAATTTAATATCTAATCGAATACCAAAACCCGTATTAAAGCCTAACTGATTGTAGAAGTTATCTAATTTAAAGACAGCATCGTTTGAGTACTCCTGCTCGTTTTGACGTATATACCACACATTTCCCACATCGAAGAATGTAGCGCCGTGAAACATACCCCAAATCGGGAAGCGAAACTCGAGGTTTGCCTCTAACTTCACGTCACCGGTCTGTACCGGAAAGTCATTGTGTGGATTTGGCACGCTACCCTGACCCAAAGTACGTGGGGCCCAACCACGCATACTGTTGCTGCCACCGCAATAGAACTGTCTGTCGAATGGCACAGCTGTTGAGTTTTCATACGCCATCGCCACACCGCCATAAATGCGCCCAGCCAGTGCTGTCACCTTGCCTAATTTTATCTTATGGCTCACGCTGAGGTCCGTTCGGAAGTATTGAGCATACTGTATTCCAAAGATTTGTGAGCTATTCTTGCTGTTGAATATCGAGTTTGCAGCCCCAATAAGATTACCTGCCGTCTCGAAGTTAGCCCTTACGTTCGTGGCATCACCACCTAAGTTCTTTAGCTGATTGTTGTAGTTGTATCCAAACGACATTCCACCGATGAATTGGGTGCGGAAGCTCTCTTGCAGATACTTATTGTTGGTGCTCTCCAAGAATTCGGGATCTACATTCTGCACATCGACAACATTAATATCGATAGGGCTAAAGGAGAATGATGAGTAGCGGCGGTTGCGCCATTCATAGGTTATGGCGGCACTCGATAGTGTTCGCTGGTAGTATGGTCTATCTTGCAGATTTACAGCCACCTCCAATTTTGTCTTTTGCTGTGTTGTGCGTTGAGAGTAGCTATCCCAAGGTACCAAAAAGCGGGGTAGCGTAAGGGCTGTCGATAGCTCATACTCGGTCGCTACATCTTGACTTGCCTCTTCCGATGTCATAAACTCATAACCCGTACTAAATGTTATGTCTAACGCCTCAGCGCCACGAAATATATTGCGATTTTGATAACCCAATATCGCCTTTAATCCATAAAAAGATGAAGTCGTGCTACCCTCCAATTCGACCTTAAAGCTCTGTTTTAGGGTGGGTGTGCAGAGTATATCGCAATCTAAGTACCCCTCTTTGGTGTAGAGTGTGGAGTCGGCACTATCGCCAGAGCCAACGTATGAGATGAGGTTTTGCTCCCCTTGTGGCATCTCACGCTCGGTAAATGAGACCTTTGCACTGCGGAAGTACCCAAGAGCTATCAGTTCGTTGTATGTTCTATCCACTTGCGAGGAGTTGAACAGGTAGTTGGGGTATAGCGGCACACGCTGGCGAAGAACCAAAGGGCGTATATTGGGCTGCTTATCATATATGATGTTTAGACCTCGATAGTAGGTTGTGTCCAAGCGTGTGATAAGTGTGCTATCTCGACGCATCTCAGCGGGGTCAAAATTGGTGTATATATTTACGTTGCTGATACGATAGACCATACTATTTTCACGTATCGGCTCGCCACTCTGGGTGTAACCTTTGATGTGCTGACGAACAATTAATTTGAGCCCTACACGATTATTACGCTGCAGCGTGTCGGCAACATACTGTATATTATTGACCGTGAAGTTGTAGTAGCCCCTTTCACGCAGAAATTTTGTTATGCGCTCACGTTCGCTATCCAACATCGTAATGTCGAATACATCGCCCTTGCGAATTAGGCTGTTTGTTGTGTCAGGTAGGATGATTTGGCGAAGGAACTTATCTCGAAACTCATACTCAATACTATCGATGATATAGGGCTCATTTTGCACCGTACGATAGGTCACAATAGCACGCTTTTTTCGGGATGTTGTATCTACGCTGTATGAGCTCTGAGATGTGAAGAAGCCCTTTGAATCCATATACACCTTTAGATTCTCGGCACTCTTTTTAGTGAGCTGCATATCCAATAGAACGGGTTTTTCGCCTATTTTACGCTTCCAGTTGTTCCACCCATTTGACTTCTCGGGTTTCGCCTGTTCATATATCCACGCACCAATCCTAAGACCTAAAATCTTCGTGTTGGGCTCCTGCCTAATGTACTGCTCTAAATCGTAGCTGTGTATCTTTTGCGACCTCTCGACGCTATCGTCCGCCTCGATATGCACCTTTTGCAAGAGGTACTCACCATCGGGGATATGGCGTGTGATGCTGCACGCTGAGAGCAGAGCTCCCAACGCCAAATACGATACTATGCGATTAATCCTCTTCACTAAATTGTCACTCTATTGATTGAAGAAACCTTGTGCTTTTAGCAGTTTAAAGTAGCTCTTCGATATTGCTCGATTATCCCGCTTGGTGTATCTACGCTCAGTAAAAACTTTAGCCAAGTTATCTAACTGGTTTTGCTCTAAGAGTTGTGCCGTGAGCTCACTGCCTTCACGCTCAGCCCACAGCTCATCAATCTCAGCCGCTGTGTAGTTGGTATATTTTTCGAAGTGTACGACAGCATCTAATGGTAGGCGGTCGGTTAGGTCGGGTTTTTCGTCGGCATACCCCATAACTATGGTTGTGATGGGGATTACCCCTTCGGGCAGCTCCAAGAGCTTAGCAATCTCTGCCGCCTTGTATATCGTTGTGCCAAGATAGCAGATACCCAAGCCATTTGCTTCGGCCTGAACGCAGAGATTTTGAGCTGCTAAGAGCGCATCGGTTGTAGCATTTACGAACCACGCAAAATTGTCGTATGCGGGCTCTGCATCTCGCTGCTCACACCACATCGTGAAGCGATGCACATCGGCACAAACGGTCACAACGCAGGGGGCATCAACAACCATCTGTTGGTTGAAGTGCAGTGGCAATAGGCGCTTGCGCATCGACTCGCTCTGAGTTACAACGAGCGAATAGAGCTGCATATTACCACAAGTCGAGGCTCGTGTTGCGGCCTCTAAACACTCCTTTAAAATCTCCTCTGAAATGGGAGTTGAGCGATATTTTCGTATTGTGCGATGTTTAAAAAGTAGGTTTTTCACACTCAATTGAAGTTTATTTTCTGCAAAAATAAGAAAACTTTTATAAGTTTTACTACTTTTGTCGATTATGAGCTATCTTTTTGACTTTACAAAATATGAGGGCGCTGGCAATGACTTCATTCTGTTTGATTGTCGGCAGGTGCAGTTGCCTCTCACGGCAGCGTTGATACGCCACCTATGTGACCGCCACTATGGCGTTGGTGCGGATGGTGTTATGATATTGACACAGAGCCAAGTGGCCGATGCACGAATGCACTACTATAATGCCGATGGTAGTGAGGGTGAGATGTGTGGCAATGGAGCCCGCTCGTTTGCTCTGTTTGCCCACCATTTGGGGATAGGGGCTACAGAGAAGCTCCTTGAGGCGAGCGATGGGGTGCATCGAGCACGCATTGTTGATTGCTCGAAACACTTGGGCACAGTCGAGGTCTCAATTAAGGGCGTTGATACCATTGTCGAGGGGGAGAATTACTACTCTCTTAACACTGGGGTGCCGCACTATGTTGAGTTTGTGGATAATGTCGATAGTGTTGATGTAGTGGGGCGTGGGCGTGAAATTAGATACGATTTGGAGCGTTTTGAACGTGGTACAAATGTCAATTTTGTCGAGATTATATCTGGTGACACCATCAAAATTCGCACCTACGAGCGAGGTGTCGAGTGTGAAACTTTAGCGTGCGGAACGGGTGCTGCAGCGGCGGCTATTGCCCTGAGCCATAAGCAAAATTCTGATATAAACACCTATCGTGTAGAGCCACGTGGAGGAGCATTGCAAATTAGCTTTACGCATCAACCGAAGAGTACAAAATACACAGAGATCCTCCTTCGAGGCGATGCAAGGCGTACATTTAGCGGACAAATTGATATTCAAAACTTAAAAGGTATAACAGAGTAATGGTTGAAAAATTTATTATGGCGGGCTTAACCGCACTTCATATTTGCGATTCGCAACAGGGTGATAAGACGATAGTACTTCTTCACGGGTACCTCGAATCGATGCACACGTGGGACGACTTTGTGCCACTTCTAACCCCTCACGCGCGAGTAATAACCTTAGATCTGCCCGGTCACGGCATATCTGTTGTCGAGGGCGAGGAGCACAGAATGGAGTACTTGGCGGATGTTGTTGTTGAGGCTATTCGCTCGATTGGTATAAAGCGATTTACCGTTGTAGGCCACTCGATGGGTGGATATGTGGC
>CAYJJV010000007.1:0-14038 GCA_964370585.1 uncultured Alistipes sp. | reverse complement strand
ACCGAAGATGAGGGTGTTGTGGCGATGCTGAATGGTATGATCTCTCGCACCGACAAGGTTGAGATGTTAAAAAATAGTAGTGTTCGACAGCTATTTATTTTGGGTCGCAAGGATGAGCATATTCCGATGGATATTGCTGAAAAAATCGTTGCCGATGCCCCTCAAGCGAAAGTTGTGTGGTTAGAGGAGTCGGGGCATATGGGCTTTTGGGAGCAACCCGAAGAGTGTGCCGAAGCGATAGTCGAGTTTGTCGGTGGACTATTAGTAATGTGTTAAAGCTCGCACCTCGTCATTGCGGGCTTGACCCGCAATCTCAATACTCTAATTATCAGCTCTTTTATGAGATTGCGGATCAAGTCCGCAATGACGTAAACTGAATTTCACAATCAAATCATTCACTGCAAATAACTACACAAGTCACTATTAATCAACGTGTTGTGTAGATGAAATAAAACTCAACGCATCACTACTGTTAGCGAACTAAAGTAGAGTTTACATCTTATTCATACCCTTGCAATATATAGAGAGGGGCAGCCAACTGACTTGTTGATTGCCCCTCTCATTTGTAGATAAATATCTATTGCTCTTATCTCTTCTTTTTGCCTTTTGGCTCACGAACGCCCCAAGCATCGTTTTGCGACTCGAAAATAGACCAGTCAAAACCACCCGAACTCTCGCTCTTAACGCTCTGTGAACTACCGCTCAACGTTCCATCTTTGTAAGCTCGTGGTGAAGAGCCCTTTGAATCCTTAAGCTCGCTCTTGCGAAGAACTCGTGCAGGAGATTTGCGCTCTGCCCTGTCGCCTCTGTCGCCCCTTTCACTACGCTCTGAACGCTCACCTCTGCCACCTCTCTCGGTGCGTGCTGCGCCACGTGTGCCACGTGCTGAGCGTTGTGGTGCATCAAAATCTGAACCCTCCGATCGTCTGCGTGATGAGCGCTCACGGCGTGGTGCTGTGTCGTCATCCGAATCGACATCTTTAGTAATTTCGGCCATCGGACGACCACGACGAGCTCCCAATTTATTAATTATAGCTTCGGCATCAGCGAATGGAACACTCACAAATGAGTAGCTCTCCAACACCTTAACATCGTCGATATTCTTATCCCTTAGACCACACTTGTGTTTTAGCATATCGACTAACTTGCGACCCGTGTAGCCATCTCTCTTGCCCAATGCGATAAATAGGCGTGTTGTACCCTTTCTATCGACCGAGAATGAGCGAATCTCGGGGTAGTTGCGCTCGTCCAGCTCGCTACGGAACGCCAAGCGCAACAGTGCGCTTAGTGCCACTTCGGGCGAGTAGTTATCAAGAAGCTCTGTCGCCATATCATCATAGTCACGGAAGGTGTCCGATACGACAATCTCACGCAAATCCTCCTTGATTTTGTTACGCTTCATCGCTATAATATCCTGCGCCGAAGGGAGCTCTTCACGCTTAATCTCGGCATTTATATCACGCTTTAGAAAGCCAAATTGGCGCATCTCGTTGCGTGTGATAAAGGTGATTGCCGTACCTTGATTGCCGGCACGACCCGTACGACCAATTCTATGTACATAGCTCTCTGAGTCTTGCGGCAAAGAGTAGTTGATAACGTGAGTTAGGTTGCTCACATCAATTCCACGTGCCGCAACATCGGTAGCGATAAGTATGTTGATGCTCTTCTCACGAAATTTACGCAAAATCTTCTCACGCTGCCCCTGCGACACATCGCCGTGCAGCCCATCGGTTGCGTAGCCACGCTCCAAGAGGCGGTTTACAGTCTCATCAACGCTCACTTTGGTGCGACAAAAGACGATACCATAGAAATCCGACTGAATATCGATAATACGAGTCAGGGCGTCAAATTTATCGCTCTCACGCACCTCAAAGTATATCTGGTCGGTAAGTTCAGTCGTGAGCTGTTGCGCCTCGACCTTAGCGATTTCGGTGTTACGCATATATTTGTTCGACATCTTGACGATACGCTGTGGCATCGTTGCCGAGAACAACATTACACGACGATTATCGGGTGTGTGGCTCATAATCTCCTCGACATCCTCGATAAAGCCCATATTGAGCATCTCGTCCGCCTCGTCCAAGATTAGGAACTGAATTTTGTCCAACTTGAGCGTTCCACGACGTATATGGTCTAATGTACGACCGGGTGTGCCGACCACAATATCGACACCTTTGGATAGGCGGCGCAGCTGCTCGCTCATCGCAGCACCTCCATAGATTGCAGTTATCGCCAAGCGCTTCTCGGCATTGAAAGAGTGCAGCTCTGAGGCCGCCTGAATCGCCAACTCACGTGTAGGTACCAATACGATAGCCTTAATGCCTCGTTCCGAGCCATATATCTGCTGCATTACGGGCAGTCCAAATGCTGCCGTCTTTCCAGTTCCAGTTTGTGATTGTGCGATGATGTCGTTTGTGCCTTGCAACAGCTTTGGAATTACAAGGGCTTGAATCGATGAGGGCTTCTCGAACCCTTTGCTTTTTACAGCATTGAGCATCTGCTCTGATAGCCCTAACGAGCTAAAGTCTTCTACTAATTTTGTCATATTCAATGTTTTCGGTGGCAAAGGTACGATTTTTATCTATAAAACAATAGGGGCGAGCAATTTAATATCGCCCGCCCCTGAAATATCCTCGTCAATTAAGACTATTTGGTCTGAATTGAGATGTAACCCACACGGTTAGTTCCGCTTGAACCTATCGTTGAGGTAGAGGTAAAGTCGGCACGAGCCTTCGAGCGTGGCGTGAGCTTAATCATCAAAGCATCGGCATCGGCTGCATCATCGGGCAGTACAACTTGCGAACCGAGTGTTCCTGCGATGTAGCCTAACGAGTTGTTCCAAGGCATTGCGTCGTATATTCCAGCCTCCTTGATTGTTGCACCGCCATCTGTCGAGTAGAGGAGGATAAACTCGCCCGGACCCGTTGCAGAGCTTGATGTTGAGATCGAGAAGAGTACTCTACTCGCACCCTTCGTTGAGGTAGTGATAATCCAACCAGTCGATGTGTTGCCATTCGAGCCAGTGTAGTTTGTAGACCAACCCGTACCCGTTGTGTTGATAGCTTGGTATGAGGTCACTGGACCATCCTCTCCCTTAGCATCGGCATCGGATAGCACACTCAAGTCTGTACGCACATAGGAGTAGCCAACGTTATATTTGTGTGTTGATGGACCGTGCAAGAAGAGTGTTCCCGTACCCACTGCTGCATCGAGGTTATATGGTATCACACCTGAGAAGTTAAGAATCGAACGATCAGGCCAGTAGAACTCTGTTGTAAGGTTCCACATACGATTCGAGTCGGTAATTTTATCATCTGATAATGTGCGCATCTTCAGGAATATGCCCTCTGCATCGAACTGAACCAGACCCACGAACTCGCCCGAGCCCTTAGGTAGGTAACGGCCATACTTAAAGACGGCACCCGCTGCCACATCATCGCCAAACTCAACACGCATAGGGATGGTATCGCCATTGCTATCCTGCAGTATGTGTGGGGTGAAGCTAAACATTGTTCTGCCGTAGTACCCCTCATCGAAGTTGCAATACGAACCGTAAGGCACAGCATACTCAACTTGCGGCAGTGAAATGAGTGTTCCCGCCATTGTGGCATCAATTTCGGCAATCGTTGCCACCGATAAAGGCTCAACGTTTAGAGGTGTCGAGTTCTCATTGTCCAAAATTGAGGCGCTCGATAGACCCACAAAGCGTGCGCCATCTGCATCGACAACCAACTCCAAGCCTACCATATGGATTGTGAGCTTATCGCCAACGTTGAATGTGTTGAGCGCTACGTCCGAGAGCTCAAACTGTATACCTCGTCCGCTGGCATCCTGCACAAATAGCTCATCACGAGTGATGTTGTTGCCAGAGTAATCTGCCGTAACCTCAGCCATAATCTTAATATTATCATCGACAACACCGCCTGCTACGCCCAATGTAGCTAATATCTCGGCGATAGGAGTTAGAACAGCAGCCGTTGGATCGCTACTAATATCCAACTGCGATACGTTAATCGAGGTTGAAATATCTTCGTTGCCCGTTCCGACCATTCTAAACTCTAACTTGGCTGTTCGCTCTGTATCTTCGTTGCGGCTAACTATGAGCTGCTGAATATCGTCGCTCTTCTCGCCAAGCGTGATCCAATCGACACCTTCGGGGATAACGCACTCCCAAGCCACGTTACTCTCGATAGCGATTGGTAGCGCCTCTGAGCCCAAGTATGGGACACGAATATCGGCAGATGCCATATTCAGAGTAACGTATGGCTCTTGGCCCACCTGCGAGATTGTGAAGCGTGCCTGCTCAACGCCACGAGCCACCAACAAGATGACAGCCTCACGAGGCGATGCCTTGTCATTCTCGGGTGCTGTGACCGTAAAGCGACCATCATAGTCGCCCTCTACGGGCCAAACATCCAACCACTCGCTCTGCTCGCCCAACGAGACAAGCTCCCAATGCTCGAAGTTGGTGCGTACAACAAATGAGTTCTTACCGCCATCCTTATTAAAGGCAAATTCGGTGCTATTGCCATCGATTGTAATCGTTGGGTCGGGTAGCTGCTCTTCGCTACAACTTGTGGCAACAAATAGTGTCGCCAAAAGCAGGAATATAACCCTAAAATTTACTCTTTTCATATCTTTAGTCTTTTAATATTTTCGCAAAATCTTAATTAATCTATCGGGGTAGTTGGTGATAATAGCCTCAACATCCAAATCTACCATACGTTGCAAATCCTCACTTTCGTCCACCGTCCAAGGGGCTAATTTAACACCTTGAGCCTTGAAGTTAGCTACCACATCAGCGTCAAGAAGTGAGTAGTGAGGGCTACACCACTCTGCCGTGAAGTCGATTAGATGCATCGCCTCGACCAAATCCTCGCACCCCTTATCCACAAGATACGACAGTCGCAGATGAGGGTACTTTTCGTGCATATAGTTAAGTGCACGCACATCGAAGGATTGCACAATCAACCTATCGCCCAAACCCTTTGAGTCTAAAACCGCAATCGCTGCATCGACAAACTCCTTGTAGGGTGGCGTTAGCGTGCCATCCTTTTTTGCCGATGATTTAATCTCGATATTGTAGCGTGGTGCGCTATAACCCATCTTCAGGGCGTAGCTCTCCATCGAATCGATAAGCTCCGATGCTAAAGGTTTATAGGTTTTAACACTCTTCTGATTGGGGAAGCGTGCATTTTGCTTTGAGCCCACGTCGTATTGGCGGATTGTGCTGTATGGCATCTTGTAGAGTGTGTGCTCGTACCTATCCTCTTTTGCTATCTCTTCGCCTGCGGGCGTGAGGGCAAATGCAGGGTTCATATATGGGTCGTGGCTAACTACCACATATCCATCCTGCGACATATTGAGGTCTAATTCGAGCGTATTGACACCCAAATCCAATGCGTTGCGCATCGCTGGGATTGTATTCTCGGGCATAAGAGCCATACCGCCTCTATGTGCTTGAACATCGATTGTGTTGAGTTCTAAGGTTTGTGTGTAGACCTCGCCATCGGAGGTGGTAACCATAACCTTAACACTCTTAGCTCGTGGTGAGGGCTCAGCCTTGAAGAAGAGCTCCGATTCACGAGGTTGTCTAAACCACGAGGGGGCTTTGCCTTTGAGTGTGTAGTGCTCATAGATGTAGCGTGAGAGTGTAGGGTCAATGGCTATAAAGTGCTCCATCTCGCCCTTCGCTACTCCATCTTCGCTCCACTCAACCCTCCAGTCGGGGTGTACGTTCCACACCTTAGCCACAACGGCGTTGGGTTGCGTGGCGTACTCGCCTAAGTTATATAGCTCCATTTGGTAGTTGTCGGGGCGATTGAATGTATAGAAGGTGTTGCTAAGTTGCGCACCATCAATATCGAATACTCGACAACCCATCGGAGCGCCATCAACGCCATTGTAACCCATCCACCACGTGCCACATATCGACCCCACGTTGTAGTCGATTACACCATCCGTAACCATTGGATTGCGATTGCGGTGAGTGTGACCCGTCAGAAACGATGTGGGGTGCCCCTTTGCTATATCCAATAGCTTATCGAGTCCCTTCATATCATCGCCCAATAGGCTTGGTGGGATGTGTTGTGCGAATACAATAGCATCTCCTTCGGGCATTAGTTCAACATAGCTCTCAATCCAACGAAGCTGCTTAGAGGTAAGTCCCGCTTTGTAGTTTTTTGCTGTGTCGTAGATAACATTATCCAAGACTATAAAGTGGACTCTATCCAAGATAAAGATATAGTCGGGAGTGCCGTAGTATGCTCTATACTCCTTAGCGGTCGCCGCATCGCCCTTCGAGTGTTGGTTGTGGTCGTGGTTGCCGATGACGCCATAAAATGGCACCCCCATTGAAGCCACAGACTCTTGGTAGGCGTACATTAAAACGAAATTATCCCAACAAATATCCCCTAAAGTGATACCCACAACACGTCTGCCTGTGCCCTTTAGCTCCGCAATCTTACGAGCCAAATCTGACTCCAACTCCGTTTTGTAGCGCTGTAGGTGTTTCTGGTTTGCCATCTGTGGATCGGCAATAGCAACCACATAGGCGCTCTTGCTATCGCTCCTGCGCAGAGTGATATTGTAACCCTCGCTCTTATCACTAATTGGCGCATAAAAGCGTGGCACATCGCCCTTCGTTAGCGGCTCATAGTCGGCAGGAGTGACAACGCTTAGGAACTCAGCGCCCTTTTTTGCATCAATCACAAACTCGCCATCCTTGCCACTTCTGACAAAGCTATAGCCATCCGTTACAAGCACATCGGCAATACCCTCCCCACTGGGCTCAGTGATTCGCCCTCTCTTTTCGCCTGCGATGGTGTGTGCAGCCCCCAATAAGAGGGTCGCCACCATCAGCAATATATACTTTAAATATCTCATAACCTAAAAGGCTATTTCGCCCACCAGAGTTTGGTTAGCATATTATCGCCACCCATTCTTGCAGCAGCATCTTCACAATTCTTACCATTCGAGCTCTTTGTAATCTCGGGGTATAGCAGACGTGAAGGCATCGTGTGGCTATTCTCAGTCGCACTACCCATCTTTAGCTCGGGTTGTCCCGTGCGGCGGTAGTCGTGCCACGCCTCATAGCCTACCCAGAATAGCGAGATATATTTTTGGTGCATCAATCGCTCGTAGGTGCCATCATACTTAACCTCTCCCTTTGCCAAGAATGTAGCGATCTCCGTGTCGGGAATCATCTCGCCACCATTCGAAGGTTCGATTAGTGACCAGTGGCGCAAAGATGCCTCAACGCCCTTGTTGAAGTACTCTTCAGCCACCACATTGCCACCATCGATATAGCCCAAGTGAGCAGCTTCGGCAAGATGGAACATTGGCTCGCTCAACGGCATAAAGCAGTATGGTGAGGTGTAGTCGCCCAAAGCTGGCTTGTTAAGTTCGGCAGCGCCTGAGGCTGACTCTTCGGTTGCGGCGTAACTCTCGCCACTCACAACACCCTTAGCCTCGCCACCGCTCACTATGAAGTAGTAGCCCAGACGAGGATCTTCACTTGCATCCATTAGCGATATGATATGCTCGGCAGCTTGACGGTTGATACCCGTAAATGCAGTGTTGGAGGTTGAGCCAAAGCGATTTACGTTAGGCGCTTCGCCCGTAAAACGAAATATTGGCTGGTCATCTATCGTCTCCATAAGTGGATAGGTAGCTGGGTCAGCAACAATCTCGCCCAAAATCTGCTTCGTAACCTCTGGCTGGATATTGGCTATACGCATTGCAACCCTTACAAGTACCGAGTTTGTGAATTTACGCCACTTTGTAATATTGCCCCCAAACAACAGATCCTTTGTCGGGATTGTGAGAGACTTGTTGATGTTGTAGCTTAAGTTAGCCTGCTTTAGGTCGGCAATGATTTGTGTGAAAATCTGCTCCTGTGTATCGAATATAGGCTGCTTGATGCCATCACGACCCTGAAAAGCCTCAGTGAATGGCACATCGCCATACACAGATGTTAGGTCACACATAAACATAGCACGCAACGTTAGTCCGATAGCCATAGAGTTGGCATCCTCCCTTTCAACTGCCAAGTCATACATATGGTCGGCGTGTGCAGCCCAACGACTTAGGTGGTTCCACGCCCCTTGATGGTCGTTGGCGGGGACTATGTAGCGGTGAAACTGATCTGTTGTGCCCGTCATAACGGTGTACTGCATAAACTCTCCATTGATGCGATAGGTGCGATACAGATAGCCGTCGGCCGCCTTGAATAACATCTCCTCCATAAGATTTATGGGTTCAATGTCGCCCAACTCAATACGATTGGGGTCGGTGTTGTACTCCTCAAATTTGTGCGTGCACCCCACTGCAAAGCCTATCGCAGTGGCAAGTGCTATTTTGATAATTGTCTTCATAATTAAAACTCAATTTTTAGGTTGAAACCATAAGTTCTTGTCATTGGGTATGCACCCACCTCAATACCACGACTAATCGATGAACCATTCATCGTTGCAGCCTCTGGGTCGAATTGCGGGAAGTCTGTAATGCAGAATATATTGGTTGCATAGACTCCGATTGATGCCCCCTGTATCCACTTCACGTTTGAGAGTAGCTTCTTGGGTAGTGAGTAGTCTAAGCGAGCCTCTTTGAACTTTATGAATGATGTGTCAAAGGTGTTCTCTTCGGCGTTGTCACGATTCAGAACTCGCTTGTTGTAGTAGTCTACAATATCAGATGTTACGGTTGTGTTTTTGGTGTAGGTGCCCGTTTCGTCGTCATAGTTTACACCCGGATGTACCAACCCATCGTAGCGTCCCGGTAGGGTAGACTCCAACTTACCTTGATAGCCCAAAATAGCGTTGGTCAGCGAGTAGGCTTTACCGCCATATTGACCCGTGAAGGTCATCGAGAGCGAGAAATCCTTATACTTGAAACTGTGGCTCATACCCGCCTTCCACTGTGGGAATACCGAACCTAAGCGTTGTAAATCGGAGCTAATCACTGGCAGACCATCCGCATCGACAATCACTTGACCTGCAGCGCTATGCACATCGCCATTCTCGTCTACATAGGTAGCGCCCTCAGGAGCACGCTCATAGCCTCGTCCATATATGCTACCCATATCTTGACCCGGATAGGCATAGATAAACACACGGCTACCGATTGTGTTCGAGGTGTTCATCTGCCATACATCCACACTCGGAGCCAGCTCGATGAGCTTGTTCCAGTTCTTACTCCAAATTAGGTTCATCGACCACGAGAAGTCACGAGTTTTTACGGGTTCGAAGTTTAGCGCCACCTCGACACCTTGATTATTAACCTCGCCAGCGTTGATAAGCTGCGATGTTGAACCAGTTATCTGATCGATGGGAATGTATGTGATTTGGTCAGATGTTGTTGAGTTGTAGTAGGCGATGTCAAAGCCGATGCGGTAGTCGAGCATACGACCCTCTAAACCCACCTCAAAGCTCGATACACTCTCGTGTCTTAGGTGGTAGTTATTCATCGCACCGTACATATAGAATGAGCTTGCGAACTCGCTATTGCCATAGTAATCGACCAAATTATATGCATCGGTGTCGTTACCTACGTCAGCCCACGAAATGCGTGCCTTTAGGAAGTTAAACCACTCTAAGTTCTGCTCAAAATCAAACGCCTCACTTAGGATAACACTCGTGCTGATGGATGGGTAGAAGTATGAGTTGTAATCTGGTGATAGTGCACTCGACCAGTCGTTACGACCCGTAATGTCGAGGTAGACCATATCTCGCCACGAGAGGCTCGCCATACCATAGAATGAGTTGATTGACTTCTGAACCTCAGTAGGCTTTACAATATATGGCACTGCCGAGTTGCTGAGCATATATACATCGGGTAGATCCAAGCGCTCGGCTATAATCTGCATACCATTGTAGCGTGAGACCATATTATTGCCACCAAAGACAACGCCCAAATCGAAGTCGCCAAAGGTATTGGTGTAGTTGAACATAAATTCGTTGTTCATCTCAAAGCGCTTTGTTGTCTGCTCTTTGTAGTAGCCATCGATAAACTTAACCGACTCTTTGGGCTTTTGCTGTGTGCGGAACTCGCTCGTAAAGTCGATACCCGAACGAAGCAAGAGTGTCAAATTTTTGTGTAGCTGCGCTGTGATAGATGCCGAACCGTAGATACGGTCACGAGCCATCGTGTTTAGCTGTTCGTACACTTGCAGATATGGGTTATCGGTTAGGTAGTTTAGATTCTCGCCATTCTGAACCGCCTCACGTGTTATACGACCAGATGCCCACTCATCATAGTACCAATCAATATCGGCATTTATCGGACTCCACATAAGCGAATACATAGGCGATGCGGCACTATAACCAGTCATCGGTAGGTTGTCACTCATCTTACGATGGTAATTGACCTTTGCCGACGCCGTGATGTAGTCGTTGATCTTTTGGTTGGCAGTCAATGAGAATGCTTGGTTACGATACCCCGTGTTGGGGATTATCCACTCGTTTTTGGTGTTGGTAAAGCCCATACGGTAGCTTGTGCCCTTGCCGTTGTTGCCATCAACCGATATAGAGTGACGATATGTGACACCCGTCTGGAAGAACCCCTCATACCAGTCACGTGGCACCCAAGGGAGCTTTTCGTATGTGCCAGTCTCCCAATCCTTCGATGCATATTGGTAGAACATCTGACCATCATATTTAGGTCCAAAGGCGTAGCGGCTATGGTTACGGCTGGCAGTCTCGCCCTCAACTGTCAGCGATGGGTCGGTGATTGTGTAGAATGAGTAGGTCTGCTGTGATGAGTTACCCGGTCCATACTCCTCTTGGAAGTCGGGCCAGTAGCTTGCATCCTCCATCGTCATCGAGAAGCTGTAATTGACACCTAAACCTGTGCTCTTACGACCACCCTTTGTGGTGATGATGATAGCACCCGCACCCGCACGTGAACCATATAGAGCGGTAGCCGAAGGTCCCTTCAGAACCGACACCGACTCAATATCGTCGGGGTTAATATCGCTCGCACCATTACCATAATCGACCGGAGCATCTGCATTGTCGTATGATGAAGCGCCACTCGAAGATGTCATAGTGCTGTTGATGGGCACGCCATCCACAACAATCAGAGCCTCGTTCTTGCCCGGCGTCAATGAACCCTCGCCACGCAACGTCACACGTATCGAACCGCCAGGACCTGTCGATGCTTGGTCGAAATTTAGTCCCGCAACCTTACCCGACATACCGTTGAGCCAGTTGCTCGAGACGCTCTGTGTGAGCTCGTCACCCTCGACTGTCGAAACAGCATAACCCAGAGCACGCTCCTTACGTGTCATACCCAGAGCCGTGACAACAACGTTATCAACAAGGATTGAACCCTCCTCTAAGGCGATTGTTAGGAATGTAGCATCGCCAACCAAGACACTCTGCTTGGTGTAGTCCAAAGAGGATACGCTCAGCGTCTCCCCCTTCTCGACCGACAGGATGAACGAACCATCAATATCGGTGGTTGTGCCTCGTGTAGTCCCCTCAACCACAACGGTAGCCCCTAAGATAGGCTCTTCGGTGCTCTTATTTATTACTCGACCCTTTAGTTGGGTCTGCTGTGCAAATGTTGATGTTGAACTCAACACCAATATGAGCAGTACGGAAAATATCTTGAAAAATCTCTTCATAGCTCTATCTCTTATTATTTCATTGTAACTGAAAATGGTTTGGGTCGCTTCATTACCTCGCTATAGACCACACCATCGCCATTTGTAGCTGTAATAGTAATGTCGGCATCTGCCGAAGTGGCTTGCACAGCAAAGATATGGTGGTTGTTGGCACTCTTGAATGTGCTTGTGTTGCCCGTATATGCTATCTGGTGCAGTGGATCTTTTGCCCATATCGGGGTGACAGTTAGTGGGTTGCCGCTCTCGGTTACCTCGATTGTCCACTCCGTGTCGTAGTCCCAAACATTAATAGCAACCATATTTGAGTTTGGTACGCCACCATACTCTGCAGGTACAGTGTTCAGGTCGTAAGAGCGCATCTGGTAATCCACATCCTCGCCAATGCCTTTGTAGTACCAGCTAACCTCATCGCCATTGATTGTAAAGACCTTATAGCCGCCCGGTGAACCATCACGGCAGATGTGGCCATTGTTGAGGTATCCTGTCCACCACCACGTAGCTGAAATCGCCGCTACGGTGTGTGAGGTTATGTTTGAGCCATATCGCAGTGTTGAGTTCTCGTGCTCGTGACCCGATAGTAGGTGTACATTGCTAAATGGAGCCAGTGCCGTCACCATATCGCTGATTTTATCAGCAGGGCTGAATGCACTTGCAATCTCGATTGTATTGCCATCCCACCCCGTTGCTGCAATGGCAGGGCAGTGTAGAGCTATGATAAGTGGCTTTGTCTTGTCGGCAACCATCGCTAAATCCTTTTGTAGCCACGTGCCTTGAGCATCGGTAATATACTTATCGTAGTTGCGATCTCCCACTGTGCCAATATCGCCGCCATCGTTGAGGTAGACCGTGTTGTCCAGCACCACAACGTGGGCATCACCCAAATTAAATGAGTAGTAGGTTGGACCCAGCTCACGGCGATAGGCCCCTTCGGATGCAAAGTCATCGGCATAGTATGGGTCGTGGTCGTGGTTACCTATTACGTGGTAGGTTGGAACGCCCACCTCTTCGTTGAATACCCTCTTAGCATCATCTATGGCGAAGTCGTTGGAGTACCAGTAGCCATCCCACGATAGATCGCCCAGATCGATGCCCAGAACCTCGCCACCTGCAGCAGCCAAAGTGCCAGCGTGTATGTTTACATCGAGGGCGAAGCCAGTTGTGAACTGCTCATAGTCGTTCGTGCGAGCAGCAAGGTGTATATCCGCCATAAGGAGTAGGTCAAAACGTGTCGATGTGCTCTTCTCAAGAAGAAAATCTATCTGCTCGGCTTTGTCGGCGGGCTCAACTGTGTGTTGATAGAAGTTGATGTTGGCACCCTCTGTCAGGTGCTTGTACCCCTTAGGTGTCGATACAAATACCAGTGAATGGCGTTTGTCGCTCTCGATGCGATAGATACCATTATCGTCTGTTGTAACAATATCGATACCATCCGATATAGCTACACCAGCTACTGGCTCACCATCGCAATAGACATAACCCATAATGGTCTCATCGCCCTCAGCTATGAGTGTACCATAGGGTAGGATTGTGATTGTGACGGTGCCGAGTGTTTGGCGGTTCTCGCCCCTCTCGACACGTAGGGTGTAGCTTCCCGACTCGATTTGTGGCAGGCGACAAGTCACTGAGACCTCATTTGCCGATAAAACCTCAAACTCGATGCTAACCCCCTCGCCAGCATAGATTTTGTCAGTTGCCTCAAAACCTTGACCCTGAATAACAATCTCGGTTTGATCTGCACGTAGCGTGATGCCGCTACGTGGGAGCTGTACATCGCTAACCAACAGAGTTGTTTCCCCCTTTGGCGGAACGAACTCTGGAAACTTTGCATCTTCGGTGCAACCCACCGCAAGTGTTAGGGCGATGACGGCAAGAAGAGAAAGTTTGAATTTAGATTTAGTAGAAATCCCCATATTAAATTAGTTTAGTGTTATTTTTTTTTGCCTATTTGTACTATATGCCTATATATAATGTCCTATTAAAATATTCGATACGTTTCGCTCGGTTTCAAAAGCAGTTTCGTACTGTTTCAGATTGTGAAGATAAGAACAAAAATATAATAATGCAAAAAAAAATGAAAGAAAATGCAAAATGTCACAAAAAAGTAATACTACGCCCAGATTTTTTAACAAATCGAGGCGCAGTATTTTATAATATTAAGAACTATTTTTCGAGTTTTGAAATAATTTCGTTTGCTTTTTTACCCGAATCCATTGGCATTCGCCAAGTGCTCTTCGTTATTGCAGGCTACGACTATCTCCCTTTGCACCTAACCGTCATTGCGGGCTTGACCCGCAATCTCAAATTCAAACGCTATAAAAGAGATTGCGGGTCGAGCCCGCAATGACGAAGAGGTGGCATAAATTGCGGGTCGAGCCCGCAATGACGAAGAGGTGGCATAAATTGCGTGTCGTA
>CAYJJV010000006.1:87611-95952 GCA_964370585.1 uncultured Alistipes sp. | reverse complement strand
GATATGATTAAAAAACTACTACTTATAACGTTGCTGGCATTAGTGTCGCTTTCAGCCGCTGCCGATGAGGGGATGTGGCTCCCAAGTCTGATTCAAAACCGCATCGAAGATATGCGTGCTAAGGGTTTTAAGCTCTCTGCCGAAGATATATACTCGATAAACAAGGCCTCGATGAAGGATGCAATCGTGCTATTTGGGCGAGGTTGCACGGGCGAGCTTATATCTAACGAGGGGCTACTTCTGACCAACCACCACTGTGGATATGGGCAGATACAGAGCCACTCGAGTGTCGAGAATGACCTCTTAACCAACGGCTTTTGGGCACGTTCACGCACCGAAGAGCTACCCAACAAATCGCTAAATGTCAAGTTCTTGGTGCGAATGGAGGATGTAACCGCTCAAATCGAGGCGGGCGAGAGCGCCAAATCAATTATCGACAAGGCGCAGAGCGAGGGCAAGGGCTACCGTGCCATCATCGAGCAGATGTACTATGGCAACCAACAATTTTTGTTTGTCTACGAGCAGTTTGACGATGTGCGCTTAGTGGCTGCCCCACCATCATCCATCGGTAAGTTTGGTGGCGACACAGACAACTGGGTGTGGCCTCGCCATACGGGCGATTTTTCGCTCTTCAGAATCTACGCTGGCAAGGATAACAAACCTGCTGCCTACTCGGTGGACAACGTACCATACACCCCTAAAAAGTTCTTTACAATCTCAACAAAGGGGGTCAAAGAGGGCGATTTTACGATGATATATGGCTTTCCGGGCAACACTCAGGGGTATATCCTATCGGACGCTGTGGAGTATATTGCCAAGCGCTCCGACCCCGCTAAAATTGCCATTCGCACCGAGCGCCTATCGCTTATCGATGCAGCTCAAGAGTCAGATCCAGCTTTGCGTATCTTCTACGCTGCACGCCACGCCTCGATTGCCAATGCGTGGAAAAAGTGGCAGGGCGAGGTGTTGGGAATTGAGCGCTTAGGGGCTATTGAGAGTAAGCGTGAGTATGAAAAGGCGTTCGAGAGATGGGCTGCCGACAAGGCTCAATATCGTGATGTTGTGGCTAAGCTAAAAGCTGAATATGCACGCATCCTACCCCCATACTTTGCTCGTGAGATAACTCTTGAAACAATAAAGGCGTTGCCCAAAAAGTATAGCGACAAGGAGCGTTCAGAGGCGGTATTTGCCAAGCGCAAAGCGACCGAAAGGGAGAGTTTCAAGCTCCTATTTAGAGAGTACGACAAGCGCTGCCCGATTGAGTATAAGGTACCAGCCTTTATTGAGGGGGTCGCTGCAGCGGGCTCAACGGATGGCTATGCTGAGCAGTTATTTGAGGCTGTATGGAGCGGCGGCGACACAACTGCCGTGATGGCTCTTGTGCGTGACGCTGACCGCTCGTTGGAGCATATCTCGTGGATGCTCGGCACAAAGTCACTGCGCAACATCAATAGCACACGCCTAAATGCACTCTACAAAACCTATATCAAGGCTCTGCGTGAGTGGGACACAGAGCGTGCCTTCTACCCCGATGCCAACCTCACGCTGCGTGTGGCGTATGGCGCCGTCAGCGGATATGACTATTCTGATGGGGAGTATCACACTCCACTAACCACCATAGATGGCATAATTGCGAAGGATAACCCCCAAATTTACGACTATGATATACCTGAATCGTTACGTGAGGTCTACGCCAAAAAGGATTATGGGCGTTGGGCTGTGGAGGTAAATGGCAAAAAAACGGTGCCAGTCTGCTTCTTGGCAACCAACCATACGACGGGTGGTAACTCAGGCTCGCCAATCCTAAACGCTCGAGGCGAGTTGGTGGGTCTGAATTTCGATAGAACGTGGCGCTCGACGATGAGCGATGTGGCCTTCGACCCAACGATTTGCCGCAACATAGCTGTCGATATTCGCTACGTGCTATTCTGTATCGACAAGATTGGCAATGCCGACTATCTAATCGATGAGATGCGACTAAAGTAGTGGCTACACCATAAATAAATGGGGAGTGGAACAAATATTCCACTCCCCATTTATTGTAATTTGTCCGCCCTATTTTACACGATATGCACGTTGCACCCCCTTAATTCTAAGCAACGAGTGGATTAGTTGGTCTACAATAGCACTTCCCTCAACCTCGACCGAGATATTACCCGCAACGGCACCATTACGTGCTGTATCAAAGGAAAGCGAACGAATATTGAGCTTTAGATCACGGCTCACAACCTCGATGATATGGTTGGCGATGCCCACAATATCGGCCGCCACTATTCGCAACGTGACCACAAACGCCCCCTCAGCGCCACTACGCCACTGCGCCTCGATGATGCGATAGGGGTACTCCTCACGCAGGTGCGAAGCATTTGGGCAGTCGCCACGATGTATCGTAATGCCACCGCCAATAGTGATAAACCCAAAGACACTATCCCCCTTAATTGGGTTACAACACCTTGCCAATTTATACTTTATTCGAGATATATCATCATCAATTATCAGAGCATCATTAGACCCCTTACGCTCTGTCGTCGAACCGCTCTTTTGGCTATTCAAAAGCTCCTTTTTGCGATCCAACTCGGCAGCTGCAGCACGACGCTCTTCGTCAGCTTCGCCCGATATGTGGCGAAGCAGGATGCTCTTTATTGTGGCAAACTCAATCTTTTTAGTCGCTATCATAGCGTAGAGCTCGACACCTAACTTGACCTTATAGTGTTTCGACAGAAGGCTTACGACCTCATCGATTGGCAATGAAAGTTTCCAATTCTTTATCTTACGCTCCAGCTCTTCACGCCCCAAGCGACTCTGAATAGCCTTTTGGTCACGAATAAAGGATTTTATCTTACTACGAGCCTTCGTTGTGACGACAAACGATAGCCAATCCGCCTTTGGGGTCTGGTTTTTTTGAGTCTGTATCTCAATTATATCGCCATTTTGCAGCACCTCACGAATAGGCACAGCACGCTGATTGACCCTACCACCCACACACTGCATACCCAGTGAGGTGTGAATATCGAAGGCAAAATCCAGTAGCGTTGAGCCTTGAGGCAACTTACGCAGATCGCCATTAGGGGTAAAGACAAAGACCTCGCCCTGCGTGGGCTTAGCATCAAAGCCCGTTGATGTCATCTTGGCATTATCCTCCAAGACTTCACGTAGGCGTGAGAGCCACATATCGCTCGTGACAACACTCTGATTCACACCCTTATATCGCCAATGGGCAGCGATTCCACGCTCCGCAATGGCATCCATACGATCCGAGCGAATCTGCACCTCAACCCACTCCCCTTCGGCCGAGACTGTTGTGTGCAACGACTCATAACCGTTGGATTTTGGTATCGACAACCAATCACGCAGACGCTTTGGATTGGGCGTATATAGGTCTGTCACGACTGAGTAGGCGCTCCAGCACTGCATCTTCTCCTCGTTGGGCTCACAATCGATAATTATACGAATAGCAAATATGTCGTAAACCCCCTCGAATGGCACACCCTGCTTTGTCATCTTCGAGTATATCGAATATATAGATTTGGTGCGACCTTTAATGTGATATTTGATTTTTAGTGCATCCAAACGCCCCTTTATTGGGGATAAAAAGCGCTCGACAAACCTCTCACGCTCGACAGAGCTCTCCTCCAATTTTTTGGTTATATGTTCGTATGATTTAGGCTCGAGGTAGCGCAGGGCAATATCCTCCAACTCACTCTTTATGGCATACAATCCCAATTTATGAGCTATCTGAGCATATAGATTCATACTCTCCCAACTCTTCTTCTTGCGCTTCGACGATGGGAACATATCCAACGAGCGCATCACCTCTAACCTATCCGCCAACTTGATAAGTATCACACGTGCATCGGACGAGTATGCTACAATCATATCACGCAGATTGCCCGCCTGATCGTCCGAGTGCTTTAATTTGAGCTCCGATATAGAGCACATACCCATCGTGATACCGACAACCTCTTCGCCAAATCGCTCACGGATGGTCCCAAGCAGTGATAAAAACTCCTCATTGGAGCACCTTTTATGGGATATACGCACAACATCGTGTAGGATAGTTGCGATTGTTGAGTTGCGCCCCAGACCTATATCTTTGATGACAATCAACGCAGCGCCAATCGAGTGGTCTAACATAGGTGTGTTATCGTAGCGCAATTCGCCCTGCAGCTGCTCTTTAGCAAACTCTATCGCCTCATCGACCATTCTCTGTGTCAGGGGCGAGAAGCTATCACGCACCACACCTCTTAGCTCTTTATATCTCAAATCTTCCATTTTGCACTCTCTTTTAAATCTTTTACCCCACTTTTGCAAAAGTATGAAAAAAAATTTAATATCTTTGCTCTGAACTATAACAATCTATTTAAATCGCTTGATTATGAAGGGGCAAAAAAAGGATTATATCTCAACCATTTCAGAGGAGGTTGCTAACGCCATAACGCACGGTGTGATGTCGTTTATTGCGCTGTTATCGCTCCCCTTTGCCGCCATCTGGGCATACAGCACAAATGGCGAGCCGATTTTGGCATCTACGACCGTGAGCATATTTGTTGTATCCGTATTTTTGATGTTGCTATCATCGACACTCTACCACTCGATGAACCCACAGTCACGCCACAAGCAGGTGTTTCACATCTTCGACCACATATTTATATATGTGGCCATAGCGGGGAGCTACACCCCTATTGCTCTGGTTGTTATTGGTGGCTGGCAGGGGGTTGTAATAACCGCTTTGCAGTGGCTGATGGTAATTTTTGGGATATTCTACAAATCTCTGTCAAGACGTAGCATCCCAGCAATAAGTTTGACCATATACCTTGTTATGGGGTGGACGATTGTGCTGTTTCTACCCGCATTTATTCGAAATGCATCAACACCGCTCCTATCGCTAATTGCCGCAGGTGGCGTTCTATATACACTCGGGGCGTACTTCTATGCACGCAAAGGGTTCAAGTACCACCATATGGTGTGGCACCTATTTATCAACTTGGCAGTTGTGTGCCACTTCATTGGGATTGTCTTTTACTTAGAATCTGTTTAAATTTTTCTCACTTAAAAATGCTAAGAGAAATTTTCAAACATATTCTTATAGCTTACGGACAATATAGATATGATCTTTGGGCAGGGCGTAGAGCTTTTGTAGTTTTTCGCTAAATTGCGAGCAGTAATCCACATCCTCGACCATAAAGCCCGCCGATGATAGCCTTTGGACATAGTCTGAGCCATATATGCGGCGATGGTCATACTGGCCAAATATACGTGTGCGCTCCTCTGAAGAGGTGATTGAGTCATCCTCAAAGGTGTGCTCACGACAAATATCTACGGGCGATAGGATAACACCCCACCCCCCTTTGCGCATTATGCGGTGTAGCTCGCTGAGTGCACGCAAATCATCCTCAACGTGCTCCATAATATGGTTACAGATGACAATATCGAATGTGTTGCCGTCAAGTGGAATACTCTGTACATCGAAGTGCATATCTGCCAGAGGTGACTCCAAATCAGCAGTTAGATAGCTCCCCGCACACCCCTTCAGGGCACGCTTTAGCTTGCGTTTTATCGCCACTTCGGGGGCGATATGCAAAATATCCTTTCCGCCATCCAAAATATCGCTCTCGTGCACAAAGTACAACCACAGCAATCTGTGGCGCTCCAAAGCCAAACAGTTAGGGCATAGGGCATTTTCTCTCGATTCAACATAGCCATAGGGCATAAATCGCCTATATCGTGAGCCGCAAATGGGGCACTCTACACCACGCCCAAAATAGAGGAGCCTACCCATAACGGGGACTCCCCACGATGCAAAGCTCTGCAACACGGGGCGAGGCAGAGAGTTCAAAACCCATTTAATTACCTTTTTCATCGCCATCCTACCTTTTTTATCTGCTACTTCGTGGACTACTCCACAATCTTTGCCACCTCCGACTGCACCCTCTCTAAGCGCTCACGGCACTGTGCAATTAGGCGTTGAGCACGCTCGACCTCCTGCGTTAGGGAATCGACATCCATCTCTTGGGTGCGAAAGCGCTCCAAGATAGCCTCAATTTGAGCCATCGCCTCGCTATATGTTAGCTCCTTTTCTGCCATTTTTTAACTCTTTTTATAGTTGTTGTTAGCTCGCCATCGGCAAGCAAAATATCTAACTCAGTCCCACACTGCACCCCCTCGACCGAGCGCAGAGCCGCTCCATTTGAGCGTGCAACGGCATATCCCAACGCAAAGAGGCGTTCAGGAGAGTACCCTTCGACAATGTCTGAGGCGTTTTGTAGCTTTTGTTGCTCCTCTTTTAAAGTCTCAAGTGAGAGTAGGCGCAACAGCTCTTCGCTACGCTTTAACTCTGCACTTTTACTCAATAGTAGCTCGCCCGACAACCTCTTTATCTCGGCAGCTGTAGTTTGCAGTTTACGCTCAACCTTCGCTAAGGCACCTATCGTTGCATCACGCAGTTGCAACGCCACACTATCAAGATGAGCATCCACCTGCGCCGTGCGCTCCGTGAGCCACACCGCAACAGCCGTCGGGGTCTTTAGTGCCGTGTGCGCCACCATATCGACAACGCTCGTATCTTTATCGTGGCCTATACCCGTTATTACGGGCAGCGATGCCTGCGCAATGTAGCTACTTAGGCGGTAGGAGTCAAAACAGCTCAGATCGCCTCTCGATCCACCACCTCGAATAACAACCACAGCATCGAAGATAGTATCCTCGCCATCTATACGACACAGGGCATCAACTATCGACTCTTCAGCCGCATCGCCCTGCATCAAGGCATCAAAGAGTGTTATCTGAAATCTATATGGGCTACGTGATATCTCCTGCATAAAATCCTGATAACCAGCCGCTGTTGCGCTCGATATGACAGCTATTCGTTGCACTATAGGCTCTAATCTGAGTTCACGATTCATATCCCACACACCATCCGCTTTGAGTTGCGAGATGGTCTGTTGGCGCTGACGCTCCATATCGCCCATTGTGTAGGCTGGGTCTATATCTACAATCTGTAACGACAGACCATAGAGCTCGTGATAGCTAACCTCAACTCGAGCCAATATTCGCACACCACGCACAAGCTCACAACCGCTCTCAACACTAAAGTTAGTTGCAATGCGCTGATATGCCGAACGCCAAATTACTGCCCGTGCTTGCGCCGTAGCGGCCACACTCCCCTCGCCCTTCTCTATAAGTTCTAAATAGCAGTGTCCCGATTGATTGAGCTTTAAATCCGATATTTCGGCACTCACCCACACGGGGGCAGTAAAGTCACCCTCCAACGTCCGCTTTATCGCCCTCTGCAACTCACGCAGGGTTATATGCTCACGCATTGCCATACTCTATCCCAACGCCAAGCCTATGGTTAATAGAGCTCCAAAAATCAACATATTGCGTGCCGTTTCGCCCAACGACTCATTCAATCGCTCGCCACTTGAAATACGCACCATCTTTAGCCACGTGGCGAAAAAGAGTGGAAAATATAACAGCGGCAACAACGCCCCCCACAAAATGCCATAGCCCAACAGTGAGAGGGTCAAAGCCATAGCCAAAAATCCCAATGCGAAGTATGCCCAGCGCCCAAATCGCTCGCCCAACATCACTACGATAGTACGCTTGCCACACTCAGCATCTTCACGCCTATCACGAAAGTTATTGACCATAAGCATCGTATCGATAACCGCACCACACGCCACCGAGATGATGATAATGGGTGCGCCAATAGCACCCGTTTGAAGGTAGTATGTTACGCAAGCGGGCACAACACCATAGAAGATAACGACTGCCACATCGCCCAAACCATTGTATGCAAACGAGATGGGCGAGGCGGTGTAGAGATATGCCGCAACAACGCACCCAAGCCCAACAAATATGAGCCACAATGGCGCATAAAAGAGTATCAACGACCCTACTGCTACCGATGCAACGGTAAAAATTGCTATCGCCCAGCGTATCTCACGAAGAGATATTACACCCTTAGCATATAAGCGGTCGGGACCCAAACGATCCTCTCTATCGGCACCCTTTTTCGCATCATAAAGGTCATTTACGAGGTTGGCTGTGCACTGCATCAGAAGCGCAAATAGAGCACAAATCGCAGCTATGGCGATATTGAATCCCCCCTCGCTATATGCCAATGCCGAAGCCGCAAAGACCGGTATCACCGACGCTGGCAAGGAGTATGGCCTGACTGCCGTAACCCACTTTTTTATGAAGTTTTGTCCCATTTTTTAATGATTTGACTATAAAATTTCGTTTCCGTCATTGCGGGCCTGATTCGCAATCTCTAAATATTAGAAAGAGGTTCTGAATCAAGTTCAGAATGACGCGAGTGTGTGTTCAGAATGACGCGAGT
>CAYJJV010000006.1:53699-87511 GCA_964370585.1 uncultured Alistipes sp. | reverse complement strand
AAATTTAGACTTGTTAGGCACGCTATATCGCTCTACCTATATACTAACTCTGGCTTTCGGGGCATTGCGCGCCCTTCGGGCAGCTGTACATATAGCACCCCTTCGCTCGCTACTGGTTCGCCACTCTTCATAGCTGGAGTAAACTTTGGGGCCCCCTCAACACTCTTCAACACACGGCGCTTGAGTCGATTATCGGTCGACTCCAACTCCTCAGTAATCCTTATCGAGCCATCAGCCTCAACACGATAGCGCAACACAACACGTGCCACTGGTTCATCTTCAGCCCATACGACACTGCGTGCGATATACGCATCAAAATCCAATGAGTCACTAAACTGAGCCCGCTTATCATAGGTAAGGGTTATGATATGCACCCCATAATTTGCCCTATGGCCATACTTTGCAATCACCTCTTCGGTTATCGGCAACTCTTCGACTCGCTCAATCTCATTGGGTGATATTGAGCTAATATCATCCATCAAGCGCCCATTGACAATGTATAGTGGTTGTTGAGCCCAAGCCACACACCACACACACAGCAAAACCACAGACAAAATAAGAGTCTTCATAGCTACACCTTCAAATTACCGATTATCAGAGCTCTACAACTCACTCTCCTTTAGACGCTCAGCATTCTCGGCCACAATCAGCTGGTCGATGCACCCCTGAATATCGCCATCCATAAATGCCGATAGGTTGTAGATCGTGTAGTTGATGCGGTGGTCGGTAATACGCCCTTGAGGGTAGTTGTATGTTCTAATTTTTGCCGATCTATCGCCCGTTGATACCAACGTTTTACGTTTAGAGGCTATCTCGTCCAGATATTTCGAATACTCCAAGTTAAAGACACGTGTACGCAACTCCTCGAACGCCTTATCAAAGTTCTTCAGCTGCGACTTTTGGTCTTGACACTGCACCACGATGCCCGTTGGGATGTGCGTTAGGCGAATTGCTGAGTAGGTAGTATTTACCGACTGACCACCCGGACCCGATGCACAGAAGGTATCTTTACGAATATCGTTCATCGAGATGTCGATATCAAACTCTTCGGCTTCGGGCAGTACCGCCACCGATGCTGCCGAAGTGTGGACACGCCCCTGAGTCTCGGTCTGTGGCACACGCTGCACACGGTGAACACCCGACTCATACTTCATCGTACCATAGACACTCTGACCCGAGACCTTCATCACAACCTCCTTGTAGCCACCTGCCGTGCCTTCAGATGATGATGTTATCTCGTAGCGCCAACCCTTCGTCTCGACATACTTGGTGTACATACGCAACAAATCACCCGCAAAGATTGCCGCCTCATCGCCACCCGTACCACCACGTATCTCGATGATGGCATTCTTATTATCCTGAGGGTCTTTGGGGATAAGCAAAATCTTAATCTGCTCCTCCATCTCGATGCTCTTAGGCTCCAACTCGGAGATCATCTCACGAGCCATCTCGCGCATCTCCTCATCCTTGTCGTTTGCCAAAGTATCTTTAGCCTCCGCCAAGTTAGCCAGCGTGGTACGATAGAGCTCAGAGGTCTCGATAATTGGCTCCAACTCCTTGAACTCCTTGTTGAGCTCGATAAATAGCTTAACATCAGATATTACCTCAGGGTCGGTCAATCGCTGCCCTATCTCCTCATACTTTAGTTTTAGACCGTCCAAGCGGTGCAATATGCTATTCTCCTCCATACGTAACTTAGAATCTAATTTAAATTTGCGCAAAGATAGCGAAAAGTTTTGTAACACTGCACAACTTTTACTACTTTTGCCCTATCTAAAATATGGAAATGATGGCTCGCAAGTTTTTAGCATCTCTACTCTCTGTAATCCTACTCTCTTTGGGGTGGTTGGGTATCAGTGGCTTTGGGCTACTTGTTGGCTTTGTGCCTTTGTTGTGGATTAGCTCCACCGCCGACACCTCACGCAGAGGTTGGTGGGGGGTATTTGGGTGGTCAGCTTTGACCTTTGCATTGTGGAACCTATCGACTATATGGTGGATCTGGTTTGCCACACCAATCGGTCCCTTTGCTGCAACGCTGGCATCCACAACCCTGAATATGATAGCTTTTATGCTATTTCACACCCTCTCGAAGCGTGGGACAAGACTCTTGGGGTATGTTGCTCTCGCAGCTGCGTGGATTATGACCGAGTATTGGTATACTGTTAGCGACTTCTCATTCCCTTGGCTTGTGTTGGGCAACGGCTTTTCACACGAAGTGTGGGCGGTGCAGTGGTATGATACAACGGGAGTTTTTGGAGGTTCGCTATGGGTTCTGCTCTCGAACATAGCCATTTTTGAGGCGCTGCAACACCGCTCTTGGGCTAAAATCATTAGGGCAGCAGCAGTTGCTCTTGTACCACTGGCGATGTCGCTCTCGATATGGTTTAGCTATGATGAACCAAATGATGAGAGCGTCGAGGTGTCGATTATCCAGCCCAATGTCGATTGCTATGATAAGTTCAACGGTAATGGATGGCTACAACAGCGCAACATAATCGAGTTAATCGACGAGGTGCCCATTGAGGCACAATTCATACTCCTACCCGAAACGGCGGTTCCCAGATACTACTACGAACCACACTTGGGGCTTAATGGTAGCAGTGAGTTGGGCGAATTTTGGGTGGAGCTATCCGACACATTAGCCGCAAAACACCCCGATGCGCTGCTTATCACTGGGGCGAACACGATACGCAGCTTTGCGACAGCCGAAGAGAGCCAAACTCAGCGCAAGATGCCAAATAGCGAAGAGTACTACGATGTCTACAACACGGCTGTAGGTATTGATGCCCAAAGCAATACACAGATATACCACAAGGGGCGATTGGTCATTGGCGTAGAGAACACCCCAACTTGGATATTCGACTTGATGCGATTCTTGGTCATCGACTTAGGGGGGACAGTCGGTCAGATTGGCAAAGGAGCTGAAGGCGAGGCGTTTGAGCACAATGGGGTCAGCATTGGCGCCTCGATATGTTACGAGGGGTTGTATGGCGACTACTATGGCGATTTTGTGCGTGACGGGGCGGAAATAATGACCATCATCTCCAACGATGGTTGGTGGGGCAACACTCCCGGTCACACCCACCTATTCTCAATATCACGCCTACGTGCCATCGAGCACCGTCGAGCCATTGCACGCTCGGCAAACACCGGTAAATCTGGCTTTATATCCCCACGAGGCGATGTTTCGCAAACTCTTACGTGGGATAAACGTGGTGTGATAACCCAAAGAGTACCACTCAACAGCAAAGTTACATTCTACACCAAATATGGCGACTACATAGCACGCATTGCCCAACTCATAACGGCACTCTGTGTTTTATGTTACATCGCCTACAGAGTTAGACAAAAGGACCACTTAAATAGATAAACCACCCCACAGGATGAATTACAATCAAACCCTCGACTTTCTATTTGCCTCTTTGCCCTCGTTTGATATGAGCGGAGTTGATGGCTACAAACCCGGCTTGGAGCGCATCACAGCGTTTTGTCGCCACTTGGGAAACCCTCAGCGCAACTTCTTCACAATCCACATCGCTGGTACAAATGGCAAAGGGTCGGTGGCTCATATGATCGCCTCGATTTTGGATGAAGCGGGGTACCGTGTAGGTTTATACACCTCGCCACACCTGACCGACTTTCGGGAGCGCATACGCATAAATGGGGAGATGATACCTAAGCAGAGGATTGTCAATTTCGTGGATAAACACCACCAAAAGATGGTCGAGCTGGGTCTATCATTCTTCGAGATGACAACTGCATTGGCATTCGAGAGCTTTGCCCACGACGATGTTGAGGTGGCGGTAATCGAGACGGGGTTGGGTGGCAGATTGGATGCCACAAACATTATAACCCCAATATTGAGTATCATAACCAACGTGGCGTTAGACCACACCTCACTCTTGGGCGATAACTTAGAGCAGATAGCCGCCGAGAAGGGTGGCATCATAAAGAAGAGCATCCCCGTGATTTTGGGCGAGGCAAATATCGAATATGATGAGATATTGGAGGGCATAGCTAAGGCGAATAGATCCAAGTTTATCTATGCCGAGCACTCTTTCTCGGCTTTAGAGTGCGAGCGAAAGGAGTGTGCACAGCACTTTACCCTTCAACGTGAGAGCGATGGCTATCGCTTTGGCATTGAGATTGACCTTGTAGGTCACTGTCAAGAGCGCAACCTCATAACTGTCGCTGCTGCCGCCAACTTCCTACACGAAGAGACTCCGCTGACCATCTCACGCCGTGCCTTCTTGGCGGGACTTCGTAGCGCTGCAAAGAGCACCTCACTGCAGGGTCGCTGGCAACGTATTGCTGAGGCTCCACTCACGATTTGCGACACGGCACACAATGCACACGGCATCGAGAAGGTGTGCCAACAAATTGAGGCTACACCCCACAAAAAACTATATTGCGTGGTGGGATTCTGCACTGACAAGGATATTGACAAGATGCTCGACACGCTACCCAAAGGGGCGCACTACATATTCACAAAGGCCGATACCCAGAGGGGCACTTGTTGCGATGAGCTGCTAACGAGAGCCGCCCAAAAGGGGCTTCAGGGCGAGGCTATTGCAAGCGTAAAGGGGGCATACGAGAAGGCGAGAGAGCTTGCCAAAGAGGAGGATATGATATTTATTGGGGGTAGTAATTTTGTTGTGGCAGAGCTCTTAGATGCTGTGCGAGAGTATCAGAGTGCAACCCAAATCTAAAGGCAAAAGGGTATGATTGAGCAGTTTATAAAATTTTGCGTTGTAGGGGGCAGTGGAGTCTTCATCGACTTCGGTGTGACGTATGTGTGCAAGGAGTTTTTGCGCCTCAATAAGTATCTGGCCAACTCCTTAGGCTTTATCTTTGCCGCTACATCGAACTACATCCTCAACCGTATATGGACCTTCGATAGCTCGGAGCCCAACATCACAAAACAGTATCTGCTATTTATGGGTATAGCAGCTGTGGGTCTTGCAATCAACAACGCCACAATATACCTTCTTCACGAGCGTCTACGCCTAAACTTCTACCTCTCAAAGCTCTTTGCCATTGGGGTTGTTACGCTGTGGAACTTTATGATGAACTACTTTTTCACATTCTAAGGTGCGATTGTCACCTTATAGGTTGGCGAGTTGAACCAATTAACATACCCCTTACGTACCAGCGCAAAGCCCATCGAAAACTCCTCGCCTGCCAAGCTGTCGGGGAGGGTAAAGCTGATTGTTTGGCTGTGCAGAGTTGATTTGGCGGGCAACACAAATTGGGCATCGGTGGCAATCTCTTCGACACGAAAGCGCCCCTGCTTTAAGAGCATAGCCAACTCAACATCGCCACTACCCACCTCAATATCATAGGGGTATGGATTTTTAAGCGTTAGGCTAACCATCGCCTCGTTGCGCCCCACCTTGTAGCTATTATCTGGATGGTTCTCCACAATTTCAACCTCACGTACAGGGTGATAGGAGGGATCGATAAAGTATCTAAACTTCCCCCCATCAATAAGCATAATGCTATCCGTTGCCATAGTAGCATCCGATGTTTGAATCAACACCTCACGCCCGATAAAGTCACGATCATCTTGGCGAAACTGCCACTGGTGCGTTCTATACCTCACGTCGGGTTGGCAGTAGGCGCTATGGCCCGTATAGAAGATATACTTTGCCGCCCCCGAGTAACCACCCGCAAATATGACATCACGCCCTTGAGCCACATCGGCAATTTGCGAAAACTTCTCTTCGTTGTTAAAAACCTCGCTTTTAAGCGATAAGGGGTTAAAAATCATAACCAAGCGCACCACCACAACTAACGCTATGATGACCGCGCCCGACACCATAACATATCGCCTTGTACGCCTATGGTGGCGTGCATACTCAAATAGTAGATAGTTAAGCCCAAATGCCGAGACGATAACCCACTGAGGTTGCACATAACCCCTTAGCGAGGAGAGGGTAAAGAAGCCAATAAAGAGCACGGGCAACCACTTTAGGGCTCGTTGCAGCTCGCTTGTTGGACGCACCGCACCAAACGCCTTTATGTATAGTGGCAAAAATAGAGGATTAAAGACAACCGCCATATTTAGCAGGAACTCAACCACGTTGCCCACCTCAAACGAGGAGTTTCTATCCGACAGATGGTAGGCGAACGACGCAAAGTCGTGTTCATACTGCCACCATAGATGAGGCAGGAGCAAAATCAAGGTCACAAAACCACTCAGATAGAGTTTTGGACGCAGTAGCTGACGATAGTTCACAGCGAGGGCAAATAGCACAACCAACGCACCGTGATATTTGCTGTATGCCATCAGAGCCATCGCTACACCCATCCATAGCCACGATAGCGTGCGCTTTTCGCAGAACCACTTAAAGCTTAGCAGAAAGAGTACTGAGGAGAACATCAACGGAGCATCGGGCGTGGCAACAAAGCCATAGAGTTGCAAAATGAGTGTCGCCGCCGAGATAACAACATAGAGAGTTGCATCCTCCCTCGTTGCCTCTTTTGGGTGTATCAATCGCCACAAAATATATAGGTATAGAGGTTGTAGCGCCACCACAAAGAGCCTAACGCCCATCTCGCCACTAAAAAGGAACTCGCCCGCCCAAATCAACAGCGCCACCATTGGCGGATGGTCAAAGTAGCCCCACGCCAAGCGCTCGGCAAATATATGGTAGTAGGCCTCATCGTTGGCAAGTTCGGTTAGCGCCCCCTGCAGAAGGTTGCATACAAACCAAACACCTAACCACAACACCACAATGGCGTTGGGCGAGAGGTGTGAATGTAATCTATCGAAAGCTCTCATCGCAACATCTTATATTTTTGGCAAATATAGGATAAAATCTGCAAAAAACAGCTGTTAAAAGGTAAATCTCAAACCTAATCGAAACGAAAATAAGGTAGGCGACTCTGAACGAATAGACTCAAATTGCATTTCGCCAAAGTAGTGCGAAAGGGTCGGCTCGGCATATAGACTCACAAGTGGCGATATGCGATACTGTGCCCCTACAGCTGCCATAGCCGAGAGCTCCACGCCCGAGATAACTAAACTCTCAGAGCCCAACGATGCCGAGATGGCACGTTCAACCATCGCCCCTGCACCAACGTATGCCGAGAAGCGTGTTCGGTTGATAAAGTACCAATTCAAACGCAACGGAATACCAAGATAGTGTAGGCGCTGGCGTTCAGTTATATTGATATACGTAATATCAACATCCGAGAGCAAAAGTGTGTAGTACAACCCACTCTCCAACGAAAGATTTCGCCCTAAACGGCGCTCAATAGATAGACCGAAGGTGAGGGGTTGGCGGTGATGAAATGAGTAGTTGTCATACGCTGAGCGTGTGATGCTAAAGAGTTGGTCAATCGAAGCATCGGAGAGCGTAGCTAAGGCTCCACCACCCGACACAGCTCCACTATTTGCGGCTGTCACTCCACTAAATAGCGATAATGAAGTTCTGTTGTTTGCTCTTTTTTGCTCCGCAAAGTCACTATTCAAGGCTTTGTAGCTATCCTGCGTGGTCACTTGTGCATAGTGACGTGTTGCACTATCGGCATAATCGTCGCTTTTTTTGGAGGTGTTACTCTCTGTTGAGTGGTGTGCCGCACTTTGAGTACTTTTTTTTGTTGGCAGAGGGTCGCTCGCTACGTTTGTGGCAGCAGTAGAAACAGCTATAGAGGCAACACTCTGCTCAACACCCATCCGTGCAGTGACTTTTGCGGAGTTCGCCTTCGAAACGCCCACGAGCTTTGCCTGAGGCACTGCAGTAGCCATTGTGGTAGGCTCCGAACTGGGCGTGGTGGTTATCTGAGGTGTCAAAGTAGTAGGGTGCTCGGCAGGTAGTGAGGCGATGAGCAACTGCTCCTCTACTGCTTCGGGCTGCACACTCCATAGCGAAATCATTGCGGCAAACACAACAACCGCCGCCACGGAGCTTGCCACACCCAACCATAGGCCCCTTTTGCGTGGCGTGTCACCCAACGGCACAACCTTAGCTGTGTCTAACTTGTGCTCTAACACCTCCCAACCTCCATCCGAAGGCGGCAGCTTTGCACCCTTTAGTGTAGTGCCTATCGACGACAACCAATCCCTATTATCACTCATAATACCCAACTATTGCTTCAAATAATCATTAACTTTTTGTGCCAACAACTTGCGTGCACGTGCCAACTGCGACGAGGAGCTTCGCTCATTAATACCCAACGCAGCAGCAATCTCACGATGAGAGCACCCCTCGACACAGTATAGATTGAAGACACTTCGATAGCCATCAGGGAGTTCAGCCACCATCTCCATCAATGCACTCTGAGCGATGCACTCAACCGCCTCGAATGTTGGTTCAGGCTCACTGTCTGCCAATCTATGCTCATCCAAACTAAATACGGATAGCCGTTTTTGATGGCGCAACGCCTCTAAGGCTACATTAACCGTCACTCGCTCGCACCACGCACGAAGCGAGCCCTCACCCCTGTACTCAAATTTACCCATAGCTCCAAAAATCTTAATAAAAGCGTCGTGCATCAAATCCTCAGCTTGGTCACGATGCCCAATATAGCGGTAACATATCGCCAATAGAGGTTGCGAGAGTAGCTCATACAACTCCCTTTGGGCAGCTCTATCCTCCGCCTTACATCTCTCCGACAGCTCTCTATCTTGCACTGTTTTATCGCTATTTTTCATAAGAGTAAATGTAAAATTGCTCGAAATACTGCATCTACAAAAATTTTTTTTATCTTTGATGCAGTATTTCTAACTATTTACCATTTTACTAACGAAGATAACAAAAAAATATCAAAAATGAAGAGTTTAAAATTTTTATTGGCAATTTTAATTGCAACCTCAACCCTTGTATCGTGCAACTCGGACAATGACGGTGACTACCCACAATATGCACCACTCATTACAACCGTGCACACGATCAATGGTGGCACCGACTACTACTTTGAGCGTGACAATGGTCAAACGCTCTATCCAAGCGACAAGACACGTGTTGCTGACTATGTCCCCACTGATATGCAGCGTGCTATTATCTACTTCAACCTGCTATCCAACATCGAGGGCTACACCTACAACATCGCTCTATATAGCGTAGAGCACATCTATACTGCAACGGCTAAGGTGGTCACCACACAGGCAGAAATTGACGCTCTGGGTAGCTCTAAAGTTGGTGTTGTTGATGGGGCGACAAACCTTACAGAGAAGTGGCTAACTCTGCTTGTTAGCTATACAGCAAGCTATGTTGAGAAGCACACCTTCTCGCTGGTCAAAAACGAGCTGCACGCCCCCGCTGAGCAGGAGGATGGCTACCTTAACCTTGAGCTCTACCACAACGATGGGGAGGATAGCAACGCACTCTTTGGGCAATCCTACATCTCATTTAATATGGAGGATTTAGCGGCAGATTTGGTAGGCAAAAAGGGTATCATAATGCGAGTTTTAGACCTTAACGGAGTTGTTGAGTATATCACAATCGATTTTACCTCAACTGAAGGCGAGCGAGGCATAGAGTAACATTTAGGTTACAATTTTTGAAGGGGCGGCCAACAACTCTGTTGGCTGCCCCTTATATTGCAAGAGTGTGAATAATTCATTGTTAGTCACGCTCTTTTTTTATTCCAATAAAAAAGCTATCTTTGTGCACTATGTCAATTGTACGAAACACAGATAGCGATCTCGAATTTGAGAATAAGATACGCCCGCAGGAGTTAGATAACTTCTCGGGGCAGGCGAAGATTGTCGAGAACCTAACAATCTTCATCAAGGCAGCCCTTATGCGTGGCGAGAGCTTAGACCACGTTCTACTGCACGGCCCTCCGGGTCTGGGTAAGACCACTCTGGCAAATATCATCGCCAACGAGATGGGGGCACAGCTGCGCCTAACATCGGGTCCTGTGCTGGATAAGCCGGGTGACTTGGCGGGGCTTCTAACCTCGCTCAATGAGGGCGATGTCCTCTTTATCGATGAGATACACCGCCTAACGCCAATCGTTGAGGAGTATCTATACTCGGCAATGGAGGATTACAAAATTGATATTGTATTGGACAAAGGCCCTTCGGCACGCTCGATTCAGATTGAGCTGGCACCCTTCACACTAATCGGTGCCACGACACGCAGTGGACTCCTGACCTCGCCACTTAGAGCCCGTTTTGGCATCCAATGCCACTTGGAGTACTATGACTCTGAGGTTTTGTCGAGGATTGTGAGGCGCTCGGCTGGAATTCTTGGTGTAGCAATCGATGATAGTGCAGCCGCCGAGATAGCCCTACGCTCACGAGGAACACCTCGCATCGCCAACGCCCTATTGCGCCGTGTGAGAGATTTTGCACAAGTTGTAGGCGATGGAGCGATAAACCTAAAGATCACACGCATAGCCTTAGAGGCGCTCAATATCGACTCACGAGGCTTAGATCAGATGGATAACAAGATCCTGAGCACAATAATCGAGAAGTTCAAAGGTGGCCCCGTCGGTCTTAACACCATCGCTACAGCCGTTGGCGAGGAGGCGGGCACCATTGAGGAGGTCTACGAGCCATTTCTAATTAAGGAGGGCTTTATTAAGCGCACACCACGAGGGCGTGAGGCGACCGAGTTGGCATTCTCACATCTCGGATTTCAGCCTTTGCAACGTGAAAATGAGCTTTTTTAGCCACAAAAATGAGCTAAAGGGAGAATAAATTGGATAAAAAGGGGTATTTTGCTTTTATTTTTATATCTTTGGAGGCGAATATCCGTAACATATAATGATACAGAATGAAAAAAGTTGATGTTATTCTCGGCCTTCAGTGGGGCGACGAGGGAAAGGGTAAGATTGTCGATGTTCTTACCCCTAATTATGAAGTCGTAGCCCGTTTTCAAGGGGGGCCTAACGCTGGGCACACGCTAATTTTTGATGGCAAGAAGTATATTCTTCGCTCGATACCCTCAGGAATCTTTCAGGGCGGCAAGCACAATATCATTGGCAATGGCGTTGTTATTGACCCCGTTGTCTTTAAGCAGGAGGCTGAGGCTCTATCCGAGAGTGGGCACGATTTGACACAGCAGTTGCAAATCTCCAAAAAAGCGCACCTTATCCTCCCCTCGCACCGACTATTGGATGCAGCCTATGAGGCGGCAAAGGGCAAAGAGAAGATTGGCACAACGGGCAAGGGCATAGGCCCAACTTACACCGACAAGGTTAGCCGCAACGGAATGAGGGTTGGGGATTGTCTAAGTGAGAACTTTCGTGCGATATATGCAGCTGTCAAGGCTCGCCACTGCGATACGCTATCTGCGCTAAACTATGAGTATGACTTGGCTGAGGCAGAGGCTGAATTCTTTGAGGCTGTTGAGTATCTAAAGCGCTTTAAAATCATCGATAGCGAATTTTTCATCAACGACTGCATCACAAACGATAAACCCATTTTGGCGGAGGGTGCGCAGGGCACTTTGTTAGATATCGACTTTGGCTCATACCCATTCGTAACATCTTCGAACACAATCAGTGCAGGTGTCTGCACGGGCTTGGGTGTAGCTCCCAACCGCATTGGCGAGGTGTATGGAATCTTCAAGGCATACTGTACACGTGTAGGTAGTGGCCCATTCCCAACAGAGCTTTTCGATGAGGATGGTCGTCAGATGCTCGTTATCGGGCACGAGTATGGCTCCGTGACGGGTCGTGAGCGTCGTTGCGGATGGCTGGACTTAGTGGCGCTAAAGTACTCGATAATGATAAATGGCGTGACTCAGCTAATTATGATGAAGGCGGATGTGATGAATGACTTTAAGACCATCCGCATTGCAACATCATATGAGGTTGGGGGTGATACGACTAAGGAGTTCCCATACCAGATTGATGACACTCTAAAGCCGATATACACCGACTTCGAGGGGTGGCAATGTGACCTTCGTGAGGCGAAGAGCTATGAGGAGTTCCCCGCTCAATTTAAAACATATATCGAATTCATCGAGCGTGAGTGTGGTGTGCCAATCAAGATAGTATCTGTAGGGCCCGATCGCAACGAGACAATTCTTCGATAAACAAAATAGATGAGCTGTGAGCCATCATACAGTATATAGCGACAGATCGTCATTGCGGGCTTGACCCGCAATCTCGTAATTTTCAGAGAGATTCTGAATCAAGTTCAGAATGACGTATAATTAGCAAAATATAGACTAACTTAACCATACTTTTAATAGTTATAAACCTAAAATAGAGAGCTAAATTTATGAAAAACCAACTTAAAATTGTTGTGTTGGCAAAGCAGGTACCCGATACCCGCAACGTGGGAAAGGATGCAATGACGGCCGAAGGTACGGTCAATCGCTCTGCTCTGCCAGCCATCTTCAACCCTGAAGATTTGAACGCCTTAGAGCTCGCTTTGCGATTGAAGGGCGAGGTAGAGGGGGCTACGGTTCACATCCTTACGATGGGACCTCAACGTGCAGCCGATATTATTCGTGAGGCTATGTTTCGTGGTGCCGATGGTGGATACCTACTATCCGACCGCAAATTTGCAGGCTCCGACACATTGGCTACATCATATGCTCTGTCGTTGGCGCTGAAAAAAATCGAACCCGATTTAATCATCGCAGGTCGCCAAGCTATCGATGGCGATACGGCACAGGTGGGACCACAGGTTGCCGACAAGCTATCTCTACCACAAGTCACCTATGCCGAAGAGATTTTGGAGATTAAAGAGGGCTCACTCGTTATCAAGCGTCGTTTGGATCACGGCTTTGAGGTGGTCCAGACCCCAACCCCTGCCGTTATTACGGTAAATGCATCGGCTCCTGAGTGTAGGCCTCGCAACGCAAAGCGTGTGATGGCGTATAAGTGGGCGATGGCGACATCCGAGACCGCAGCCTGCGATAATGCAGCTGTCACGGCACGTGTTGCTGCAAACGAACACCTGCAAATTGTAGAGTGGGGCGCTGACGACATCTCGCCCGATGAGCAACAGTTAGGTCTATCGGGCTCGCCAACAAAGGTCAAGAAGATTGAAAATGTAGTCTTTGCGGCAAAAGAGGCGAAGAGGCTATCGGCTTCTGACGAGGATATTAATTTACTGATGGTTGAACTAATCTCAAGCCACACGCTTGGTTAAAAAAGTGAACTTAGAATGAACAATGTACTTGTATATATAGAGTTAGAGGGGACCAAAATAGCCGATGTTAGCCTTGAGTTGCTAACCAAAGGGCGTGAGATTGCCTCTACGTTGGGTGTCGAGTTGGAGGCTATCGCTTTGGGTAGCGGAATTGCTGGCATCGAGAGGGAGTTGGCTAAGTATGGAGCCGACAGAGTTTGGGTGGCGGATGATGCTACCTTCGCACCATTTCGCACACTACCCCACACAGCAGTTTTGTGTGGCATAATTGAGCAGGAGCAACCACAGATTGCTCTGTTTGGCGCAACACCTATCGGGCGTGACTTTGCGCCACGTGTATCGTCGGCTCTAAAGAGCGGACTTACGGCCGACTGTACCGAGCTTGTGATTGGCGAGCACACAGACCCCAAGACAAAAAAGGAGTATAAAGAGCTTCTATACCAAATCCGCCCAGCATTTGGCGGTAATATCATAGCTACGATTATCAACCCCGAGTGCCGCCCACAGATGGCGACCGTGCGTGAGGGTGTGATGCGCCGTGAAGAGGCTGCTGCACCCGCAAAGGGGGAGCTAAAGCTAATAGATTGGAAGAGATTTGTCAAAGATAGCGACTTGGTGGTAAAGATTATCGACCGCCAAATCGAAGAGCGCAAAATCGACATCAAGGGTGCTGGCGTTATCGTTGCTGGTGGCTATGGTGTGGGCTCGAAGGAGAACTTCGCACTTCTGCACGAGTTGGCAGCTGTTCTGGGAGCTGAGGTAGGCGCAAGCCGTGCCGCTGTCGATGCGGGCTTCACGGAGCACGCACGCCAGATTGGCCAGACGGGCGTCACGGTGCGCCCTAAGCTATATATCGCCTGCGGAATATCGGGGCAAATTCAGCACACGGCAGGTATGGAGCAGTCGGCAATGGTCATCTCGATTAACAACGACCCCGATGCCCCAATCAACGCCCTTGCCGACTACGCTATCACGGGCGACTTGAATGTGGTGATACCTAAAATGATTAAGTACTACAAACAAAACTCAAAATAATGGCAAATTTCTTTCACGATAATAAAGATTTACAGTTCCACCTACAACACGCCTTGATGCGCAAGATTGTGGAGCTTAAGGAGTGCGGCTATGCAGATAAGGATCTATATGACTACGCTCCGCAAGATTTCGAGGATGCGATGGACTCCTACAACCGAGTTCTGGAGATTACGGGCGAGGTGTGTGCAGAGGTTATAGCTGCTAACGCCGAAGGGGTCGATGCCGAAGGTCCTCGTGTGGTTAATGACCACGTGGAGTATGCATCGGGCACAGTCGAGAATATCAAGGCAATAACCGATGCTGGGCTTTGGGGTATGACCCTGCCACGTCGATTTGGCGGTCTGAACTTCCCGTTGGTCTGCTTTGTTATGGCAAACGAGATGGTGGCACGTGGCGATGCAGGATTTGAAAACATTTGGGGTCTGCAGGATTGCGCTGAGACCCTGAATGAGTTTGCCACAGAGGAGATTAAGACTAAATTTTTGCCGTTGGTATCTGAGGGTGCCACCTGCGCAATGGACCTAACAGAGCCCGATGCAGGTTCGGATTTGGGTGCTGTGATGTTGAAGGCCACTTGGGATGAGTCTCAGGGTGTGTGGCTATTGAATGGCGTTAAGCGCTTCATCACAAATGGCGATGGCGATGTGTCGTTGGTATTGGCTCGAACAGAAGAGGGTACGACCGATGCTCGTGGTCTGTCGATGCTCGTACACCACAAAAAGGATGGCGGAGTGAAGGTGCGCCGTATCGAGAATAAGATGGGTATCAAGGGGTCGCCAACCTGCGAGTTGGTATTTACAAATGCCCCAGCACAGTTGGTGGGCGATAGACGTATGGGGCTTATCAAATATGTGATGTCGTTGATGAATGCTGCTCGTTTGGGTATTGGTGCTCAGTCGATTGGAACCTGCGAGGCGGCATACCGTGAGGCGCTGAAGTATGCTCACGAGCGTGCCCAGTTCGGCAAGCCAATCATCGAGTTTGCTGCCGTTGCCGAGATGCTATCAAATATGAAGGCTAAGTTGCAGGGTGCACGTGCACTGCTATACGAAACAACTCGTTTTGTTGAGATATACAAGAACTACACCCACCTATCGCACGATAGGGCATTAGAGAGTGAAGAGCGCCAAGAGATGAAGTTCTACAACCGCTTAGCGGACGCCTTTACTCCGCTCGTTAAGCTATTTGCTTCGGAGTATGCCAACCAGTTGGCGTATGATTCGATTCAGATTCACGGTGGTTCAGGTTTTATGAAGGACTATACGTGCGAGAGGTTGTATCGTGATGCTCGTATTATGAATATCTACGAGGGAACATCGCAGTTGCAGGTTGTGGCGGCCATCAATGGCATTACAAAGGGTACATTCTTAGAGCAGATTGCACGATACGCTGAAGGCACCTATGCCGAGAGCGTAAAGCCAATTATTGAGTCGATGGCAAAATTGACCGACAAAACTGCCGAGATGATTGCCTATGTTGAGGCTACCGATAAAGAGGCGGCAGGGTTCAAGGATCTGCACGCTCGAAGATTGGTGGAGTCGGTTGGGCATATCGTAATTAGCTACCTTTTGGCTCGCCAAGCCACCCAGAGCGATGATTACGCTGCATCGGCAAAGTTATTCTCGAAGTTAGCTGAAGCGAAAATCGAGGAGGCTTATAGCTATACGATGGCATCGAAAGCTGAGGATGTTGAGTTATTTAAGAGCATCGAAAAAGAGTTCTAATTCTTTATATAGATAAGTAGGGGGCACAAAAATGCCCCCTATTTTTTACTTTTTATCTTCCCACGTAAATGGTTCAAATTCAGCGGAACTATCCCGCCACTGCGGTTTTCGCATCTTATATATAATGAGTGGTGCACCAATAACCACAATGCAGCCAATTACAAGGAAGCTATACCAAAGCGTTGTGCTACCCGTTGCAATTTGTGAGGGTGGGATAAAGCTCAACACAAAGGCTGTCAAGGCCCCCACAAAACCTACACCGCCCAATATCCACATCACAGCGTTGCCACGCCCCAAGCGAAATGGTCGCTCTACACTTTTAAGTTTGTAGCGTAGGTATATCGCCGCCGAGAACATCAACATATACATCACAAGGTACAACAAGACTGTGAGTTGCGACATCAACTGATAAAACGACTGCACCGAAGGCATAACTACAAACAGCATTGCCAGTAGAGTCACTACACAACCCTGAATCAATAGTATATTGCGCTGCACGCCCGCCTTATTCGACTTTTGGAACACAGGAGGTAGATAACCCGCCCTTCCAACAGTGTAGATACCCTTCGAGGGGCCAGCAACCCAAGTCAAAACACCCGCCAAGACGCCAAACATCAAGGCGATAGCGATTATGGGCGATGCCCACGATAGGTGCATATAATCAAGATAGTTATCGAAGCCAATCAAGAGCGACTGAGTCAAATTTATATCCTTTGCCGGGATTATAAAGCCCAACGAGAATGTTCCCAAGACAAAGATTAGAACCGTAATCAAAGAGCCAATAATTATCGCACGTGGATAGTTACGACGTGGGTTTTTGACATCCATAACGTGGATACCCATCATCTCCATTCCTGCATAGAACAAAAAGATACTACTCGCCAAGACTATGTTGTCCAACTTCGAGAGGTCGGGCAGAAAGCTCTGTGAGGTATCCATATGGTTTGTGCCACCCGTTGCTAAGTAGACTACACCCATCACGATGAGCAATCCAGCAGGAATTATAGTACCAACCATACCTCCCCACTTGCTTATCTTGCCCACCCAGCTTAACCCCTTGAGTGCTATGGCGGTCGCTATCCAATATATCGCCAAGACCACCACCAACGTAAATATCTTATTGGATGCCAAAGCGGTATCGGCACCCCTACCCAGCCCTACAAATGCTATTGTTACCGCTCCAAAGGTCAAGACTGTTGGGTACCACGTTGTGGATTGTATCCACTGCAACCATATCGCCAGAAAACCAGCCCGAGCGCCAAACGCCTCGCCAACCCAGCGGAATACTCCACCCTGTTTTGTGGAGAACATAGCTGCCAACTCAGCGGCTACCAATGCTGTGGGAATCAAAAAAACGATAGCCGCAAATAGGTAGTAGAATGCCGACGAGGGCCCATAAACTGCCTCAGAGGGCAATCCTCGAAGACTCACGACAGCCGTAATATTCATAATGGCAAGGGTCATCACGCCAAGTTTAAAGCCACTTGATGCACCACTCTTTTTTCTATCCATAGTGTTAAATTTTAAAGTTTTACAAATCATAACTGTGCAACTACCGTGCAAAATAGATTACCATTAGGGCAGATATTGTATGCTCCAAAAAAAATCTTATATTTGTATTAAATATATCGACTATGTATCGCATAATTATAATATTTGTCGCTGTACTGCTATTTATAGGGTGCGCAAGCAGAGCAACAGAGAGCTCAAATAAGCAAAGCGAAACCCCATCGCTGAGGGCGTTTAAGCCCACTGCGCCACCTATAACCCTGAGAGATGATCAGAAGCGTGACTATCTTCGCTACCACTATTGGGATGGTTTTGACTTTAGCGACTCGTTATACCTACATAAAAGCGATAGCATCCAAAATCTCGCTCTGTTTGCGCAATTCATCCATATAATATCCGACAAAACGAAGGATCAAGCACCAATCGACACCCTAATGCGCAAGGCAGCTATCTCTCGTTCGATGCTCGACTACTTTGCGTGGATGGCGCGTGAGGTGCTCTACGACCCCAACTCGCCGCTACGAAACGACGAGCTATACATACCCATTTTAGAGGCTCAAATAGCTGCCCCATTCTATAATGAGTATGAGCGCATTTCCCCCCAATATGAGCTAAAGATGGTGAGCCAAAATAGAGTTGGGCAGAGAGCGAACGACTTTGAGTATACAACTGTAAATGGCAAAACTGAGCGCCTACACGCAATCAAGGCGGAGTATACGCTGCTATTTTTCTACAATATGGGGTGCGAGATGTGTCGAGCACTACAGGAGGAGATTCTCACTTCGCCAATGCTCACTGAGATGAGTGAGAATGGACGATTGAGGGTCTTGGCACTCTACCCCGATAGAGATGTTAAGGGGTGGGCTGAGTATCAAGAGCGCATCCCAAAAGCGTGGATTAATGGCTACGACAACTCCCAATCGATAGATAACGAGGGGCTCTACAACCTAACAGCCATACCATCGCTCTATCTGCTGGATGCAAAAAAGAGGGTGATGGTAAAGGATGGTATCGATGTTGCGAAAATCGAGGAGGCGATAGATAGGGCGTTGTAATGCGCCACCGCCACGTTATAACTTTTGCTTATAGCCCTATAAAAAGATGTGATTGGTTTTATTAGGTTCATTGGTAATAAACAACTAATTTTGTACTATACAAACATAACACAAACAAAAAAAATTCAAGATTATGGAGATCAAATGGCGTTGTACCGTATGCGGTTACATTCACGAAGGGGGCGAGGCTCCTGAGCAGTGTCCACTATGTAAAGTGAGTAAGGATAAATTTGTTGAGATCGAGGAGCAATCTGGCGACTTGGAGTTTGTCACTGTCCACGCAATAGGCGATGGCAAAGGTGCAAGCCCAGAGCTATGGGAGGGGCTTCAAAACCACTTCGTTGGCGAGTGCACCGAAGTTGGTATGTACTTGGCGATGAGCCGTCAGGCAGATCGTGAGGGTTACCCTGAGATTGCTGAGGCATATAAGCGTTACGCATTTGAGGAGGCTGAGCACGCTGCAAAGTTTGCCGAATTAATCGGCGAGGTTGTTTGGGATACCAAGACAAACCTACACAAGAGAATGAACGCTGAGTCGGGAGCGTGCGAGGATAAGATGCGCTTGGCACGTTTGGCTAAGGAGCAGAACTTAGATGCTGTGCACGACACGGTTCACGAGATGGCGAAGGATGAGGCTCGTCACGGCAAGGGCTTCGAGGGTTTATACAAGCGTTATTTCGGCAAATAATACTCTCTTCAGATAATATTACTAAATGGGCGGCTTACTTACGAAGCCGCCCATTTTTATTGGAACATAACTACAAAGCAAACGTAAATATATTGCTATAGTCCTCCATATTATTTAGCTCTCTTCTCTTTGAGAAGAATTTTATATCCCCAAACAGCGGCGAAAGAGAGAAACAAATTGTACCATAAATATGAAAAATCATTTTCACATATCATTATTTCAATTTGTACAGCCCAAGTACACAAAAGTGATAGGCATAGTATAGTTGTTAGTATAATCTTACAACTCTTCGTATTCTTGATTTTAAGAGTTTAACATCTGTAAATTAAATATATTGCGCACGATATATTCGCATAAATATATTATTACTTTAAAAAAATCCAAACAGTAGTAATGCATTAAGTTTTATTTTATTTACATAATATGATGATTAATAGCAACTTGTGTATTTACAGTAACCGATTTGATTGTAAAATTCAGTTTTCGTCATTGCGGACTTGATCCGCAATCTCATAAAAAGAGCTGATAATTAAAGCGTTGAGATTGCGGGTCAAGCCCGCAATGACGAGGTAGTAGCTTTAACGCATCACTAATAAAATCCAAACACAAAACAACAAATAGGGGCGACTTTATCTAAAAAGTCGCCCTTTACGTTGCACAAAAGTGGGATTAATAGGTTAGTTTTTGCCTAATATAACTAAAGTTTTCCTCCTTGCGGCTCGGCAATTCACACAAGTGTGATTGCCCTCGCTCGCCTAGTCGGTTCGTGCAGACTCTTTAAACCGCAGCATACTAAAGGTATGTGAGCATTTAGAAGCAAGGGATAGGTGAAAAATGACCTGTTAATCACGCTTTTATAGTGTATAACCAGTCCAGCCAAATAGTGACGCATCACAACCCGTGTTGCCTGCCGCAACTGTTACGTTGTATGAGATGCCATCCTCCTTTTTAACCTCATTATCGAGGGGTTGGTTGGTCATTGAGTTGGTCACATTAATTACAGAACCAGCCGCTGCCTCGCCCTTGCCATCTGTTAGGTCAATAAGGTCATTTACATAACCTGCACCCTTAACCAAGACGTTGCTCATCGTAGCCTTAGCACCACGACGAAGCTTAATGGCATCGTGCATATAGAAGTTCACAGTCGCTCCATCCTCTATAAATGTAGTTGTGCAGTTGTTCTCGATTGTCATATTTACAATCGAAAAGTCAGATTGATTCTTATCTGTATCTGTCGCCAAACCATCGAAGTTACCATCTGCCTCAACACCACGTGGGTCGCCCTCAGAGGATTGATAGTCACTCTCCCAAACACCATAACAGTTTGTAAGTGTGCCGGTGTAGCCCTGCGTAAAGTCGAACATATCATCATCCGAGTTCACAGCCAATAGATTCTTAACATCAACACTTCCGCCAAAGAACTCGATTGCATCATCTAAAGAGTTCAAAACAAAGATATTTTCGATTGTTGTGCCACTACCAACACCGTTGAGTGTCAAACCGTTGTGCTCAACATTTGAACCACCCGAGCTGGCACCCGTATTAAGTAGCTTAACGTAGGTCAATGAACCTGAGTCGTCACCTGCATTAGTACCTCCATACTCAAATGCGCTGTTAATCTCAGTTTCGCCCTCATTGCCAGAGTCGCTATCACCCGAAATTGGCGCATATCCGTTGATTACAAGGCCTCCCCAACGCTCCGTAGGGTCTGAACAGGTAAATGTTATAGGTGCCGTTGGTGTACCGTTGGCAAAGATTTGGCCACCACGAGCTACAAGGATATAGCTATCAAAACCAGCAGAGGCCTTAATGGTCATACCTGCAGGGATTGTCAATTTACCACCGTCGGCAATAACGAATGGCCCCGTTACAACATACTCAATACCTGCATCGAGCGTAATAGCGGATGAGAGAATACCCTGCATTGAGCTATCCCCTGACCAGATAACCTTATCCCCATCACCAGATGAGTCAGAACAAGAGGCAAATACCAACGCTGCAACAGCGACAACAAAATAGGCAGATTTGAAAAGATTTTTTTTCATTTTTTTGTTTGAAAATTGTTATTAATATATCTATCTTTTTTAGAAATGCAATGATACCCCCAGCGAGAAGCTAACACCACTTTGATAGCTACTCAAAATTGTCGCATCACCCCCCTCATAACCCACTCGTGACAGAGTAAATGATGGGTTTAGAAGGTTAGTTGCCGAGAATGATATGGAGAGTGTATCGTTTAGTTTTGCTTGTGATATGAAGTCCAGTGTAGAGACACTTCCCTCCATAATATCACGATACCCAGCCGTTCCAATGGTATATATCTGCTCACTGACGTAGTTATATACCAAGCTATTTGTAAAGCTTCGCTTGCCACTACGCACAATGTATGAGATGTCGAAATTTGCAATCCAAGGTGCAGCACCCTCTAATTGTGAACCTGAAGAGTCGGTTGCAACATTAACTTTTGCGTTTGTATAGATGTACGAACCATTGAACCCAACCGAAAGACGCTTTGAGTTACCCTCAACACCCATTATATCGATGATATTCTTGCGAACCTCCAGCTCAACACCAGCTGCAGTAGCTATCTCCGATATGTTGTCATAGGTTAAGTAGCCACCAGCGTTACTCAAATTTTCGATGCGTGAGATTGGATTTTCGATATGCTTATAGAATCCCGCCACAGATACCATCTCCGAGAGCGAGGGGTAGAACTCCCACTTTAGATCGAAGTTATAGTTTCCCGAGGGCTTCAAATCGCCATTACCCTGACTATCGAATGTAGCGCCAACATATCTATATGGTGCCAACTCCTTCGCTTGAGGCAACGTATAACTCTTCGATGCACTTAGACGCAAAGAGTGTTCGTCGGTAAGATCATACTTCAGGTTTACAGATGGCAACAAGAAGTTCTGCTCGATACTACCCGCAGTTTTAACTCCACCCTTTAGACTGGCAACAAAATCCATTGTCACCATATCAAACTTTGTTCCCACATTCAACACAAAATCATCCGAAAGGTATAGAAGAGCATCCACAAAGGTGCTATGCACCGATTTATTTACATTATAACTATCGCTAAGTGTCGAGACTGAGAAATCTCCATTTTGTAGACCCTCCGTATTAAAATAGCTATCAAGATCGAAATCGTCAAGCGTAAATGATTGCTTATTATATGTTGTGTGGTTGTAGTCCGAAGCATTAAAGCGATTATCCACTATTCGGCCTCGATAGCCAACAGTTATTGTGGATGCCTCCTCGCTACTATCCGACAGACGATACTTTGCCAAAACACGTGTATTAATATCATCCTCTTTGAGTGCCGAATAGAAGCGCTGGTTAGCACCCGTACCATTCGAAGGGTAGTAACGCCCATCCTTCTCATAGTAGCTATTTACTCTACGATCGGGCTGCTCAGCATCCATAAGATTATATGATCCACCCACCTCAACTGACAAACGTTGTGTTGCATCCCACTGTGCAATTATCTGATTTACAATCAATGAGTTGTCGCTTATCTGTTGGCGACGAACAAAGCCCATCTCCTCATCTGTTGCAGCAAACAGCTCGCCTGAGTCATAACCTACATAGTCGCTTACTGTGGCTGAGTTATCGTGTATGTATAAGAAATTATAGTCGATACGCACATCGTCGCCTATCTTGTAGTTAGCATTAAGAAAGCCCTTGTGTGAAGAGCTAAGTTCAGAGTGTGTAGCATCTTGGTCACGTATGATGGTTGTACCTGTGTTGGTGTTACGCACAATCTCGTCATTGAACGAGTATGAGTGATCGTAACTCGCCATCGCATATATCGATAGAGGATTATTAAAGAGATTAAACTGCTTACCTGCAGAGAGCGAAACACTGCGATCTATATTGACTGAGCTAAGAGTTGGATTCAAGGCGTTCGCAAATCCATACTCATCTGTGATATTGCTCGGTTTGGCTTTGTTGGCATACCCCATAGCACTAAGACCATCTGTTATTAGAATATCACCCGTTAAGCTCTGTGAGTTGCTACCTACAGATAGGCTAACATTGAAACCCTCATCGCCCTCAAACTCCTTTGAGCGCATATCTATATCGGCACCCGCAACATCGCTCTGTGTTAATGCGCTAAACGCCTTGTTCACGGCAACACTCTGAATGATACCTGTTGAGAAGAGGTCTAACGATATATTTTTGTACTCTGGGTCCTCAGAAACAATTGGGAAACCATTTAGTGACGTTGCGTTGTATCTATCACCCAAGCCACGCACAAATACATTATTTACGCCATCTTTTTGGGACACACCAGATATCTTCAACAATGCACCCTCAGCATCCGAGACTCCTTTGCGTGACAGCTCAGCTGCACCGATAACCTGCTTAGCAACGATTGCGTGTTTTTGTTCGGAAGAGGTAGCTATCTCACTTCCACCACCTATGGTTTGAACAACCTCGACAGATGCAATATCTACAGCATCAGCCTCCAACTCTACATTGAGTACTAAATCCGAGCTATCCTCAACACACACGTGATAAATGGTTGGTTTATAGCCCATATATTGAATCTCGACATCATATTCAGCGGGTGTAACTCCATCCAAGATATACTTGCCTTCAACATCTGTCGAGGCGCCAGTCACCGAACCCTTAATTACAACTGTAGCCCCAATTAGTGGCTCCTTTGTAGTTTTATCAATAATAACTCCAAGAATTGATGCACCCTCAACAGCTGTTGCAACAGATGTTAAGAGGAGCATTACAAAGCATAGAAGTGTAGATAAAATAGTTTTTTTACGCATAATCGTCTTTATTAATGGCACAAAAGTATATGGTATATATTATAAACCTATTACAAAGATATAGAAAAAGTGTTGCAAAGCAATTTTTAACCAAAATGAGATAGAATAGTAATGTAAATTGCAAAAATAAGATGAGATATTTAAGAGAGAGTAGGTAGAGATGAAGATAAAAGAGCGTGAATAGTAAGTTCTCTACCATTCACGCTCTTTGAGGGTGGAAGATGGGGATCGAACCCACGACCTTTGGAACCACAATCCAACGCTCTAACCAACTGAGCTACGTCCACCATATTCGACACACATAAGTTGCGTATCGGGTGACAAAGATAGTATACTTTTCTAAATTCACCAAAAATGAGGCAAGAATATTTTATTTTATTGCGGTGGAGAGGTTAAAATCTGCCATTTTGTCACGCAAAAAAGTGCTTTAACACAAAAAAATATGCCAAAAAAGTGTTGGCACATCTATTGTTGTTGTTTAAAAAGTGTATTTTTGCACTCAGAAAATTAACAAACTAAATAAAAAACGAAAGTTATGAATGTAAAACCATTATCAGATCGTGTATTGGTGTTGCCAAATCCAGCCGAAGAGCGCACTGCAGGCGGACTTATCATCCCCGACACGGCAAAAGAGAAGCCCTTAGTGGGCAAGGTTGTGGCTGTTGGTCCCGGCACGGCAGATGTTACAATGGAGGTAAAGGTGGGCGATGAGGTGCTCTATGGCAAGTATGCAGGTCAAGAGCTGCAAATCGAGGGCGAGACGCACCTTATTATGAAACAAGGGGATATTTTAGCAATAATCTAATACAATGGCAAAGGATATTAAATATAATGTAGAGGCTCGTGAGCTTCTAAAGGAGGGCGTTGATGCCCTAAGCAATGCGGTAAAGGTGACGTTAGGCCCTAAGGGTCGCAACGTAATTATCGACAAGAAATTTGGTGCGCCACAAATCACAAAGGATGGCGTGTCGGTGGCTAAAGAGGTTGAGTTGGAGGACCCATTTGCAAATATGGGTGCGCAGATGGTGCGTGAGGTGGCATCTAAGACCAACGACGATGCTGGCGATGGCACAACTACGGCAACCGTTTTGGCGCAGGCTATAATCAGCGTGGGTCTGAAGAATGTGACGGCAGGTGCCAATCCGATGGATCTAAAGCGTGGTATCGACAAGGCGGTGGCTACTGTTGTTGAGTCGCTAAAGACTCAGAGTCAAGAGGTTGGCAACGACATAGCTAAAATCGAGCAGGTGGCTACCATCTCGGCAAACAACGACAATGCGATAGGTAAACTTATCGCTGAGGCGATGGCTAAGGTGAACAAAGAGGGTGTTATCACTGTCGAAGAGGCTAAGGGTACTGAGACCACTGTTGAGGTTGTCGAGGGTATGCAGTTCGATCGTGGCTATATCTCGGCATACTTCATTACCGACACCGAGAAGATGGAGGCGCAGATGGATAAGCCATACATCCTAATTACCGATAAGAAGGTATCGACAATGAAGGAGCTAATGGGCGTTTTGGAGCCCGTTGCACAGAGTGGTCGTTCGCTTGTTATCATCGCCGAAGATGTTGATGGCGAGGCACTCTCAGCTTTGGTTGTCAATAAGTTGCGTGGCACGCTAAAGATTGCCGCTTGCAAGGCTCCCGGTTTTGGAGATCGCCGCAAGGAGATTTTGGAGGATATAGCAACACTCACGGGCGCTACCGTAATCTCTGCCGACAAGGGTATGAAGATGGAGGATATTACGCTCGAGATGTTGGGTTCAGCCGAGAAGATTACTCTAAACAAAGAGAATACAACAATAGTTGATGGTGCAGGCGACAAGGCATCAATCGCACAGCGTGTGGCACAGATCCGCTCATCGATCGAGAAATCGACTTCGGACTACGATCGTGAGAAGCTACAAGAGCGTTTGGCAAAGTTGGCAGGCGGTGTGGCAGTTCTATATGTTGGTGCTGCAACTGAGGTCGAGATGAAGGAGAAGAAGGATCGTGTCGATGACGCTCTGGCAGCCACTCGTGCCGCTGTCGAGGAGGGTATCATTCCCGGAGGCGGTGTGGCATATATTCGTGCATCGAGCGCTTTGGAGAGCCTTACGGGCGAGAACGAGGACCAAACAACGGGTATTAAGATTGTGAAGCGTGCAATCGAGGAGCCGTTGCGTCAGATTGTCGAAAATGCAGGTGGCGAGGGTTCAGTTGTTGTGAATAAGGTTCGTGAGGGCGAGGCTGCATTTGGCTACAACGCTCGTGACGATAGATATGAGGATATGCTCGCAGCGGGAATTATTGACCCTACGAAGGTTACACGTGTAGCGTTGGAGAATGCGGCATCTATCGCCTCGATGTTCCTAACCACAGAGTGCGTTTTGGCAGAGAAGAAGAGCGATGCTCCAGTGATGCCCCCAATGCCCGGTGGCGGAATGGGTGGTATGATGTAGTGTCAGATACTACATTAAATAGCAAGGGGGCGACCAGAATTAAATTGGTCGCCCCCTTTCTTTTGCAAGAGTCAGCTCTTTTTTTCAAGCAGTTGGATTAGAAACCCTTACCAATACCGATAAAGTCCTCCGCTTGAAGAGCTGCACCGCCAATTAGGCCGCCATCAACATCCTCCTTAGCGAATATCTCAGCTGCGTTCGATGGCTTGCACGAACCTCCATAAAGGATAGGTGTCGAAGCTGCCGCATCGCCAAACTTTGCCGCCAAGACCTCACGGCAGTACGCCTGAATCTCTTGAGCCTCGTCAGCTGTCGCTGTCTTACCTGTACCGATAGCCCAAACTGGCTCATAAGCGATAACAAGGTCAGCATACTGCTCAGAGCTTAGGTTGTAGACAACCTCCTCGATTTGCGCCTTCACAACCTCGAAGTGCTTGCCAGCCTCACGCTCCTCCAACACCTCGCCAATGCAGTAGATTGGGGTTAGGTTGTTCGCATACGCCTGCGCCATCTTCTTGTTCAACGTCTCAGAGGTCTCGCCATAGTATTGACGACGCTCCGAGTGGCCCAAAATTACATATTTGCAACCCACTGCTGCAAGCATCGATGCTGCAACCTCGCCAGTATATGCACCCTTAGCCTCAGCAGCGCAATCCTGCGCACCAAGTGCCACACGGCTACCCGATACAACCTCAGCCACCTGCGAAAGGTGTGTAAATGGAGGGCATACGATAAAATCAACGCTCTCTTTAACCTCGCCAGCGGCAGCCACAACAGCCTTTGCCAACTGCACGCCCTCTGCTGGCAAAGTATTCATCTTCCAATTACCAGCTACAATCTGTTTTCTCATTTTTTTATCTTTTTATAAAATTAAATTCTCTACTCTCGCTTCCTGCTCGCCCCTCTACTCTTCGCACCACTTTTTGACCTCCTCAATCGAAGGTGCCTTAAGCCCCAACTTGTTCTTCTTGTTAAAGCCACACATATCGTTGTAGAACTTACCTGCCGCCAACTTCTTCAGCGACTCGACTGTGATATATCCCATCTTCTGGATAACCTCGACCCACTCTTCAGGAACACCGATTGCAGTGTATGCCTCCTTAGGGTCATTGACCACCTTGCGCTCGGGGCGCATCTGAGGGAAGAATAGTACATCTTGAATTGACGACTGGTTGGTCATAAACATCGTTAGACGGTCAATTCCGATACCCATACCCGAACAAGAGGGCATTCCATACTCCAACGAGCGGACAAAGTCCATATCGATGAACATCGCCTCATCATCGCCCTTTTCAGATAGGCGAGCCTGCTCTTGGAAACGCTCCAACTGATCGATTGGGTCGTTAAGCTCGGAGTAGGCGTTGCATAGCTCCTTGCCATTGACAAATAGCTCGAAACGCTCGGTAAGCTCCGAATTTTCACGGTGGCGCTTGCACAGTGGCGACATCTCGATTGGGTAGTCGGTGATAAAGGTGGGCTGAATGAGCTCCGCCTCGCAATACTCACCAAATATAGCATCTATCAACTTACCCTTACCCATTGTTGCATCCACCTCAACATTTAGCTTAGCGCACGCTGCACGAAGTTCATCTTCGCTCTTGCCCGTAATATCAAATTGGGTCTTGTCGAGGATGGCTTGTGTCATTGATAGACGCTTGAATGGCGCTTTGAACGATATAGCCTTGCCATCGACCGTGAGTTCTGTTGTGCCATTCACAGCCACAGCCACACGCTCCAACATCTGCTCGGTAAACTCCATCATCCACTTATAGTCCTTGTATGCGACATATATCTCCATAACCGTAAACTCAGGGTTATGGGTTCTATCCATACCCTCGTTGCGGAAGTTCTTGCCAAACTCATATACACCATCAAAGCCACCTACTATCAACTTTTTGAGGTACAACTCGCTGGCAATACGCATATATTGGTCAATATCCAGAGCGTTGTGGTGTGTGATGAATGGGCGTGCCGCAGCTCCACCCGGAATTGGTTGTAGGATTGGTGTTTCAACCTCGATATAGCCACGCTCATCAAAGTATTGACGCATTGTCGATATAATCTTCGAGCGCTTAACAAACACATCTCGAACCTGCGGATTGACCACCAAATCGACATATCGTTGGCGGTAGCGCACCTCAGGGTCGGTCAAAGCGTCGAAGGTCTGCCCATCTTTCTGCTTCACAACTGGCAGAGGGCGTATAGCCTTCGAAAGTAGCGTGAAACTATCACAATGCACCGACAACTCGCCCGTATTGGTGAAGAATGCCGAGCCGCAAACCCCCACAAAGTCGCCAATATCCAATAGCTTCTTAAATACTGTGTTGTAGAGTGTTGGGTCGCCCTCAGGGCAAACATCATCACGGCGGATATAGACCTGAATACGCCCCGTGTGGTCGGCAAGCTCAAAAAAGGCTGCACTACCCATTATGCGGCGAGTCATTATACGACCTGCGATGGTTATATTCTGGAAATTCTGCTTCTCAGCGCTAAAGCACTCTGAAATCTCTTGAGCCGTTGCGCTAACCTTAAATTCAGCCGCTGGATATGGGTCGATGCCCAACTCACGAAGCTTTTGTAGCGAATCACGCCTTAATAGCTCCTGTTCGCTAAGTTCTGTTATAGCCATTTTGTATCTTAAATTTGCTTACTATGGGCACAAAGATAGTTATTTTTGCCCAAACAACAACACCTTAACTACTGTTTACCTCTTAGAACTCTTTTGTATACCATCCACGCCCCAAAACCAAACAAAAGGCCGACAGCCGTACCCCACAAAATATCTAATGGATAGTGTTTAGCGAGGTATATGCGTGAGTAGCTAACCAATATCGCAACGGCAACCATCAAGATTGTAAACCAGCGCCTTTTGACAACCATCGCCGAGAGTGTGACCATCGCCACCTGCGTTGCGGCGTGAGCCGAGACAGTGCCGTAGCGCCCCGCCAAAGCCCCTTGCGGAACGTGCACCGCCCAATCCACGATAGCCCCCTCACGGCGCACTGCAGCTAACGAGTCGGCAGTGATTGAAAGCCCCTCAAGAGCGGGTTCGAACATTGGTCGAAGACGTGGAGTGAGCTCAGGCAGGGCATTTTTCAAGAGTCCGCTATGTTTAAAAACTCCAGCCACAATATCCGACAATCCAACAGCTGCACCCACCAAAATCAAGAAGATAATAAGCCCTTTAATACCTCCACGTCGCCATACAAGATAGGCGATAAGGGCGTACAGAGGCAGCCACATCGCTATGCCAGATATTGCGAGCATCACAGCATCCATCTCTACCCCACCATCGAAGTTGAGTATCAAAAATAGATTATGGTCTATTGATGTCATAGCTTAGTGAGGGTAAACTTAATCCCTGCGGCCAAGAATCATAAATACGTAGTATAGCACCGACACCACAGCACTCAGGGCTGCGACAAGGTATGTGCGTGCCGCCCAGCTTAGCGCCTCCTTCGCCTGAACTAACTGCGCTCCCTGCATCGTGCGTGATGACTCCAACCACTCCAAAGCTCTGTGTGAAGCGTTGTACTCGACGGGCAGAGTTATGAGCGAGAATAGTGCCGATGTGGCAATCATCGCAACACCAATCCAGATAACCAACTCATTTTGAGTGGTTGCCAACAGAATCATTCCCAAGATAATAACCCACGTTGCGGCTTGTGACGAGAACTGTACAAGTGGCACCAACTGCGAGCGTAGAGCCAATGGCGCATATCCACGTGCGTGTTGTACGGCGTGGCCACACTCGTGTGCCGCAACGGCTGCTGCCGCAACGCTCTGAGATGAGTATACGCTATCGCTCAAATTGACGGTCATCGTGCGTGGGTTGAAGTGATCCGACAGATGACCCGCCACGTGGACCACCTTCACGTTGTGTATGTTATTGTCTCGCAACATCTTCTCAGCAACCTCAGCGCCAGTCAGATTGCCCGGAAATGGCACTTTAGAGTACCTCTTAAATACGCTTTGCAGGCGTGCCTGAACGATATATCCAACAATACCTATAATAATCATCAAGGCAAACATCCCCATCTGCTCGGCCGTGAAGCGTGAAGCGAAGTGCTGGGTACTCTCTGCCCCCATCTGAAGCATAACTGTTAATTGAAACATAATATTTTATAGTTTTTTTGACTTAACTTTGGGCAAATATACGAAATAATGTGTTACTTTGTGCAAATTATTAGTTACAACGTGAAAACACCATATTTTATTGCACGACGCATTGCTCGGCATCAAAACGCTGGCAAACCATCGGTAATGGAGCGCATAGCTCTACTCTCGGTGGCGATTGGCGTGGTTGCAATGGTGCTATCTGTTGCTGTCGTTGAGGGGTTTAAGCTAAAGATTACAACCGATATAAAGAGTATGGTATCCGATGTCGTTGTTTCGGATATTCGTTCGATTGCTAACCCCATAAGTGCAGAGCCAATTCGCCGCTCAGAGTATACCGAATCGCTGATTAGCTCCATCGATGGCTTCGGCTCTCTGGTGCCATACGCAACAATCGGGGGTGTAGCACGCACCGATAGCGGTGTTAGTTCGCTAATCTTAAAGGGTGTCGATTCGACATTCGACTTTTCAGGCTTCGAGCGCTGGCTCATAGATGGCACAATACCACGCACAAATCACCAGAGCGGTAGCCGTGATATTGTGCTATCGAAAAAGGTTGCCGCACAGCTCAACCTTAATGTGGGCGATAGGGTTGAACTTCTCTTCATCGAGAGTGGTGGTGCGTTGCGCCGTGATAGATTCAAGGTGAGCGGTATATATAGCGCTGGCGTGGAGAGCGTTGAGGATATGTTGGCACTGACCAATATGGCAAACGTACAGCGCCTTTGGGGGTGGAGTGATAACCAAATATCTGGCTATGAGATTGCACTGAAGGAGCATAGTTTGGTTGAGAGCTACACAAATGAGCTGCAACAGAGGATTATGGAGGATTTGCACGAGGATACGCTAAACATTGTTGCCACATCCATTTATGAGCGCTATCCATATATATTTGGGTGGCTCGAAACACACGATATAAACGCTGCGGTCGTAATCTCGATAATGGTTATTGTGGTGCTCTTCAACTTGGCTGCTGCACTCTTGGTATTGGTATTGGAGCGCACACGTATGGTGGGGACACTAAAGTCTTTGGGTATGAGTAGTGGAGATGTACGCAAAATATTTCTGTGGCGTGCCGCATTTATCCTCCTGCGAGGCGCTGCGTGGGGTAATGTGGTGGCGATTTTGCTTTGTTTGGCGCAACAGAGGTGGGAGATAGTTACACTTAGTGCAGATAAATATATGGTATCGGCTCTCCCCATATCATTGCAATGGGAGTCAATTTTGATACTAAACATAGCATTCATAGCTGTTGTGGTTGTAGTTATGATAGTTCCAACACAGATTATTTCGACCATAAAACCAGAAAAAACAATTAGATTTGAGTGATGATAAAGCCCTATAATAATGATAGCACCAAGAAGGAGCAGGTGCGTGATATGTTCAATACGATAGCTCCAAAATATGATCTTCTGAACCATACTCTCTCGCTGAGCATCGATAGGGGGTGGCGTAGGCGTGTTGTGAAGATAGTGAAGCGCTCGGGGGCGAACTCAATATTGGACGTTGCAACCGGCACGGGTGACTTAGCGCTGTTGATGGCACGCAAAATTAAAGAGGCAAAGGTTGTCGGGATGGATCTGTCGGAGATGATGCTCTCGGTGGCACAAAATAAAGCACAAAGATATGGCGTTAGTGATAGAGTGGAGCTGCAGTGTGGCGATGCCGAACATTTGAGCTTTGAAGATGGTAGCTTTGACTGCGTAACGGTAGCCTTTGGAGTGCGTAACTTCGAGAGTCTCGAGGTGGGACTAACTGAGATGGCACGTGTAACAAAAGATGGCGGTGTGGCTGTCATTTTGGAGTTCTCACGCCCGAGAAATCGTATATTTAGGGCGCTGTATGAGTTTTACAGCTCGAAGATTTTGCCTCGAATCGGAGGTTTAATATCAAAGGATAGGCGAGCGTATGAGTATCTGCCAGCATCGGTTCAGCTCTTCCCCGAGCGTGAGCGATTTGTTGAGATGTTACTTGAAGCTGGTTTTAGCTCAGCGAGTTCAAAGAGTTTAAGTTTTGGAATAGCGCAGATATATGTTGCGCAAAAAAGTAGATAAAAGATGAAAAAAGTAGTTATATATACGCTCTTATTGAGTGCCTCTATCGTGCTCAATTCGTGCGGTTTTTCGGCAAAGAGCATAGAGCAAAACATCCGTATTGAGGGTGTCGAGAATATAGATATTATGGGGCTTACTGGGCTACAAGTAGACCTTAAGGTGAAAAACGATATGCGTGGCGTAATTGAGGTTGAAACAGGTCGAATAGAGCTCTTCGACGAGGGAGAGTATGTGGGCAGTTTGGAGCTTCGTGAGGCGGTGGCACTCCCCAAAAAGTGGAGCGGTGTGGTGGCGACACGATGGCGAATCGATGCCCCAAATGTTATGGCGATGCTGAGTGTAGCACGCCAAATTGTGGGCAAAAAAACAGACGACTTAACCGTAAACTACTCTTTTAAAGGCGATTACGGCATAATCCCACTAAATATTAGTGGCGAGGGTGTTCCATTATCAGATTTTTTGGGTATATTTGAACACGAATTTGGTGGTGAAAAAATAGATTAAGATGTATAGATTTTCGGTATTAATAATATTGATTGGGGCGCTATTTGGTGCCAAGCAACTCTCGGCACAATCTATCGAGGCGCTAAAACTACGCCTTGCAACCCCCACAGCGGGGACAAATAGTTTCGATGGAGGTCAGATTGTTGTGCGAGAGGTTGGCGATGCGGCCTATATTGTCCGCAATGGGGCAACAGAGCGTGGTAGCGAGCGCTTTTCGGGCTACCGTGTCTGCATATTCTTCGATAATGCAGAGAGCGCACGTGCCGAAGCTGTCAAGGCAAAGGAGCAGTTTGTAGGCGCCTTCCCTAACGAGAGGGTATATATGGTCTACGAAAATCCATACTATAAAGTCTCGGTTGGCAACTGTCTGAGCAGCGAAGAGGCTATCGTGCTCAAAGGGCGTTTGACGGGGCTATTCCCTAAGGCATTCATCAAGCGAGAGGAGCTTGTTTTGGGCGATTTGCTCAACTAATAGTGTAAAAAGTTGCATTTATTATAATTTTTATATAATTTTGCAAAAGAGCTATTTATAAATTAATCGATTAAAATTATGAAAAAGTTATTTATGCTTGTTATGGTTGTTGCGGCTACTGCAATGGTGAGCTGCTGCAACACAGCAACAAAGAAAGAGGCTACAGATGTTGCCACTAAGAGTGAGGCGACTTGTGCATCTGATGCAGGTTGTGGAGGTTGCGCATCTGAGGCTAATGCTGAGTGTGCTTCAAAGTGCGAGGGCGATAAGGCAGGATGCTGCAAGGATGGCGAGAAGAAGGCTTGCGCTGAGGGCGATAAGGCAGGATGCTGCAAGGATGGCGAGAAGAAGGCTTGCGCTGAGG
>CAYJJV010000006.1:40276-53599 GCA_964370585.1 uncultured Alistipes sp. | reverse complement strand
GAGGGCGATAAGGCAGGATGCTGCAAGGATGGCGAGAAGAAGGCTTGCGCTGAGGGCGATAAGGCAGGATGCTGCAAGGATGGCGAGAAGAAGGCTTGTGCTGAGGGCGATAAGGCAGGATGCTGCAAGGAGCAGGCGAAGTAGTCTAACTCTAAGGTTATGCAAAAGAGGTGCAAATTTAGGTCTGCACCTCTTTTGTTTATAATTTAGGCGAGTGGGGGCAGTCGCACAAAAAAAACGAAAAGGCGGTCAGACACACAGAAACAGAGAGGGGTCAGACACAAAAAGGGGTCAGATTTATATAATCTGACCCCTTTTGTAGTGGATAGGGGAATCGAACCCCTATGTCATGCGTGAGAGGCATGTATCCTAACCATTAGATGAATCCACCCTTTTTCGTGAGTGCAAAGATAAAGCAATGTTTTTTAATATGCAAGAAAATGGTAAAAAAAATTATCTCGCCCATTTTCAAACCAAAAATACCAAAAAAAAGGCAAAATGTAGAGAAATCTCAATTCTTATGTGCAATGCACTGATTTAAAGATATTTATATCGATTTTTACAAGATTAACATTAGAGACAATGTTATCAAATTGTTAAATATATTTAAAATATTAATAAATTATTTGCACAACGTTGATATTTGCCTTATCTTTGCACTAAGTTTTTAAAGTTCATTTTAGGTTAGTAGTTTTAGGTTAGTTGAGGAAGATCGGCAGGTTGTAACAATTTGTGTTACTAAAACTTGATAGAGCTGTGACAGTATTCGGTAAGTTGAATACCTGAGCCGATTGAACCTCGTTTTGGAGAGCAATTCTCCAAACAAAGAGTTTAAGCCTTTTTGGTTTAAGCTCTTTTTTTGTGCCTATATCAAAGGAGAGGCGCAGGTATGCTACGCCAAACACAAGCCATTATACAACAAAAATGGTGGGCACCACAATGGCGCCCACCCTTCTATTGTAGGAGTGTATATAACAGGTTAGTTTTGGTGCATCGTGCTGGCTCTCAAACCGCAGCATACTGAAGTATGTGAGGATTTGAGGGACAAGGGATGTGCCGAAAATGACCTATTAGACACGCTCGATAATTAGTCTACCTTAGGACCAGCAGCTACAAGGCTCTTACCCTCCTCGTTTCCTGTGAACTTAACGAAGTTCTTAACGAAACGACCTGCAAGATCCTCTGCCTTTGTGTTCCACTCAGCTACGTCAGCGTAGGTGTCACGTGGGTCAAGGATTGCTGGATCAACTCCCGGAAGAGCTGTTGGGATTGCCAAGTTAAACATTGGCAATGACTTTGTCTCTGCCTTGTCGATTGAACCATCCAAGATAGCGTCGATAATACCACGTGTATCCTTGATAGAGATGCGCTTGCCAGTACCATTCCAACCTGTGTTTACAAGGTATGCAGTAGCGCCAGCCTGCTCCATACGCTTAACGAGCTCCTCGCCATACTTTGTTGGGTGAAGCGATAGGAACGCAGCACCGAAACAAGATGAGAATGTAGGTGTTGGAGCTGTGATACCACGCTCTGTACCTGCAAGTTTTGCTGTGAAACCAGACAAGAAGTAGTACTTAGTCTGCTCTGGAGTAAGGATTGAAACTGGAGGCAGTACACCAAATGCGTCAGCCGAAAGGAAGATAACCTTCTTAGCAGCTGGAGCCTTAGATACTGGCTTCACGATATTCTCGATGTGCTCGATTGGGTACGAAACACGTGTGTTCTCAGTAACTGAACCATCGTTGAAGTCGATCTTGCCTGAAGCATCAACAGTAACGTTCTCCAAAAGTGCATCACGACGGATAGCCTTCCAGATATCTGGCTCGTTCTCCTCAGATAGTTTGATAGTCTTTGCATAGCAACCACCCTCATAGTTGAATACACCATCGTCATCCCATCCGTGCTCATCGTCACCGATTAGCAGACGCTTAGGATCTGTTGAAAGTGTAGTCTTACCTGTACCTGACAGACCGAAGAAGATAGCTGTGTTCTCGCCATTAAGGTCGGTGTTAGCCGAGCAGTGCATAGATGCAATGCCACGAAGTGGAAGTAGGTAGTTCATATAAGAGAACATACCCTTCTTCATCTCGCCACCATACCAAGTGTTAAGGATGATCTGCATCTTCTCTGTTAGGTTGAATACAACTGCAGTCTCAGAGTTAAGACCATATTGCTCGTAGTTCTCAACCTTAGCCTTAGATGCGTTTACGATCAAGAAGTCTGGCTCGCCAAACGACTTAAGCTCCTCAGCTGTTGGGCGGATGAACATATTTGTCACGAAGTGCGCCTGCCAAGCAACCTCCATTACGAAGCGAAGCTTAAGACGTGTATTCTCGTTAGCACCACAGAAAGCATCAACAACGAATAGACGCTTGCCCGATAGCTCATTTACAGCAAGGCTCTTCATATGAGCCCAAGCCTCAGTCGATACAGCCTTGTTATCGTTCTTGTACTCGTCCGAAGTCCACCAGATAGTATCCTTAGTGTTCTCGTCCATTACAAAGAACTTATCCTTAGGCGAGCGACCAGTGTAGATACCTGTCATAACATTGACAGCACCCATCTCGGTTACTTGTCCCTTCTCAAAGCCCTCCAATGATGGCTTCGTCTCCTCCTCGAAAAGTTGATCGTAAGAGGGGTTGTGTACGATCTCGGTTACACCCTTAATGCCGTACTTCTCCAAATCTAATACATTCATAGTAAAAAGTTATTTAAATTAAACATTTTGCACAAAATCAAATCAAAAAATCTGTCGTTTGACCTTTTGACGGCACAAAGATAGTTAAAGTTTTATATTTGTGAAATAAATAACAGTAATTTTCACAAAAATTTAACATTTCCCTCTAAAACACTGCTATCAAAGCTTTTAGAGATGGATATAATTACGCATTTTAACACGCTAATAGGTGGTTGTTGCAAAATTGGAGCCAACAGCACGGGTGAGCCGCAATATTTTGTCCTTTGAGGGGAGCTATAAAAGTCATCCGATTAAAATAAAATCCCTATCTTTGGCGCAATGGCAGGTATCTATTTCCATATCCCATTCTGTCGCCAAAGGTGCGCCTATTGTGACTTCTTCAGCTCCACATCAACCGAGCTAAAGGGGCAGATAATCGAGGCTATGTGCCGTGAGGTGGAGCAACGGCAGGGCTATCTGGCTGGGCAAAGCATTGAAACCATCTACTTTGGAGGTGGTACGCCATCGCTGTTAGAAGCATCTGAAATTGAGCTATTGCTTGACACTACTGCTCGCCATTTCGACCTATCACAGCTCGGTGAGTGCACCTTAGAGGCAAACCCCGACGACTTAACATCCTCGTACCTCAGCAACTTGAAGGCATTGGGCATAAATCGACTATCGATGGGTGTGCAATCCTTCTGTGATGATGCCCTGCGATTTATGAATCGCCGCCACTCATCACAGCAAGCTGTAGATGCTGTCAAGGCGGCTCAAGGTGTGGGCTTTGAGAACATCACAATTGATATTATATATGGTATCCCCACATTTGGCGAGCACCACCTGCAACAAACTCTCGACACAGCCCTATCTTTAGAGGTGCAACACATCTCGTCATACCACCTAACCATCGAGGCGGGGAGCTCCTTCGGTCGTGCAGCTGCAAGGGGGGAGCTTCAAGCTGTGGATGAGATCACAAGCCAGCGAGAGTTCGACCTTGTGCACGACACACTCTGCGCTGGGGGATTTGAGCACTATGAGGTTTCGAACTTTGCTCTGCCACAATATCGCTCTAAGCACAACTCCTCATACTGGAGTGGGGCGCACTATTTAGGTATTGGGGCTGCGGCGCACTCCTTCAATGGCAAACAGCGAGAGTGGAACGCATCCAACATCAAGCAATACATAGAGAGTAAAGGGCGTGAAATAGAGCATCTTACACCATCAAATAGACTCAATGAGTACATTATGACCCGATTGCGCACGGCTGAAGGTATCGATATTGCCTACATTAGAGAGCACTTTGGTGTTGAAGCGAGCGAAAAGATTGTTAAAATTGCGGAAAAGTGGCTCAGTAGTGGCTCGGTTGTACGGTGTGGCAGTAGAGTTGTAATACCCCCTAAAGGGTTTCTGTTGTCAGATATGATAATCGAGTCGATGTTCGGGGTAGAAATTTAACGAAAAATATATATTGAATAAATTTATAAAATGCAAAAAAAGGTTGTAATTTTAAAATAATCACTACCTTTGCGGGGAAACGAGAAACATAAAAAACAAATTTTACATATAATGGTTAATACAAAAAAGTATCCCGATACACTATTTGAGGTGAGTTGGGAGGTATGCAACAAAGTTGGTGGTATACACACCGTAGTAGCCACTAAGGCACAAACTGCACTCAGCATCTATGGCGATAAATATATAACGATCGGTCCCGATCTGCCCCATATGGAGGCAAACCAAGAGTTTGAAGAGGATTTTAACCTCCATAAGAGCTGGCGCCAATCACTCTACAAGGAGGGTGTTAGAGTTCGCATCGGGCGTTGGAAGATTGAGGGTCGCCCATTGGCTATCCTTGTCGATTTTGCATCGTTGATTCCCACAAAGGATGATGTTTTAAAGCGCCTTTGGGATGACTATCAAGTCGATTCGCTATCTGGCGAGTGGGACTATGTTGAGGCTGTGCTATTTGGCTGGGCATCGGGTATGGTTATATCGTCATATATCGACACATTCTGCACTCCAAAGGATAAGATTGCAGCCCACTTCCACGAGTGGATGACAGCGTCGGGCGGTCTATACCTTCGTCGCAATAAGCCATACGTAGCTACGCTATTTACAACACACGCAACGGTTATGGGTCGCTGCATAGCTGGCAACCAGTTGCCACTATACTCAGAGTTGGACTCATTCAATGCCGATGACCTTGCGCACCGCTTCAATGTGACGGCAAAGCACTCTATCGAGAAGTGTGCAGCCTTTAACCACGATGCATTCTTGACCGTGAGCCAAATTACAGCCAATGAGTCTAAATATTTAATTGGCCGTGAGCCTAACGCCATCACCCCAAATGGTTTCGAGAGTGACTTTGTATGGAAGGGCGAGGAGGCTGCAACAAAGCGTGCGGAGGCTCGTCAGACAATGATCTCAGTAGCTGAGGCTATGCTTGACAAGAAGTTTGAGCAGGAGCCAATCATCGTTGGTACGTCAGGCAGATATGAGTTCCGCAATAAGGGTCTTGATATTTTGATGGAGTCGTTGAAGCGATTGGCGACTGATAATAGATTGGAGCGTGAGATCTTAGTATATATAAGTGTCCCTGCTGCAAATCGTGGTGCACGAGTTGATCTTCAGGCTCACTTGGCAGATAGAGAGAAGCCTATCGATGCATCGCAATACCGCCACACAACACACTCTTTGGAGTGGCAGGCGACAGACCCTATCGTAAAGGCAATGGAGGGTAGCGCACTTTTAGATAAGAGCTCAAAGGTATCAGTTGTCTTTGTTCCAACATACCTCAACGGTGCAGATGGCATCTTCAACAAGAGCTACTATGAGCTTTTGGTTGGTATGGATATGACCATCTACCCATCATACTACGAGCCTTGGGGATACACCCCATTGGAGTCGGTTGCGTTTGGTGTTCCCACCATCACAACCTCACTTGCGGGCTTTGGCGTGTGGGTTGAGAATCGCCGTGAGCAGACTGGCGTAACGGTCCTACACCGTGATGATAATAACGATGCAGAGGTAATCGATGAGATTGTAAATAGCGTTTTACAATTCAGCACAATGAGCCAAAGTCGCATAGAGACACTTCGCACGTTGGCACAAAAGACCTCTACAACAGCTCTTTGGGAGCACCTATTCTCAGCATATCAACAGGCATACTCTGAGGCTTTGGATGCAGCTGCACAGCGCAACGCACGCCTCATTGCCGAGCAGGGTGGCACACGCAACGAGCAGATTAACTTCATTCGCCAGCAGCTATTCGTCGAGCAGCCCAACTGGAGCCGTGTAATGGTCGAGAAGACCCTCCCCGCTCCACTACACGCCTTAGAGGAGCTATCACGCAACTTATGGTGGTGTTGGAATTCGGATGCTCGAGATCTATTCGAGAAGGCAGATTGTGAACTATGGGCTGCGTGCGAGCGCAACCCAATAGCACTGTTGGACTCATTGAGCGTAGAGCGCATCGACGCTTTGGCAAAGGATAAAGAGTATCTGAAGGAGCTAAAGAGCGTATATACCAAGTTCTGCAACTATATGCAGGAGAAGCCCGATCCAAAGAGTACAACGGTATCATACTTCTCGATGGAGTATGGTCTACACTCTTCGCTGAAGATATATTCAGGTGGTTTGGGTATCTTGGCTGGTGACTACCTCAAGGAGGCTTCGGATAAGAATGTACCGATGTCGGCAGTGGGTCTATTATATAGATATGGCTACTTCACACAGCGCCTATCAGCGCAAGGTGTGCAGGAGGCTACATACGAGGCTCAGAACTTCTTTAAGCTACCCATCTCGCCTGTACGTGATGCCGATGGCAACTGGCAAACGGTAACGGTAGCACTACCGGGACGTACACTCTCGGCTCGAGTTTGGATATGTAAGGTTGGTCGTACAGATCTATACCTTTTGGATACCGACTTTGAGGCGAACCTTGATGAGGATCGTCAAATCACCCACCACCTCTATGGTGGCGACTGGGAGAACCGCCTAAAGCAGGAGATTCTGTTGGGTATCGGTGGTATCAGAGCCCTACACCAGATGGGCATAAACAATAGTGTATACCACTGTAACGAGGGGCACGCAGCATTTATCGGCGTGGAGCGTATTCGTCAGTTGGCACAACAGAACTCATTGAGCTTCTCTGAGGCTATGGAGGTTGTGCGTGGCACATCACTATTTACAACGCACACACCAGTGCCAGCAGGACACGATGCATTCCCCGAGTCGATGATACGCCAATATATGGCACACTACCCCGATGTTTTGGGTATTACGTGGGAGCAGTATATCAACTTAGGTCGCAGCAACCCCAACGATGCCAATGAGAAGTTCTCGATGTCGGTCTTGGCGAGCAACCTATCACAAGAGATAAATGGTGTGTCGTGGCTACACGGCGAGGTATCGAAGGATATATTGGGTCATATGTGGCCGGGCTACTTCAAAAACGAGCTACATATCGGCTTTGTGACCAACGGTGTTCACTTCCCAACTTGGGTAGCGACAAAGTTGCATCGCCTATACTCTCAATACTTCTCAGAGGGCTTCTCGGAGCACACCTACGATATTCCAGCTTGGCAGAAGGTCAATGCAATTCCTGACAAGGAGCTTTGGGATGTGCGTATGGAGCTAAAAGAGCGCCTTATCAAACATATCCAGAAGCGCTTTAGCAACCCACAGCAGATGCACCTAAACTCTGCACGCCAGATGCTGCAGACGATCGGGTCGTTAAAGTCGGATGTCTTGACAATCGGTTTTGCACGCCGCTTTGCAACCTACAAGCGTGCCCACCTTCTATTCACCAACTTGGAGCGTTTGGCAGCTATTGTCAATAACAAGGAGCGCCCCGTGCAGTTTATCTTCGCAGGTAAGGCTCACCCAAATGATAAACCGGGTCAAGACCTTATCAAGCGCATTGTCGAGGTATCGGCAATGCCACAGTTCATAGGCAAGATTATCTTCCTGCAGAACTACGATATGGAACTTGCACGCCGTATGGTTCAGGGTGTTGATGTGTGGTTGAACACTCCAACACGCCCATTAGAGGCGTCGGGTACATCGGGCGAGAAGTGTGTTATGAATGGTGTTCTTCAATTCTCAGTGCTTGACGGCTGGTGGGTCGAGGGGTACAAAGAGGGTGCAGGATGGATGCTTCCAATGGAGCGTACATTCTCTGACCAACACTACCAAAACGAGCTGGATGCCGAGATGATCTACAACACAATCGAGGAGCAGATTGTACCAAAATATTACCAGCGTGACAAGTCGGGAATGCCTACAGAGTGGGTTGCATCGATAAAGAGCTGTGTGGCAGATATCGCCTCAAACTTCACAACAAACCGTATGTTGGTCGATTATGAGGAGCGTTTCTACAACAAGCTATCGGCACGTGGCGAGAGCCTAATGGCAGATAACTACGCTTTGGCTCGCCAGATTGCGTCGTGGAAGCGTAACGTATCCTCTTCGTGGGATGGTGTTAGAGTAGTTGATGTTCAGCGTGTGACGCTAAATAAAGAGGCTATACACGTTGGCGAGGAGTACCAATTCGAGGTGACTGTCGATGTTGCAAACCTAAAGGCGGAGGATGTAGGTGTTGAGATAGTGCTTGCTCGCCAAATTGTTGGCGGTCAGAGCGCTGAGGTGATCGACACAATCGGCTTGGAGCGTGTGAAGAGCGATGGCTCAATCACAACCTATGCCGTGAAGTTCAAACCTACTCAAACTGGAACTTTTGATATTGCAATAAGGCTATTTGCAACTCACCCAGCACTTCCACACCGTATGGATTTTGCGCTGGTTAAGTGGGCATAGTTACTATTTAATCCTAAAGCGAGGGGCAAAGTTGGCTAATATGTTCAACTTTGCCCCTTTTTTTATGAAAATTGAGAAAAAATTACTATCTTGGCAAACAGGTACAAAACTTATTGAGTAAAACAGAGATGTCAGCACTAATTTTTGATAAACAGCAGTTGGGTAATTTGGAGTATTCGTTGCAGCGAGAGATGTTGTCTACCGATCGTATTGGTGGGTATATGAGCACAACAATCGTGGGTTGCAATACACGCAAATATCACGGTTTGATGGTCTCGCCCATCGATGATAGTGGTAGGGATTATGTTCTGCTTTCATCATTGGATGAGACAATAATACAGCACGAGCAGAGTTTTAACTTGGCACTACACCGATTCGAGGGTAGCTACTCGCCTCGTGGGCACAAATATATTACCGACTTTGAGTACACACCGACCCCTACGATTACATATCGTGTGGGTGGCGTTGTCTTGCGCAAGGAGCTTCTGTGGATACACAAGCGTGCGCAGTTGATGATACGCTACACGCTCGTTGAGGCTCGCTCTGAGACCAAACTACAGTTGCGACCGCTACTCGCCTTTCGTGATCGCCACTCCTTATCGAAGGCCAATATGGAGGCTAATGGCAACTCTTTTGATGTTGTGAATGGCGTAAAATGCCGTCTATACGATAGCTTCCCTTGGTTGTATCTTCAGATTGACAAAGATAGCGGCGTTGAGTTTGTCCACGCCCCCGACTGGTACTACAACTTTGAGTATCAGCAGGAGTTGGCACGAGGTTATGATGCGTATGAGGATTTGATGACCAACGGTTACTTTGAGATCGACCTTAAAAAAGGGGAGAGTGTAATCTTCTCGGCATCACTGCAGGAGATGGGCTCAGCTAAGACCATACGAGAGATATTCTCCTCTTCAATTTTGCGCCGCACACACAAAGTGGACTTTTTGAGCTGCTTGGAGCACTCGGCACGCCAATTCTTGGTGCGTCGTGGCGTGGAGCGCAGAGCCGAAATCATTGCTGGCTACCCTTGGCACGGAGTCTCGGCTCGCCAGAGTTTCATAGCTCTGCCGGGTATCACTCTCGAACAGGGCAACAAGGAGGATTGCATCGATGTTGTTGATAACTACATCCAATCCATCGACTACAACTCGCTCTTCGAGACCCAATCGCCAACCTCTGAGGTGGATGCCCCTTTGTGGCTATTCTACACGCTACAGGAGCTCTCAAAGGCGATTGGCGACAAAGCTATTTGGGAGCGATACTCTGAGGCGATGAAGCGAATTCTTGCTCACTTTAGACGTGGTGGCGATACAAGGGTTCAGATGCACGAAAATGGGTTGATTTGGGCAGAGTCGAAAAAAACACCCCTTACGTGGATGAATATGAGAGTGGATGGCAGAGCACTAACCCCTCGAAATGGCTATCAAGTCGAGGTTAATGCACTGTGGTATAACGCTATATGCTATGCACTAAGGGTTGCACGAGCTGTCAAAGATAGCGACTTTATCAAGCAGTGGGAGGCGATGCCCAAGCTAATCGAGAGGTCATTTACAGAGCTATTTACACTCGAAGAGGGCTATTTGGCAGATTTTGTAGATAGAGCAGGGGCAAATAAATTAATACGTCCAAATATGATTGTGGCGTGTGGTTTGGAGTATAGTCCAATACCGATAGATATGCAGATAGCTGTTATACGTACCGTAGAGCAACATTTGCTAACTCCTAAGGGGCTTCGCACGCTCACGCCACGAAGCGAGGAGTATCGTGGCTCACAGTTCGAGAACCCTGCGTTGCGAGATGCTTCAGCGATGAATGGCTCGGTATGGACGTGGTTGCTATCATTTTATGTTGCCGCCAACTTTAAGGTCTCATCCGAAGCTTTCACTCCAACGGCTGAGAGAATTCTCGGCACCTTTGAGGATCAGATTCAGAGCTTTGGTATCGGCTCGATTGGCGAGTTCTTTGAGGCTGACCCTCCATTCGCCCCACAGGGGGCAATATCGCAAGCGTGGAGCGTTGGTGCCCTACTTAATATATATAGTCAAACCCTTGCTCACAAAGGGGCAACTAAAAAGGGAGCACCCGCAAAACCCACAAAGAAGGTAGCGACAAAACCCAAAACAGAGGGGGCGATAGCTAAAAAGACAACAACGGCAAAACCAAAAACCAAGGGGGCGACGACAAAAAAAGTGTAGAAAATAGATAAAAAAATTGAGTATGAGAGTATTAATGTTTGGCTGGGAGTTTCCTCCTCATATTGCTGGAGGTTTAGGCACTGCCTGCTATGGGATGACGAGGGGATTGGCTCGTAATGATGTAGGAGTTACGTTTGTAATGCCACACGCCTATGGCGATGAGGATCAACGTTTCACCCGTGTAGTGAATGCAAGTGATGTGGAGACTATGTTTGGGGGAGTCAAGAGTGTGGGCGAAGATATACTCTCAAAGCTATCGTTTATACATATTGACTCCAATATGGTGCCCTATATCTCACCCGAAGAGTTTCAGAGCTACCACGAGATGTATGTCAAGAGTGGCGAGAGGCGTACTGAAGAGGGCGATTTATGGCAAAGTCGTTATAACTTCTCGGGTAAGTATGGCGCAAACCTTATGGAGGAGGTAGCACGCTATGCGATGGTTGCAGCTCAGGTAGCCAAAGACCTCGAGGGGCAATTTGACGTTATCCACGCCCACGACTGGCTCACATACTACGCTGGCATCGCCGCCAAAAAGGTCTCAGGGAAGCCGTTAGTGGTGCATATGCACGCCACCGAATATGACCGTAGTGGCGAGAGCGTCAATACACAGGTCTACGACATTGAGCGTGCCGGGATGCACGCTGCCGACAGAGTAATTGCCGTGTCGAACCTCACACGCAACATCGTGATTGAGAAGTATGGCGTACCTGCTGAGAGGGTTGTTACGGTGCACAACGCCGTGCGATTTGTATCCAACAAGCAGGAGCTACCCGAACGCAACGTCAAAGAGAAGATTGTCACATTTCTTGGCCGTATCACATACCAGAAGGGTCCCGACTACTTTGTCGAGGCGGCAGCTAAGGTGTTAAAGCGGATGGACAACGTGCGCTTTGTGATGGCAGGTTCGGGCGATATGCTAAACCATATCATACGCCGTGTTGCTCGCTTAGATATTGCCGATAAGTTCCACTTCACGGGTTTTTTGAAGGGGGATGATGTGCATAAGATGTTCCAGCTCTCCGACGTGTATGTTATGCCATCTGTATCTGAACCATTTGGAATCTCGCCCTTAGAGGCGATGCGTGCCAATGTGCCAGTGATAATCTCAAAGCAGAGCGGTGTGGCAGAGGTTTTGGACTACGCCATCAAGGTCGATTACTGGGATGTCGATGCGCTGGCAGATGCCATATACGCCTTAATCTCATACCCTGCACTCCCTAAAACATTTAGCGAAAAGGGGTTAGAGGAGGTGACAAACCTAAAATGGAACGACGCCGCAGCCAAGATTAAAAGCATTTATGAGGCTGTAATTGAAGAGAATATATAAAAATAATAAATAAGAAGGGATATATGAAGACGATTTGTTTGTACTTTCAAGTACATCAACCTTGGCGATTGAAGAGATATAGATTCTTTAATATGGGCAACGACCACAACTACTTGGACGACCTGCTCAACCGTTCAATTATGCAGAAGGTGGCACGTGAGTGCTATCTGCCGATGAACGCAATGTTACTAAAGCTCATCGAGCAGAACAAGGGTAAGTTCCGCTGCTCGTTCTCGATTACGGGTATCGCTATTGAGCAGTTTAAGGCCTATGCACCTGAGGTTTTAGAGTCATTCGAGGCGCTTGCAAAGACGGGATGCGTGGAGTTCTTAGCCGAGACCTACTCGCACTCTTTGGCATCGCTATCATCCGTAGAAGATTTCAAAGAGCAAGTTAAGCACCACGTCAATACAATAAAGCAGGAGTTTGGCACAACCCCAACAGCGTTTCGTAACACGGAGCTAATCTACTCCGACACAATCGGCGAGGCAGTGGCTAAAATGGGCTTCAAGACAGTTTTAGCAGAGGGTGCAAAGCACGTTTTGGGGTGGAAATCTCCAAACTTTGTCTACGCCAACGCTTCGGACCAAAAGCAGAGGTTGCTGCTACGCAACTATAAACTCTCGGACGATATTGCATTCAGATTCTCAGACGAGAGCTGGAGTGAATACCCTCTGACTGCGAATAAGTATGTAAGCTGGATTGGCGAGGAGGCAGAAAATGGCGAGGTAATAAATCTATTTATGGATTACGAAACCTTTGGCGAGCACCAAAAGGCGACAACCGGAATATTCGAGTTCTTCTTCGCCATCCCCAAGGCGGCGATGCGTGCAGGCTTTGAGTTTGCAACTGTCAGCGAGGCGGCAAAACGTCACCAGCCAGTTGCTGTTCTGCACGTCCCACACACGATGTCGTGGGCAGATGAGGAGCGTGACGTAACAGCTTGGTTGGGCAACGAGCTACAAAATGAGGCGTTCAACAAGCTATATGCACAGCGTGATAAGATAAAGGCGTTGAAGAGTGCAGATTTTGACTATGTATGGAACTTTCTGCAGACCTCCGACCACTTCTACTATATGGCTACAAAGTGGCTATCGGATGGCGATGTGCACTCATACTTCAACCCCTATGACTCGGCCTATGACGCATTTATCAACTATATGAATGTCCTCTCGGACTTCATCATAGAGCTCGACACAGCTCTGGAGCGCAAACCCAAGCGAGCCACAAAGGCAAAGCAGGGGGCCGAAGCATAGCAGGTGGCTGAAGTGAGCGCCTGAGGCAGGTGGTTGAGGTGAGCG
>CAYJJV010000006.1:9579-40176 GCA_964370585.1 uncultured Alistipes sp. | reverse complement strand
CTGTGGCAGGCGGCTGTGGCAACAGTTTAAATATGAAGTTATATAGTGCTATTTATTGGGCAATCCTGCATAGGATTGCCCAATTTTTTATCTGCTATGATTTGTTTTCTACAGAAAAGTTTATATATTTGTAAAAAGTAAACTAAAGCAGATATGCCTAAAATTTCAAAACGTGGCGAGGCTATGCCCTCATCACCAATTCGCAAACTCGCCCCATTAGCCGATGAGGCAATAGCGAGAGGCACAAAGATCTACCACCTCAATATCGGGCAGCCAGACCTTCGCTCGCCATCTGAAGCGTTCAAGGCGCTAAGGAGCATTGACCGCACAGTGTTGGAGTATAGCCCGAGCGATGGCTATCGGTCGCTGCGCGAGAAGTTTTCACAATACTACTCCCGCTACTCAATTGAGCTCTCGGCCGATGAGATTATCGTCACAACGGGAGGCTCTGAGGCGATAGCCTACTCACTTATGGCCTGCTTAGATGCGGGCGATGAGATTATTGTTCCCGAACCCGCTTATGCCAACTACATCTCCTTTGCAATGGCGGCAGGCGTAGTTATAAAGCCTATTTTGTGCTCCATAGACAATGGATTTGCACTACCCGACGTTGCCGATTTTGAGAAGCTAATCACAAGTCGCACACGTGGTATTTTGATATGTAATCCCAACAACCCCACTGGCTATATCTACACAGCAGAGGATATGGCTAAAATATGTGAGTTGGTAAAAAAATATGACCTCTACCTCTTCTCTGACGAGGTCTATCGTGAATTTACATATACCGAAGCACCACACATCTCGGCTCTACACTTAGATGGTATCGAGCAGAATGTTGTGATGATTGACTCGGTATCGAAACGTTATTCGGAGTGTGGTATTCGCATTGGAACCCTCGCCACAAAGAACCGAGATGTCCATACAGCGGTGATGAAACTATGTCAAGCACGCCTGTCACCACCACTCATTGGTCAGATAGTGGCTGAGGCATCCATCGATGCCGACGAGGCCTATTGCCGTGAGATGTATGAGGAGTACCGTGCACGTAGGGAGTGTTTGGTTGAGGGGTTGAACCAAATTCAGGGGGTCTTTGCACCACCACCTATGGGGGCATTTTATACCGTTGCACGTCTGCCCGTTGAGGATAGCGACGAGTTCTGCGCTTGGTGTCTATCCGACTTTGAGTATGAGGGCGAGACCATTATGATGGCCCCAGCATCGGGTTTCTACTCCGACCCGAAGTGTGGTCGAGATGAGGTGCGCATCGCCTATGTTCTAAATCGTGATGACCTAAAGCGTGCTCTAACGATTTTAGACAAGGCACTCAAGGCTTACCCCAAGAGGATATAATATGGGGAGTCTGAAACAGATAAAATGCCCACGAAAGAGATTTCGTGGGCATTTACTCTATTCTTCCATCGAAATGGGACAACACTATAAAAGTAGATAAGAGGATGAAATTTTGTGCATCGTGAAGTTGGGCAAACCGCAGCATACTTTAGGTATGTGAGGATTTGAACAACGAGGGATGTACAAAATTTCGCCTCTTTGCTACTTTTTATTAGCAGTTCATTGCGCCACAAACATTGATAGTCTGCCCGCTTACGTATGACGAAAGGTCGGATGCAAGGAAGAGAGCAACCTTAGCCACATCTTCGGTCGTACCTCCACGACGAAGAGGAATTTGGCTATACCAACCCTGCTTAACCTCTTCGGGTAGCTGGTCGGTCATCTCGGTGATGATAAAGCCCGGAGCGATAGCATTGGCACGAATACCACGTGGACCCATCTCCTTAGCGATAGATTTTGCCAAGCCAATCATACCAGCCTTTGATGCCGAGTAGTTACACTGGCCTGCATTACCCGAGACACCCACCACAGATGACATATTGATAATCGAGCCACTCTTTTGGCGTGCCATTGTTGGTGTGATGGCGTGGATGAAGTTAAATGCCGACTTAAGGTTGACATTGATAACTGCATCCCACTGAGCCTCACTCATACGCATCATAAGGCCATCCTTTGTGATACCTGCGTTGTTTACTAAGATATCCACACGGCCAAAATCAGCTACGATCTGCTCCACAACCTTGTGTGTATCCTCAAAGTCGGCAGCATTCGAGGCGTAGCCCTTCGCCTTAACGCCAAGAGCTGTAATCTCAGCTTCAGTAGCCTTACCATTCTCATCAATTACAAGGTCTGTAAAGGCAACATCTGCACCATTGCGTGCAAACTCCAATGCGATAGCCTTACCAATTCCACGAGCTGCACCTGTAACGATGGCAACCTTTCCTTCAAGTAGTTTCATAATCTCTATTTTTTCATTAAGTTGATACTTATCTTCGTTTCAACCCCCGAAAGGGCACCGCAAAGATATAAAATATATTAATTATTGCCTAAATTTTGTCCTCTTTTACCGATAATCAAATAAAAATCTCTATATTTACGCTCAATAGAAATTATAAAACAAAATTTATGAGACAAGATCCCCAAATTTTCGATTTGATTGCCCAAGAGCACGACCGCCAGCTACACGGCATTGAACTTATTGCGTCAGAGAACTTTGTTAGCGACTCCGTTATGCAGGCTATGGGTTCGGTCTTGACAAACAAATATGCCGAAGGCTACCCTGCGGCTCGCTACTATGGCGGGTGTGAGGTGGTAGACAAGGTTGAAACATTGGCAATAGAGCGCCTATGTGAGCTATATGGTGCCGAGTATGCCAACGTACAACCCCACTCGGGGGCACAGGCAAATATGGCTGTATTCTACGCTTGTCTTCGTCCGGGCGATACATTTTTGGGGTTGGACCTATCACACGGAGGGCACCTCTCGCACGGCTCGGGAGTCAATATCTCGGGTAGATACTACCACGCTGTGAGCTATCAAGTAGACCAAGCGAGTGGTCTTGTGGATTACGAACAGATGGAGCAAATAGCAAAAGAGCACCGTCCAAAGCTACTCATTGGCGGGGCGTCGGCATACTCTCGTGAGTGGGATTATAAGCGTATGCGTGAGATTGCCGATAGTGTTGGCGCACTCTTGATGGTAGATATGGCACACACGGCAGGGCTAATCGCAGCAGGGCTGTTGGAGAACCCCGTCAAGTATGCCCACATCGTCACCTCGACAACGCACAAGACCCTTCGTGGTCCTCGTGGCGGTATAATCATTATGGGCAAAGATTTTGAGAATCCGTGGGGCGAAACTACACCTAAGGGGGCGGTTAAGATGATGTCACAGATTCTAAATTCAGCTGTATTCCCCGGTATTCAGGGTGGACCTTTGGAGCACGTTATTGCGGCTAAGGCTGTGGCTTTTGGCGAGGCGTTAGAGCCAAGTTATAAGGAGTACCAAGAGCAGGTGATGACAAATGCTAAGGCGATGGCTAAAGCTCTAATCGAGCGTGGGTATAAGATCGTATCGGATGGCACAGACAACCACCTTGTGTTGATTGATTTGCGCTCAAAATTTCCAGACCTAACGGGTAAAGTTGCCGAGAAGGCGCTGGTAGCAGCACACATAACGGCAAATAAGAATATGGTTCCTTTCGACTCTCGCTCGCCATTCCAGACCTCTGGCCTACGCTTTGGTACACCAGCCTTGACCTCACGTGGCGTTAAAGAGGATAAGATGGCAGTCATCGTTGAGATGGTCGATAGAGTTCTGAGCAACCCCGAAGATGAGACGACTCTGTGCGCTGTGCGTCGTGAGGTTCGTGCAATGATGTCTGAGTATAAACTCTTCGCTTGGTAGAGGATGGCTGTTGATATTGGCTCGATTGTTACCTTTTTAGAGCAGCTACACGACAACAATAATCGTGAGTGGTTTCACGAGAACAAGCCACAATGGGCATATGTTAAAAAGGAGTTCGAGGCGCTCACGGCAGATGTTTTGCAGGGCGTAGCGTCGTTCGATAGCTCGGTGCGTGGCGTTTCGGTGCGGGATTGTACATTCCGCATCGCCCGTGACACTCGCTTCTCGCACAATAAAAACCCCTACAAAAGTCATCTCGGTGCGCATATTGTCCCACGTGGCAAGCTCTCGGGCTATGCAGGCTACTACTTCCACATCGAACCTAAGGGGGATTCAATGTTGGGATTTAGCTTTCTTTCGGCAGGGTTGCACAACCCCGAAGCTCTGGTTCTGCGTAGCGTAAGGGAGGATATTTTGGATAATGGCGAGGAGTTTACTCGCAAAATTGAGGCGGCAAGTGGGTATACGTTGTGGGATAGCGAGACACTAAAGCGCACTCCCGTTGGTTTTCCGAAAGATACGCCTTATGACGCCCTATTGCGCCGTAAGGACTACTCGTTGGTCAAACAAATTGATCGTGATTTTATCTTTGCCGATAATTTAGCACAGAGGATTGTCGAGGGGCTAAGACCAACCTGCGACTTTGTAACGCAACTTAATCGGGCAGTGCAATATGCATACGAGGAGATGTCATAAATTAGGGGGAATTACTAAATTCCCCCTAATTTATGCCCCAATAGCTTCTCCGCCCCATCTTGATTGCCCTCTGAGAGCAGTTTGCGAATTTCGGTCGAGCTCACTCGATGCCCATCGACAAAGAGCTCATCAACTCGAATAACATCAATGGGCAGCGTTGCGCTTAGCTCATCATACCCTCCTCTATCACTGCCTAACTTGTGGTCATACCCCACAACTATCGCTCGAGCGCCAAGCGCATCAACAAGTACTCTCTTTGTAAACTCGCCAGCAGTCAAAGCTCTCAACGACTCATCAAAAGGCAAAACAACCGCATAATCAACTCCATATCTCGCCAAAAGCTCCAACTTCTCCTCCTCGCTTGTGAGTAGCTTAAGTCCATCCGAGCGCCCAAGTGCAATGCGAGGGTGCGAGTCAAATGTCACAACGACACTGCTGCTCTTATAGGCCTTTGCCGTGCGTTTCAGACAATCCAAAATCGCCTTGTGCCCCAAGTGTACGCCATCGAACGAACCGACAGTGACAACTGTCGAGTGTAGCCCCTTAACGGAGTCAATGCCCCTAAAGATATGCATAGAGAGAGTTGAGAATTAGTTTTGAGACCCCTCTTCGCCCTCCTTAACAAAGTAGGCAACCTTCTCTAAAAGTGTTGTAATGTCGTAGTTCTCGACCACGATACCTTGAGGGAAATTGAGCGGCGTAGAGGTAAAATTTAGCACACCCTTAATGCCCGCATTGATAATTGGAACAACCATCGAAGAGGCGACATTTGTCGGCAAAGACAACACTACAAGGCTAATATCCTGCTGCTCGACCACCTCCTCAAAGCTATCCATATGGTAGCAAGGAATCTCGTCGATTGTCGAGCCAACCTTCTTAGGATCAACATCAAAGGCAGCCGTGATGCGCAACTTCAAGCGTCGTCCATTGAAATATTTTGTAATCGCCTGACCCAAGTGTCCCATACCCAAAACTGCGATATTGACCTGCGTGGGGCTATCCAAAATTTTACTTATATACTCTATCAAGACCTCAACATCGTACCCCTTTTTGGTGTCGCTCGAGAAGCCTATCAACATCAAATCACGACGCACCTGCACAGCCGTAATACCGTGAATACCGGCTAAAACGTGCGAAAAGATGTGTGAAATACCCTGCTGGTGGCTCGCCAAGAGCGTGCGGCGATACTCACTCAGACGCTCGATGGTCTTTTCGGGGATGGAGCTATTTAACGTTGCCATATTCTATCTATTTTACACCTATCGTATAGTCACTATTATAATCTACACGCATCCAGTTAGTATTTACGTGATTTGACCCTCCGCCCACCTTGTCAAAGATATATGTGGTGTGTAGCGGTGTGTAGCGGCGATTTTCAAGGTCATAATCTATATCGCTATACATTGCTGGAATAAATATCATCGCTGCATCGTAACCCCTATATGAGAATAGTGTTGGTAGAGCGCCAAACTCACGAAGATAGTCGGCATCAAATGCGATAACTCTATCGCTATCACGCTTTGCGTGGTATGAGGAGATGAAACTCACACGATTGGCAAAGAACATCTCTCGATCTAAATTGCGGTAGCGATTCCAACGTGCATTGCCCACAACTCGGTAGCGTGGCGTGACGATACTGCGAGCCACGAGCGATCTATTTGCCGACGAAAGAGCTGCCAAAATACGCTCTACATCCACTTCAGACGAGGCAAGGATAACAAACAAATTATCATCTCGATTGCTCAACAGGGGTTGTAAATCGCTTGGATTTTCTGCGTCCGCTTTGTCAGATAGTTGCGAAGGGTGCACATACTCATAGTGGTGCTTTCTATACCCCTTTCCGGCTCGAAAGAGTTGAGAGAGGATTTCACGCTCGAACTCATCATCAATATTATCTGTATAGATTAACGTCACTCTGTATGCCGTATCACGCAACTCTATCATCTTATCAAACTTACTCTTGGGCGAAGGTGCCAACTGAAAGATAACATCGCTATCAATATCGACAATATTTGCCAATGGCGAGACAACGGGTATCGCCTCACTCTCAGCAAAGTCGATAACGCCCTCCAACTGCTCCTCATATATTGGACCAACAACTATATCGGCAGATGCAAATGCACGCTGCTGAACGATATTGGCAACACGAGCCGTGTCACGGTTTGTATTGTATAAATCGAGATTTAGCGAGATGCCATATCGGCTCTTCACGCTATCAAGCCCCAGCAAAAAGCCTTGATAGAACTCCATAAAACTGCTATTAGTACGCCCTGCACTCGACAGCGGCAACAGCAAAGCAACATCCAACACTTCGCCTTTGCTAAGTGCCTTTAACCTCACGGGCGGCGCCACTTCACGCTGTCGAATCTCAACTTTCACTTCACTCTCTGCCGTCACCTCACTCTTTGGCGCAGGCAACTCTATAATCGCCCCCACTTTAAGATCATCAGATGTCAGCCCACCATTCATCTCGCTAAGCTCTGCCTGCGTAATACCTGCCGCACGTGAGAGCGAGTAAAGCGTCTCGCCCTTTGCCACTATGTGGTATTTACGCCCTTGCGGTGCCACACTATTTAGTGCATTGCGATACTGCTCCCAACTCTCTGACGACTCAGCCTCCCCTTCGGTACCCTGCTCCGCCTTGCGAATCAAAATTTTCTGCCCCAACGCCAAAGCCGAAGGGTCGAGCGTAGGGTTATCTTCGATGATTGTCTGAATCGGAATCTCATACTTACGGGATATAGCATACAGGGTCTCACCACGCTCAACGCTATGAAAATCAAAACTACGTTTGAGCTTGCGTGCCGACTGCTTTGGCTGTGGGGCCGATTTATATGGAATCTTAATCTTAGTGCCCAGAGTAAAACCCTGCTTTAGTGCTGGATTGTTATCAATAACCTCGCTCTCTGTAATATCATAGAGCTTAGTTATCTTATATAGCGTTTCGCCCTTTTCGATTGTGTGCACATAGTATCGTGCTCCATTAATGGAGACAATAATCTTTGAGCGCTCAGAGGCCAAAGCTATTACACACAAAATCAATGCAATAGATAGTAATAGTAACCTTTTCATCCGATTTATTATTTATTGCGTAGGCGAATCTCAGTAATAATCTTTTTTGTATAGCGGGGGAAATCTCCATTCATCATCCACGCATAGTAGCTGGGCTCGGTGGCAAAAACCTCAGCCACGCTCTGCCCCTTATACTTCCCAAAACCAAAGACCTCAACACCCTTATCATCAAAGAGGATGCGCCCCGCAAAATCTGCCGTTCGCCCCCGTGACGAGAACTCCGCCAGAGCCTCAACATCGTTTGGGAGGTCGTCATAGCGATCCAACTGCGAGAGTAGAACCTCGTATGTTGCCCTCGTGTCAGCCTCTGCCGAGTGTGCATTTACAAGCTCCTTATCGCAATAGAATTTATAGGCAGCAACAAGCGTTCGCTGCTCCATCTTATGGAAAATGTTTTGAACATCCACAAATCGACTGCGACTCAAGTCAATATCGACCCCTGCTCTCAAAAACTCCTCAACCAAGAGTGGCAGATCAAAGCGATTAGAGTTAAAACCTCCAAAATCGCACCCACGCACAAACTGCTCTAAGGACTTGGCAACCTGCGCAAAGGTGGGGCAATCCACAACATCTGCATCCGTTATGCCGTGAATATCCGACGCCGCCTTTGGGATGGGGATTGTCGGATTAATCCTGCGACTTTTGACAATCTCCTCGCCCGATGGCATTATCTTTATCATCGACACTTCGACAATGCGGTCGGCACTTACATCAATACCTGTGGTCTCCAAATCAAAGAAGACCATCGGGCGCTTTAGCTCTAATTTCATCTTTTTTACTGCGAAAAACTTAAGTTTTTGAGGAGGTTATCTCGATTGTGTAAGATACCCTCTATTTTGCAAGAGTGTGAATAATGAGTTAGTTTCGGTGCGATATAACTTCGTTTTCCTCCTTGCGGCTCGGCAATTCACACAAGTGCGATTGCCCTCTCTCGCTGCGTCGGTTCATGAAGGCACTCAAACCGCAGCATACCGAGCGTATGTGAGGATTTGAGAGGCGAGGGATGTGCCGAAAATGACTTATTAGTCACGCTCTTTATGCGTTAATCATCATCGGCATCAGCAGCATCAACGTATCGCTCGACTGCTTATTGTCATAAACCGGACGGAAGACTCCTGCACGTGTCGAATCGGCAAGCTCGACTGTAACGGTCGCCGTATCGGTGTTTGAGAGTATCTCCAGAAGGAATGTAGACTTAAAGCCGATTGTTATCGGTGCGCCATCATAGCTACACGAGATGGTCTCGTGAGCCGAGACTGAAAAGTCAATATCTTGAGCCAACAGACGAATGGTGCTGGCAGCAATATCCATACGGATAAGGTTTGTTGTAGGGTTCGAGCAGACCGCCACACGACGTATACCGTTGATGAGCTCCACCCTATCCACCAACACCTTATTGGGGTTGCTATCGGGGATTACTGCACTATAATTTGGGTAGTTACCCTCGATTAGTCGGCAGACAAATGTGTAGTTCTTCAACTTGAAAATCACATTCTTCGAGTCGAACGCAAGCTCAACATCACCGCTCTCTTTCGATAGAGAGTTTTTAAGCAATGTTGCTGGCTTTTTAGGCAGAATAAACGATGCCACGACCTCATTTTCAACCTCCGTTTCGCACTTCACCAACTTATGGGCATCCGTACCAACGAATGTCACCATCGAGGGCGAGAGTGCGATATATACACCATTCATCACGGGGCGCAACTCATCGTCGGCCGTAGCGAAAATCGCCTTATTTATGCCATTCATAACCTCCTCAGCGCTTAACGACAGCTCCTTGCGCTCAGCCTCTAATTGGGGCGCTGCGGGGTAGCTCACGGGGTTGGTGCCCGGAATTGAGAGCGAGCCACTCTTCCAGCTAATTGTAATCTCCCACGTCTGAGGGTTAGCCTCGATTGATAGCGGCAACTCCGAAAACTCCTTCAGCGAGTCCAACATCAACTTAACTGGAGCGGCAACTACACCCTCACTCTCGACGCTATCGACCGTGATTGAGCCAATAAGTGTTGTCTCCAAATCGGAGGTTGTAACGGTCAAGGTATCCCCCTTTAGCTCCCAAAGGAAGTAGTCGAGGATTGGTAGTGTATTCTTTGTGCTGACAACTCTTCCAGATGTTGCCAATAGCGATAGCAACGCTGAACTTGATACTGTAAATTTCATACTCTTTATCTCTTTTATTCTTTATATTATTTACATTTTTTGATAAACCCTCAAAAATTTGTGTGCAATAGAACTTTTGCCCCTTATAGGGTTGCCAACTTATCGAGTGCAGTTTCGATCATTCGGCGCACGAATGGTTTGTAGTCTGTGCAGGCATCTTGAGCTATGCGCTGTGCGATGATGGTGCAGATTGTTGTTGCACGGTGTCCCATCAAGGCGGCAAGACCTGCCAGTGCCGAACCCTCCATCTCGAAGTTGGTTATGCGGCGTGAATTATAGCTGAACGACTCAATCTTCTCGTTGAGTGCGACATCTTGTGGCTCTAAGCGAACCCAACGACCTTGTGGCGCATAGAAACCGGGCGCTGCGATTGTGATACCCTCTGTGGTGACATCCTTAAAGAGCTCAAAAAGGCTCTCATCGGCATTGGCAAAGTAAGGCGCTGGGAGCTGTGGGTTCCACCCCGTGTGCTTCATAAAGGCATCCTCGATTGCCAAATCGCAAACATCGTTACGACCCTTATAGTAGTTCAATAGCCCATCAAAGCCCACCGAAGTGCGTGAAAATATCATATCTCCCACCTTAATGTCCTTCTGAATAGCGCCCGAAGTGCCCAAACGCACCAGTGTTAGCTGGCGCTTCTCTTTTTTCTCTTGGCGGGTAGAGAAATCGACATTAACCAAAGCATCTAACTCCGTGACCGAAATATCGATATTACCGATACCTATACCTGTTGATAGAACACTCATACGCTTGCCCTTATAGGTGCCCGTGATAGTGTTGAACTCTCTATTTGAAACATTACACTCTTGCGTATCGAAAAAACTCGCAACCATCGCCACACGTGCAGGATCACCGACCAAAATCACCGTATCGGCTATCTGTTCTGGCTTTAAATGCAGATGGAAAATAGTCCCATCCTCGTTGATAATCAACTCAGAAGCAGGAATTGTTCTCATAATTGTAGTTTTTAATTTTTATAATTGGCATAAAAGTAATATATTTACCTCGAATATCAAAATCTAAAGTAACAATAATTAAGCAAATATATAAAATTTATGACACTTATCAAATCAATATCGGGTATTCGTGGCACAATAGGGGGGCAAACAGCTGAAAATCTCACCCCTATCGACATTGTGAAGTTTACCACAGCCTACACACGGCTAATCCAACAGCGCAGCAAACCACGCCCACTCATTGTTGTGGGGCGTGATGCACGCCTATCGGGCGATATGGTAGAGAGGCTGGTCATCGGAGGACTCACGGCATCGGGTGCCGATGTTATCAATGTGGGGCTATCGACAACGCCAGCCACCGAGATGGCGGTCACCACACACAAGGCCGATGGAGGCATTATTATCACCGCCTCACACAATCCACGCCAGTGGAACGCCCTAAAGCTGCTAAACGAGCGGGGAGAGTTCCTAAGCTCGGCAGATGGCGAGCAACTACTCTCGATGGCAGATGATGTGGCGTATAGCTACCCCGAAATTGACGCTATTGGGCGTGTCGTATTGGAGCAGGATTTCACTTCGACACATATCGAGCAGGTATTATCACTCTCAGCTGTCGATTGCGAGGCTGTGCGTGAGCGCAAATTCAAGGTCGTAGTGGATGCCGTAAACTCTGTGGGTGGCGTCGCTATTCCAGCCCTTTTGCGAGAGTTGGGTTGCGAGGTGGTTGAGCTGAACTGCACCCCCGATGGCGAGTTTGCCCACAACCCAGAGCCTTTGGCGGAGAATTTGACCGAGATATCGAGCCTTGTTCTTAAGTGCGGTGCAGATTTGGGTGTGGTGGTAGACCCCGACGTTGATAGATTAGCGCTTATTTCAGAGGATGGCGAGATGTTTGGCGAGGAGTACACTTTGGTCGCTGTTGCCGATTACATTCTATCGCTTAAAGGGGGAGCTACCGTATCGAACCTATCCTCATCACGAGCCCTAAGAGATCTAACCGAGAGTTATGGTCAAAAATACTTCGCAGCAGCAGTTGGCGAGGTGAACGTTGTCGAGAAGATGAAGAGCGTAGGGGCAGTTATCGGCGGCGAGGGCAATGGCGGAGTTATCTACCCTGAGCTACACTATGGACGTGATGCGCTAGTGGGCGTGGCACTGATTTTGACCCTCTTGGCAAAGCGAGGTGTGAGCCTTAGTGAGTTGCGAGCAGCATACCCTCAATACTTCGCCTCGAAGAATAAGATTGAGCTGACGGCATCGATTGATGTAGATGCTATTCTGACCACAATTAAGAGCCGTTATAGCAATGAAAATGTGACCGACATTGATGGTGTAAAGGTGGACTTTAGCGATAGCTGGGTGCACCTTCGCAAGTCAAACACCGAGCCCATCATCCGCATCTACACCGAAGCTAAATCGCAAGACAAGGCGGATAGATTGGCAGAGCGATTTATCGCCGAAATTACACAAATTTGTAACCTATAAAGATAAAAACTATGACTGAAGTTAAAAATTACATCGAACAGAACCGTGAGCGCTTTTTAGATGAGCTCTTTGATCTTTTGCGCATCCCATCAATCAGCGCCCAGAGCGACTACCGCAAAGATATGGACGTTTGCGCTGAATGGCTATCCCAAAAGCTACTGCAGGCGGGAGCCGACCGTTCGGAGGTTATGCCCACTGAGGGCAACCCAGTTGTCTATGCCGAGAAGATTGTAGACCCAGCTGCACGCACCGTATTGGTCTATGGCCACTATGATGTTATGCCGGTAGATCCCCGCTCGGAGTGGACAACCGATCCATTCGAGCCCACAATAAAGGATGGGCGCATCTATGCTCGTGGGGCGGACGACGACAAGGGGCAGCTATATATGCACGCTAAGGCGTTCGAGGCGATGTGCAAGACCGACTCGCTACCCTGCAACGTTAAATTTATGCTGGAGGGCGAAGAGGAGATTGGCTCGCCAAGCCTATATAAGTTCTGTGAGGATAACAAAGAGCTCCTAAAGGCGGATATTATCTTGGTATCGGACACCTCGATGCTCTCGATGCAGACCCCATCCATAACCTGCGGACTGCGTGGCTTGGCATATATGGAGGTTGAGGTTACGGGCCCCAACAAAGATCTACACTCGGGGCTATTTGGGGGCGCTGTGGCAAACCCTGCCAATGTACTAACACGTATGATTAAAGAGTTGGTTGATGAAAATGGTCGCATCGCAATACCCCATTTCTATGACAACGTTCGTGAGCTTACACCCCAAGAGCGTGAGGCGTTTAATAGTGCGCCATTTTCGATCGAGGAGTATAAGCAGGCGTTGGATATAGATGATGTTGAGGGCGAAGCGGGCTACACAACCTTAGAGCGTGCAGGCGTGCGCCCATCCTTAGATATTAATGGTATCTGGGGTGGTTATATCGAAGAGGGTACAAAGACTGTGATTCCATCTAAGGCATCGGCAAAAATCTCTATGCGTTTAGTCCCAAACCAAGATTACAAGGAGATTAGTCGCCTTTTTGACAACTATTTTAAGTCGATAGCTCCAGCATCGGTAAAGGTCGAAGTAAAGTCCTTGCACGGTGGTATGCCATACGTGTCGCCTACCGATATGCCAGCCTACAAAGCGGCTGAGAAGGCTATTGAGACTACATTTGGAGTGCGCCCACTGCCATTCTACTCGGGGGGTTCAATACCTATCATTAGCGGTTTTGAGTCGATTTTAGGCATCAAATCTATCTTGATTGGCTTTGGCTTGGCCGAAGATGCCATCCACTCCCCCAACGAGAGCTACGGCATCGAGCAGTTCAACAAGGGGCTTGATACGATACCATATTTCTACAAATACTTCGCTGAGATGTAGAGTTTTCAGACAAAAAAGGGCGGCACCACGATGGATGCCGCCCTTTTTTTACACTATTGATACACAGAGAGTGGATAACAAGATGAGTTTTGGGGCTTCGTGATGAGCATAAAACGGAGCGTACTTGCAGTACGTGAGTATTTATGCGATTCAGGAGGTGACAAAAATCGCTTGTTTGTCACTCTCTCACAAGCCAAATTCAGACTTTATCATATCAACACAATCCAACTTCTCCCAACCAAAAAACTCAACCTCACGCTCTGTTAGCTTGCCGTTCTCATACACCTCAACTCGTTTTGTGTAGGGGCGAGCGCCAAAGTGACCATACGAGGCGGTGGCTTGGAAGATTGGATTCTTCAACCCAAAACGCTTAACGATGGCAGCTGGACGTAGGTCAAAGAGCTCTCCCACCCTCTGAGCGATTGAGCTCTCGGTTATACCCTTCGACTTTAGTGATTCGTTCAATGTGCCATTGGTATCAACATATATAGACAATGGCTGAGCGATACCAATGGCATAAGATAGCTCCACCAAAAGCTGCTCTGCAACACCTGCCGCCACCAAATTCTTAGCAATATGGCGTGCCGCATAGGCTGCCGAGCGATCCACCTTCGAGGAGTCCTTACCCGAGAATGCACCACCACCGTGTGCACCACGACCGCCATAGGTATCGACAATAATTTTGCGACCCGTCAAGCCAGTATCTCCGTGAGGACCTCCAATTACAAACTTGCCCGTTGGGTTTACGTGTAGGATATAATCCTCGTCCACAAGTTCCGACAAACAATCGCCCGCACGCTCCAACCGAGCCTTAACACGTGGTATAAGCACCTCACGCACATCCTCACGTATCTTAGCCTGCATCTGCGACTCAGCCTCAACTTCGCTAACGCCTACGGATGGCAATATGAACTCATCGTGCTGTGTCGATACTACGATTGTATCTATGCGAAGAGGTTTGTGGGTTCTCTCGCAATACTCAATTGTAACCTGCGACTTTGAGTCGGGGCGAAGGTAGGTCATCACCTTGCCCTCACGGCGGATAACCGCCAACTCCTTGAGTATGACGTGCGACAGAATAAGCGTTGCAGGCATCGCTTCACGAGTTTCGTTGCAGGCGTAACCAAACATAATACCCTGATCGCCAGCTCCCTGCTCAGCCTCTTCGGCTCGCACAACGCCTTGATTAATATCTGCCGACTGTTCGTGAATTGCCGACAGAATTCCGCACGAATTGCCATCGAATTGATACTCACTCTTGGTGTAGCCAATATCGTTGATAACCCTGCGTGCTGTGCCCTGCACATCGACATAGGCTTCCGAGCGCACCTCGCCCGCAACTACGACTAAACCAGTTGTACACATAGTCTCACAAGCGACCTTCGACGAGGGGTCACGGCGCAAGAACTCATCAAGAATAGCATCTGAAATTTGATCCGAAACCTTATCAGGGTGCCCCTCCGATACCGATTCCGATGTAAATAAATAACCCATTTTAATGTCTTTTATAAGTGGCACCAGCACACCAAAGCAGTGGCGATGACACCGATTGTTAAATAAACGTATAAAATGGGAAAAATTGGCTGTTTGAAATAAAAAATAGGGCTGCTTTAGCTCTTTTTTATTGTGGTTTGCAATCAGTCAAATCTTTCCACATTTGCTCTGCGCCTTTGGCAGAGGTTTGGCAAAGGTACAACTATTTTTGTGATTCGCAAAAAATGGAGAATAAATCGACCCCATCAACCACTCTATCGATGAGTTGTATCTTCTTAAATAAACAAGGGTAAAAACTAATCCTCATAGAGCAGGTACTCCTCTCGAAGTGACTTATACTCATCCAACTCATCCTGCCATTTGGCTCGAATCTCACTCTCGCTCGCCCCTTGAATAATCATCTCACGAATATAGCTATTGCCCACCAGTTTATCGAAGAATGGTGTAAAAAACTCCTCTCCCTGCCCCAAATTCTCATAGGCATCAATTAGATAACGCAACGTAAAACCCACCTCACGAGCCTTATCGTCACCCATATCACCAAACGAAACCCCATAGCACTTTTCGCCATTTAGAGGTGGGTTCTTAGCCCCTGCATTGGGTCGGGGTGTAAAGCTAAATTGATAGCCTCGCATCGCAGGATGGCCATACACGGTGAAGGGCTCGGCGGTGCCACGTCCCAAGCTCACGGGTGTACCCTCGAATAGACACATCGAGGCGTAGAGGTATATCGAGCGTTGCGAAGGTAGGTTAGGCGATGGTGCAATAGGCAACGTATACTCTGTTAGATGGGTGTAGTTGCGGCACGGCACAACAGTTATATCGCACCGCTTAGACCACCCCTCACCTTGTGCCATAAGGGCAATTTCGCCCATCGTTAAACCGTGCAGAATGGGAATTGGCAGAGCTCCAACGCCCGACTTATACTCGATATCAAGGATTGGTCCATCGACAATATGTCCATTGGGGTTTGGCCTATCCAAAATGATGACCTTTCGCCCAAAATCGGCGCAAGCATCTATCATACGTATCATCGCAATGTAGTAGGTGTAGAAGCGTAGTCCCACATCTTGCATATCGACAACCAAACAATCGAACGCCTGCATAGCCTCATCCGTTGGGCGCTTTGTTGTGCCGTTATATAGTGATAGAATAGGTATTTTGGTGCGCTCATCCACAGAGCTTTTGACCACCTCGCCAGCCCCTGCAGCACCTCTAAATCCGTGCTCGGGCGAGAATATCGCCACAACATTATAGCCCCTATCGTGTAGCATATCGACCAAATGCATCTCCCCCACTTTAGCTGTGTGATTTGCCAAAACAGCTACTCGCTGCCCCCTCAAAAGTGGTAAATATGCAGTCGTATCACACATTCCAACCTCGACCTGTGCCTGCAGATTTGCCGCCCACAACAGCGACACACACATAGCCAATATCCACCCTTTAAGCGCCATACTCCAGAAGATAAGCCTTGATGAAGGCATCCAAATCGCCATCCATAACATCCTCTACAGCAGATGTTTGAACACCAGTACGATGATCCTTAACACGCCTATCATCAAATACATAGGAGCGTATCTGCGATCCCCACTCGATGCGCTTTTTCTCCGCCTCCAACGCTTGGCGTGTCGCCAAACGCTTATCCAACTCACGCTGGTAGAGCTTCGAGCGCAAAATCTTCATCGCATTTTCACGATTCATCAACTGCGAGCGTGACTCCATATTCTCGATTGTATACTCCACCGCCTCGCCCGTATCCACATCACGAGAGCGATAGCGTAGTCTTACAGCCGTCTCGACCTTATTTACATTCTGCCCACCCGCACCGCTCGCACGGTAGGTGTCCCACTCGATATCCGAAGGGTTTATCACAACCTCAATCGTATCATCAACGGCAGGCGTAACGGCAATCGACGCAAAGGTTGTCTGGCGCTTATTGTTGGCATTAAATGGCGATAGGCGCACCATACGATGCACACCATTCTCGCTCTTTAGATAACCATATGCGTAGTCGCCACCCACCTCAACGGTGCACGACTTAACACCCACCTCATCGCCTGCTTGGTAGTCTAAAACCTTGAATGTATAGTTATGCGCCTCCGCCCAGCGGGTATACATACGCAGCAGCATCGCCGCCCAGTCCAACGCTTCGGTACCTCCAGCACCCGCATTTATATCGATAATGGCACCCAACTTATCCTCCTCGCCACGAAGCATTTGACGAAGCTCTAAAGCCTCAACAGAGGCAAGCGTAGTGGCATACTGTTCATCCATCTCCTCTTCGCTTGCCAGCCCTTCACGCACAAAATCGGGCAGGAGAATCAAATCCTCAACCCCTTTAGCCACATCATCATAGGCATCACACCACGACTTTAAGTCGGCAACACGACGCAACGCATCACGAGCCTTGTCGGGGGAGTCCCAAAAATCTGGCTCTTGGGTGCGCTCCTGCGCATTCTGAAGGTCGATACGCAACTGCTCAACCCCCAAAAAGCGCTCCAAAGCATCACGCCGAAGCTCCAAATCCTTTATCTGCTCTGCCGTTACCACTGCACTCTACTCTAACTCCCAGTCGTAGCCATCCTTGCGATCCTTCACTCTGATACCAGCCTCGAGTAGCGTATCACGAATCTTATCCGATGCCGCCCAATCCTTAGCCTCCTTAGCCTCTTGGCGCATCTTCATCATAGCATCAACTAATGGTGTAACGTAATCTTTGCTCGTAGCACCACCTGCTGCCTTCTCATCACACAAACCCAACACCTTGAAGGCGTAAAACTCGAAGGTAGCCTTCAGAGTTGCCAAATCTTCGACAGTAATCGTCTGCTTGCCATCTACGATTTGGTTTATCTGGCGCACGAAATCAAATAGTGTCGAAACAACCATCGGAGTGTTCAAATCATCATCCATCGCAGCACGGCAACGTGCCTCTAAGTCAGAAACATCAACCGAAGATGACTCTGAGGTCTTAATTTTCGATAGCGCCTCATAACCTTTCATCAACCTATCGAGCCCCTTTTCGGCAGCCTGCAGCGCCTCATTCGAGAAGTCGAGCGTCGAGCGATAGTGTGCCTGAAGGATAAATAGGCGAATTGTCATTGGCGAGTAGGCCTGCTCCAAAAGCGAGTTTGTACCCTCAAATAACTCCTCTAAGGTTATGAAGTTACCCAACGATTTACCCATCTTCTGACCATTTATGGTAATCATATTGTTGTGCATCCAGTAGCGTGCCGAGTCACGGCCGTGTACCGCTGTGGATTGCGCAATCTCACACTCGTGGTGCGGGAACATCAAGTCCATACCACCACCGTGAATATCAAACTGCTCGCCCAAATATCTACAACTCATTGCCGAGCACTCCATATGCCAACCCGGAAAGCCCTCGCCCCAAGGCGATGGCCAACGCATAATGTGCTCAGGCGATGCCCTTTTCCACAGTGCAAAATCGACCGAATTGCGCTTCTCTTGTTGCCCATCCAGCGAGCGTGTGTTGGTTAGAATATCCTCAATATTGCGACCCGAGAGCTTGCCATAGTTGTAGACTTTGTTATACGCCTCAACATCAAAATAGACCGAGCCATTAACCTCATAAGCGAACCCTTTTTCGAGAATCCTCTGTGTGAAGGCTATCTGTTCGATGATATGCCCCGATGCTTGTGGCTCAATCGAGGGGCTAAGAACCGATAGTGCATCCATCGCCTTGTGATAACGCTCGGTGTAGTGGTGCGCAACCTCCATAGGCTCCAACTGCTCTAAGCGTGCCTTTTTAGCAATCTTATCCTCACCCTCATCGGCATCGTGCTCCAAGTGGCCAACATCGGTAATGTTGCGCACATAGCGCACCTTATAGCCACACTCCTTGAGGTAGCGGAACAACACATCGAATGTAATCGATGGTCGAGCGTGACCCAAATGTGGGTCGCCATAGACCGTCGGGCCACAGACATAGATGCCAGCACGCCCCTCAACTATAGGGACAAAGAGCTCCTTCGTACGTGAGAGCGTATTATACAGCGTAAGATTCGATTTCATATTTTGCGATATTTAATCCTTTATTCAATGCGTAAAAGTACAATTTTTTTGCGAAACTTACGTTTGTTTCATAATTTTTTGGGGGTAGTGTGCAATTTTAAAGAACTTGGAGAGCAACGTTAAGATTACGTTAAATGGCGTTTATTTGCCATTTTGTCGAATTTTTTGGCGTAATTTCACTACCTTTGCCACGATTTATGTAATAAAATTTAAGATATGAAATCATTAAAAATTGGAAATTTATTGGCCTCAGTACCTGTCGTTCAGGGCGGTATGGGGGTCGGCATCTCGCTCTCGGGTTTGGCATCTGCGGTGGCAAATCAGGGCGGTATAGGTGTAATCTCATCCGTAGGGCTGGGAGTAATATATAGCGAACACTCAAAGGATTACCGAGTAGCATCCATCTTTGGACTAAAGGAGGAGTTGCGCAAGGCTCGTGAGATGAGCAAGGGGGTTATAGGTGTCAATATTATGGTTGCGATGACCAACTTTGCCGATATGGTAAAGACGGCTATTGCTGAGAAGGCTGATATAATCTTCTCAGGAGCTGGTCTTCCGCTCAACCTGCCATCGTTCCTTACTGAAGGGGCTAAGACTAAGTTGGCACCCATCGTATCATCGGCACGTGCAGCTAAGCTATTGTGCACCAAATGGTTCTCAGAGTATGGCTACATCCCCGATGCTATCGTTGTCGAGGGGCCAAAGGCTGGAGGCCACTTGGGCTATAAGGCAGAGCAGGTTGGGGATGAGAACTTCTCGTTGGAGAGCATCATCCCAGAGGTTGTCACCGAAGTGCGTGCCTTTGGCGAGGAGCACAACTGCCATATTCCAGTAATCGCTGGTGGTGGTATCTACACGGGTGAAGATATATACCGCATTATGGAGTTAGGCGCCGATGGGGTGCAGATGGGTACTCGTTTTGTCACAACCGCAGAGTGTGACGCTGACGATAATTTCAAACAGAGCTATATCGACGCTAAACGTGAGGATATAGAGCTTATTCTATCGCCCGTAGGACTTCCGGGTCGTGCCATCCACAACTCATTCTTGGATAGAGTTAAGGAGGGTCTAAAGCGCCCTAAGGCGTGTCCATTCGACTGTATCAAGACGTGCGAGGTGTCGAAGAGCCCATACTGCATTATGTTGGCGCTCTACAACGCATTCAAGGGTCGCCTGCAGAGCGGTTACGCATTTTGTGGTGTCAATGCTTGGCGTGCCGAGAAGATTGAGAGCGTCAAGGAGCTCTTCACAACAATCAAGAGCGAGTACAATAACTTTTCGTTGAAGGGCAAGCTATTCAACAAATAGTTCACTTGGAACTAAACTGAAAGGGGGTCGAAATCGACCCTCTTTTTTGTGCGAATAGATAAAAGGGGCAAAAATAGTTGGGATAAATTTACATATTATGATTTTTTTAGCTACATTTGTAGTGACTTACATACAGCAAAGGTAGGGAAACCTACCAAAAATCGAGATAGGCATATATTGTGCTTACTCTTGTTCCATACGGTGGTTTCGCACCCCCGTGATGGAACGTTAATGCGTCCACTGCCTTTGCTGGTGTAAGTCAACGGGTCAGGCGAAATCATCGTTCCTTTTTTCGACTGCCCTTTGAATTAAAACATTACAAGTTATGGCAGTTGAAATTAAATTTGAACTAATCGAGTATGAGGAGTCTGAGCTATTACTCCCAGAGTATTGCAACGGAAAATTCGAGAATCTAAATGATGATGATCTTGAGAGTTCTATTTTGGAGCTAATGTGGGAGGCTATCGAGGAGAATGGTGTCTACTACGACCCTGACGATGCCGAAAAAGCTGTAGATCGCCTATATCCAACAATCAAAGAGATAGTTTTCAATCCTCAACACTACATTTTAAGGTATAACTACAAGCGCTTTGCCGAATTTGTCACCTATATGACAGTTCGATTAGCATAGTTTAAATTTCTGTGTTTGTCACTATTAGTGATGCGCTAAAACTCCTACCTCGTCATTGCGGGCTTGACCCGCAATCTCAACGCTCTAATTATCAGCTCTTTTTATGAGATTGCGGATCAAGTCCGCAATGACGAAAACTGAATTTTACAATCAAATCGTTTACTACAAACAACTACACAGGTTGCTATTAATCATCATATTATGTAAATAAAATAAAACTTAATGCATCATTACTGGTTTGTCACCTTAAAATAACACCGCCACCAACCTACACACAAAAGAGGGCAACCAACAAATTTGTTGATTGCCCTCTTTACTGTTGTGTTCAGTGCAAATATAACAAACCTTTTAGGCAAATTATATCGCTAAACACTCCTCTTTGTGGTGACATTCATCTATGAAACGCCCCCACTTAGAGCTACCCCCCTGAAAGGGGAGTAATTACATCTTCTTACCCACGTTGGTCTTCTTAGCAACCTTTGGAGCTGACGCCTTAGCCGCTGCTGCACGCTTTGGAGCTGCCTTTGGAGCAGCCTTCTTAGTCTCAACAACAGTTGCATCCTCAACAGCGTCTGTTGCCTTTGGCTTACGTGAACGACGTGTCTTTGGCTTAGCCTCAGCTGCTGGCGCAGATGGTGCAGTACCAAATGTATATGCCTCGTTGAAATCAACGAACTCGATGATACACATATCGGCAGCATCACCCAAACGGAAACCAGTCTTAAGGATACGTGTGTAGCCTCCCGGACGCTCAGCGATTTTAGGTGCAATGGTGCGGAAAAGCTCCGTTACAGCCTCCTTTTGTTTAAGGTAAGAGAAGACAACACGACGTGAGTGTGTGGTATCCTCCTTCGATTTTGTTACCAAAGGCTCAACGAATTGGCGCAAAGCCTTAGCCTTAGCAACGGTCGTCTCAATACGCTTGTGCAGGATAAGCGATGATGCCATATTTGATAGCATCGCCTTACGGTGTCCTGCCTGACGACCAAGGTGGTTAAAATTCTTATTATGTCTCATAAATTAATCTTTATCAAGTTTATAGATTGATACATCCATACCAAACTTAAGGTTCAAAGAGTCCAACAACTCATCAAGCTCCGTTAGCGACTTCTTACCGAAGTTGCGGAACTTAAGTAGGTCGTTGCGGTGAAGTTTCACAAGGTCGCCCACTGTATCGACATCAGCAGCCTTCAAGCAGTTAAGAGCACGAACACTCAAATCCTGATCCGATAGCTTAGTCTTTAGCAGTTGGCGCATATGTAGTATATCCTCATCGAACTCCTCAGTGTCGTTGGTATCCTCCATATTTACTGTAATCTTCTCATCCGAGAATAGCATAAAGTGCTGGATAAGAATCTTAGCAGCCTCTTTGAGTGCCTCCTTTGGGTGGATTGAACCGTCGGTTGTAATCTCCAAATTCAACTTCTCGTAGTCGGTACGCTGCTCAACACGATAATCCTCTACCGAGTACTTCACATTCTTGATAGGCGTGAAGATTGAATCGATAGGGAGCGTGCCAAACTCACACTCTGCGGGCATATTATCCTCTGCGTGCACGTAACCACGACCCTTACCGATAGTAAAGGTAATCTGCATCTTCGTCGAAGGGGCTAAGTGGCAGATAACTAAATCTGGGTTTAGAACCTTGAAGAACGACAGATAGTTAGATAGATACCCAGCCGTAAGCTCGGTAACGCCAGCGATGTTGATAGAGACCTTCTCGCTCTCTTGATTATCAACCGTGCCAATGAAGCGCACCTGCTTTAGCTTGAGGATAATAGACAACATATCCTCCATAACTCCCGGTATAGCTGCAAATTCGTGATCCACACCCTCTACCTTTACCGTCGTAATGGCATACCCTTCTAATGAAGAGAGTAGGATGCGACGCAAAGCGTTACCGACAGTCATACCGAAGCCCTTCTCCAACGGGCGGAACTCAAAGCGTCCGAGCGATGAAGTGGATTCGAGCATTATAACCGTTTCTGGTTTCTGGAATGCTAATATTGCCATAATTATGAATTTGAATGATTACTACTTAGAGTACAACTCAACGATTAGCTGCTCCTTGATGTTCTCAGGAATCTCCTCACGCTCTGGACGTTGTAGGAATTTACCTGTCATCGAGGCATTGTCCCACTCCAACCAAGCGTAACGGCTCTTCGAGCCTGAAGATAGCGACGCTGTGATAACCTCCAAACTCTTAGACTTCTCACGCACTGAAACAGTGTCGCCAAGGCGCAAAGAGTAAGATGGAATATTCACAACACTGCCATTTACACAGATGTGGCGGTGCGACACCAACTGGCGTGCCGCTGCACGTGTTGGAGCGATGCCCATACGGTAAACAACATTATCCAAACGGCACTCAAGTAGCTTAAGTAGGTTCTCACCTGTGATACCACCCATACGTGCTGCCTGCTCGTAGGTGCGAGAGAACTGCTTCTCCAAAAGTCCATAAGTGAACTTTGCCTTCTGCTTCTCGCTCAACTGTGTGCCATACTCTGACACCTTTTTGCGCTTGCGCGCAAGACCGTGCTGTCCGGGAGGGTAGTTACGCTTATCAAGCGCCTTGTCTGCTCCATAGATAGCCTCGCCAAATCTTCTGGCGATCTTTGTTTTTGGTCCTATGTATTTTCCCATTTTCTTTTTTCTGTTAAAAACAACGAAACTCTCCTTAAATCAACCCTTCGGACTATACACGACGGCGATTAGGAGCACGACATCCATTATGTGGTAGTGGAGTTACATCGATAATCTCCATAACCTCAATACCAGCTCCGTGAATTGTACGAACCGCCGACTCACGACCTGCACCGGGACCCTTAACATAGACCTTCACCTTGCGAAGACCCATATCGTAGGCTACCTTAGCGCAATCTGCCGAAGCAGTTTGAGCTGCATAAGGAGTATTCTTCTTCGAACCACGGAAACCCATCTTACCTGCTGATGACCAGCTGATTGCATCACCAACCTCATTTGTGATTGTGATGATGACATTGTTAAATGTTGAGTGAACATATACATTACCCACTGCTCCAACCTTAACAACCTTCTTTTTGACTGTAGCTTTCTTTGCCATAATTCTCTAAAGATTACTTAGTTACCTTCTTCTTGTTTGCAACTGTCTTCTTGCGACCCTTACGAGTACGTGCGTTGTTCTTGGTCGATTGACCACGCAATGGAAGACCAATACGATGACGGATTCCTCGGTAACAACCGATATCCATCAGACGCTTGATGTTCAACTGAACAACTGAGCGGCATTCGCCCTCGACCTTGATACCCATCTCAGCGATCATCGAACGGATAGCTCCGATCTGATCATCTGACCAATCTTGTACCTTCTGGTCATAGCTTACGCCTGCATTTTCGAGAACTTTGCGAGCCGTCGAACGACCTATTCCGTAGATATAGGTCAAGCCGATCTCACCTCTCTTGTTTTTTGGTAAATCTACACCGACTATACGTGCCATAAAAATTTTTCTTTTTTAATAAACGAGATTAACCCTGACGCATCTTGAACTTAGGGTTCTTTTTGCAAATAACATAAAGTCTACCTTTACGTCTTACAATCTTGCAATCCTCGCTTCTCTTTTTAATTGATGCTTTTACTTTCATAATTTTAAAGCGATCTGGTTATTTATAACGGAAAGATATACGACCCTTCGTCAAATCGTAGGGTGTCATCTCCACTTTAACTTTATCTCCCGGAAGGATCTTAATGTAGTGCATACGCATCTTCCCAGAGATATGGGCGGTCAATATGTGACCATTGTCCAATTCGACACGAAACATCGCATTCGACAACGCCTCAATTATTGTCCCATCCCTTTCAATAGCAGTCTGTTTTGCCATAGAGTTTTTCGATTCTGTTTAAAATTTACTAATCTATCAAGGGGTTTTTCAAGTAGCTTATCGCTTTTTGTAGCGACAAAATCCATAAAACCCAACCCTTAATTTTTTAATGCCTCTTCAATGATACTATAATCTGTTAATACACGAGGACCATCATCCCCGATGGCAACGGCAAACTCGTAGTGTGCCGATAGCTTACCATCACGAGTGCGAACAGTCCAGCCATCATCGTCAAACAACACCGATCTTGTTCCTATGTTGATCATAGGTTCGATACATATCACCATACCCTTTCGCAGGGTGACACCTCGACCTTTAGTGCCAAAGTTAGGAACGCCCGGCTCTTCGTGCATCGCACGACCTATACCGTGTCCCTCTAACTCCCGCACAATAGAGAAGCCATTTTTTTCGGCTGTCTCCTGCACTGCCGCTGATATGTCGCCTATGCGATTACCAGCCTTTGCCTGTGCTGTACCTTTAAAAAGAGCCTCTTTGGTGATTGCCATAAGGCTGCGTGCCTCCTCGCTAACCTCACCAACAGCAAACGTGTATGCTGAATCACCAACAAACCCCTTCATAAATGTACCACAATCAACTGAAACGATGTCGCCATCTTTGAGAATTAGTTTATGCGATGGAATACCGTGAACGACAACGTCGTTTACCGATATACATAGCGATGCAGGGTAACCCTGATAGCCCAAAAACGCTGGAACAGCTCCATTGTCACGGATGAACTCTTCGGCAATCTCATCAAGGCGTTTGGTTGAAACACCCTCACGGATGTTGCGACCAACTTCGGCCAAAGTTCGACTAACCAAGATGTTATTCTCACGCAGAATCTCAATCTGCTCCTCGTTTTTTAGGTATATCATACGCTAAATTTATAATCCATCAACACTTTTTCAACTCAAAGATGAGTTTTTGCCCTATACCTCTGTCACTCCATCCAATTGAACCACTGCCCATTTAAATGAACCACCGCCCATTAACTGAACCACCGCCCACAGTGAAATGACTAAATATTAAGCCCCGTGTTGTTTTGTTAAAGAACCTCTCTACCTTCTTACCTTGAGTGCCTTTCGATTAGCTATGCCCAACTTGCGCACTGCTCATCTTGGCACCCCTTCGGCACTTCCACAATTAGCGGCACCCCTCAGCACCCCCTCAATCAGCGATGTCATAATAGCGACACCCCCTCAATCGTGGCACCCCTCGGCACCCCACCTATTTAGTGGCGGCCTTGGATACGGCCGGTCTTCATTAGACCGTCGTAGTGGCGCGTTAGAAGGTAGCTCTCAATCTGCTTCAGAGTGTCGAGAACCACACCCACCATAATCAGTAGCGATGTACCTCCGAAGAAGTATGCGAACGCCTGCTGAATACCCAAGAATTTCATCGCCAAGCCGGGCAAGATAGCCACAACGGCGAGGAAGATTGAGCCGGGAAGTGTGATACGCGTCATAATGGTATCGATACGGCGAACGGTCTCTTTACCCGGCTTAACACCCGGAATGAATCCACCATTGCGCTTAATATCTTCAGCCATCATTTGAGGATTGACAATCATCGCTGTGTAGAAATATGTGAAGGCGATGACCATCACTGCGAGCGTGAAGTTGTACCAGAAACCAGTCATTGAGCTGAAGGCAGCTGCAAATGATGTTCCTGAGAATAGTGCTGGGATAAACATTAGGGCCTGAGCAAAGATGATAGGCATCACGTTAGCTGCATTCATCTTTAGCGGGATGTACTGACGCACACCGCCATACTGCTTATTACCAACAATACGCTTCGCATACTGTACTGGCACCTTGCGAACTGCCTGAAGCAGAGCGATAGTTGCCATAAAGACGAAGAATAGGATTACAAGCTCTACGATCAACATAATCGCACTACCAGTGCTTGTCTCGAAGCGTGCCGTAACCTCTGACAGAAGTGCCGAAGGTAGGCCAGCTACGATACCAATCATAATGATCAGAGAGATACCATTTCCAAGTCCTTTATCTGTTATCTTCTCGCCGAGCCACATTACAAACATCGTTCCTGCAATGAGGATCGTTGTTGCGTAGGCTGTAAACCAGAACGAGTTTCCAAATACAAAGGCTGCTGGAGTTTGGTTGTAGATGTTCATAACGAACGTAGGACCCTGCACCAAAAGAACAGCGATTGTTAGAAAACGAGTAATCTGATTCATCTTACGACGACCGCTTTCGCCCTCCTTCTGCATCTTCTGGAAGTAGGGAACCATCATACCAAGTAGCTGCACGATGATCGAAGCGGTGATGTAGGGCATAACTCCAAGTGCTAAGACTGAGGCGTTACCAAATGCGCCTCCCGAGAATACATTCAGAAGACCCAAGAGTCCATCCTGTACCTGATCGGCGTATTGAGAACCTGCACCCAAAGCGTTGGGGTTGATACCCGGAATTACCACAAAACTACCCAAGCGATAGATCAGTAAAAGCCCGATAGTATATATCACACGTTTACGCAACTCCTCTATCTTGTAGATATTCTTGAGCGTCTCCACCAATTTTTTGTTCATCGCCATCAACACGATAGCGATGAGCAACACAATACCAACAACTATATACTGATTCATAATTTATCTGTTTAAATAGTTGTTTATACTCTCTCTACGCTACCGCCAGCTGCTACGATTGCCGCCTCTGCACTCTTCGAGAATGCGTGAGCCTTAACAGTCAAAGCCTTAGATATTGTACCGTTGCCCAACACCTTAACCTTATCTTTGCCAGATACGAAACCAGCCGAGATAAATGTGTCGATTGTGATGTCAGTTACCGACTTCTTGTTTGACAACTCCTCAAGCGTTGAGAGGTTGATAGCCTTAAACTCTACACGGTTGATGTTGGTAAAACCAAACTTAGGTAGACGACGCTGAAGTGGCATCTGACCTCCCTCAAAACCGAGCTTGCGTGAGTAACCCGAGCGTGACTGAGCACCCTTGTGACCACGTGTAGCTGTGCCACCGTGACCAGAACCTGCACCACGACCGATACGCTTTTGGCGGTGTGTTGAACCCTTTGCGGGTTTTAGATTATTGAGTTCCATCTTATTTTATAAAACTTAATAGTTAAACTTTGATTAGGTAACGCCTTAGGCAATAACCTCAATCTTTACGAGGTGCTTAACACGCTCTAACATACCCTTGATGATTGCCGAGTCGCTATGCTCAACCGTTGCGTTGATCTTCTTAAGTCCCAAAGCGTCAAGGTTTTTGCACTGACGCTCAGTTGCACCGATACGGCTCTTTACTTGAGTGATTTTTAACTTTGCCATCTGCATTAAAATTAACCGTTAAACACTTTGTTCAATGAGATGCCACGAAGACGAGCGATGTGATGTGCATCACGTAGCTCGCAAAGTGCACCGATTGTCGCCTTCACCAAGTTGTGAGGGTTAGATGAGCCCTTGCTCTTCGCCAAGACATTCTTGATGCCCACTGACTCCAATACGGCACGCATCGCACCACCGGCGATAATACCCGTACCGGGAGCTGCTGGACGAATCATAACCTCAGAACCCGAGAAACGTGCCTCCTGCTTGTGAGGAATTGTTCCGTTGATGATTGGAATCTGAACCAAGTTCTTCTTAGCATCCTCAACGCCCTTAGCGATAGCCGCCTGAACCTCAGATGCCTTACCCAAACCATAACCTACGACGCCATTCTCATTACCTACAACTACGATAGCCGAGAAGCTGAATGTGCGGCCTCCCTTCGTAACCTTAGTAACACGCTGAATGCTTACGAGCTTATCCTTAAGCTCAAGGTCGCTTGTGCGTACTCTATTTATGTTGTTATTTGACATAGTTGTAATTAGAATTTAAGTCCACCTTCGCGTGCTGCGTCAGCAAGCTGTTTTACTCTTCCGTGATATAGGTAACCGTTACGGTCGAAAGCGACCGAAGATACACCCTTAGCTACTGCTCTCTCGGCAACTAACTTACCTACCAAAGCTGCAACATCACACTTATTTTTACCTGCAACTACCTCAGCCACTGCTGCATCCTTAGATGAAGCTGCTGCCAAAGTGATACCTGCAAGGTCATCAATTAACTGTGCGTAGATATGCTTGTTGCTACGAAAAACAGTTAAACGAGGTTGAGCTGGCGTTCCGCTAACGATTTTGCGGATGCGCATCTTAATCCTCTCTCTTCTTTCTATTTTGTTCAATGACATAATTTCAGACTATTTTTACTATTTAGCACCTGCCGACTTACCAGCCTTACGACGTAGCTGCTCGCCAACAAACTTAATACCCTTACCCTTGTATGGCTCAGGCTTACGCAATGAGCGGATCTTTGCTGCAACTTGTCCAATAAGCTGCTTGTCGATGCTCTTAAGGGTTACGATAGGGTTACCCTTCTTCTCAGTTAGAGCTTCGGCCTTAACCTCAGCAGGAAGAAGTAGGTGTGTATCGTGAGAGTAGCCTAAGCTCATCTCCAACACTTGACCCTTAACCTCAGCCTTGTAACCTACTCCGACCAACTCCTGCTTAATTTCGTAGCCCTTCGAAACACCAACAACCATATTGTTGATAAGAGCACGATAAAGACCGTGAAGTGAACGGTGACGTGGCTGATTAGTTGGGCGAGTTACCATAACAGCTGGAAACTCATTGCCATTAACATCTGTATGCGTGCCGACCTCTACTTTGATATCTGAATCAACTGCTTGACTCAGTGTCCCAAGTGGCCCTTTTACGCTTACCGTGTTGTCAGCTGTAACCTCTACGGTTACCCCTGCTGGTATCGCTACAGGTGATTTACCAATTCTTGACATTTTCTTCTAAATTTAAAAATTTGTGATTAGTAGATGTAGCATAGTGTCTCACCACCTACATTTGCTTGGCGAGCCTTAGCATCTGTCATCACACCCTTGTTTGTTGAGAGGATGGCGATACCCAAGCCGTTAAGCACACGTGGCATATCGGCAACATTGCTGTACTGACGAAGACCCGGACGAGATACTCGCTTTAGGCCCTTGATAGCGTTAGTCTTTGTTGCTGCATCCCACTTAAGTGCGATTTTGATTACAGAGTGACCCTTTTCATTGGTGTCAAACTTGTAGGCAAGGATGTAACCTTGCTCGTGCAAGATCTTGGTAATCTCTTGCTTAATTTTTGAACCAGGAGCTTCAACCACCTTGTGATTGGCTTTCACTGCGTTTCTAATTCTGGTCAGAAAGTCCGCAATAGGATCTGTCATAACGAATAAGAAGTTAAAATTAATAATTAGTTAAATATTTGGTTGTCAATATTTAGTGTGTGAAATATGAAAAAACCACCCCACTATCTGACCCCCATTTTTTTGCCTTATACCCAAAAATCACCCCCTCTCAGACACTCAAAACTCTTATAAGGTGGCGCATAGATTGGACACAAGCGTGCAAATATAGGTATAATTTGTTAAACAAACAACTTTATTGGCTAATTTTTAGATATTTAGCATAAAGTTGCCGATACAAACAATGTTAGCAACCATATAGCCCACTAACATATCTGCACAAATCCCCACACTTAACACCTCAAAACTTATGGCTGCTGCTCAAGAGACTAAATGCTAATTTAAAGCCCTTATGCCCTCTCACACCACCCACTTTAGATGGGGAATCTGTTACCAAATGTATAGTCGTTAGTTGTATCGCATATTTTGAGAAGTTATCACTGTTGTGTGACACTTTCCTCAAAAACGCTCCTCAACCGTATGGACTCTACACCCATATTAGCTACAAAATCTTCCGCTC
>CAYJJV010000006.1:0-9479 GCA_964370585.1 uncultured Alistipes sp. | reverse complement strand
AAAAGCTCACACCCACCCCCATTGAAGATACTACCAGCTCGCCTTCTTCACGCCGGGAATCAAACCGTTTGATGCCATCTCACGGAATTGAATACGGCTGATACCGAACAGGCGCATATAACCCTTTGGTCGTCCCGTAATTTTGCAACGGTTGTGCTGACGGATAGGGTTCGAGTTGCGAGGTAGCTTTGATAGTGCAACCCAAGCCTCCTCGTGGTCGATCTCACCACTCTTTAATTTTGCAGCAATCGTCTCACGCTTATGAGCATATCGTTGTGCAAGTTTCTCACGCTTTACCTCGCGAGCCTTCATCGATTCCTTTGCCATAGCTTAATTCTTTTTTGCATTTTTAAATGGTAGACCAAACTCACGTAGTAGCGAATAAGCCTCCTCGTCTGTCTTAGCTGTCGTTACGAAGGTAACCTCCATACCGAAGATCTTGGTGATCTTGTCGATGTCGATCTCTGGGAAGATAATCTGCTCGGTGATACCTAACGTGTAGTTACCACGACCATCAAACTTCTCGTTGATACCCTTGAAGTCACGGATACGTGGCATAGCCACAGCAACCAGACGCTCCAAGAACTCATACATCCTCTTATCACGCAACGTCACACGCACACCGATAGGCATACCCTTACGTAGCTTAAAGTTAGAGATATCCTTACGAGAGCGAGTCTGAACTGCCTTCTGTCCCGTAATAAGTGTAAGTTCAGCCTCAGCCACATCGATAAGTTTCTTATCTGCGACTGCCTGACCCATACCTTGGTTCACTACAATCTTTTCGAGTCTTGGACACTGCATTACGCTTTTGTATCCGAACTCCTTCATAAGAAGATCCTGAATCTTCTCCTTGTAAACTGTCTTTAATGTTGGTACGTATGCCATTATTTGATCTCCTCTCCTGATTTTTTAGCGTAACGAACTAACTTACCCTCACTGTTGAGCTTGCGACCAATACGTGATGGCTTGCCACTCTTTGGGTCTAATACCTGAAGGTTTGAGATGTGGATCGCTGCCTCAATCTCAATGATGCCTCCCTGTGGGTTCTGTGCATTAGGCTTTGAAGCCTTTTTGCATAGGTTCACACCCTCAACGATAGCACGCTGCTTAGCGATATCTACCATAAGGACCTTGCCCTGCTGACCTTTATTGTCGCCAGCGATGACCTGAACCTGATCTCCCTTCTTAATATGTAATTTAACTGACATATCCTTGTTGTTTTTAAGATTACAATACCTCTGGTGCCAATGAGATGATCTTCATATGTTGGTCACGAAGCTCACGAGCTACTGGACCGAAAATACGAGTACCACGCATTTCACCTTGGCCGTTAAGAAGTACCACAGCGTTATCATCGAAACGAATATACGAACCGTTAGCACGTCTAATTTCCTTTTTGGTTCTCACTACAACCGCCTTTGAGACAACACCCTTCTTTACATCTCCTGAAGGGGTAGCGCTCTTGACAGTAACGACGATCTTATCGCCTATTGATGCGTAGCGACGCTTTGTGCCACCGAGCACACGGATACAAAGAACCTCTTTTGCACCGCTGTTGTCAGCTACTACGAGTCTACTTTCTTGTTGTATCATAACTACTTAGCTCTTTCAATAATTTCTACTAATCTCCAACGCTTTGTCTTACTTAGCGGACGAGTTTCCATAATGCGTACGGTATCCCCCTCACGGCAGCTCTCATCCAAGCACTCAGCTACAAACTTCGTAGTCTTGTTTACGAACTTGCCATAGATAGGGTGCTTTACCTTACGAGCTACAGCAACTACGATGGTCTTATCCATCTTGTCGCTAACAACCACTCCGATACGCTCTTTTCTAAGATTTCTTTCCATTGTTGTTCTCTTTATTTAGCGTTTTTTTGACGCAGGATTGTCAACATACGAGCGATATCTCTGCGGTTCTTTTTAATAATCGATGGGTTTTCGATTGGCGACACGGCGTGCTGCAACTTCAACTTTGAAAGCTCAAACTTCCCAGTTGAGATGCGCTCTTGTATCTCCTTTACCGAAACCTCTTTGATCTCTGCACTTTTCATTTTACTCCTGCTTAAATTGTGGTTTCGACGTAATCACGTCTTACGATAAACTTAGTTGTAATAGGCAGTTTCTGTGCTCCTAATCGCAAAGCCTCTTGAGCTATTGCCAAAGGTACACCCTCTGCCTCGAAGAGAATACGTCCGGGAGTAACAGGTGCTACGAAACCCTCTGGGTTACCCTTACCCTTACCCATACGTACCTCTGCAGGCTTCTTTGTGATGGGTTTGTCGGGGAAGATACGAATCCAAAGCTGTCCCTCACGCTTCATATAACGTGTGATAGCTTGACGAGCTGCCTCGATTTGACGACCTGTAATCCACGTTGATTCAAGTGCCTTAATTGCAAACGATCCATATGCAAGCTGGTTTCCTCTCTGAGCGATACCCTTCATACGGCCTTTTTGCATCCTTCTAAATTTGGTCTTTTTTGGCTGTAACATTTTGTTCTGCTTTTAAAAGGTCCTACACTTACTGTTTGTTATTACGACGCTCTGGACGACGTGCTCCGCCACGACGATCGCCACGACGATCACCACGAGCTCCACCACGGCGATCACCGCCGTCACGCTGTCCCGCACCCTGAGATGCTGCACCACTAATTGCAAAGAGATCACGCTTGCCATAAACGATACCGTGGCAAATCCAAACCTTTACTCCCAAGATACCCACCTTAGTGAGTGCCTCAGTTAGGCTATAATCTACATCTGCACGGAATGTGTGTAGTGGAATACGTCCCTCCTTGATGGTCTCACTACGAGCCATCTCGGCGCCTCCAACACGTCCCGAAACCTGAATCTTGATACCCTCAGCACCCATACGCATTGTAGAGGCGATTGCGGTCTTGATTGCACGGCGGAAAGATACACGGCCCTCCAACTGGCGAGCGATGTTCTGTCCTACGATTACTGCATCCACCTCTGGACGCTTAATCTCGAAGATGTTGATCTGAATCTCCTTCTTGATGAGCTTCTTGAGCTCCTCCTTGAGTTTATCAACCTCTTGTCCGCCTTTACCGATGATAATGCCCGGACGAGCTGTTGAGATAGTTACCGTAACTAATTTTAGTGTACGCTCGATGATAATCTTAGATATACTCGCCTTAGATAGACGGACGTTAAGATACTTACGAATCTTTGCATCCTCTACAAGTTTATCTGAGAAATCCTTGCCTCCATACCAGTTAGAGTCCCAACCACGTATGATACCAAGACGATTTGCTATTGGATTAACTTTTTGTCCCATCTTCTTACTTGTTTTCTACTATTACCATTTTGTCTACTACGATTGTTACGTGGTTAGAACGCTTGCGGATACGGTGAGCACGACCCTGTGGCGCTGGTTGAATACGCTTCAACATACGACCACCGTCTACAAATATCTCACTTACGCATAGCGTTGTATCCTCTAAACGCTCGCCCTCGTTCTTTGCCTCCCAGTTAGCGATTGCTGACTTAAGGAGCTTCTCCAAACGAATCGAAGCCTCTTTCTTAGAGAAACGTAGGATACCCAATGCCTTGTTTATCTCTACACCACGGATAAGATCTGCTACCAAGCGCATCTTACGTGGAGAGGTAGGGCAATCACGCAGAATAGCTATCGCCTTCTGCTTCTTCTCTGCCTTTAATTTTTCGGCTCTTATTGCTTTTCTTGCACCCATTTTCTAACTATTTTTTTCTGTTACCTGAGTGACCACGGAAGTTACGTGTAGGAGAGAACTCTCCAAGCTTGTGTCCCACCATATTCTCTGTTACATAGACTGGGATAAACTTATTCCCGTTGTGAACAGCAATCGTCTGACCAACAAAGTCAGGAGAGATCATACTTGCACGTGACCACGTTTTAATTACCGACGTCTTATTACCTTCTACTTGTGCGAGAACTTTCGCCTCAAGTTTTGGATCGATAAAAGGTCCTTTTTTTAATGAACGGCTCATTGTGTACTCTTATTTAATTATTTTTTCTTCTTGGAAATAATAAACTTAGAGGTCGTCTTCTTAGGATTACGAGTCTTGTAACCCTTAGCCAACAGACCCTTACGTGAACGTGGGTGTCCTCCTGATGAACGTCCTTCACCACCACCCATTGGGTGATCGACTGGGTTCATTACAACACCACGGTTACGAGGACGGCGTCCTCTCCAACGCTCACGACCCGCCTTACCAGACGACTCGAGGTTGTGATCAACATTCGACACAACACCGATCGTAGCACGACAAGTAACAAGTACCATACGAGTCTCTCCTGAAGGTAGCTTAACGATAGCGAAGCGTCCCTCACGAGCCAATAGATTTGCATAAGAACCAGCCGAGCGAGCCATAGCGGCACCCTGACCGGGGTAGAGTTCAATGTTGTGGATAACGGTTCCCAATGGAATATCGCTCAAATAGAGCGTATTACCAACCTCAGGGGCAACACCCTTACCACTCATTACAGTCTGTCCAACCTCTAGGCCATTTGGCGCAATGATATAGCTCTTCTCGCCATCGGCGTAGAACAACAGTGCGATACGTGCTGTACGGTTTGGATCGTACTCGATAGCCTTTACAGTTGCAGCGATACCATCTTTTGTACGCTTGAAATCAACTTTACGGTACATCTGCTTGTGACCACCACCAATGTAGCGAACAGTCATCTTACCAGAGTTGTTACGACCTCCTGTTCTCTTCTTTGGACTAAGTAGTGACTTCTCAGGCTTACTCTTAGTTATCTCCTCGAAGGTGCCAATCACTTTGTGACGTGTACCCGGAGTTATAGGTTTGAATTTTTTAACTGCCATCTTGCTTAGATATTACTGTAAAAATCTATCTTATCTCCATCCTTCAATGTGACAATCGCCTTCTTGAAGTTGTTTGTGCGTCCCTCAAGCATACCAGCCTTTGTGTAGCGGCTCTTGAGTTTACCCATATAGCGGATTGTATTGACCTCGACAACTGTCACGTCATACATCTGCTCTACTGCCTTGCGAATTTGTAGCTTGTCAGCCTTAACATCGACGATAAAACCGTAACGGTTAAACTTCTCGCCTTGGATGGTCATCTTCTCGGTTAAAACCGGCTTAATAATAATCTCCATTTTCTTAATCGTTTTAAGCTAACATTGTATTCAACACATTCTCAGCACCCTCAACCAAAACGATAGCCGATGCGTTCATAATCTCGTAAGTACAAAGATTTTGAGCCAAGACAGCCTTTACGTATGGAAGGTTGCGGCAAGAGAGTTGTAGATTTGGGTTTGAATCTGGAAGAACAACCAAAACCTTCTTATCGTCCACCTTAAGAGCTGCCGCCAAAGCGATGATGCTCTTAGTCTTTGGAGTCTCCATTGTGAATGACTCGATAACGCTAATAACGCCAGCCTCAGCCTTGTATGTTAGCGCACTACGGCGTGCCAACTGCTTTAGCTTTTTGTTTAGCTTGAAACGATAATCACGTGGCTGAGGACCAAAAACACGACCACCACCTACGAAAAGAGGCGACTTGATGCTACCACAACGTGCACCACCAGTACCTTTTTGACGCTTTAGCTTGCGTGTAGAACCTGCAACCTCGTTACGTTGCTTAGATTTGTGAGTACCCTGACGCTGATCAGCAAGATATTGCTTTACGTCAAGATAGATAGCGTGATCATTAGCCTGCACGCCGAAAACAGCATCTGAAAGGACTACCTTACGACCTGTCTCTACTCCTTGTGTATTTAAAACAGCTAATTCCATACTACTTTTCAATTGTTAAATAAGCACCTTTTGGTCCCGGAATTGAACCCTTAACCAAGATAAGGTTGTTCTCAGGGATAACTTTAAGTACACGCAAGTTGATAATTTTAACCTGCGCTCCACCCATTCTTCCGGGCAGACGTTTGCCCTTGAAGACGCGTGACGGATAGGATGATGCACCGAGAGAACCCGGCTTACGCTGACGGTTGTGCTGACCGTGAGTTTGACCTCCAACACCGGCAAAGCCGTGACGCTTTACAACGCCCTGAAAACCTTTACCCTTAGAGATACCTGTCACGTCAACCCAGTCATCTTCAGTGAAGATGTCAACGGTTACAGTGTCACCCAATGAGACCTCATCCATACCCTTAAACTCAGCGAGCTTTCGCTTAGGGGTTGTATTCGCCTTCTTGAAGTGACCTAACAAACTGCTGGTGGTGTGCTTTTCACTCTTCTCGTCATAGGCAATCTGAACCGCTTCGTAGGTATCCTTCTCTACAGTTCTGATTTGCGTAACAACGCACGGACCAGCCTCAATAACAGTGCATGGTATATTTTTACCCTCGGCACTGTAAACGGAAGTCATTCCGATTTTTTTTCCAATAAGTCCTGACATTTGTTGTCGAATTGTTTGTTATAATAATTTTGTTTTGAGTGTTTACTTTACTCATTTTTAAGCGTTAGAAATTGCATAACAAGCTCATTTTCAAGGCTTGCAAAGAGTTATAAGGATGGGGTCTACACTGTGGTAGACTCCCCCTTTGTACCATCCAAGAACTGCTCTCCTATATAAAATAGGTATCACAACTCCCTTCTGAACTCAATCAAAGCCGCAAAACACCTTGTTAGCAACCCCTACTATCACACTTTGATCTCTACCTCTACTCCCGATGGAAGTTCAAGCTTCATCAACGCATCGATAGTCTTTGGTGTTGATGAGTAGATATCAAGAATGCGCTTAAAGGTGCAGAGTTGGAACTGCTCACGTGCCTTCTTATTAACGAAAGTCGAACGGTTCACAGTGAAAATCTGCTTGCGTGTTGGAAGGGGCACTGGACCGCTAACTGCTGCACCGGTGCTCTTCACTGTCTTAACGATCTTCTCTGCTGACTTATCAACAAGATTGTGATCGAATGACTTTAACTTTATTCTAATTTTCTGATTCATATCTTTGCTTATTCTATATCCTTACGTTTACCACTCGCCTTCTCGATAATCTCCTTAGATAGACCTGCAGGAACCTCCTCGAAGTGTGAGAACTCCATAGAAGATGTTGCACGACCCGAAGAGATAGTACGAAGAACAGTTACATAACCGAACATCTCTGATAGAGGCACCTTAGCCTTAACCACACGTGCCGTACCCTTAGACTCCATACCAGAGATCTGGCCACGACGCTTGTTAAGGTCACCGATGATATCACCCATACTCTCCTCAGGAGTTACAACCTCGACGTTCATAATTGGCTCCATAATGACAGAACCTGCCTTTGGCGCCGCTGCACGATAACCGCTACGAGCTGCAATCTCGAATGAGAGCTGATCTGAATCGACAGGGTGGAATGAACCATCCTTAAGTGTAACCTTCATTGAGTCCATTTGGTAGCCTGCCAACGCACCGTTTGCCATAGCTGAAGTAAAGCCCTTCTGTACAGATGGAATAAACTCCTTAGGGATGTTACCACCCTTAACCTCATCGACAAACGTAAGACCCATCTTACCCTCTTCGGCTGGACCGATCTCGAAGATGATGTCGGCGAACTTACCACGACCTCCCGTCTGCTTCTTGAAGACCTCACGGTGCTGAACTGTCTTAGTCAAAGACTCCTTGTAATTAACCTGAGGAGCTCCCTGATTAATCTCAACACCGAACTCACGACGTAGACGGTCTACGATGATATCAAGGTGAAGCTCACCCATACCGCTAATTACAGTCTGTCCTGAATCCTCGTCAGTGTGAACTGTGAAGGTTGGATCCTCTTCAGCCAACTTAGATAGTGCGATACCCAACTTATCAAGGTCTTTTTGAGTCTTAGGCTCAACTGCAAGACCGATAACGGGCTCAGGGAATGTCATCTGCTCCAATACCAATGGTGCATTCTCAGCGCAGAGTGTATCACCCGTGCGAATATCCTTGAAACCTACCGCTGCGCAGATATCACCTGCACCGATAGTCTCCAATGGGTTCTGCTTGTTGGCGTGCATCTGGTAGATACGGCTGATACGCTCACGCTTAGAGCTGCGAGTGTTCAATACGTAAGAACCTGCATCCAACTTACCTGAGTATACACGAACGAATGCCAAACGACCTACGAATGGGTCGGTAGCAATCTTGAAGGCAAGACCACAGAATGGCTCATCTTCGGTTGCGTTACGTGTCTCCTCCTCATCAGTTTTTGGGTTCATACCCGTAACCGATGGAACATCCATTGGTGATGGAAGGAATGCGATAGTGTAGTCAAGTAGCTTCTGAACACCCTTGTTGTGGAACGAAGAGCCACACAACATAGGTACAATCTGCATAGAGATTGTAGCCTTGCGAATCGCAGCCAATAGCTCCTCAGGAGTGATTGAGTCTGGATCCTCGAAGAACTTCTCCATCAAGGCGTCATCAGTTGATGCTACCTCCTCGATAAGTTTCGCACGCCACTCAGCAGCTTCGGCAGCCATTGCAGCTGGAATCTCCTTTAGCTCGAAGTTATCACGAACGGTCTTGTCATCGAAGTAGTAGATCGCATTATTATATATAAGGTCTATAAGACCCTCGAACTTATCCTCAGCACCGATAGGTAGAACCACTGGAAGAGCTACAGCTCCGAAGTTCTCCTTGATTTGTGAGCATACGTTCAAGAAATCGGCTCCTGTACGGTCCATCTTATTGACATAACCCATACGTGGAACGTTATATTTGTCGGCCTGACGCCAAACAGTCTCAGACTGTGGCTCAACTCCACCCACAGCACAGAATGTAGCAACTGCACCATCCAATACACGCAACGAACGCTCCACCTCAACGGTGAAATCGACGTGTCCCGGAGTATCGATAAGGTTGATCTGATACTGATTGTTGTCGTACTGCCAGAAGGCTGTTGTTGCAGCAGATGTGATTGTGATACCACGCTCCTGCTCTTGGACCATCCAGTCCATTGTTGCACCTCCCTCGTGCACCTCTCCGATTTTATGCGTCTTTCCTGTGTAGAAAAGGATACGCTCTGAAGTTGTGGTCTTACCGGCATCAATGTGAGCCATAATACCGATATTACGAGTGTAATTTAAATCTCTCTTTGCCATTTTACCTCTCTGTATTAAAATCTAAAGTGTGCAAATGCCTTGTTAGCCTCAGCCATACGGTGCATCTCCTCCTTACGTTTGAAGGCTGCTCCCTGTTGGTTATAAGCATCAACTATCTCTGCAGATAGTTTCTCAGCCATACTCTTTCCAGCGCGCTTACGTGCGAAAAGGACAAGGTTTTTCATAGAGATAGAAATCTTGCGCTCTGGACGAACCTCCATAGGTACTTGGAATGTGGCGCCACCGATACGTTTCGATTTCACTTCAACTTGCGGAGTGATATTCTCAAGGGCCTGTTTCCAGATCTCTAACGGAGATTTATCAGCATCCTTCATCTTCTTACCTACATTATCTAACGAGTCGTAGAAAATTGTGTAGGCAATACTCTTCTTACCATCCAGCATAAGGTTGTTCACGAAAC
>CAYJJV010000005.1:89540-101229 GCA_964370585.1 uncultured Alistipes sp. | reverse complement strand
TTCACTAAGAGCAAATAATTACGCCTATTTCCTATTTTGTGACTGCAAAGATATGGCATTATTTTTCATCTGCAAAATAATTCTACTATTTTTTTGACTTTATTTTTTCAATAAATAATAATAGCTCTAATTATCAGCATTTTAGGGAATGAAATATTTTCAGCCAAATACAAATAAAAATGGGACAACTAACTTTCATTCAGTTAATCGCCCCATTATATATAGGTGTAGGGTATTTGCCTATTTCATCACCACTTGCGCCTCACCGCTTAGGTGACCCTCGCAGTATAGCTCTACTTTGTAGGTTCCAGCCGTAAAGCCTGAAGATGCGAAGTAGATACCCACCTCAAGATCTTGGTTCTGGAAATCGACCTCACGCATAGCTGTATAGCTCATCGCCTCGCCATTAAACTCGAATGTTGGCATCGCTTCAGTGGTCAGAACATAGCCATCGGGGCTAATCAGACGCATATATATCGCCTTATTACCGGGTTCGGTTAGTTCGTTAGCCGAGAGGATAAAATCGATACGTAGGCGCTCTGCATTTTTGATGCGAGAGGTCTCATTATCACGGCGGTTGAACGCTACGATGCTAATATCACGTATCTTGATAACCGAACCCGCACGCACCATATGGTCTAACTCCTGCGCCTTTTCTTCGGCCATATCGGCACGAAGATTTGCTGTTGAAATCTCCTTACGGAACGATACATTCTCCTTTATGAGCTTCTTATTTAGGGTGTTAAGTGAGTCCAACTGGCGCACATACCCCTTCATAATGGTACGCAAAGTACCAACCTCCTTTTCGTACTGTTTAATCTTAGCATAGCTCCACGAGCGCTCTTTTGTCAGCCTGCTCATCAATGAGTCGGCACGTCCCTTCTCAAAGATGACTGTTGCTGTGATACTATCGTTAGCAAATTCAAGGTTGTCAAAATCGACCATCAAGCGCCCCAAGTCGCTCTGTAAAGAGTCTCTATCGACCTGCAAAATCTCGTTGTCGATGCTCTTTTGGCGGTGTATTGAGTAGTAGAGCGCCGAGAGGGCAACCAATATAACCGAGAGGATAATAATCACAACTCGATAGCCTCTGATCGACTTTTTTGCCTCCGACGACTCGATATTATAATCCTCATCCTCGAACTCCGATGGGTCGTAACCCTGCTTTAAATCTTCCATATTGTTTTAGAATCTGTTTATACGTTTAAAGTGCAAATATAATAAAAATTTACTTTTTCTTGCTCGTAAGCGGATATTTAAGCCCCTTATATCCCGAAATGTAGGCATTAACGCTACCCACACGCACCGGAGAGGAGATATATAGGGGTATTTTATTCTCATCATCTGAAATCCAAATCGTAAACGAAGAGCCATCGGTAAAGGTAAACCCTTCAGATGTACCCAACTGACAGCTAAACTTCAGGGTATTAAATTGCCCCATATTGCGTATCTTTTTCACCTCACGACCCAAATATTTATACTGTAAATGGCGAATTGTATCCTCCAACACCATCTCAATAGCTGCCGCTTCGTCCTCTTTAAACTCATCTGCAGCGGCAGTGCGAAGATTGAAAAATATCGATATGGCATCCATACTCTCCTGACTCAAGGGCATAGTTTTGTATTTGCGCTCGCCACCACGTGAGCTCCAACTTGTGCGCACAGAATCCTGCACCCAATCGTATTTATACTCGCTCTGGAAGGTGTAGTCGTTCTGTTTTATATCGTTCACATATCGCACGGGGCGCAAACTCTCGGCATCGACCCACACCTTATAGCGGTCTAACATATTGTAGAACCAGCGATATGTTGGCAGCGTTTTACCCTCCGCTTCGACCAAAAAGCACTCTCGCCCATCCACCTTATCGCTCTTAGTCTTTATCTCAACGCTACCCACCTCAGTATTGGGAAACATCTTCGCTTTGTAGCTAATTCGGTACGAAAGGCGCTCACCCGGATGGTATAGCTGCCCAAAAATCGAGGGGCAGATAGCTAAAAATATTATTATTAAAAGTAGTCGTTTCATCTTCAAAAAAGGTGTTTATATTATGAAATAAGTGAAAAATCAATGTCAGCATCTGTCGAATATTGTGCTCTGAGCCTCCTCAAACCACTATTTTCATCTCGACTGAGAGTTGGATCATCCTTTAGAGTTGCCACAGCTACATCACGTGACAGAGTTAAGATTTGTGTGTCGGTGCTAAGAGAGGCAATCTTCAAATCAAATGCCACACCACTCTGCTGTGTGCCATTTATATCGCCAGCGCCACGCAACTTAAGGTCTAACTCGGACAATCTAAAGCCGTCGTTGGTCTCGCACATCGCCTCGATGCGTGCTCGTGACTCTTTGGATAGCTTCACGCCCGTCATCAATATACAGTATGACTTCTCTGCACCACGCCCCACACGACCACGCAGCTGATGCAACTGCGATAGGCCAAAGCGCTCTGCCGACTCGATGACCATCACCGAAGCGTTGGGAACATCGACGCCCACCTCAATAACGGAGGTCGCCACCATAATATGCGCCTCGCCGCTCTTGAATTGGCGCATCGACTCATCCTTATCCGCACTCTTCATCTTGCCGTGACATATCGCAACTCGATACTGGGGGTGTGGAAAGTCACGTGAGATGGCCTCGTAACCATCGGTCAAATCTTTGTAGTCCATCTTCTCGGACTCCTTGATTAGCGGATAAACAATATATATCTGGCGACCAGCTGCAATCTCTCTTCGAAGTGACCCGAAGAGTTTTAGTCGCTGAGAATCACCATAATGTAGCGTTGTAATGGGTTTACGACCGGGCGGTAGCTCATCAATTACCGAGACATCCAAATCGCCATATAGGGTCATCGCTAAGGTGCGTGGGATGGGCGTTGCGGTCATCACAAGGATGTGGGGCGGCTGACTATTTTTGGTCCATAGTCGTGCACGCTGCTCAACACCAAAACGATGCTGCTCATCGATTACCACAAAACCCAAGTTACAAAACTCGACGCTATCCTCCAAAAGTGCGTGCGTGCCAATCAAGATATTCAACTCGCCCGATGCCAAAGCCGCCAACACCTCACGGCGCTCCTTTGCCCGTGACGAGCCGGTCAAAATCCCTACACGAACTCCAATTTTGGAGCACATACGCTCGATTGTAGCGTAGTGCTGGCGGGCAAGTATCTCAGTTGGCGCCATCATACACGCCTGAAAGCCATTATCCACCGCCAAGAGCATCGATATGAGTGCCACCAACGTCTTGCCACTACCGACATCGCCCTGCAGAAGGCGGTTCATCTGGTATCCGCTCACAGTATCTTGGCGTATCTCCTTTACGACACGCTTTTGAGCTGCGGTCAATTCAAAAGGTAAACAGCTATTATAGAAATTATTAAATACCTCTCCAACCTTTGAAAATATAAACCCGTTGCCCTTTGCTAATCGCCCCACACGGCGAGCCTCGATATTGAGTTGAACACCCAAAAGCTCCTCAAATTTTAGACGAAATCGTGCCGCCTCTAAGAGTTTTTGCGACTGTGGAAAGTGAATATTATAGAGCGCCTCTTGGCGTGAAATCAATCCATATTTCTCACGCATCGACTGAGGTAAGGTCTCTTCGATATGGCTCTTGACCACCTCCCAGAGGTTACACATAATGCGGTAGATACCCTTCGTGCCCAACATTTGCGACAATTTTTCGGTTGAGGAGTAGATACCCTGCATACCACTAAACTCCTTGCGTGAGAGTGCCACCTCGACACTCTCCAACTCGGGGTGCGCCATCTGCAGAGCACCCTTATAGAGTGTCGGGCGACCAAATATAATATATTCACGCCCCACCTCGACACGCTTCTCAATCCACTTAGCGCCCTGAAACCAGACTAACTCTGCACGCCCCGTCTTATCCTGCACGAAGAGTTTGAAGCGCTGCTTGCGCCCCTCGCCAATCGACTGTACGCCAACGGCACGAGCACGAATTTGGACATACGAGTGGGTCGATTCTTCCGAAATTTCGGCAATGGAGTATATCTTTGTCCTATCGATATAGCGGTGCGGAAAGTGGTGTAGCATATCGTCTAAAGTTCTAATTGATAACTCTTTATCCAACAGCTTAGCGCGTGCCTCACCCACTCCTGCAATAAACTTTATATCGTTGTTCAGGTACTCCATTCCACAAAAATACTAATTTTTTTGGTTATATTTGTCGCTGAAAAGCAAATTTTATATGAATCTTTCAAAATTCAGACGTCGAGAAAGCTCCGAAGTACACATTGCGGGCATCGTAATTGGTGGCAAATACCCCATAGCTGTGCAGTCGATGACCAACTGCGATACAAACGACATTGTGGCGTGCGAAGCCCAAATCGAGCGTATCGTCAAAGCGGGTGCACCCATCGTTCGTCTTACGGTACAGGGCAAGCGTGAGGCTCAGAGCATTACGCAAATCGCTGATACAGTGAGGGCAAAAGGACTTCATTGCGCTATAGTTGCCGACGTTCACTATCGGGCAGATGTTGCTCAGATGGTGGCGAAGAGCGTAGATAAGGTTCGTATAAATCCGGGCAACTACTCCACCAACCTTGAGCTCTTTGACGAGCTTATCGAGATGTGCCGCACACACAACACAGCGCTACGCATAGGGGTCAATCACGGTTCGTTAGCGCAACGTGTGGTAGATGAGTGGGGCGACACACCGCAGGGAATGGTGCATTCGGCTATGGAGTTTATGTTGAGGGCCCGCCAACGCAATTTCGACCAAGTTGTGGTATCGATGAAGTCGAGCAATACCCGTGTGATGGTTGTAGCATATCGTCTTCTGGTCGAGGCGATGGAGCGTGAGGGGCTACACTACCCCATTCACTTGGGGGTCACCGAAGCTGGCAATGGCTTGTATGGGCGCATCAAGAGCGCTGTGGGTATAGGTGCTCTGTTGGCGGATGGAATTGGCGATACGATACGTGTATCGCTCACCGAAGCCCCTGAAAATGAGGTTCCAGTAGCAAAAACTATAATCGACAACTTTGCAAGTCGTGAGGGGGAGTTCTCAATCAACCACCCCGAAAGATACAACGCAACGCACTTCACTCGCCGAACCACAATAAAAGAGCCCATCATCCACACCGAGCCAATGGATGGTTTTGTAGTTATCGAGGCTCGAAGCACCAACCCAACAGCTGAGCTACGAGCCGCTGCACTCAACACCGACCCCTCGCAACCCATCGTAGTGAAGTGTCGTTACACAGATTCAGACCCCGAAGTGGTAGCAATCAAGGCGGCAGCAGATTTGGGCTCACTCTTCTTGGATGGCCTTGCGGATGGTATTTGGATTGATGCGCCTGCATTGAAGAGCGAGCAGAGAGCAGAGATTGAGCTCTTGATTCTGCAGGCTGCACGAGCTCGCATCACCCAGACCGAGTATATCGCCTGTCCGAGCTGTGGGCGCACGCTCTTCGATATTGAAGCACGTTTGGAGGAGATTAAGCAGCGCACATCGCACCTCAGGGGGCTTAAAATTGCCGTTATGGGGTGCATCGTCAATGGTGTTGGCGAGATGGCAGATGCCGATTATGGCTATGTGGGAGCTGGCAGAGGGCGTGTGTCGCTATACAAAAAGCGTGAGCTAATCCACCGCAATATCCCTCAAGAGGATGCCTTAGATAGATTAATTGAATTGATAAAAGAGAACTCAGACTTCAGAGAGCAATGACGATTCTACCACTAACATATCTACCTCGTATTGAGCACTTTGCGCATATCATTAAGGGCGAATGTTCAATCGACTTAGGCGAGCACTACATAAAGCGCTCGGAGCGCAATCGTGCCGAGATTCTAACATCAAACAATGTGATGACACTCAGCGTACACCTTCGTAACGCCAACCGCCCCCGCACTCCGATGCGAGATATTGAAATCGACTACTCAAAGCGCTGGCAGCACCAACATTGGGGCGCACTCACCGCCTCATACAACCACTCGCCATACTTTGAGTACTTTGCATATCTATTCGAGCCATTCTACAAAAAAGAGTACCGATTTTTGGTCGATTACAACATCGAGCTCTTGGAGCTAATGTGTCGCTTGGCACAAATCGAGATGCCCACAATAAGCGAGAGCTATATTGAGGCAACTGACTACGATATTGATCTACGCCCTAAAAGCAAAGAGGGCTCGACATTTTGTGCCGAACCCTATACTCAACTCTTCTCAAATCAGGACTCTTTTACCCCTAATCTAAGCTTTGTAGATCTGCTGTTTGCCGAAGGGAGGGGGTCAAAAGAGGTGCTGAAGCAGTGCTCCCTATAAGGGTGACGCTATCTCGACAATGTGGCGTAACAACCTTAATATCGACCCTATCACGTACTATGATGGTATCCGAACGGTATTGACAAGGTGCATAGAGTGTAACGCCAATCGTATCCCGCCCCATAAAGATTGTGGGGGCACCATCCGATGAGTAGAGGGTCAAGAAGTGTGCTCGATTTGCCGCAACCGCCCCTCGTTTATTGGCTATATGCAGTGTCGGCGAGTGGTGATTCCACATAGCACGATAGAGATAAAATATATCCTTTCTATCTCGCCTATCAAAGGTCACCGCCCCCGAAGCCTCAATCTTATATGGCGAGCGATGCGAACCAAAATCAAATGCCGAGCCTATCCAACGCCCCCACAACAGCGAGTCGTTTTGGAGATGCTTAGAGTACTCCTCGTGGTGGCGCCTTTGACGGCTCTCGGGCATCCAATTACTCTTCATTAGTGGGTTCATATCGCCATCTTGATGCCCAAACTGCCCCTCGCCACCATAGCTCACAGCCGAGCGCAAGTGTGACCAATAGCTATGCAGCTGATTGCGCCACATTACAACATCATCTGTTGTGCCCGACGACCAACCCAAATCTTGTCGCCAAACAATAAGGTCGGTTATAAAGTTAATCGCCCCATCTTGGTCACTACACGCAACTGTTGGACGTGAAGCATCCATCTGTTTTGCCGTCGAGTTGAGCTCCTTGATGAGCTCTATTGGGCTATCGCCTCTCAACCACATTCGTGAAAAGATGCCCCACATCACAACTGAGGGGTGGTTTATATTTTGCGCTACAATCTGCTTTAGGTGGCTCAGCGCACCCTCACGAAACTCCTCAGTTGGGTAGTACGAGATATCGCTCAGATAGTTCGTGCGGTGCAAAGGCACATCCACCCAGACTAAAATTCCCCTCTCATCGCACCTATCATATAGGCACTGCGAGTGCGGCAAGACCATCGAACGTAGGGCGTTAGCCCCCATATCGGCAATAATATTTAGATCTGTATCATAATCCTCTGACAATAGCACACCACCCGACTCAGCGTTATCGTGGTGCAACTCGACACCCTTTACATCAAACTCTTTGCCGTTGATAAGTAGCCCTCCTCGAGCCTCAACACGCACCGAGCGAAGACCCGTACTCACTGTAACCATATCTCGCACTGCGCCATCATCTAACGACACCCTAAAGTCATAGATCGAGGGGCTATCTGGCGACCAAAGTTTAGGCTTCTCAACCAAGTAGGCTATCTTAACAACGCCCTCGCCATCACCACGATGCTTAGCGCTCTTCGAGTAGACAACCACCCCTTTGCTATCCACAATATCTAATCTTAGCTCCGAGCCAGCCTTGCCAACCCCTTTTGTCAAGATATGCACCTCAACTTCGCCCTTTGCTTGTGTTGTATTTGCATCCTGCTGATGTATCAATATGCCCTCAGTACCCAAGTGAAGGGGCGATATAGCGCTCTTCTCAGTGACAATCAACTCGGCATCACGATACAGTCCTCCATAGATATTCATCGCCCCCGAAACTGGCAGAATATCCTCACGATAGCCATTCGACACAACTGCCAAAATAGTATTATTCGCCCCAAATTTGACTCTGTCGGTAATCTCAAAGGTAAAGGCAACTCCCGCCCCTTTATGGTTGCCCACGTGGCTACCATTCACAAAGATATCTGCTACATTTTGTGCCCCATTGAACTTTAGAAATAGTCGTTTCGAGCGCCATTGTGCTGGCACGAAGATGCTCTTGTAGTAGTTACCCGTCGTCTCCAACCATACGCCACTATTCATCGGATCGCTATTCCAGCTATGAGGCAAGCTAACATAACGAGCATTATCGCTCGAGTTCTCACTCTTAAAGTAGAACTGCCACCCATCACGTAGTGAATAAACATCACGTGCCGAGCTTGTTAAGCCCAGCAAAGCAAACAATATAGATACTAAGACCCTTTTCATAATACAATTAGAGTTTATTATTTAACTTCTCAAAGGTTCGACCACCAAACATATAACGCAATACTATAGAGTTATTGTATATCTTACTGGACTCGCCAACGCTTGCCGAACGTATCGCCTTACGCTTTTTATGCAGCTTGGGGTGCCACGCAATAAAATCACGGTAGGCACGAAAGACAGCACAAAAGTTATCCCACCGCCCCTGCACGAGGTAGCTCAAAGACGAGAGAAAATCCAACGCAGGGCGCACTACCGCCACCACTACACGCTGTGCAGGCGACGAGCACTTGAAGAGCATCGCCAAGTTATTGCGGTGGTTGTAAAATACCTTCCTGCTTGAGTTGTAGTTCATCGTGCCACCCCCCAGATGGTAGACCACGCTTGTCGGCACAACTCTCACCTTATAGCCCGTGAGTTGCATACGCCAGCAGAGGTCTATCTCCTCCATATGGGCAAAAAAGTCGGCATCGAAGCCCCCCAGTTCTTTAAAAACATCGCCTCGACAGCAAAACGCTGCGCCACTAACCCAAAACAGATCACGACTATCGTCATACTGCCCCTCATCCCGTTCGATAGTTTGCAGAATACGTCCTCGACAAAATGGATAGCCCAAAAAGTCGATATAACCACCCGCTGCACCCGCATATTCAAACTTGTCTTTTTCAGCGAACGAACGTAATTTTGGCGCAACAACCGCCACATCTTCATTTGCATCCAACTCAGCAACAAGTGGCTCCAACCACCCCTTCGTGCACTCAACATCTGAGTTAAGCAGGACAAAATAGTCGGCCGAGAGGTTAGCTAACGCACGGTTATACCCTTCGGCAAAGCCATAGTTCGCATCAAGAGCCATAAGTGTAACGCCCTCAAACTCCCGCTCCACGACACTGCACGAAGAGTCTGTCGAGGCGTTATCGACAACGACAATCTCGACATTTGCGGGGGTTGTAGCCACAACACTTGGCAAAAAACGCCTCAGGTGCTCCACCCCATTCCAGTTGAGTATGACAACTTTAACTCTTGACATTTTGACGATTATGTTTCCAACGCCTATGCGACCACATCCACAACTCGGGACGCTTAACAATCTGACTCTCCAATTGACGGACATAACGTTCAGTTATCACATTCTCTTCAACTACCTCCACTCCATCGTATATTGGTTCAAATCGCACCCTATATCGTCCACGCTTCACACGCTCCCACACTCCAAAGTAGACCGCCACGCCAAACTTTAGTGCCATCTTCTCGCCACCGCTAAAGAATAGCGTATCACGCCCCAAGAAGTTGAACCAATGGCTATACGCCTTGCGTGGAGGGTTCTGGTCTGAGATAAGCCCTAAGGCCACTACACGACCGTTATCTCCACTTTCGTAGTGGCGCATATAGTAGCGTATCGACTCCTGCATCGGAACACTCACAGCACCCATCACCGAGCGCAAACGAAGATAGAAGTTATCAACTACAGCACTTCGCAGAGGGTGGTAGACCCCCGAAGCGACATAACTCTCATCGAACGCCCCCCACAACATATTGTACTCCCAGCAGGCGTAGTGAGCCGTCATATAGATCCAACTCTTTCCGCCTGTATTGATTAGGTGTTGCTCTAAATTTTCAAAATTCACAATGCGACGTGCCTTGCGCTTGGTCATATATGCCATATTGAAGGTGTCGATAAACATATCAGACAGTGTAACATAGAACTTACGCTCAATTATCTTGCGCTCTGCCACACTCTTTTGAGGAAAACACCCCTCAAGATTCTCTCGCACAACCTTACGACGGTATCTAAAGATGTAGTACAACAACACAAAGAAGGTGTTGCTAACCACATAGTACTTATACCAGTGGGGCAAGATGGCAAACACCTTAGCCGAGTACCACAGAAGCTCTAAAGCTATCCTTTCAAAAAAATTTAATCTTCGTTGCTGCATCTCTCTTTTTTATACTTTTTATCCCTTTTCGTAGGCGCTTTTTCGCACCCTGCCACAACAACAACAAACTCCCCCTTAGGCTCGTGTGTACGAAAATGCTCTACCACCTCGCTAAGCGTACCACGCACAGTCTGCTCAAACTTTTTGCTCAATTCACGTGACACCGAGACACGACGCTCAGCGCCAAATAGCTCTATGAGCTGCTCTAAACACTTAACGATGCGATATGGCGACTCATAAAAAATCATCGTGCGAGGCTCATCCACAAGGCTCTGCAGATGCTTCGTGCGCCCCTTCTTTTGTGGCAGAAAGCCCTCAAAACAGAACCTGTCGCACGGGAAACCACTCTGCACCAATGCAGGTACGAATGCCGTTGCTCCGGGTAGGGTCTCAATATCGATGCCCTGCTCTAAGCAGGTGCGCACCAACAAAAATCCGGGATCTGAGATGCCCGGCGTGCCTGCATCCGAGACCAATGCGGCACTCTGCCCCGCCTCGATTGAGCGGGCAACCATCTCAACGGTGGCGTGCTCGTTGAACTTATGGTGCGAGTATAACCTCTTCTCGATGCCCAAGTGTTTGAGCAGAAATGAGGTGGTGCGGGTATCTTCAGCAAGGATGAAATCTACCTCCTTCAGAATACGCACCGCACGCAGGGTTATATCCTCCAAATTTCCTATCGGTGTAGGGACAATATATAGCTTTGCCATACCTACTCTATGCGTATTTACGCTTTAATAGATCCATCAGCAGCGTCGCCCCCTCAGAGCTGTTTTGCCACTGAAAGTTCTCGATAATGTGTATCATCGCATCATCCAAACTATCCTGCGAGTTGAGCGTTGTGATTGTCGCCTCGTATAGCGATGAGTTGCCATCGAATAGGTCACGTATCAACAGATAGCGGTCGTTGATGCCTATTGCACTACGCAGATCCTCCAACGGCTCGTTACGCATTAGCTCGGCAGCAATATCATCCGATGTTGTCATTGCATCGTTGAGCGTCGTTAGCTCTTGGTTGATAACCTCACCCAATACCGTTGTGCTCTCGACAGTTAAGAGTGTGGGGGTTGGTTCTGTTTCGGGCTCTTGGGGCTCGGGCTCAGTTGCAGCTTCAATTTCAGCTACAAGCTCGGGCGCCAGTTTTGTTTGCTCTTGGGGCTCGGGCGCCAGCTTTGCTTGTTCTTGGGGCTCTGACGCTACCTGCGATTCAAAATCACCCGCAATATGCTCAACAACCACAATTTCGGTCACCTCCTCCACAATAGTTTGCACTGACTCGCCACTCTGTTTGGGCTCCTCAGCCACAACTTCACTTGTTGAACTATCATACAGCGACATTATAACTCGCTGTTTACGTGAACGATGCGACACAGCATCATCCAAATCAAAAAGGGTTTCAATTCGCTGTTGTTGCGCTGGCTGCTCCTCTGCAGATGGCTCAGATTCGGGTTCAGACTCAAGCTCTGGCTCTGTCGCTTGCTCCTCAGTTTGTTCGAGTTCG
>CAYJJV010000005.1:59574-89440 GCA_964370585.1 uncultured Alistipes sp. | reverse complement strand
CCTCCTGCTCGCCCCCTTGCTCGCCCTCGCCAACATCGTCGAGTGAGAAAAAATCACCCAAATCTATCGGTTCTGTATCGCCAAATCGCACTGCATCATACAGCATACGCAACTTCTCAAGCATCAAATCACGTTCCAACTCCCCTATAGCACCACCCTTGATTGCATCATCAACAAGTAGTGCCAACCTATAAATCTCGCTCTTTATATCTTTTAAATTCATAATCGAAAAAAATCATAATTTGTGACCAAAGATACAAATAAAGCGATTAAATACCAAGTGTCAAGCGATGAAAATGTTATTGGAACTATAAATGCATAAAAAAAGTAGATTTTTCACAACTTTTTATTAAATTTGTCGAATGAAAATATCGAAAAAACAGACCATAGGCGAGAATTTACTATACTTTATGGTGTGGTCGGCAATCTTCTTGGTGCCCGTGCTGAACTCGCTAATGATGTCCGAAATGGAGGTCAGTTTTGATAATGTGCTCTTTGCGTGGCGCAAGATTATACCCTATTTTGTGATATTTATTGCTCACAACTCAATACTTGCGCCCCGTTTAATGCTTAGACGCAAATATATCATCTACCTTATAACAAACCTAATCTTAATTATTGGCATCTTTGGCTTGGTCGAACAATATGATATGCACTTTTCCACCACCAGCACACTGTTTCAGAGCCCCAATAGCATAAATAGCAGCGAACTGCAACCTCCATTCTCAGACCTTCAACTATATTGGAATGTTATGCTTGGATTCTTTATGACTGGCGCCAATACAGGCATCAAACTTATGTACCAATCGATACGTGACGAGCAGAAGATGAAGGAGTTAAAGAGCCAAAATATGGAGGCCGAAATGGAGTACCTAAAGTACCAAATCAACCCTCACTTCTTTATGAACACTCTGAACAACATACACGCTTTGGTAGATATTGATAGTGAATATGCTAAAAATGCCATTGTCGAGCTATCGAAGATGATGCGATACGTTCTCTACGATTCGGGGCGTGAGAAGATCTCGATAAACAACGATATTCAGTTCATCAAGAACTATATCGAGCTGATGCGTATACGCTACACCGATGCTGTAAAGATTGAGATGAACTATCCACACTCGTTGCCCGAGACAATCTCAATCCCGCCTCTGCTCTTAATCGTATTTATCGAGAATGCCTTTAAGCACGGCATAAGCTACCAACAACCATCCTATATCGATGTAACACTGGAGTATCAAGATGGCTTTGTGACGGCACTCTTCACTAACTCAAACCACACAAAAGTGGAGAGTGGTGCAAATAGAGGTATCGGGCTTCAGAACGTCCGTAAGCGACTATCGCTGATATATGGCGAACGCAACTACACCCTTAAAATCAATGAGGCAGATAATAGCTACTCCGTAAAACTTATAATACCAATACTCAATGCTTAGAGTAATTACCATAGATGATGAGCCATTGGCACTGCGCCAAATTGAGAGCTACATCAAGAAGATACCATTTTTAGAGCTCGTTGCCTCTTGCAATAGCCCTCTTCAAGCGCAACAAATGCTCACAAAGGGGGATGTAGACCTAATTTTTGTCGATATAAATATGCCAGATCTAAATGGCATCGACTTGGTGCGTTCGCTTGTTCGTAAGCCGATGGTTATATTCACAACCGCCTATTCGGAGTACGCCATCGAGGGTTTTCGCTTAGACGCTGTGGACTATCTGCTAAAACCATTTAGCTTTGCTGAGTTTAGCCGTGCGGTGGCAAAAGCTCAATCAATCAAAGAGTCATCAATGCGTGATAGTATCAGTGGCGAGGAGCTCGAAATCATCGTACCAAGAGATAGAGAGTATATATCGGTAAAGGCGGACTATAAGGTGTCGTTGATTAAGATTAGCGATATACTCTTTATCGAGAGCGAGGGCGAATATGTGCGTATACACATCAACGATGGGCGCTGTGTAACCACGCTCTATCGCCTTAAAAATATGGAGGCAGCCCTCTCGTCACACCCCTTTATGAGGGTTCATCGCTCCTACATTGTCAATCTGAAGTGCATCAAAACCTACGACAAAGGGCGCATCTATATAAGTGATAGTGAGTTTGTGCCAATCGGGGAGATCTATCGTGATGCCTTTGCGCAATACATCGAAAATAACTTTCAAAACCTATAGAGTATGGAGTTTACGATACGCTTAGCCAAACATAGTGACACAGAGGCGTTATGTGCCATTTACAACTATGCAAAGCAGATTATGAGGCGTGAAGGCAACCCTACACAGTGGACGGGTGACTACCCATCGCTCTCTCTTATCGAAGAGCAGATAGACCACAACGAGTGCTATATCATCGAGGATACGAAGGGCGATATGGTAGGTACATTCTGTGCCGCTGAGGGTGAAGAGCCATTCTACTCGGATATCAATGGCGAGGGGTGGTTAAATGATGCCCCCTATGTTACAATCCACCGTGTAGCATCCAACGAGCGGGCGAAGGGAGTGATGCAGGAGTGCCTTAGATGGTTCTTAGAGCGTTACGACAATATTCGTGTCGATACCCACCACGACAACACAGCTATGCGTCATATTCTCTCAAAAAATGGCTTTCTCTATTGCGGCATCATCCACTTAGCCAACGGAGACCCACGTGTGGCATATCACTGGGCTAAATAGTCGATAAAAGGGGCAAGAGAGAAGAGTAAGGGCGTGACTAATAACTCATTATTCACACTCTTGCAACAAAAAGGGCAACTAACTTTCTTGTTAGTCGCCCCCTATTGTATACAAATTACTCACTCTTGAATTTTGCGAGATAGCACTCGATGGTGTTCTCCATTAAACAACATATCGTCATCGGACCTACACCGCCCGGCACGGGAGTGATATAGGATGCCTTGCTCTGGATTGGCTCAAAATCGACATCGCCACACAATTTGCCTGTCTCTGTGTCACGATTCACACCAACATCGATTACCACAGCCCCCTCGCCCACCATATCTTCGGTTATGAACTTGGCACGCCCTATCGCCACGACCAAAATATCCGCTGCACGTGTCACTTCGGCAAGGTTCTTAGTGCGTGAGTGGGTCATCGTAACGGTTGCATTCTCATCCAACAAAAGTTTCGATATCGGCAATCCAACAATGTTACTACGCCCCACAACCACAGCATTTTTACCCACCAGCTCAATATTGGCGCTCTTCAACATCTTGATAATACCCTTTGGGGTGCAGGGCAACGTGCAGGGCTGTTTTTGCCACAGCGCCGCCACATTCAATGGGTGGAAACCATCCACATCCTTCGCAATATCGATAGCCGAGATAATAGCATCCTCATCAATATGGCGTGGCAGTGGCAACTGTACCAATATCCCATCGACTGTGTCGTCAGCATTGAGTTCGGCGATAATCGACAAGAGTTCATCTTGCGATATATCCGCATCTTTGCGAATTGTGGTGTTTTGAATACCAATTTCTGTTGCCGCCTTCGCCTTGCCCGTCACATAGGAGTGGCTGGCTGGGTCGTCGCCCACTAATATTACCACCAAGTGTGGCACACGTCCATATTTTGTAGCATATCCAGCTACTTGGTCACGCATCTGAGCCTTCAAAGATGCCGACAGTTCTTTTCCGCTAATTATCATAATCTTATTCCTTTTTTAACCCGTTGTGTCCAATATCTGTTCTATAAAATAGGTTGTCGCACTCGATTTTTTCGACTGCCGCCATCGCCACTCGGTGCGCCTCACGAAGCGTTGCACCCTCACCCACGACAAATAGGACACGACCGCCAGCTGTGACGAGCTCGCCACCTTTTTGTGCCGTTCCCATATGGTATATCTTCGCCCCGCACTGCTCAACACCTCGAATCGAAAAGCCCTTCTCATAGCTCTCAGGATACCCCTTCGATGCCAACACAACACCCAAAGTCACCTCGTCAGACCACTGAGCTACCATCTCACAACCATCTGCAGCAGCGCAAAATAGCTCTACAATATCGCTCTTTAGGCGTGGCAAGATGACTTCGGTTTCGGGGTCGCCAAAGCGAGCGTTGAACTCGATGACTTTGATTCCTTGCGCCGTCTTTATTAGTCCGCCATACAAGACACCCACGAATGGGCACCCCTCTGAAATCATCGCCTGAGCTGTGGGTCGCATTATTGAGTCGATGGCAAAGCGCAAATCCTCATCCGTGATAAATGGCAGTTGGGTATAGGCACCCATACCGCCAGTATTTGGCCCCTTATCGCCATCAAAGGCTCGTTTATGGTCCTGCGCAATGGGCATAGGTACCACCCTATCGCCCGACACGAAACATAAGAGCGAAAACTCCTCGCCCTCTAAAAACTCCTCGATAACAACCTTGCCCTCGCCAAATTTGCTATCCAATAACATATCTCGCAGAGCCGCTTCGGCATCCTCATACGTTTCGGCTATCACAACCCCCTTGCCTGCCGCCAAGCCATCATACTTTAGAACTGTCGGCAGTGTGCCACGCTTAACATACTCCAAAGCCTCGTCAAATTGAGTAAATGTTGCGTGTGAGGCTGTTGGGATGTTATATCTGACCATCAAATCTTTGGCAAACTCCTTGCTCGCCTCGATGGTTGCTGCCGACTTTGTTGGGCCAAAAATTCGTAAGCCCACCGCCTTAAAGCAATCCACAACGCCTGCCGCTAACGACACCTCAGGTCCCACAACGGTCAAGTCGATGCCATTTTCGAGGGCAAAATCTCGCAACGCCTCAATGTGCGTGTCGCCAATGGCAACGCACTCAGCAAGCGTTGCGATACCCGCATTGCCCGGAGCACAATATATCTTATCGGCCAAAGGCGAGCGAGCAATAGCATCAACTATTGCGTGCTCACGACCTCCCGAACCTATTACCAAAATTTTCATCTTCAATTAGTGTTTAAAGTGACGCATACCGCTAAATAGCATCGTGATACCACACTCGTTAGCCTTCGCAACTGAATCCTCGTCACGCATCGAACCACCCGGCTGCACGATAGCCGTAACCCCATACTCAGCCGATAACGTTACACAATCGTCAAACGGAAAGAAACCATCCGATGCCAAGACCAAACCTTCAGTCACTCCCATTGCGTGCGCCTGCTTTAGCGCAATCTCTGCCGAGCCGATGCGATTCATCTGCCCCGCACCAACGCCCAACGTTTGCCCATCCTTGACCACCACAATAGCGTTCGATTTTACGTGTTTTACCACCCTCCACGCAAAGTTCAAATCTAAGATTTGCTCTTCAGTGGGTTGCGTAGTGGTTCGGCACATATCGGCTGTGATTTGAGCCGTCGTAAGATCAATATCCTGCACCAACAATCCGCCCATAACGCTTATATATTGCTTTTGAGGCTCGCCCGATTGCTCCATCGCAACCTCTAAAAGGCGCAAATTTTTCTTCTCACGCAAAACCGCCAAAGCCTCGTCCGTAAATTTCGGGGCGATGATAATCTCCAAAAATATTGGTTTCATCTCGTCAGCCACCTCTGCCGTAACAGTCTGATTTGTCGCCACAATACCACCAAAAATTGATACCTTATCCGCCTCATAGGCTCGGCTCCACGCCTGTGCCAAGCTCTCGCCAACACCCGCACCGCAGGGGTTCATATGCTTTAGCGCCACGCAAAATGGCTCTGAGAACTCACGCACGATAGCCAAAGCGGCATTTGCATCTTGGATATTATTATACGATAACTCTTTGCCATTTAACTGCTTAGCGTATGCCAGTGAGTAGCTCTGCTCACTTATTGAGCGATAGAACTTAGCCTCTTGGTGTGGGTTCTCGCCATAGCGCAACGACTGGGCAAGGTCATACTCCAAAAATAGCTTTTCATCCAAACCAGCCTCACAACGCATATATGTAGCAATCATCGCATCGTATTGAGCCGTGTGGGTGTATGCCTTAGCAGATAGCTGTAGGCGTGTCTGTTTCAGCGTATTGCCCCTCGATGAAACCTCTGCCAAAACCTGCTCGTAATCATTTGGCGAGCAGACAACCGTCACATCCGCCCAGTTCTTTGCTGCCGAGCGCAACATCGATGGACCACCAATATCGATATTCTCGATAGCATCCTCACGTGTAACCCCTTCACGAGCAATCGTTTCACGAAACGGATATAGGTTCACACAGACCATATCGATGGTCTCGATGCCATTTTCGGCCAGCGCCTCCATATGCTCCTCTGAATCACGACGAGCCAACAGACCACCGTGCACATTGGGGTGCAGGGTCTTAACACGCCCCTCGCAAATCTCGGGAAAGCCCGTAACATCGCTAATGTTGATGACCTCGACACCCGCCTCACGCAACAGAGTCATCGTGCCACCAGTGGCGATAATCTCCCACCCTAACTTTTTGAGCGAGGCGGCAAACTCGACAACGCCACGCTTATCGCTTACGCTAATTAATACTCTCATTTACAATAGTTTATATCAGTTTATTTATTGTTTCTATATATAATTTATGTTCTACGGCGTGCACCTTCGTCTCCAACTCCTCTTGGCTCTCGCCCTCATACGAAAAGGCTCGCTGAGCGATAATTTTGCCCCCATCCAACTCCTTATTTACATAGTGGATGCTCACACCAAAGACCTTAACGCCATACTCAAAGGCATCCTTGATTGCCGTTGCCCCCTTGAAGGCTGGCAGTAAGGATGGGTGGATATTTATGATGCGCCCCTCGTATGCTTGGAGCAATGTATCGCCCACAATGCGCATATAGCCCGCCAAGCAGACTAAATCGACCTGCAAGGCATCCAACGCCTCAACTATTCGCTCTTCATACTCGCTCTTCGAGCCAAACGACTTAGGCTCTAAAACAAGTGCCTTGATGCCCAACCTCTCAGCTCGCTCGATAACCCCAGCGCCCGCCTTGTCGCAGAGCATCAAGACCACTTCGGCCTCAATTTCGCCCGATAGGCACGCTGCAGCTATCGCCTCGAAGTTCGAGCCTCCACCACTGGCAAATATCGCTATCTTTTTCATTACTATTCGATTATAACACCCTCGCCTGCTGTAACCTCGCCAATGATTGTAGCTCGCTCGCCTGCGACAGTCAAAATCTCGACAGCACGCTCGGCATCTGCTGCATCTACAGCCACGACCATTCCCACACCCATATTGAAGATGTTGAACATCTCACGATGCGAAATTTTGCCATACCTCTCCAAAAATGCAAAAATCGGCAGAATCTCCCAGCTCCCCTCTTTTACTCGCACACCTTGACCCTCGCCCAAGATGCGTGGAATATTCTCATCGAAACCACCGCCCGTGATGTGGCTCACACCGTGAACATCACACTCAGCGATGAGCTTTAGCATCGGTCTAACATATATCTTCGTGGGGGTCAATAACACCTCGCCAAGTGACTTTTCTCCAAGTTCGGCGTATGTAGCTTTCAAATCTAAGCCATTATCTGCCACAACCTTACGCACCAAGCTAAAGCCGTTGGAGTGCACACCAGAGGATGCCAGCGCCACCAACTTATCTCCAACCTTGACCTTTGACCCATCGATTAGTTTCGACTTCTCGACTGCCCCCGTTGTAAAGCCCGCAATATCATACTCGCCATCGGAGTACATTCCCGGCATCTCGGCTGTCTCGCCACCAACCAATGCGCATCCCGCCTGACGGCACCCTTCGGCAACGCCCGCAACGATAGACTCAATCTTGTGTGGCTCGTTGCACCCAACAGCCACATAGTCCAAGAATACCAATGGCTCGGCACCCTGCGCCAAGACATCATTCACGCACATCGCCACCGCATCAATGCCTATGGTATCGTGCTTATCCATCTCGAAGGCGATTTTGAGCTTTGTACCCACACCATCCGTGCCCGAAACCAATACTGGCTCTTTAAGGTTGAGCGCCGAGAGGTCGAACATCCCCCCAAAAGCACCTATCGTACCCATCACACCCAATCTATTGGTCGATGCAACGTGTCGTTTAATGCGACGGACAACCTCGTAACCAGCCTCGAGGTTTACACCCGCCTTTTCATATGATTCTGCCATTTTCTTAACTTTATAAATCTCTTGTAGGAGCTTTTTCGCCCCTATATTTAACAATTAACAACCTGAGCTACCCTCTTCCGCAGCACCATACAGCACCGTCGGGTATTGCCCCGTGAAGCACGCCATACATAGCTCCTTGCGCTGCCCCGCCTGCAGGAGTGCATCGTGAGGCAGGAGCGCCAATGAGTCGCACCCAATCTCATCTCGCACACCCTCTAATGTGTGGCGTGCACTTATTAACTCGTCACGTGTCGATATATCGACCCCATAGTAGCAGGGGTTTTTCAGCGGTGGCGAGGCGATACGAACGTGTACCTCTTTGGCACCTGCCTCACGCAACATCGCAACGATACGTCTCGATGTCGTACCACGCACAATCGAGTCATCGACCAAAATCACTCGTTGCCCCTTCACAATAGAGCGCACTGCCGAGAGTTTCATCCTCACACCCTTTTCACGCAACTCCTGCGAGGGTTGGATGAAGGTTCGGCCTATATATTTATTCTTTATAAGTCCCATCTCGTATGGCAAAGCACACTCTTCGGCATAGCCCATCGCAGCGCTGAGGCTCGAATCGGGAACACCGATGACAATATCCGCCTCAACTGGCGCAACACCCGCCAAGATACGCCCCGTGCGCTTACGAAATGCGTGAACGTTGCACCCCTCAATATCGCTATCGGGGCGAGCGAAGTAGATATACTCCATTGCGCACATCATCTGACGCTGATATTGCGAATATTGTTGTGAGCGTATACCGTGATGGTCGATAGTTAGCACCTCGCCCGGCTCGACATCACGCACAAACTCCGCCCCCAAGACATCAAAGGCGCAGGTCTCGCTCGCTACGACATATCCATCGCCTATGCGCCCAATCGACAACGGACGCAACCCATACTTATCACGGCATACGTATATACGGCTCTTGGTCATAATCAAGAATGTAAATGCCCCCTCCAACATATTCAGCGCCTCAAGAATCGTATCGATGCGTGGGCGGTGCGTGTGGCGGGGCTGCTTTTTGATAAGGTGCGCCAAAATCTCGGAGTCCGAAGTGGATTGAAACAGACTACCCTGCACCTCCAAGTGGTTGCGCAACAGCGCCGAATTGACAATATTGCCGTTGTGCGCTAAGGCGAAGTTACCCGTATTGTGCCGAAACAGAAAGGGTTGGATATTCTCCGCCCCGCCACCACCAGTGGTTGCATAGCGCACGTGACCGATAGCCATCTGCCCCTCGAGTGTCGATAATTGACGCTCGCCAAAGACCTCAGTGACCAATCCAGCCCCCTTGTGGCGATGAAACTCACCCTCGCCATCCACCGATACAATACCTGCACCCTCCTGCCCACGATGCTGCAACGAATGCAACCCATAGTAGGTCAATGAGGCGGCATTGGCAACGCCATAGATGCCAATTACGCCACACTCTTCGTGCAACTCTCTATCTTTAACTTTTTCAGACATAACCACTTAAGCGATGCTATGAAGGCGTGCTAAAATCTCCTCATACGCCTCACGCACACGCCCCAAGTCACGGCGGAAACGATCCTTATCCAACTTCTCGCCACTCGCCTTGTCCCACAATCGGCAGGTATCGGGCGACACCTCGTCCGCAAGGATAATCTCGCCCGAAGGTGTGCGGCCAAACTCGATTTTGAAATCGACCAAGTTGATATTCATCTTATCAAACATCTCTATCAGTGCCTTGTTAATCTGCTCGGTCATCTTGTAGATTTGGTCTAACTCGGAATAGGTCACCGCCCCAAGCGCTACGGCGTGGTGGTCGTTGATGAGTGGATCACCCAACTCGTCGCACTTATAGCAGACGTCATAGATTGTGTTTTCAGGCTTTGTACCCTCCTCAATTCCAAGACGTTGAGCCATAGAACCAGCGATGGTATTGCGAACGATAATCTCCAATGGAATAATCTCAACACGGTAGCAAAGCTGCTCACGTTCGTCCAAAGTATCAATATAGTGGCTCTTGATGCCCGCCCTCTCCAACTGCTTGAAAATCAAAGTTGAAATAGCGTTATTTAGCAGACCTTTGCTCTCGATTGTCGCCTTTTTAACGTTGTTGAATGCCGTTGCAGCATCCTTGTAACGGATAACGATTTTGTCGGCATCATCGGTTAAGAAAACCTGCTTTGCCTTACCCTCATAGAGCATCTCTAACTTCTTCATAATTGTGTGTGGTTTTTATTGTGTTTTACTGTTTTTTTCTAAAATATGCAACTGCATTGTCAAATATCGATTGGCTCTTGTTGCCTGCAATATTCTTAAATAGTCCCTCTTCATAGCGCTCCGTGTGCCCCATCTTACCCAAAATCTGTCCGCACTCGCTAACTATGCCCTCGATGGCGTAGTTTGAGCCGTTGGGATTGTATGGCGCTTCAGATGTAGGCTCGCCCTGAGCATTTACATATTGGAACGCCACCTGCCCACGCTCGAAGAGCTTTTGTGCCATCTTGTCGCTAACCATAAATTTACCCTCGCCGTGACTCACAGCAATCGAGTGCACATCACCTACCTTAAATGAGGTTAGCCACGCTGAGTTTACGCTCGCCACACGTGTCGATACGATTTGCGAGATGTGTCGGTTAATATCGTTGCGGAACAGTGTTGGTGCATCTTCTGTCAGCGCTCCAATGCGGCCATAGGGCAGAAGTCCCGATTTGACCAATGCTTGAAACCCATTGCAGATACCCAAGACTAAGCCACCCCTATCCAACAGAGTGTGCACCGCCTCACGTATTGTCTTGTTATTTAGCACATTGACAATAAATTTGGCACTACCATCGGGCTCATCGCCTGCCGAGAAACCGCCACTCAACACGAAGATATGCGACGAGTTGATATGTGACTTCATCTCCTCGATTGAAGATAAAATATCCTCTGCTGTGAGGTTACGCAGCACACTTGAGCGTGTCTCTGCACCCGCACGCCTAAACGCCTTAGCGGTGTCGTAGTCGCAGTTTGTGCCTGCAAAAACTGGCAGGTAGACGATCGGTCTTGGGACCGCCTCGCCCTTATACTCGACTTTTCGCTCTTCGGCCTTGATAGGCGCAAAGATCTCTGAGTCTTCTGTTTTATCGAGATATAGAGTTGCAAAGCGCTCTGTGTTAGCCCTATACAGCCTATCCAACGCCAAATACTCACCGTTGATTATAAGCGCCTTATCTTGCGTTGTGCGCCCCAGAAGCTCTGCTGCCGTATGCGACAGCTCCTCACGACTCTCAACCACCACCGAACCATAGGCGTAGTTATAGAGCAAAGCCTCATCAATCGAAATATCCGCTCCAATCTCGTTACCAAACGCCATCTTCGATAGCGCCTCGCCAACACCGCCAAAGCCCACCGACCAAGCCGAAAGGATAGCTCCTCGCTCAATGCCATCGCTTATGAAGTCAAAATTGCGCTTTAGCTGCTCCGTGTCGGGCATATAGTTCTTAAGTGGCGTATGGCGCACCAAATATAGGTAATTGCCCTCGCCCTTTAGGTCGGTCGATATTGCGGTGTCTGCTTTGAGCGTGGTAATTCCAAACGCCATCAACATCGGAGGCACATTGATATTGTTGAACGTCCCACTCATCGAGTCCTTACCTCCAATAGATGGCAGACCCAACTCGACCTGCATCTTCAGAGCTCCCAACAGTGCCGAGAGGGGCTTACCCCACACACGGCTATCATCGGTCATACGCTCGAAATACTCCTGATACGAATATCGCATCTTATTGTATCGACCACCTGCCGCTACAACCTTTGTTGCCGCCTCGACAACGGCATAGGCTGCCGAGTGGTATGGACTCCACACCGCCAAGTGGGGGTTGTAGCCGAATGCCATAACGCTGGCTGTGGTGGTATAACCATCCGTTGGTAGCTTCTGCATTGAGACCTGCGTCTCGCTGCGCTGAGTAGCACCACCAAAGGGCATCAACACGGTCGATGCTCCGATTGTCGAATCGAACATCTCCACAAGTCCTCGTTGCGAGAGGATATTATCATCTTTTAGGTTGTTCTCAAAGCGTTCGGCAAGTGTCGCACCCTCGACAGTGCGCTCGAATGGGTTGCGATTCTCAACCACGCCAACAGTAGCCTTAGCGTAGTGGCGTGCACCAGCGCTATCTATGAACTCACGTGCCAAATCGACAACTTTTCTCTCGCCATTGAACATACGCATACGTGCCGTGTCGGTAATATCGGCAATATGCACCGCCTCGATGCTCTCCTCAGCACAATATGCCATAAACTGCTCAGCATCGTTAGCATCGACAACCACCGACATACGCTCTTGCGACTCGCTGATAGCCAGCTCGGTAGAGTTCAATCCGCTATATTTTGTCTTAATCCTATCCAAATATATATCCAAGCCATCCGCCAGCTCGCCAATGGCAACGCTCACGCCACCAGCGCCAAAGTCGTTGGACTTCTTAACCAAGCGTGTAACCTCCGCACGACGGAACAGACGCTCCAACTTGCGCTCTTCGGGGGCGTTGCCCTTCTGCACCTCACTACCACAGCTCTCCAACGAGCTCTCATCGTGCTCTTTGGATGAACCCGTTGCGCCACCCACGCCATCACGACCCGTGCGACCGCCAAACATAATGACAACATCGCCCGCTGAGGCGCTCTCACGGCGCACAGCATCCGCCTTAACAGCACCCACAACAGCGCCAACCTCCAAGCGTTTAGCCACATAGTCTTTGTGAAAAATCTCACGCACGTGCGTTGTTGCAATTCCAATCTGGTTGCCATAGCTCGAGTAGCCCGCCGCCGCACGCTTCGATATAACGCTCTGTGGCAACTTACCCTCCATTGTATCTGAAATGGGCAGATATATATTGCCAGCGCCCGTGACACGCATCGCCTGATAGACATAGCTGCGCCCCGACAATGGGTCACGAATTGCGCCACCCAAGCAGGTCGATGCACCTCCAAAGGGCTCAATCTCGGTTGGATGATTGTGTGTTTCGTTCTTGAACTGCAATAGCCAACGCTCCACCGTGCCATCAACATCAACATCTATATATATTGAGCAGGCGTTAATCTCCTCGCTTATCTCCAAATCATCCAACAACCCTTTATAGCGCAGATAACGAGCACCGATGGTCGCTAAATCCATCAGCGACACGCTCTTCTTTTCACGCCCCAACTCTGCCCGACAGCGCAAGTACAACGCCAACGATGCCTCAACATCCTCCTTGATAAAGGACTCCTCAATATCGATATTTTCAAGCTCGGTTGTGAATGTTGTGTGGCGGCAGTGGTCGCTCCAGTAGGTATCCAAGATACGTAACTCGGTTTGTGATGGGTTGCGACCCTCGCCCTTAAAGTAGGTTACGACCTCAGCCAAATCCTCGCCCGACATCGCCAACCCCTGTGCTTTGCAGTATTGCGCAAAATCTGAAGGCAGCATATCGGTAAAGCCATCCAAAACCTCAACTGGCGTAACCTCAGCCTGCTCCATACGATTCAGTTGCGTAAGATCCTTTTCACGGGACTCAACACCATTTATGTAGTACTTTTTGATGCGCTCAATATCGTTACTCGACACAGAATCATCAAAGATTAGGAGCTTTGCCGAGCGAATATCAACATCGGCAGTTGGCTCAACCAAGCGCACGCAATCCACTGCCGACGATGCCCTCTGGTCGAACTGACCGGGCAGGAACTCAACAGCGATAAATTTACGAGCCTCTACATCGAACTCATCGCTCACCCGATCGGTCACCATCTCGCCAAATACACGATAGCGGCACTGCTCCAACAATTCAGGCGTAAAGCCGAATAAATCGTAGAGGTTCAGCAGGCGTAACTCTTTGATATTTAGGTTTAAATTTGCGTTAAACTCCTTGCGAAGTGACTCTGCCTCGACACGAAATCGGGGCAACTTCTCAACATAAATACGGTAACTATTCATATCTTTTTTATCTATTTTTTTACAAATCTTGCTCTATACTTATCGTTGTATTCACTCTCGCTTAGTCCAACAAATGTAATGTGTCCCATCTTGCGTTTTGCACGACTCTCGCTCTTGCCATAAAGGTGGACGTAAACACCCTCTGTACCTGCATCGGCTAACGCTTGAGCGGCATCCAAATCCTCGCCCAAGATGTTCTTCATAATGGTTGGGGCTATAAGTTGTGGCTCCTGCAGTGGCTCACCCAAAAGGTAGCTTACCACACAGCTAAACTGCGATGCCGTTGTCCCCTCGATGCTATAATGGCCGCTGTTGTGGGGGCGTGGTGCCATCTCATTGAAAAAAATCTCATCGCCACGCACAAAGTACTCGATGGTCAATATACCCTCATAGTCGCAACGGCGCATAAACTCCTCGCTTTGGCGTTTAACACTCGCCAAGAGCTCATCGCTAATCTCGGCAGGCACGATCGACAAATCTAAAATCCCACCGCTATGCACATTCCGCCCAATGGGCAGAGTAACTATCTTATCGCCACTGCGCACCATCACGACACTAATCTCAAAATCAAACTCGATGAACTGCTCCAAAATCAACGGCACCGATAACATCTCAACTGCCCTCTTAACATCTTCTGTAGAGCGAAGAACCATCTGCCCGTGCCCATCATAGCCAAACCTGCGGCTCTTGAGCACCGAAGGCAGCCCCAACTGAGCAACCGCCCTATGCAACGACTCTTCGTCATCTACCGCACAAAAATTAGGTGTTCGCAAACCCGCCTGCACAGCATTTTGCTTCTCAATTAGCCTATCTTGCGAATCACGCAGGGGCTTGAAACCCTGCTTTATATTGTATTTTTGCTCCAGCGTGCCAAGCAACTCTGAAGGGATATTCTCAAACTCATAGCATACAACATCCGAGTTTTGGCACAGATACTCCAACGAACATACGTCGTCAAAGCTACCAACCACCGCCTCGTCACACACCGCAAATGCAGGTGCATCCTCAGCGGGGTCTAAGCAGATAGTTGCAACACCCATCTCTTTAGCCGCCTCAGCTATCATCATCCCCAACTGCCCGCCACCTATGATACCTATCTTTGTCATTATAGCTCCGAGTTAAGTACGTTAGCGGTCTGCTCCTCACGAAACGCATCGTAGCGAGCAGCAAGCTCCTCATCGCTGAGCGCCAAAATCGACACTGCAATCAAGGCGGCATTCTTCGCCCCATTAATGGCTGTCGTTGCAACGGGTACGCCAGCGGGCATCTGCACAATCGACAGCAGAGAGTCCAATCCATTGAGTGCCTTAGACTTCACGGGCACCCCAACAACTGGCAGCGAGGTCATCGATGCCACCATACCGGGCAGATGGGCAGCGCCCCCAGCCCCTGCGATGATAACCCCGATGCCACGCTCTTTGGCGCTCTTGGCGTACTCGACAAGTAGGTCGGGAGTGCGGTGTGCACTCACTACACGCTTTTCGAATTGAACGCCAAACGCCTCTAACGTAGTCACGGCATCCACCATAACATCATAATCGCTCACCGAGCCCATAATTACACCTACTTTCATTGTATGCTTATATTTTAATGTTCAAAAAATCTATTGGTGCGTCATTGCGGGTCAAGCCCGCAATGACGGCAGTGGTCAATCAAACAAAAAAAGCCGCCAAATTTTCACATTCGACGGCTCTAATCCTCTATATTGTTGCGCTACATATTGTAGCTGACGATTCAGATATTTGTTGTTGTTGGTCGCTCCACTTTGCACACCACTGCTCGACTTGGTAACCCTGCTCAACTTGGCAGCCCAAGTCCCATTGATACCTATGCACGCACTGCCCCTCATTTGATTGGAGCTGTTTTGTGATATGATTGGTCATAAAAAGGTGTGTTAATTGTGAAACGTGTTATTCAACTCTGCAAAGATAGGAATTTTTTTGGAGTAAATAACTCAAATCGCAATAGAAAATATTAAAAAATTATCAACAATTTATTCATTCCAAACAATCTCCGCCTCGCAGTATGCACAACGCCTTGTCGAAGCGCCATCCAAAACAGTGAGCTGCGCCACCTGCTCGACTGCTGATATGCAATTTTTGTTGCTGCACTTCGCAACGCAATACTCTGCGCTGTTGATTTTTGTTGCCCCCTCGTCTCTCCACCTTAGAAGGGTTAAAATCAGAGCCATACGCACAATCTTACCATACTCTACTTGGCGGAAATATGCCGCTCGTGGGTCTGAATCGACCTCAGTGACTATCTCATTTACTCGTGGTAGTGGGTGCATTACTATCATCTTCTCTTTCGCCCTCTGCATCTTCTCGGCATCCAACACAAAGCTATCCTTAACACGCTCATAGCTCTCTAAATCGGCAAAGCGTTCACGCTGCACACGGGTCATATATAAAACATCCAACTTTTCTATAATATCCTCGATTTTTGGGGGGTTGTAAATCCAACCATAATTGCTCTTCTCAATCTCGGTAAGGGTATAAGATGGCAACGCCAACTCACGAGGCGATATAAGTGCCACTTCAATATTTTGAAAGCGCATCATAGCCTTCAAAAGCGAGTGCACAGTGCGCCCATACTTAAGGTCACCACACACTCCGATGGTCAAATTATCTAACCGCCCCAACTCACGTTTGATGGTCAATAGGTCGGTCAGTGTCTGTGTTGGGTGGCTATGGCTACCATCGCCCGCATTGATAATGGGCACCGAAGCGTATTGCGATGCCACTTTTGGGGCACCTTCACGTGGGTGGCGCATAGCCACAATATCGGCAAACGAGCTTATGACACGTGCCGTATCGGCTACGGTTTCGCCCTTTGAGGCGGAAGATGACTGTGCATCCGAAAAGCCCAACACCGAGCCGCCCAACTCCAACATCGCCGCCTCGAAACTTAGGCGTGTGCGTGTTGAGGGCTCATAGAATAGTGTCGCCAGCTTTCGCCCTTGACAAGCATCGCTATATTTTGAGCGATTGTCGATAATATCCTCTGCAAGAGTTAATATTTCGAGAATCTCATCCCGTGTAAGGTCTGCAATATCTATTAGGTGTCGCATTGTGGGTTGTTTTTTGGGTTTATGCTATCTCATCCAGCTCTCGTCAGATGGGTTGGAGCGGAATTTTAGTAGGCGCTCCTTATCCTCGCTCTTGATGTAGCCCTCGTCGGCTGCCACCTCAACGAGTGCATCTAAATTAGATAGGCTATAGTTTAGAACATTCGCTGCCGCCAAGCGGTCGATACCCCTCTGCATTCCATAGGTAAATATCGACACAATGCCCAGAACCTCAGCTCCCGCCTCACGCAGGGTCTCGACCACCTCGATGCACGAACCTGCTGTCGAGATTAGATCCTCCACCACGACAACTCTCTGTCCACGATCCAAGCGCCCCTCGATTTGATTTTGGCGACCGTGCGTCTTTGAGCCACCACGCACATAGCCCATAGGCATATTGAGATGCATAGCCGTTATTGCTGCGTGGGCGATACCCGCTGTCGATGTTCCCATCAACACCTCAACAGTTGGATAGTGCTCTCTAATAGTATCGGCCAGAGCACGCTCTACCCTATCACGCACCTCAACCGAGCTTAGGATAAGACGATTATCGCAATAAATCGGGCTCTTGATGCCACTTGCCCACGTAAAGGGTTCATCGGGGCGCAAGAATACCGCTCCGATTGATAGTAGGTCTTTAGCTATTTTTTTCTCCATTTTGTTTGGTTATTTAATTGTAATTTTGTAGCGATACATTAAATTTTGTATTTCGTCATTGTGGGCTTGACCCGCAATCTCAACACTCTGATTATCAGCTTTTTTTAAGAGATTGCGGGTCAAGCCCGCAATGACGGTAGGAATTAACCCGCAATGACGGTAGGAATTAACCCGCAATGGCGGTGTGGATTAGGTCACAATGGCGGTATGTATCAAGAGAAGTGCCAAATAGACCCAATTATTCGGACTTTTTATAGTGCTGAACGTAAAATCTTGACCACCTCCTCTTTGGTCACCCCTGCCTCGTGCACCTTCTTTTCATCCACATAGAAGGTCGGCACATAGTAGTAGTCGTACTTGTCGGCCAACTCCGATTGCTCACTCTCCTCAATAAATTCGATGTTTAGTTGAGCAATCTGGGCATCTTCAGCCTTCGCCTCTTCGATATAGGCGAGTGCCTTTTTGCAGAATGGGCAATTTTTAAGGTAGAACAGTTTTACATTTTTCATAGTTTTGTTTTTTATTATACAACTTCCAAAGAGTGGATAGCAAGATGAATTTTTGGGCAATATAACTTCGTTTTCCTCCTTGTGGCTCTTATAATAAGAACTCTTTGACACAACGACGATACGCCGCCACTGGGTCTTCGGCCTTTGTTATCGGTCGCCCAACAACAATATAGTCTGAACCCAACGCTCGTGCTCTCTCAGGGGTTGTGACACGCACCTGATCCGCCACATCGCCATCGGCAAATCTCACTCCGGGAGTTACTGTTACAAAATCCTCGCCACACGCCTCGTGCACCATCGAAGCCTCTAAGGGCGAGCATACAACACCATCTAAACCCGCCTCTCGGCTATTTTTGGCATATTTTATTATTGTATCGTTGATTGTCGATGAAATCAACAATTCATTTTGCATACGCTCCTCGCTTGTCGAGGTTAGCTGTGTGATGGCGATAAGTAGTGGGCGTGTGCCATCCGCACGAGTCAGCCCCTCGATGCCCGCACGCATCATATCGATTGTGCCTGCTGCGTGCAGGTTACACATATCGACATCGTAACGTGACAAGACAGCCATTGCGCTCTTTACCGTATTGGGTATATCGTGTAGCTTGAGATCTAAGAATATCTTGTGACCCCGACGTTTAATCTCGCTAAGGATTGCCGCCCCTTCGGCATAGAATAGCTCCATACCCACCTTGAGGTATGGTTTGCGCTCTTCGGCTTTAAAGAGCTCAAGGAAAGTGTATAGCTCTTCGGCAGAGCTAAAATCACAGGCAATAATTACATCTCTTTGTTTCATATTCTCTTAATTTTCTACTTTACAACTCCAATTATATCACTTAGTCGCTCAACTCCCAAACGTTGCATCTCACAAGGCAGTTGCTCGATTATTGTTTTGCAGGCGTATGGGTCAATAAGGTTAGCTGCCCCAACCTGCACTGCCGTAGCCCCTGCCATCATCATCTCTATAACATCGGCAGCCGACTGCACGCCACCGCACCCCATAATGGGTATTGAGCACGCTTGAGCCACCTGATAGACCATCCGAATGGCTATGGGAAATATTGCAGGTCCCGAAAATCCACCCATCTTGTTGGCGATAACGGCTCGCCTTCGTGCCGTGTCGATACGCATACCGAGCATCGTATTTATCAGCGTTACTCCATCCGCCCCAGCCTCTTCGCAGGCACGAGCAATAGCCACAATGTCGGTTACGTTGGGTGATAGCTTGACAAATATCGGTTTGCGAGTCACCGCCTTCACTTCACGAGTAACCTCAGCCACCATCTCGGGCGATGTTCCAAACGCCATACCACCCGAGTGGACATTGGGGCACGAAACATTGACCTCAACGATGCCCACTTGGCTCTGGGCATCCAAGAGTGCCGAACACTCGACAAACTCATCCACCGAAAAGCCACTTACGTTGGCAATAACGGACTTTTGGAATATCTTTTTCAGCGCTGGCAGCTCTTCCGATACGACACGCTCCACACCGGGATTTTGCAAGCCAACGGAGTTTATCAAACCCTCACGGCACTCGGCAATGCGAGGTGTGGGGTTGCCAAAACGTGCGTCACGAGTCGTCCCCTTCATCGAGAACGAACCCAGAATATTAATATCGTAGAATTCGCTCGCCTCAGCGCCAAATCCAAATGTTCCGCTGGCAGGGATTACAGGGTTATCCAACTCCAAGCCTGCCAAATTCACTCTTAAATCTACCATACGACCTCCTCGCTTTTAACTACTGGACCTTCACGACAGATGCGCTTCGCTCCATATTTTGTCTTGCACGTACAACCCATACAGACTCCAAATCCACACCCCATACGCTCTTCAAAACTTAGTTCGCCTTGTTGCTCTAAACTCTCCGATAGTGCCTTTAGCATTGGCGTTGGTCCACACGTATAGTAGTAGTCAAACTGCAAATTATTCTCCTTAATGGCATCAGTCACAAAGCCCTTTGTACCCGCATCGCCATTCACGGTGCTAATATAGACCTCGCACCCCAAAGCTCTAAACTCATCCTCGAAAAATATCTCAGCCTTAGAGCCAAAACCCAAAACAACCTGCACCGTACACCCCTTTGCGATGAGTCGCTTAGCCAGATTATATAGCGGAGGCACACCCACGCCACCACCAATGAGCAGGGGCCGAGAGGCGCCAACATCGACCGAAAAGCCGTTGCCAAGCCCCGTCAAGCACTCCAACGTATCGCCCACCACCATTCGATTCATACGCTCTGTACCCTCGCCCACAACCTTATATATGATTGTAATTGAGCTCTCGTCATAGTCGCACACCGAGATGGGACGACGCAGATATAACCCCTCGATAGCGATATTTATAAACTGCCCCGATGATGTAATATATTGCGTATCGCCCACCAAGCGCATTAGATAAACATCATCGTTCAGCGCTCGATTATCTTCGATTGTGTATACCCCTTTTTTGTACATCTACTTTACATTAGTGTTTACTAAAAACAATTTTCCCCTCTCCGTCATTGCGGGCTCGACCCGCAATCTCAACTTCAACCGCCACAATTGAGATTGCGGCTCGACCCGCAATGACGGTTGGATGTGATTGACAATGATGGTTAAGGTATTTGAATTTTTATTGCCCATTTTTTTACCTATTTTTCAATGGCGGTTATATGGAGTTAATTGTTGAAACACGTAGTGTTATCTCCTCCAAAACATCCAACAAAACCCCAACAGTGTCTAACGATGTAAAGACCGTGACGTTGTTCTCGACAGCTGCCGCACGTATCTCATACCCATCCAAGCGTGTGTTGTGCTGGTTAATATCTATCGTGTTAATCACATAGCTAACGTGACCTTGACGTAGCGAGTCAATAATATCGTTGCTACCATCGCCCAACTTCATACGTGTGCGGGTTCTGATGCTGTGCTGACGCAGAAAATCTGCCGTACCCTTTGTCGCCTCGATATTGAATCCCAAATCGTAGAAGCGCTTAATGAGTGGCAGCGCCTTCTGCTTATCATCATCGGCTATTGTAACGAAGATAGTTCCATAGTTCGACACATTCATACCAGTCGCCTGCAACGCCTTGTATAGGGCACGTGTGAGCTTGTCGTCATAGCCGATAGCCTCGCCCGTTGATTTCATCTCGGGCGAAAGGTAAGAATCCATCCCTCGAATCTTCGAGAATGAGAATGTTGGCGCCTTGACATACCAACGTTTAGACTCCTCGCCATAGACCTCTTCGATGCCCTGCTCACGCAACGAGTGCCCCAAGATAACCTGCGTGGCTATATGCGCCATCTGCACACCCGTAGCCTTTGAGATAAAGGGCACGGTGCGTGACGAACGGGGATTGACCTCGATAACATAGACATCCTCCTCGCCATCCAAGATAAACTGAATATTGTAGAGTCCAACGATGCCAATTCTTAGACCCAACTTAACGGTGTAGTCGATAATCTTATCCTTCACCTTTTGGCTCACGCTAAAGGCTGGGTAGACGCTTATCGAGTCGCCCGAATGGACTCCCGTGCGCTCGACGTGCTCCATAATGCCGGGAATAAATACACTCTCGCCATCGCAAATAGCATCAACCTCTAACTCCTTACCCATAATATATCTATCGACCAAGACGGGCGAATCCTCATTCACATCGACAGCTGTTTGAAGGTAGTGGCGTAGGCGCTCTTCGCAACTGACAATCTGCATCGCACGACCACCCAAAACATAGCTCGGGCGCACCAAAACCGGGTAGCCAATCTTCTCGGCAGCACGAACTCCCGACTCAATATCTACGACCGCCTCAGCCTCAGGCTGTGGAATTTGCAGCTCCTTCATAATGCGTTCGAAACACCCCCTATCCTCAGCGTTGCGGATGGCTTCGGTATCGGTACCGATAATCGGCACACCCAACGCTGCCAAAGGCTCAGCTAAGTTGATAGCCGTCTGACCACCCAACGATACTACAATCGCCTTTGGGCGCTCATATTGGATGACATTCATAACATCCTCAACGGTCAAGGGCTCGAAGTATAGTTTGTCGCTTGTCGTATAGTCGGTCGAAACAGTTTCGGGGTTGTTGTTGATGATTATCGCCTCGTAGCCCGCCTCACGAATTGACCATATAGCGTGGACTGTCGAGTAGTCAAACTCAACGCCCTGCCCAATGCGGATAGGGCCAGAACCCAACACAATAATCTTCTCCTTATTGCTCACTATCGACTCATTTTCATCCTCATAAGTTGAGTAGAAGTATGGGACGTAGGATGAGAACTCGCTGGCACAGGTGTCAATCATCTTATAGACTGGGAAGATTGCGTTTGCCTTGCGCAGAGAATACATCTCAGCCTCGCTCTTACCCCAAAGTTGCCCGATGAACTTATCGCTAAAGCCCATACGCTTAGCATCACGCAGGGTCTCGATGCACATTGGGTTTTGAGCTACTACGCTCTCGAATTCGACAATATTTTTGAACTTCTCCAAAAAGAATAGATCAATCTTTGTGGCATTGAATATCATCAATGGGTCGATGCCGTTGCGAATTAGTTGCGCAATGGCATATAGACGATCGTCAGTGCCCTGCTTGATATAGGCAAGCATATCTTCATTCGTCCACTCTGCAAACTTCTTATGATAAATATGGCATACCCCTATCTCTAACGAGCGTACAGCTTTCAACAGCGACTCCTCCATCGTGCGCCCAACCGACATTACCTCGCCCGTCGCCTTCATCTGTGTGCCCAACGCATTCGAGGCGTCGGCAAACTTATCAAACGGGAAGCGAGCTATCTTGGTCACAACATAGTCCAACGCAGGCTCAAACGAGGCAGGAGTATTAGCCAAAGCAATCTCATCTAAGGTCATTCCTATGGCAATCTTGGCACTCACACGTGCTATGGGGTAGCCCGTAGCCTTAGATGCTAAAGCCGACGAGCGTGAAACACGTGGATTAACCTCGATAAGGAAGTATTTAAATGATAGCGGGTCGAGCGCAAACTGCACGTTGCATCCACCCTCGATTTTGAGCTCACGGATAATTTTGAGTGCCGAATCACGCAACATCTGATACTCACGATTGGTAAGTGTCTGCGAGGGGGCTACCACAATCGAGTCGCCAGTATGCACACCCACTGGGTCGATATTCTCCATATTACATATTGCTATGGCAGTATCGTTCTTATCACGAATAACCTCATACTCAATCTCTTTGTAGCCCTTGATGCTCTTCTCAATCAACACCTGCGATGTGGGCGAGAGAAAGAGAGCCGTGCGCATCATCTCACGCAGCTCCTCTTCATTGTCGGCAAAACCGCCACCCGTACCGCCTAACGTGAATGCGGGGCGCAGAACTATCGGATAGCCAATCTCACGTGCCACCTCAACACCCTCTTCGATGGTGTTGGCAATCTTCGAGGGGAGGACTGGCTCGCCCAACGATATACATAGCTCCTTGAAGAGCTCACGATCTTCGGCACGCTCGATACTCGAAAACGAGGTGCCCAGAATCTCAACCTGACACTCATCCAAGATGCCCTTTTTAGCCAACTGAACAGCCAAGTTAAGACCCGTCTGCCCGCCCAAGCTCGGAACGATGGCATCGGGGCGCTCGTAGCGTATAATCTTGGCGATATACTCCAGAGTCAAGGGCTCCATATATACCTTATCGGCAATATTTGTGTCGGTCATAATTGTTGCAGGGTTCGAGTTTGCCAATACAACCTCATAGCCCTCCTCCTTTAGCGCCATACACGCCTGTGTGCCTGCATAGTCAAACTCAGCGGCTTGACCGATAACGATTGGTCCTGAGCCAATCACCATAACTTTGCGAATATCCTCTCTTTTAGCCATTGTTTTGCTCCTCCATCATCTTAATAAACTTATCAAATAGGTAGACACTATCCTGCGGTCCGGGTGCGCTCTCGGGGTGATACTGTACCGAAAAAATCATATCCTCACGGCACTCAACACCCTCAACGGTGTTATCCAACAGATTTATGTGTGTCGCCTCGAGTCGTGTCGCCTTTAATGATTCGGCATCAATTGCATAGCTGTGGTTTTGGCTTGTAATCTCAATTTTGCCACTCTCCAAACACTTCACGGGGTGGTTGCCACCTCTATGCCCGAACTTCATCTTAAAGCTCTTAGCTCCATAGGCTATCGATACAATTTGGTGCCCCATACAGATACCAAAAATCGGTAGCTTACCCCTCAATGCCTGCACCTTCTCGATGACTGGCGTAACATCTTTGGGGTCGCCCGGACCATTCGAGAGAAATATGCCGTCGGGGTTGAATGCCATAATCTCCTCAATGGTGGCATCAAATGGTACGATTGTGACGTTGCATCCCTTACGGTTTAGCTCCCTGATAATATTGTATTTTATACCACAATCGATAGCCACAACATCAAATTTATGGTTGGGCGTTCGTGAGAACCAACGCTTCTTACAACTCACACGTGCGACCATATCACGTGGTAGCGTATAGGCTTCGATACGCTCCATTGCCTCTGCCAAAGGCGTATCGGCTGAAGTTATCAATACCTTTTGGCTACCCTCGTCACGAATGATACGTGTCAAGGCACGTGTGTCGATGCCCGAGATGGCTGGAATCTTCAGCTCCTCGAAGACCTCGTTCAGCGTTCGGGTGTATCGGAAATTTGATGGGCGATCATTGTACTCTCTGACAATTAGACCTCCAATAGTTGGGAATTTTGTCTCGTAATCCTCATCGGCAGTTCCATAGTTACCAATCAATGGGTAGGTCATCACGACCATCTGGTCGGTGTATGACGGGTCAGATATAATCTCTTGATAGCCAACCATCGAGGTGTTGAATACAATCTCGTTGATGACATCGCAATCTATGCCGAACCCATATCCGTAGAACTCTCTACCGTTCTCCAATACAATCTTTTTTGTGTATGGTTTCATCCTTTATTACCTAAATATTTATAATTTTATCTATCTACTTGTGTTCGTTCTAAAGTCACTGTTGGTCATTGCGGGCTTGATCCGCAATCTCCACTATATATTCTGTGAGCAAGATTGCGGGTCAAGCCCGCAATGACGGAGACGAAACTCTTTCATATACTGTTTCGCCACCGACAACGGTCAAGATAGCCTCACCCTGCGCTGCCCACCCCTCAAATGGGGTCGCTCGCCCCTTTGACAAGAACTCGGCTGGCACAACACTCCACTCAGCATCAAGGTCGAATGCCGCAAAGTCGGCCACATCGCCCACCTCTAAGCCACCTCGTATGCCAAATATCCTACGTGGGGCATAAGCCATCAACTCCAATAGGCGCTCTAACGATATAACCCCCTCAACAACTAAATGTTTATACAAAACGCCAAACGAGCACTCCAACCCCACAACACCCATTGCGCTACCCTGTAGACCTTTCGACTTCTCTTCAGCGGTGTGCGGTGCGTGGTCGGTAGCTATCATATCTATCGTACCATCCTTAATACCCGCCACAAGTGCCGCTCTATCCTCGACAGAACGCAGCGGTGGGTTCATCTTAAAGCGCCCATCCTCCTGCAGATCCTCATCACATAGCAGTAGGTAGTGTGGTGCCGTTTCGCAGGTCACATTTAGCCCCTTTGCCTTTGCTTTGCGCACCAACTCGACACTCTCTTTGGTCGATATGTGGCATACGTGGTACTGCACTCCCGTCTTTTCGACCGCCGCAATATCACGCTCAATCTGTCGCCACTCACTCTCAGATGAGATGCCTTTATGGCCATTGCGCTTACAATACTCCCCATCGTGGATATAGCCACCCTGCAATAGCTCCTCCACCTCACAATGTGCAACAATCGCCCTGCCTACCGCCGCTGCACGCTCCATAGCGGCCAACATTAAGCTATCGCTCTGTACACCTCGTCCATCATCCGAGAAGGCGAAAACTCGCTCAGATAGAGCCTCAAAATCGACCAACTCGCCCTCGCCCCTCTGCCCCATAGTAATTGAGGCGTATGGCAGAACTCGCACACGTGCATCACGTTCGATAATCTGCTCTTGGAGCTTTAGACTGTCGCTACAATCGGGCGCTGGCACAACATTGGGCATCGAACAGATGGTGGTGTAACCTCCTCGTGCTGCCGCAGCTGTGCCCGTAGCTATCGTCTCTTTGTGCGACAAGCCCGGTTCACGTAGATGCACGTGCACATCCACTAACCCTGCCGTGAGCAGGGCGCCCTGCATATCGATAACCTCGTCGGGAGTTATCGCTGGGTCACAATCGACAATGCGCCCATCGGCAATAGTAAAGTTACCAAGCTCAATGTTGCCTCGACGATAGATGCGTGCATTTATATATTGTTGTACCATAGGCAAAAAAATAGGGCAACCATAAACGGTTACCCTAATAAATCAAAAAATGAGGCAAAAATCCAAATCTTGGAGCCAAACACCCTGCAAAGCGAAGTGACCGCCACAGCACTGAGCCAAAGATATGTTGAATTTGCAACTCATAAACAATAGTCTGTATTATTTAAATCGGGACAAAGATATTGCTTTTTTATCACTTTTGCAACAGACACTCAAAAAAACAACCAATATTTACACTCTTTTCTCTACCCTGCTACGCCATCGTTAATTTTGCAACTATGCGATAGACCTTCTGCACCCCTTCAGCCAATGCATTAGATGAGAATATACGCTCAATTCTCACGCTATCTTCATCAACTACAACATACTCTTTGCCTAACTCCATCTGATTTGGTTCAACACCCTTTAAAAATAGTATGGGCGAAGTGACTGCATCTTGTCGAGTAATTGTTGCGCTCTCACGAATTGCAAAATCATACTCGCCAATATATGGAACAATCATATTATAGTCGGGTCTTATCTCCGATAGATTTCTAATTCCACTTGCCAAGCCAACACTATAGAATGGCACTCCTACACCCTTTCGCTGCTTGGTAGTCTGCTCTTTTTGTGATGCATCCAACACAGCGGGTTGGTGTTCAGACGAGGCAAACATCTCACCCTCGCCCGTGAGTAGCCACAACTTACTTATGGCGGGGAAACGTGCAATAATCTTGGCTGCCAAATCACGTGAAATGCCATTATTGCCCTTCTTGATTTGATATAGGTTCTCACCACGAGGCAGGCCTATATACTTTGCAAAATAGTTTGTAGACATATTTGCCCACTCGATAACCGATTCTACTCTTTGCCAATTTTGATTCTCTTTGATAGTCATAGTATTGGTAATATCAATATTTTTTTTCATCTTTGTGCACCCAATGGTCCCGTAGTTCAATGGATAGAATATAAGATTCCGGTTCTTACGATAAAGGTTCGATTCCTTTCGGGATCACAACACGATTGCAAAACATCTATTTTTTAGTTGTCTATTTATCGTAAAAGTTGCGAAAAATTTAAGTTTTTAATCCTCTAAATTAGTTTTACATCTCCGTTGCAAAGGTATGAATAAAAATCTATCGATGCAAATTTTTTATTGCAAATATTGCAACAACAACCACTTCTATGGCATTTTTACAGAATTTAGCTGAAAATTATTGGATTTATCGAGCTTCAGTAGCGATTTAAAAGGTTGTTATTCAATGTTATAAACTTTCACTATTCTATTTAGTCCTATTCATAATCAATTTAGTTTTAAGTTGGTTATATATACAAAAAGCGTGCATCCACCTGCACGCCATCGGGACTACGACATCCCCTTGCTCTCTGCAAAGCGGATACACGCAAGTGTACCACTTTGCCTGACAAGAGCAAAAAAAAGCCTAATTTAATCGGGTCGTAGTTTGATGGCGATTAGGCCTATATATATTGCAAATTTAGAAAAAATATTTAATAGTACAAAAAAACAATAGAAAATAGTGATTAATTATCATCTATACAATCACTGCTCAACATCGCACCCCTGAAAGTTGTGTTCACGGCGCACCTTCTCGGCAGGGGTTGTGAAGAAGACAAATGCACCCGTTGCGCAAACCTCGCCCTTGTCGTCTGTGATGCTCGCCTCAATATCGATGATTGTGCGCCTCTGCCGCACGATGCGAGCACGCACTGTCACCCTCTCCGAGTCGGTCGAAACGGGCTTATGGTAGCGTATCTCCATCTTCGAGGTTACGCCAAAGGTCTGCAACTTGCGAATCACAACCCACATACTCAACTCATCCATCAACGTGGCTTGAATACCACCGTGCAGAGTTTTTGGCCAGCTCTGAAAATCGGGCGTGGGGCGCCAAAATGCCACTATGTCATCGCCATCCTCAAAAAACTCCATCTGTAACCCCTTAGGGTTATCCTTGCGCCATCCAAAGCCCCCTTCCGTAGCTCCCGCCTCCCAAGGGTTGATAATTCTCTTCATAAAAAATATAATAAAACTATAAATATTCGATTGTACGCTCCAAACCTATGCTGCGTGAACCCTTGATTAAGATTATGGCATCATTAAGTGGCTCTGTTTTAAGCCTTTCGCACAGCGCCTCGCAATCAACAAAGGGTACAACATATTCACTTTGCAGCAACTGCTCAGTAGCCCTCGCAAAGTGCTCTCCAACAACAAAAATCTGCGCAATATCGCCCTGCAAGGCATTAAATAGAGCTTTTTTATGCTCCTCTTCACTCCACTCGCCAAGCTCCATCATATCGCCCAAGATAAGAGCTTTAGAGCTGCGCCCTGCCGATGATTCTGCGATAAAATTGTCTATTGATGCCTTTACCGATGATGGGTTGGCGTTGTAGCAATCCACAATCAGGGTGTTGCGAGGGGTTGTGAGCCTTTGCGAGCGATTATTTTGGGGCTCATACCCCTCAATCGCCCTAAAAATTGCATCACGCTCGACACCCAACGCTTCGCCAACAGCGATAGCGGCAGCGACATTAAAGCGGTTGTAATCCCCCTCAAGGTGGCTTTTGACGCCATCGGCAAGGTGCACCGAGTATCTATGCACTTTGAGTGGCGAGCGCTCCGATGCCATCTCACGAAGGGGTGCATCCTCATCCATAACAAATGCCACACCTTCAGTTGCAGCGAGGTAGTCGTATAGCTCCCCCTTGCCCCTGCGCACACCATCCTCGCCACCAAAACCCTCAAGATGTGCACGTCCTACGTTAGTCAGCATACCATAGTTGGGTTGCGCCACGTCACACAGCAGCGCAATCTCGCCTTGTGCACTCGCCCCCATCTCGACAATGCCAAGCTCAGTTGTAGCATCCATCGAGAGCAGGGTCAATGGCACACCGATATGGTTATTGAGGTTACCACGTGTGGCGTAGGTCATAAATTTTTGTGATAAAACGCTGTGTAGCAACTCTTTGGTCGTAGTCTTACCATTGCTGCCCGATATAGCTATGATGGGTATTGCAAGCGCTTGGCGGTGCTCTCGGGCTAAGTTTTGCAGAGCCGACAGGGCATCGTCTACAAGGATTAGACGCTCGTTTTGTGGCAGTGCCGCATCATCCACAACAGCATATGCAGCGCCCCGCTCAAGTGCCTCGAGTGCGAAGGCATTGCCATCAAACGAGGCGCCACGAAGCGCAAAGAATATCGAATTTCGCTCAATTTTGCGAGTGTCGGTCGATATTTTAGGGTACTTTAGAAATATATCGTATAGCTTGGACATCTGTTTTATATTAAAAATCTATTTGCGAGATTGCGGGTCAAGCCCGCAATGACGACAACTTTATCACTCTGAACCACAACCCGTCATTCTGAACCCAAT